>CAXUDL010000025.1:0-69314 GCA_964249855.1 uncultured Rhizobacter sp. | reverse complement strand
CGAATCTCGCCTGCCAGCAGTGGCTCGAGCCAACGCTGCTGCTGCTCGACGGTGCCGTAACGCGCCAGCACTTCCATGTTGCCGGTGTCGGGCGCCGAACAGTTGAACACCTCGGGCGCAAGGAACGAGCGGCCCATGATTTCGCAAAGCGGTGCGTACTCGAGATTGGTCAGTCCGGCACCGTGTCGCGACTCGGGCAGGAACAGGTTCCAGAGCCCCGCAGCGCGGGCTTTCGGCTTCAGCTCCTCGATGACCGGGTACACCTTCCAAGGGCCCTCCGTCTCGGCCTCATGGACGTGTCGCGCCTCGTTGGGGTAGATGTGTTCGGCCATGAAGTCGGCCAGGCGCTGTTGCAGCGCCTTCACCTTGGTACTCGGTTCAAACGACATTCGTGTCTCCTGGTCGGTATCGATATGTCCCTGCGAAGGACGGTGGCGGCTCTCTCGACGATCGCTTCGATCCGTCGGCTGCGGGCGAGCTCGCCACCGGGCGGTCGTCAGGGACGAGTTCGGTCAGCACTTCGGCGAGTTCCCGGCACGACATTCGGGCCGACCGCCGCATCGACTGGGCGAGTCTCACGGTGCTGTCTGCTCCCATACCCAAGGGTTTGCTCTAGCGCGTCCCGGCGCTCTGCACGACATGCTTCGAGGTCAGTGTAAGACAATCCGCTCGGACGATCTGCTGTCGCCCGCAGTTCCCGACCAGCCGTCGAACCGACGCTCGGACCGCTCTCGCGGCGTCGAAGCGACTTGCAGCCAACGCATCCGGGAGGCCCGGCATGAGCAGAATGAGCGACAAGGTCGTCATCGTGACCGGTGCGGGTTCGGGTGTCGGCCAGGCGGCGATGGTGTTGTTCGCGAGAGAGGGCGCCAAGGTGCTGGGAGTCTCGCGCACGTTGTCCAATCTTGAGCGAACGCTCGAGCAGACGCGGGACGCGGGCGGCGAGGGCTCCGTGCTTGCGGCCGACTTGTCGGAGGACGGCTCGTGCGAACGCGTCGTCGAGGCGACGCTGGCGCGCTACGGACGCATCGACAGCCTGGTCCATGCGGCAGGCGTCGGCTACAGCTGGGCGGAGAAGAGCCCAGGAACGATGGGCGACGTGCTCAACACGACGCCGCAGGCATGGCGCGAGGTCATCGCGCTGAATCTGGATTCCTGCTTCTACATGTGCCGCCATGTCATCCCCGAACTCCTGAAGCGAGGCGGAGGCACGATCGTCAACGTCGCCAGCATCTCCGGACTGCAGGGGCTCGGCAGCGCCCACACCTACACGGCAGCCAAGGGCGGGATGATCAATCTGACCCGTTCACTCTGCGTCGCCTACGCGGCGCAAGGCGTTCGAGCGAATTGTCTGGCGCCGGGCTTCATCGCCACGCCGATGGTCGCGTCCGTGTTGAACCTGTTCGACGACGAGGCCGTGGCCGAACGCATCACACCCATGAAGCGGCCAGGGACGGCGCTGGAGATGGCGTATGGCTGCCTGTACCTCGCAAGCGACGAGTCGTCGTATTGCAATGGAACCGTGTTGACGATCGACGGCGGCACCACGGCGCGGCAGTAGGCGTTCGTCGCTTTCGCCCGAACGGCGGGTCGAGCGCTGTTCGATTCGGCATTCCATCCCGACTGCAAGGTGAACGACGATGCGAGCAGCCATGTTCAAGGGGATCGGCCAACGACTTGAGGTCACGACGGTTGCCGACCCCAGTCCCGAGCCCGGCGGACTCATCGTCAAGGTCCATTGCTGCGGCATCTGCGGCTCTGACCTCCACGCCACGCAACACGGGGCGTTCGTCGCGCCGCCGGGAACGATATTGGGGCACGAGTTCGCCGGCGAAATCGTCGAATCGCGTGCCGCCGGATGGAAGGTCGGGGAACTGGTCACGGCGATCCCGAACAACGTGTGCAGCGACTGCAAAGCGGGCGGTTCGAGCGATTGCAAGGACGACCTGGGGATCCTGTGTCCGAACAACAGGATCACCGGTTACTCGACCGACGTACCGGGCGGCTTCGCCGAGTACGTGCACGTGTCCGCTGCACAGGCGCTGCGCTTGCCGCGCGGCGTCAGCTCGCGTCATGGCGCGACGGTCGAGCCGTTGGCGGTCGGTCTGCACGCGGTCGAGAAAGGGCGCGTCAGGCTCGGCGACCGTGTGCTCGTGATCGGCGCCGGACCCATCGGTCTGGCCGTGGTCAAGTTCGCCAAGCTCGCCGGCGCCTATCACGTCGTCATGAGCGAGCTGTCCGAGACCCGGCGCCACACGGCGCTGGCGTTCGGCGCCACCGGGACGATCGATCCGTCCCGAGACGACATCGTGTCGGCGTACGCGAAAATCGCCGGCGGGCCACCCGACATCATCTTCGAATGCGTCGGCGCGCCCGGTCTCCTCCAGCGGTGCATCGATCTGTCTGCGCCGCGGGGGCGCATCGTCGTCGTCGGCGTGTGCATGGTCGAGGACACGATGCTGCCGATGTCCGGCATCTTCAAAGAAGTCAACGTGCAATTCGTCCTCGGCTATGTCAAGTCCGAGTGGCGCCTGGTCCTGAATCTGCTCGATGCGGGCACGATCGATTCCGAGCCGATGATCACCGACGTCTTCGGCCTCGACGAGCTACCTGCGCAATTCGAGGCCTTGCGAACGCCGTCGCACCAAATCAAGCTGCTCGTCGATCCAACGGCTCGAGTCGCCGACCGAGGCGCCGTCGTCTGACACGCCATCGACGGTGAGTCCGGGTGCCGGGCGGTCGCCTCAAGCCGGCTGATCGAACGCTTCCTCGCCGATCGACGCGAGGCGGTCGAGCGTCTGGTGGATGTGGCGCTTCATCCGGGCCTCTGCGACGGTTGCTTTCGCCTGCAGTACCGCAGCGCTGATTTCGACGTACTCCTTGCGCATGTCCTGCAGGTCCTTCAAGCTCAGATAGCTTTGGAACTGGCTGCGGAACAAATGGATTTGCGGAATCGGCATGAGCCGGTCGAGCTCCGGATTTCCCGCCAGGTCCAACAGCACCGCATAGTATTCCGACCGGTTCGTCAGAAAGCTCTCCGACGTCGGCGACAGCGGCGTGTTGGTCAGCAGTTCGGAGGCGGCCTTGAATCGTTTGCGTGCCCCCGGCTCATCGATCCGTTGTGCAGCGAGGCGAGCGGCCAGACCGCACAGGACCTCGAGCACGGAGATCAGGTTCTTGGCTTCGTCTCGATTCAATGGCCGGATCGAAGCGCCCCGGTTCGGGCTGATGCGAACCACGCCTTGCGCCGCCAACTTCTTCAGCGCTTCCCGGACTGTCCCGCGCCCGACGTTCAGGCTGCGGGCGAGGTCTGCCTCGACGAGCCGATATCCCGGCGGGTAGCGGCGCTGCAGAATTCCGCGATTGATCGCCTCGACGACCTTGTCCGGAGAACTGATCGGAGAGGTGGCATCGGCCTTCCCCTGGCCGGTCGGGACGGTGCTGTGGGAGTCGAGGACGTACGTCATTGAAAGACCCGGTTCGCAGGGCGCTCGACGAATGTCGAGACGTCGGCAGGCACCTCTTTGGAAACCTTGGCGTCGGCCAGGAAACGGCGAGCGGTATTCTAAAGCGGCCACAAGGACCGATCGCCGGCAGCGAACGGCCAAGCGTGAAGCGAGCGGGCCTGGTCGGTCGATCAGTGCCCGGGCGTCTCCAGCAACGCGTTGCGCAGATGCTCGAGTTGTCGAGCCTGCAGCCCGAGAACTTCTGTCGCATAGCGTTCGACATTGCCGTGGCGGCGCTCGACTTCGCCGAACATCGCGTCGAGATAGTCTGCATCAGCTGTCATGAGGGGCGCCCAATGTTCGTCGGGTGCTTCGAGCGCGATCTCGGCTCCGGGCAACAGCAGGAATCGAGTCCTGATGTCGGTCTGCGCTGCGTTGCTGAGCAGATAGTCGTGCCGGATCTGGTCGCGCGACACGCCCAGCACGCTCAGCAGGAGCGCCGCACCCACGCCCGTACGGTCCTTGCCGGCAGCGCAGTGGAACAGCACCGGCTGACCGGTCAGCACGGCCTCGAAGAGAAGGCGGAAGTTGGCGTGTTGACGAAACGCCATGTCCCGGTAGATGTCGATCACCACCTGGCGGCTCTGCGCGGGCGACGCGAGACAACGTCTCAGTGCCGGAAGAGGCTCGCCCAGACGCTCGTCGGCGTCGGACTGCCAGCGCCGGACGGTGCCGAGCTCGAGCGCACGGGTCGGGGCGGCCTTGCGTTCGGACGCCGAGCGGAAGTCGACGATGCCCGAGAGTCCGAGTTGCAGGAGGCAGGTGGCGCCGGTCGTCGTCAGACCACTGAGTTCGCCGGAGCGGATCAGCCGGCCGCGACGCACGCGTCGGCCGTCGGCAGCGAGCAACCCGCCCAGATCCCGCAGGTTGCATGCACCATCCACACGCAACCCGTCAAGTCCGTTTCCACGCATGTACTCTCCCAGATTGCCGGACAATATTGTCGCATGATCGATGCGACCAATCGTGTCGGATCAGCTGCGCGAAAGAGTCCGGACGCATCGCCACGGACGCAACGCTCGGAGAGGCCAATGGAGACGACCGTGCCGAGTACACCGTCCGAGCAGACGAACGAGCCCGCACGACGCAGGGCGCCGCAGAGGCGGACTCTGCCGACCGATGTCGACAGGTATCGGGCTTCGGGCGCTTCGGTCCTGGTCGACGCCGTGCACAGCAGCGTCCGGGACCTGGTGCGCCTGCGATTCGCCGAGTCCTCCAGCGAGTGGAGCAGTTTCGTCGTCGGCGACGCGAATCGACTCGTCACGACGGCCGACATCGAGGCGATCGAGCGCCGCATCCTCGACATCGGCCATCGGTTCCAGTGGTCGTCGATGGTGTCGCTTCGCGACAGGCCCGAGATCTACGCCGCCGCCGACGGTGATGGTCGCGCTGCCGCCGACTTCAGCTTCGAGCATCCGGACGCAGTCGTCGCGCCTTGCGATCCGCAGGGCCGTGAGCAACGCGGAGTCGGCGACAACGTGGTCAGCCGATCGGTCAATGTTCGCGGGATCGCGCGCCACATCCGGACGCTCGACCGTGTGATCGACTGGATGACGAACGGCGTTCCCGACAACACCATCGCGGTCATCGACGACAGCGGCGGAACGCTGACAGCGCCCATCCTGGAACGCTTCGCCGGCGTGATCTGCGCGGGTGGGACGGTACGTTCGCATCTCGGCATCCTGACGCGGGAGTACGGCATCGCGTGCCTGATGAACGCGCGCATCAGCGGCATCCGGGATGGCGACACGGTCGAGCTCGAGTCGACCGCGGCCGCGCGCACGGCGGAGTCCTATCAGCAAGGTGTCGAGATGAACGCCCGGATCTGGAGGCTCGCATGAGCGAGGCCCGCGGCGGCGCGCCGCTGCCGACATACGTCCAGTTGCTCGAAGCCAACCAGCTGATGAAGACGGCAGGCGACGAGTTCTACTGGCTGTGCGTCACCCGCACGGTGCAGGGCTCGAAACTGTTCCCGGTGTCGGCCTACATCATGCTGTCGTACCTCAACGCCTTCTACCGTTGGCCGTCGCTGCTGCGCAAGGTCGAGACTCGCATGAAAGCCGAAGAGGTTGCCGACCGGGCGCGCAACATGGGCGTCAAGATGCAGAACTCGATGATGGGTTCGTGCCTGCCTTCGTTCTATCTTCTAGGCCGCGAGTGGCTTCTCAACATGGGCTTGCTCCGCCCGCAGGATGCGGTCGAGGATGTCTTGTATGTCCTCGACTTCTGGAAACGGTTCCAGCTGTCCTGGCACCGCAACGACGGCCACCTGACGAACAGCGATTTCGGCCATCGCTCGCAGATCCTTCCCGACCGGCGGCTCGAGGTGTTCAAGGCCGACATGTTCGCCTGCACGAGCGGAGATGCGCTGCACCAGGCTGCGCACGGCTTCATGGCGACAGCGTCGCAATACGGCTTCCTGGTCAGTTGCGAAAGCCGCATCAGTCTGACCAATTCAGGCCCGTATCGCATCGACGATCAGCACGAGATGCTGGTCCGCGACTTCATGGACCTCGGCGAGAACTCCCTGCCCTGGATGGACGGCGTCGCGGAGCACGTACCGTGCAACAACTACACGGTCGTGATGTCGGTGAAGGATTGCCACTTCCATCTGGTGGACGACTGGGGCAGCTTCGAATCGACGCCCGAATTCACCGCCGAGAAGCTGGTCGGCGTCGGTCTCTACACATCGGACTCGCTGTCGGACGGCTTCGAGCCCCTGGGCATGGCATCGGCCGAGGAGCTCACCGGGACGTTCAACGAACTGTCGGCCGTGATGAAGGAGGCGACCAACCGTCTCTGGCTGCGGATGGCGGCATGGTCGCGCGAACAATTGGTCGACGCCGGCGCGCTGGTCTATTCGGCGATCATCAAGGAACTCGCGCATGTCGCGGGTGTGTTCGAGGTCGACGACTGGCTGCAGATCGACGAGCGCGCCGCACGATTCCGGCCGCTGCTGAACGACGAGTTCGGCAATGCCGCGCTCGGCGAACTGGTCGGCTCGCTGACGATGCCGACCCAGCGGACATCGCCCTTCGTGATGATGCGGCACAACGATGGCCCGCGGCAGGCGTTCACGCCGTTGCCGCTCGCGGTGTTGTCCGGCGACGACCACGTTGCGAGCATGGGCCCGATCCATCCGGGCACCTCCGGGCTCGACCCCAAGGTCGATCGCTACCAAACGAGTCGCGGGCGACTCACGCTCGCCGAGTACAACCGACTGGCCCGTGAGCATGTCCCGGCCGAGTGCGACGCGAAGTACCGGTTCCTGTGCGAGACCTGGGTCAAATACAACGCCGGCACGCCGTTGGCAGACGAGCTGTACAGAACGTCGCAGCGCAGCTCGCGGACACTGGTCGGCCGTGGCTCGACGACGGAGCTGCGCTGATGCAGATCGGATCGCTGCTGCGGCGCGCTGCCTTGCACTTCAAGGATGCGCCGTGTCTGGTCGAGGGCCGGAGGGTGGTGAGCTTTCGCGAGTTCGACGCGATGACCGACCGGCTCGGCAACGGCCTGCTCGCGCGTGGGCTGGTGCCGGGTGACCGGGTCGGCGTGTTGCTGCCGAACGGCATCGACTGTCTGGTGGCGTATTACGCACTGGCAAAAGCCGGTCTGGTCCGCGTATCGCTCAATACCCGGGAGACGGCTCGAGAACATGCGTACAAGCTCGCCGACAGCGGGTGTCGCGCGGTGTTCCACGGCGCGGGCGAGGACGTGCCGCCGTCCAGCCTCGACATGCGCATCGGCCCGACAGACCTGGCCGACATGACCGCGAGCGGGCCGGACACGGCCTGTGCCGTCGACCGGCCGCTCGAGGCGCCTTACCGCCTCGGCTACACGGGCGGAACGACGGGTGAGCCCAAGGCCGTGACGCTGACGATGCGGGGCGAAACGGCAGAACTCTCCGCGTTCCTGGTCGATCTCATGCCCGACCTGAAGTTCGGCGACACATTCCTGCATGCGGCACCGATCGCGCACGCGTCCGGCGCGTTTTTCCTGCCGGCGCTCGTGCGTGGCGTCCGCTCGGTCGTGATGCAGAAGTTCGACCCTGCCGACTTCATCGCACTGGCCGCGCGAGAGAAGGCCTCCAGCACGTTTCTCGTTCCGACGATGCTCGCCATGATTCTCGAGCGTCCCGAGCTCGCTGCCGCGGAGCTGTCGCTCAGCCGCATCGCGTACGGCGCTTCGCCCATCGCGCCCTCGCTCCTCGAGCGTGCCGAAGCCCGCTTCGGCCGGGTCTTCGTGCAGACCTATGGCCAGGCCGAAAGCCCCATGGTCATCACCTGCCTGCAGCCGGAGGACCACGACCGCATCGGCTCGTGCGGTCGGCCTTTCACCACCGTGGAAGCAGCTGTCGTCGACGACGACGACGTGGCTCTACCGGCGGGCGAGGTCGGTGAGATCGTCTGCCGCGGCACGCAGTTGATGGCGTACTACTGGGGCCGTCCGGAGGCGACGGACAAGGCGTTCCGCAATGGCTGGCTGCACACCGGCGACGTCGGCCGCATGGACGACGACGGCTTTTTCTACATCCTCGATCGAAAGAACGACATGCTGATCTCGGGCGGCTACAACGTGTATCCGCGCGAGGTGGAAGACGTGCTCGTGGGCTTCGAGGGCGTCATCGAGGCGGCCGTGATCGGCTTGCCCGACGAGAAGTGGGGCGACCGCGTCCAGGCGGTGGTCACCGCCCGCGCCGGCCTGGACACGACGGCGCTGGCGGCGTATGCCGCCGAACGGCTCGCGGGCTACAAGCGCCCGAAGATCATCGATGTCTGGCCCGAACTCCCCAAAAGCGGCGCGAACAAGATCCTTCGCCGCGAAGTTCGCGACCGCTTGATCGCAGCCGACCGGAGCACCGCCGATGAATGAGCTGCACCTGGTCCTGCACGGGCTGGCCATCAAGAAGCACACGGCGGCTGCCGAGTTGGCCGCGCTGACGCGACTGCCGCTGCCGCGCGTCGAGGCGCTGCTGGGCACCGCGCAAGCCGGCGGTCGAGTCACTCAGGCCGGTGGAAAGTATTTGCTGACACCGCTGGCGCGGATCGCCTTGGAATCGGACTATTCGCGGGAATACGCTCCGCAGCGCGAGGACGAGTCGTTCATCGCGGCCTACGACGCCTTCGAGCGCATCAACGGGCAGCTGAAAGCGCTGATCACGGATTGGCAGACGCTGGAGGTCGGCGGTCAGCGCGTCGCCAACGACCACCACGACAAGCAGCACGACGCACGCATCATCGATCGACTCGGCGACTTCCACGAGCGTGCAGCCGTCGTGCTGCAGCGGCTCTCTGCAGGGCTGCCGCGGCTCGCGCACCACGACCGTCAGTTGCTCGGTGCGCTCGAGAAGGCCGAAGACGGCGCGATCGAATGGGTGAGCGACGCCAAGCTGGCGAGCTATCACACCGTCTGGTTCGAGCTGCACGAGGATCTGCTGCGCATCGTCGGCCAGACGCGCAGCGAATGATGGCTGCAGAGTCGAGCCGTTGGCTTGTGCGCCTCGACGGCAGCAGCTTGCCGGACAGGGACCTGATCGGTGGCAAGGCGTGGTCGATCGCCTGCATGCGGGCGCAGGGCCTGCCCGTTCCACCGGCGTTCGTCGTGACGACCGAGGCCTGCCGTCACTACCTGGACGGTGGCGCCGTCCCGGCTTCGCTCATGGCCGAGGTGCGGGCCGGCATCGAGTGGTTGCAGGCATGCAGCGGCCGTCGATTCGGCGCCGGGCCCCGGCCGCTTCTGGTGTCCGTGCGCTCCGGCGCACCCGTCTCGATGCCGGGCATGATGGACACGGTGCTCAATCTCGGCATCAACGACCACACCCAGGCGCTGCTCGCTGCGGAGTGCGGCGATCCGGCTTTCGCCGCCGACACGCGGCGGCGCTTCCGGGAGCTGTACGGCAGCATCGTCATGAAGACGGAGCCGGCCGAGGCGGAGATTCCGAGCGACGTCGACGAGCAGTTGAACCACGCGATCGGCGCCGTGTTCGGCTCGTGGAATTCGCGCCGTGCGCGCCGATACCGCGATCACCACGGCATCCGGCACGACATGGGCACCGCGGTGGTGGTGCAGGTGATGGTCTTCGGCAACCTCGACGCGCGTTCGGGCACCGGAGTGCTCTTCAGCCGCAACCCGCTGTCCGGAGCGCGCGAGCCGTACGGCGAATTCCTGTCCCGTGCGCAGGGCGAGGACGTCGTGTCGGGCCAGCACACGCCCGCTCCCATCCACACCCTGCGGGAGTCCGATCCGGCGTCGTATGCGGCCTTGCTGGCTGCCGCGCAGCGACTCGAGGCGGAAGCACAAGACGTCCAGGACATCGAATTCACCGTCGAGCGCGGCCACCTGTATCTGCTGCAGACGCGCGTCGCGAAACGCGCACCTCGCGCCGCGGCGCGCATCGCCGTCGACATGGTGGCCGAGGGCCGCATCTCGGTGAGGGACGCCCTGACGCGGCTTTCGAGCCTGCAGGTACGACAGTTGTTGAACCCGCGGCTCGCGGACGGCGCCGCCGCGCAGGCGACCATCGTCGCTCGTGGGGAAGCGGCGTCTCCCGGCATCGGCGTCGGCCGGGTCGTGACCGATTCCGACGAGGCCGAACGTCGAGCACAGGCGGGCGACGCCGTCGTCCTGGCGTGCGAGTCGACGAACCCGAACGACCTCCACGGCATGATCGCCGCCCGGGCGATCCTGACCGGGCGCGGCGGATCGACGAGTCACGCGGCGGTCGTCAGTCGGGCGCTGGGCCGACCTTGCATCGTCGGCTGTGGCGAAGCCGTGATCGAGGCGCTCGCCGGGCAGATCGTCACCGTGGACGGGGCGGCCGGAATCGCCTACCGGGACGCCTTGCCGGTCGTGAACCCGCAGGAGGACGACGACCCGGACCTGCGGCAGATCGCGACATGGGCGTCGCAGCACTCGGCGGTGCAGGTTTCGGCCGACGGCGTGTCGTCGGACGTGTTCGATGGCCCGCTGGCCGACTGCATCGGCCGGATCCACGCCTTGCCCCGCGGCGCGACCGTGGCGGGGCGCTTGTTCGCGCTCGACGACGCGGCGGTGCAGGCCGCGATCGCCGCAGGCGTGGATCGCATCGTCACCCGGCCGGTGCTGCCTGCCTTGCTGGTGGCGGCACAGGCCGCGCTGCAACACGCAACGGAGACGCAGTGAGCACCGTGTCGATCAAGGATCTGGAGGCCCTCGTCGAGCAGTTCCGGCGCAGCGAGTGGCGCGAGATGCACCTGCGCATCGGCGACACCGAGTTGTTCCTGAGCACCGACGGTGCGGCTCGGCCGCCGTCGCGGTCCGACGCGCCGGCTCCCGGGCGGCCGTCGCCGGTCGTCGAGAGCCCGGCGTCGCCGCCGCCCGCTGAAGCTCCTTCACGCGACCTGACGGCGGGCGGACAAGGCGCCGCGCAGGCGGCCGCCGCCCGGACGGTGCCCCCCGGCTGGGTGCAGGTGCGGGCGCCCAGTCTGGGGAGCTTCTACCGCGCAGCCAAACCCGGCGCGTCGGCGTTCACCGACGTCGGCGCGCATGTCACGGTGCACTCCGAGCTGTGCCTGATCGAAGTGATGAAACTCTTCACCACCATGCGTGCCGACGTGGCGGGCACGGTGCGCGAGATCTATGCCCAGGACGGTGACCTGGTCGAGTTCGGTCAGCCTCTCTTCCTGATCGAGCCGGATGCCTGAATCGCGTCCTGATGCGCTGCGGGTCTTCGTCGCCAACCGGGGAGAGATCGCACTGCGTGCCGTGCGCGCCGCCCAGGCGCTCGGAATGCAGGCGGTGCTCGGCGTCTCGACCGCGGACCGCGACAGCCTCGGCGCCCGCACCGCCGAGCGGTCGGTGGTCCTCGGGCCGGCGCCGGCGCGCGACTCCTACCTCAACGCGCGCTTGATCGTCCATGCCGCCAAGTCGACCGGCTGCAGCCTGCTTCATCCCGGCTACGGCTTCCTGTCCGAGCGCGCCGAGCTCGCCGAGCTGTGCGCGGACGCGGGCATCGTGTTCGTCGGTCCGACTGCCGACTCGATCCACCGGGTCGGCGACAAGCTGTCGGCCCGCGCCATGGCCGAGGCTGCAGGGGTGCCGATGACCACCGGCAGCCAGGCCGTCCTCGATGTCGCGGATGCCTTGCGCATCGCCGAGTCGATCGGCTATCCGGTCATCACCAAGGCCTCCGCCGGCGGCGGCGGCCGGGGGATGGTCGTGGCGCATGGTCCAGGGGAGCTCTCCTCGGCCTTCGAGCAAGCCGTCACCACGGCCAGGGAGGCGTTCGGTGACGGCACGTTGTTCATCGAGCGCTATGTCGAGGATGCACGCCACATCGAGGTGCAGGTGATGGGCGACGGTGCAGGCGCCGTCATCCACTTCGGCGAGCGCGACTGCTCCGTGCAGCGCAGGTATCAGAAGATGGTCGAAGAGGCGCCCGCTGCGGTTCTGCCCGACGACGTGCGCGCCCAGCTTCACCGCGCGGCGGTCGCCTTGCTGGCGTCGATCGACTACCGCAACGCGGGCACCGTCGAGTTCCTCTACGACGTCGACCGGCAGACGTTCGCCTTCATGGAAGTCAATGCGCGGATCCAGGTCGAGCATCCCGTGTCCGAAGCCATCACCGGTGCGGACCTGGTGCAGACGCAACTCGCGCTGGCCGCAGGCCGTTGCGCGCCGCTGCGTCAGGCCGATGTCCGGATGCAGGGCCATGCGATCGAGGTGCGCATCCTCGCCGAGGACCCCGACCGCGACTTCATTCCGTGCCCCGGGCGCATCCGGACGTGGCAGCCGCCGGCCGGCCCGGGCATCCGGGTCGACAGCGCCATGGAGAGCGGCACGCTGGTGCCGCCGTACTACGACAGCATGATTGCCAAGTTGATCGTGCATGCCGCATCCCGCCCGGCAGCTGTCGCCCTCTTGCAGGAGGCGCTCGACCGGTTCGTGGTGGAGGGGATCGCGACCAACATCGGGCTGCTTCGATTCATCGCCGCGCACGCGGATTTCCGCGCCAACCGTCTCAACACGCGGTGGCTCGAGTCCGTCCTGCTGCCGGCGTACCGCGCCCGGCCCACCGAGGACGCTCATGGCACACGTTGACTTCCTGGACCAGACCCTGCGCGACGGACAGCAGAGCCTCTGGGGCATGCGGATGCAAGCCGGCATGGCGCTCCCGGCCACCGGCTGGCTCGACCGCACCGGCTTCCGCGTCATCGACCTGACCGGCTCCAATCACTTCGAGGTGCTGATCCGGCACTGTCGCGAGAACCCGTGGCAGATGATGGACGCGCTCGTCGAAGCGATGCCGCGGACGACGCTGCGAAGCGGGATGCGGAGCAATGCGTCGGTCACGTTCCGGACCACGCCCGACGCCTTGATGGACGTGTGGATGCGCCAGCTGAACGTGCATGGCGCCCGCAGCTTCTGGATCTACGACGTCCTGTTCAACATCGACAAGATGCTGCGGCTCGCCAAAGTGGCCAAGGAGTACGGCTCGGACGTCGCCGGCGCCATCATGTTCACCTTGTCCCCGGTGCACGACGACGCGTACTACGCCGACAAGGTGAGCCGCCTCGCCGCCTCCGACGACATCGACACGATCCTGCTGTACGACACTGCGGGCGTGCTCGAGAAGGAGCGCCTGACGACCTTGATGCCCGCCATCGTCGCGCAAGCCCGCGGCAAGCCGATCGAATTCCATGCCAACAACATCCTCGGCCAGTCCGGGAAGGCGTACCTCGATGCGATCACGCTGGGCGCGACCATCCTGCACACTGCCAGCAGGCCGATGGCCAACGGACCGTCGGTGCCGTCGACCGAGTCGGTCGTCGCCAACGTCGAGTTGCTCGGCCACCGCCACGACCTCGACAGCAGCCTCTTCGCTCCGGTGGCCGACCATTTCGAGCGGGTCGGCAAGGCGGCCGGCTTCCTGGTCAACCAGTACAGCGAGTACAACGTCCTCTCGACTCTCCACCAGATTCCCGGCGGCATGGTCGGTACGCTGAAGGCGCAACTGGCGCAGCACCGGATGTCGCACCGCTTCGAGGAAGTCCTTCGCGAGGTGGCGGTCGTCCGCAAGGAGCTGGGCTATCCCGGGATGGCGACGCCGTTCAGCCAGCTGGTCGGCATCCAGGCCGTGTTGAACGTCGTCAAGGGCGAGCGCTACGCGATCGTGCCCGACGAGATCGTTCAGTACGCCGCCGGCTTCTATGGCGAACCGGTGGCGCCCATCGACGGCGACGTGCTCGACCGGATCATGGGCAGTCGTCGCGCCAAGGAGGTGGCCGCGCAGCCGCCCGAGCAGCCGACGCTCAAGGAGCTTCACGAGCGCTACGGCACCGACGACGACGACGAACTCATCCTGCGGGCGTTGATGCCGGCGGCCGACCTCGAGAAGATGCGGGACGCCGGACCGCTGCGGCGCGACTACCCGCTCCTCTCTTCGCCGGAGCTCGAACAGGTGTCGCGTTTCATGCGCGTCGCGACGAGTCCGCTGGCGCGCCTCAGCACCTCGCAGTTCGACGTGGAGCTGCGCCGGTGAGTGCGCGTCGCGCAGTCATCGTCGACGCTGTCCGCTCGCCGTTCGGAAGAGGACGCGCAGGCGGGCTCCTCGACGGCCTGCACCCGGTCGATCTGTATGCGCAGGTGCTGCGTGCCCTCGTCGCGCGCACCGAGGTCGACCCGAGCCTGATCGAAGACGTCATCACCGGCTGCGTCCTCCAGGTCGGCGAGCAGGCAGGCAACATCGGCCGGCAGGCGGTGCTCGCCGCCGGCCTTCCGGAGGAACTGCCCGCCGTGACGCTCGATCGCAAATGCGGCTCGGCGCAGCAAGCGCTCGACTTCGCGGCGCAAGGCGTCATCGCCGGCGCCTACGACGTGGTCGTCGCAGGCGGCGTCGAAATGATGAGCCTCGTGCCGATGCGTGCGAACCGGATGGGCAAGGACGCCGATGGCCCGATGTTCAAGTCGCGCTATCCGCAGGGACTGGTGCGCCAGGGCATCTCGGCCGAATTGATCGCGGCCCGCTGGGAGCTGTCGCGAGAGGCGCAGGACGCCTTCGCGTTGCGCTCGCACCGGCTCGCCGCGGCCGCCGAAGACGCCGGTGTCACTGCGCGCTCGATCGTGCCGGTGCAGGTTCCGGCGCGCCCGGGCGGGCCGGGCGAAGAGGGCGGCTTTGGGCTTGCGCAGCGCGACGAGGGCTTGCGGCGCGACAGCTCGATGGCGAGGCTGGCGTCGCTGAAACCTGCGTTCGAAGCCCCGGCCATGAAGACCCGCTTTCCGCAGATCCGGTGGAGCGTCACGGCCGGCAACTCGAGCCAGCTCAGCGACGGCGCGGCCGCCATCCTGATCATGGAGGAGCGCGTCGCGGCTCGCCTGGGCTTCCGGCCGCGCGCGGCAGTCACGCACTTCGCCGTCGCGGGCGCAGACCCTGTGCTGATGCTGACCGCCATCATCCCGGCCACCCGCAAACTGCTGCTGCGTGCCGGCCTGACGGTTCAGGACGTCGATGCGTTCGAGGTCAACGAGGCGTTCGCATCGGTGCCACTCGCCTGGATCAAGGAACTGGGCGTCGACCCGGAACGCGTGAACCGACTCGGTGGCGCGATCGCGCTCGGACATCCGGTCGGCGGCTCCGGGGGCCGCCTGCTGACCAACCTGCTGGCGGTACTGGAGTCGGGCGGCCAGCGATGGGGGCTGCAGACGATGTGCGAGTCCGGCGGCATGGCCAATGCGACGCTCGTCGAAAACCTGCGGCGCTGAAACCGGAGCGCCCCTCCGACTCGCACAAACCCGGAGTGGTTGGCCCGACACAATGGTAGGACAATCCAATCGGGCTCGCCATGAAACTGCGTCGGTGAAACCGGTCGGGTGGAGCGCACCACCATCGATGTCGTTCGGCCTCGAACCACTCTACCCATGGAGACTTGAACCGTGATCCAACGCCCAAGAATCAGCCGCCCGCTGCTCGCGACCGTCGCAGTCGCCCTCGCCGCCACCGTGTCGGCGCCCGCGTCGGCGAAGAAATCCACCGATCCGCTGAACGTGGCGTTGCTTGCGGTGAACTACAACGCACCGTCGATCTTCAAGATGGTCCAGATCGCGCTCGACGACTGCAAGACGCGCGGCTGGAAGTGCGAAGTCCACGACGGCAAGGGCGATCTCGTCGCGACCAACAATGCAGCGACGAATTTCGTCAATCGGAAGTTCGATGCGATCATCAACATCGCATCCGACAACAACCAGTTGGGCGCTGCGATCAAGTCGGCGAACGCTGCCAAGGTGCCTTTCGTGTCGACGTTCTCGGGCGACGTGCCCGGCATCGTCGCGGACATCGGCGCGAACGGCGTCGTCGACGGTGCACTGACGGCGACCGAGCTCAAGAGTCAATTGAACAACCAGGGCCACGTCGTCAAGATGAACTGGCGTGTGCTGCCGGTGCTGCAGGACCGCGACAACGGCTTCAAGGCGGTCATGTCGGGCGCCAAGGGCATCAAGGTGACCGAAGTCGAGATCAAGGTGCCTGGCCAGGTCGAAGACGCCTTCAATCAGCTCACCAACATCCTCGCGTCCAACAAGGACGTCACCGGCGTCTGGGTCGGCTGGGACGAACTGGCGACCGGCGCAGCCCGCGCGATCGAACGTGCCGGCATGACCGACAAGATCAAGCTGGTCGGCATGGACGGCACCGACGAGGCGCTCGACCTGTTGCGCAAATCGGGTTCCCCATATGTCCTGTCGGTGGGGTACAGCCACAAGGTCGTGACCGACAAGGCGATCCAGACGGTGGCCGACGTCGTCGACGGCAAGAAGGTGCCGTTCCGCGCGCAGATGACGCGGACCTGTCTCATCACCCGCGACAGCGTTCCGGCTGCCGGCGGCTCCGTCGACTTCAGGACCTGCTCGCCGTTCAGCTCCGAATCCGCGGCACGATGACGGTATCGACGGCCATGGAGGCGTCGGCGCGCGACCACGCTGGAGTGGCCGATGCAGCCGACGAGCCACTGCTGCTCGTCAGAGGTCTGTGCAAGAACTTCGGCGGCCATGCCGCGCTCGACAACGTGGACTTCGAGGTGCGGCGAGGCCGGATCTGCGCGCTGCTCGGCGAGAACGGCGCGGGCAAGTCGACACTGATCAAGATCATCGCCGGAGTTCACCACGCCGATTCGGGCGATGTCCGCCTGGCCGGCCGTTCCGTCGACCTGCGCGATCCGCAGGCTGCCAGGTCGCGCGGCATCGCTGTCGTCCATCAGCATGCGAACCTGGTGAAGACACTGAGCGTGCGGGAGAACCTGTGGCTCGGCAAGCCCTTGCCGCGACGCTCGGCCGGCGTGATCGACTGGAACGCCCTGCAACGACAGGCTCGCCAGCTGCTCGATCGTGTCGGCCTGTCGGTCGATCCTGCAGCCGTCGTCGCCACCCTTCGGCCGGACGACATCGCGATGATCGCGATCGCCAAGGCCATCGCGACGGATGCCCGATTGATCGTCCTCGACGAGCCGACCGCTTCGCTGGTACCGCGCGAAGTCGCGATCGTGCTCGGGCACATGCGCCGGCTCGCCCGAGAAGGCCATGCCTTCGTGTTCGTCAGCCACCGGCTGCAGGAAATCCTCGACGTGGCCGACGAGGCGACTGTCCTGCGCGACGGCCGCGTCGTCTGGACCGGCGAGCGCGCCCGGATGACGCGCCAGGGATTGATCAAGGCCATCGTCGGCGACCGGCTCGCCGCGGAGGAATCGCTCCGCGCACCGACACCGGCCCCCGCCGCGGACGACGCGAAGGTGCCGGCGCTGCAATGTCGAGGACTGAGCGGTGCTGGCGTCGAAGAGCTCGATCTGGACCTGCATGCAGGCGAAGTCGTTGGGCTCGCGGGCCTCTCGGGAAGCGGTGCCGAGGAGGCGTTCGACCTGCTGTTCGGGCGGAATCGCGCCGTGTCGGGCGCGATTCGGGTGCAGGGCCGGCCGATCACGCTGCGCTCGCCTCGCGATGCCGTCCGGGCCGGCATCGCACTCGTGCCCAAGGACCGGCTGCTCGAGGCCACGATCGCAGACTTCTCCGTCGCGCACAACATCAGCCTGCCCTCGTTGGCGCGCTTCCTCAGCGACCCGGTCCTGCGCCTGATCCGCCGAGCGCGTGAACGCGAAGCCTGCATCGAACTGGCGCGGCGCCTCAACGTCAAGATGCCCTCGATCGATGCGGCCATCGGCGAGCTGTCCGGCGGCAATCAGCAGAAGGCGGTCATCGCTCGCTGGATCGGCTCCGGCTCGTCGGTCTTCCTGTTGAATTCGCCGACGGCCGCCGTCGATGTGGGCGCGAAGTCCGACATCTACGCCCTGCTGCTGCAGCTGGCGGCGACCGGCGCGGCTGTGTTGTTCACCAGCACCGAGACGGAAGAGTTCCAGCGCGTGTGCTCGCGGGTCTTGGTCTTCAAGGATCAGCGCGTCGTCGCCGAACTGCGCGGCGAAGATGTCACCGAAGCTGCGATCACGGCGGCCTCGATCGGAGCGTACGCATGAAGCCGGACGACCCGATCTCGGCGCGTGGCCAGGCTGCGGCCGCGCCACGCACGGCGTCGCGACATCTGGCGAACACCGTGCTTCCATGGGTGGCGAGATACGGAACCGTGGCGTTCCTCGTGCTGCTGACCGTGGGCTTCGGCGCGGCCCAGCCCGACGTCTTTCCGACACTGCTCAATTTCCTGAACGTACTCAATCAGAGTGCCATCCTCGGCATCATCGCCGCAGGTCTGACGGTGTGCCTGGTCATGGGGCTGTTCGATCTCTCGATCGCGTCGATGGCAACGCTCGGCGGCTACGCCGTGGCGCAGATGCTGGTCTCGACGCAGGGCCTGCCCGTGGCCGTGGCGATCCTCGCGGTACTGGTCATCGCCGCGGTCATCGGTGTGCTCAACGGAATGATGGTCAGTTATCTCGGGATCTCGGCCTTCATCGCCACGCTCGCCATGGGCTCGATCATCACCGGCGTGATCCTTGGAATTTCCGATTCACGGACGATCGTCAGCGGCATTCCCGAGGCGTTCGGCATCCTCGGGCAGGGCTCGTTCCTCGGCGTGCCGAACGCGGTGATCCTGATGGTGTTCGTCGCTGCGCTCCTCTGGGTGCTGCTCGAGCACACGCAAGTCGGACGCAACCTGTACGCCATCGGTGGCAATGCCGAGGCTTCGCGCTTGTCCGGACTGGCGGTCAAGCGCTACGGGCCCATGGCGCTGGCGATCTCGGCGCTCTGCGCGGCGCTTGCGGGCATCACGGCCGCATCCAGCCTGGGTGCCGGTCGGCCCCAGGGAGTCGGCGAGACGTATCTGCTGAACGCGTTCGCCGCCGTCTTCATCGGTGCATCCACCTTGCGCCCCGGCCAGTTCCACATCGTCGGCACCATCGTCGGCGTGTTGTTGATCGGTGTGATCAACAACGGCTTGTCGCTGATGGGTTCGGCGACGTACTGGCAATACATCGTTCAGGGTGCGCTTCTGATCGTGGCCATGTTCGGCGCGGGCGTGACCTCGCTTCGCAGGCGCTGATGGCGCCGACCAAGGCCGCTGCGGTCGGTCACTGCGGCCGGTCGACCAGCGCCAGCAACGTGCCCTGATTGGCGCCTTCGAACAGCGCTGCGAACGTTTCGGGAATGCGCCGGAAGCCCGCGCGCGCGTCGACTCGAACCTTCAACTGGCGGGAAGCGAGCCAGGCCCGGAGATGCGAGAGTGCCACTGGCACTTCGTCGGCGTAGTCGCTCATCAGGAAGCCTCTCATCGTGATGCTTCCATAGATCAGCCGCATCATGTCGCGAGGCCCCGGAACGGGGGCACTGTCGTTGTAGCCGGCAATCTGGCCGCAAAGGACGATACGGCCCCTTCGCGCCATGTTGTCCACGGCGGCTTGCAATACGGCCCCTCCGACATTGTCGAAAAAGACGTCGATTCCCCTTGGGCAGGCCTCTCGCATGCGGGCCTCGAAGGCGTGGTCCTTGTAGTCGACAGCGGCGTCGAGGCCCAAGTCGTCGAGCAGCCACCGGCACTTCGACGAGCCGCCGGCGACACCGACCACGCGGCATCCATTCAGTTTCGCGATTTGCGCAGCGACAGAGCCCGTCGAGCCGGCGGCGCCGGACACCACGACGGTCTCGCCAGGCGCCGGTGAGCCAACGCGCAACAGGCCGAAATACGCCGTCAGCGTGTTCAAGCCCAGCACTCCCATGGCCTCGATCGTGTCGAGGTCGTCCGGAATGAGGGACACGGAATGGTCCGGGCTCACCCGCTGACAATCTTGCCATGCGGTCAGAGAGGTGACGCGTGATCCGACAGGCACGTCCGGTCGTCTCGAGGCGATCACCTCACACGCCGCGGGTGCCATCACGGGCGCTCCCAATGGCATCGAGGGATACAGGCTGTTGCTCGGTGGGTCCATCCAGTTGCGCATCGTCGGTGCGCAAAGGAAGACGAGGTTTCGTAGCACGATCTCGCCTGGCCGGAGGTCGTCGGTCGCCGGGAGCGTGGCCTCGACGTACTCGAAGTCCTGGATCGTTGCCTTTCCCTGAGGGCGGCGCTTGAGCAGCCATTGACGGTTCATCGCGATCATTCCGGCGCTGTCCTTTCTGTTGTCCAATCTCGCGGAGTACGTCGGTCGTCACCGAGCCGGGCTCCCGGCGACCGGCGCGCGTCCGACACAGTGCGCTGCGCCCGAGTTCGCGCCATCGCCGGCCCGAAAGGATCTGCCGACGCCATGGCGGTCGTGGCTGCGCCGTCGAAGGAGCAGTGTCCGACGCCGAACGTTTGGCCGTCATCATGCACCGCGACCGGCCGGTCCGCATCGGGATCCCCATCAGCGCAATGCACCACGGTTCCTGCGACGAGCGCGTTCGGCAGCGGCGCCTGCGGTTCTTGTGCCGTTGTCGACGACGATGATGCTGCAAAGCACCGCGCATCGCGAACGCACGGTGGCCGGCCGACGGCCGCAGCGCTTCGCGCTCGCGAGCGCCCGCGGCCCGCAGGCGCCCCGTTCGGACGACGGCGACGTCCGCACCTCGGAGATACTTCTGGAGAGCAGCCGCACCCGCGGCGGCACGGAATGAATCGATGAGCACTCTTCGCACACTGTCCCGCAATCCCTCGTTCAGTCCCCTCGATCCCGCCAATCGCTCGCTCGGCTTCCAGGCAGTCGCCGTCCTCGGCGGGACGCTGGCCCTCGCTGCGTCTTCACAGGTGGCGGTGCCGATGGTCCCGGTGCCGATGACGATGCAGACGCTGGCCGTCACCCTGATCGGCGCGGTGTATGGCTGGCGGCTCGGCGCGCTGACCGTGCTGGCATGGCTGATCGAAGGCGTGATCGGCTTGCCGGTGCTCGCCAATGGCGCATCGGGGCTGCCCTACATGGTCGGCAAGACGGGGGGCTTCCTGTTCTCGTTTCCGCTCGCAGCGGCGCTGACCGGCTGGCTGGCCGAGCGGGGCTGGAACGGTGGCCGGTCGCTGAAGGTGTTCTTCGCGATGCTGGCGGCGAACGCCCTGTGTTTGGTCATCGGCGGCGCCTGGCTGGCTGCGATGATCGGCGCGCCTGCGGCTTTCGCACTCGGCGTGGCACCGTTCGTGCCGGGCGCTGTGCTCAAGTCCGTTCTCGGCGCGGCGGTGCTGCGCTTGACGTGTCGGCACCGCGCCGTTCGCTGATCGACAGCAACGGCCGCCGACGAGGTGTTCGTGGTTCGCTCGTGGAGCACCAGGTACCGCCTCGTCCGTCACGACAGCGACAACGCATCGCGCTCGCCGACCTTCTTCGTGGCCGACGCCTGCTCAGGCGTCGAGCACCAGCGTCTGGCTCTTCGCGCCTGAGCAGCAGATCATCATGACCTTGTTCGAAGCGCGTTCCTTGGGCGACAAGACCAGGTCGCGATGGTCCGGCACGCCATCCAGAACCGCTGTTTCGCAAGCGCCGCAAACGCCTTGCTCGCACGACGACGGCACCGAGATGCCCTCGGCGCGGAGCGCATCGAGAATGGTCTGGTCCTCGGCCACGACGACTCGTCGGCTCGAGCGCGCGAGGACGACGGTGAAGCCGCCGTGCGCGATGGCCGAGTCCTCCTTGGGCGCGAAGTACTCGAGGTGCACCCGCTCGTCCGGAAGCCCCTCGCAGGCGTGCTGAAACGCCTCCAGCATCGGGACGGGTCCGCAACAGTAGAAGTGCGATCCGGCGGGGGCGTCGCGCACGATCGACGACAGCTCGAGCATCGTTCCGCCCGGCTCCTGATCGAAGTTCAGCCGAAGCGAGCCGTGGGCGCTGGCCGCGGTGAACGACTCGAGCTCGGCGAGCAACGCCGCAGCCGCGCGATGGCGCGCGCTGTAGTGCACCGCCCAGGACCGACCGATCCGCTCGAGGCGCTGCACCATGCACCACAGCGGCGTGATGCCGATGCCGCCGCCGATGAGCACGCTGTGCGCGGCACTCTCGTCGAGCGGAAAGTTGTTGCGGGGCGGACCGATCTTGATGCGGTCGGCCACGCGCAGGTGATCGTGCAGCCATGATGAACCGCCTCGGCTCCCGCGATCGCGGTTGATGCCGAGCACGTACCGATGGCGTTCGCCGGGGTCGTTCAGCAGCGAATAGCTGCGCACGATGCCGTTGGGCAGATGCAGGTCGACATGGGCGCCGGCCTCGAACGGCGGCAGCACGCCGGCCGCGGGCCGCAGCTCGAACAGGTGGATGCCGTCGGCGGCCGCGGTGATCGCGTGGACCTTGACCTCGAAGGGCTGCGTCGTTTCCATGCTCAGACCTTTTCCAGACCGATCGTGCGGTCGAGCAGCTCCGGCTGGTTCCGCAACGCGCTCGCCGAGCCCGCGAAGGCCGTGACGCCGCGTTCCAGCACGATCACGGTGGATGCGAACTGCAGCACGACATCGACGTGCTGTTCGACCAATACGCATCCGACGCCCAGCTGCTCGCCCATCCGCACGATCGCATCCATCAACTCCTCGCGCACCATGGGCGCAAGACCTTCGAGCGGCTCGTCGAGCAGCAGGATGCGTGGCTGCCCGACGAGCGCGCGCGCCACCGAGAGCATCTGCTGCTCGCCCCCGGAGAGCTGCGTGCCGCCGTTGCGGCGGCGTTCCTTCAGCCGCGGAAAGAGCGCGTAGACCGGCGGCAGCGCCATGGCTGCGGACCTGCCCTGTAGCGCCGACAGCAGGTTCTCCTCGACGGTCAGAGACGGAAAGATATCGCGGCTCTGCGGCACGTAACCCAGGCCGCGGCGCGAGCGCAGGTACGTGCTCGTCGTTCCGACGTCCGCGCCGCCGAGCGTGATCCGACCGGACAGAAGATCGGCCAGGCCCATCGCCGTCGCGAGCGTCGTCGTCTTGCCTGCGCCGTTGCGTCCGATCAGGCCCAGCCGCTCGCCGTCGCCCACCGAAAAGCTGAGGTGCTCGACCACCGGCACGCCGCCGTAGCCCGACGTGACGTCGTCGAAACGGAGCTCAGTGCGCGTCGGTGACATGGCCGTTCCTGCCGAAGTAGATCTGCTTGACCTGCTCGTTCGCCGCCACGTCGCGAGGCGTGCCTTCGGCCACGACCGCGCCGGCCGCGAGCACCACGATGCGCTTCGCGAAACGGAACACGAGATCCATGTCGTGTTCGATCAACAGCACGGCGAGATCCTTCGGCAGGCTCTCGATCGCGCCCATGATGCGGCCGCTCTCGGCCTGCGGCACGCCGGCCGCGGGCTCGTCCAGCAGCAGCACGCGGGGCTTCAGCGCCAGCGCCAGCGCGATCTCCACCAGCCGCTGTTCGCCCAGCGCCAGATGGCCGACGACGCGTTGCGCATGGGCCCGCAGCCCGAGCAGCCCGAGAGTGTCGTCGACGTCGGCGCGGACACGGTCGCGCCTCGCGCGCGACGGCCACCACTGCATCGCGAAGCGATGGCGTTGCAGCACCGCCACCTCGACGTTGTCGGAGACGGTCAATTCCCTGAAGAGCCGGCTGATCTGGAAAGTGCGCGCCACGCCGCTGCGCACACGCTCGGCTTGCGACAGCGCGGTGATGGCTTGACCGGCCAGCAGCACCTCGCCCGAGGCCGGCCGAAGCGCACCGCTCAGCAGATTCACGAGCGTGGTCTTGCCCGCGCCGTTCGGACCGATCAATGCCGTGCGTGCGCCGTCCGGCAGACTCAGCGACACGTCGCGCGTCACGTCGAGCCCGCCGAACGCGAGACACAGTCGGTCCGCCTGGAGCCGGCTCATGCAGCGCCTCGCTGCCCGGTCAGGCGCTTCGCGAGCGACACCGAGCGGTCGACCAGTTCGATCAGCCCGTCAGGCAACACGATGAGGATCGTGATCAGCATCGCGCCGATGATGAAGAGCCAGTGGTACGGGTTCAGCGTCGACGCGACATGCTGGATGCCCATGTAGGCGACCGTGCCCAGCACCGCACCCGAGAGCCTGCGCGTTCCACCGAGCACGACCATGATCAGCACGCCGGCCGACGTGTGGAAGTCCAGCATGCTCAGGCTGGCGACCTTGCTGGTCTGGGCGGTGAGCGCACCGGCGAGTCCGGCCACGAAGCCACCGATCCCGTAGACGGACAGCAGGTGCAGGTAGACGCGGCCTCCCAGCGCTTCGACACGGCCTGCGTCGAGCCGGATCGCCCGCGCGGTCAATCCGAAGGGCGACGCGACCAGGCTGCGCAGCCCGAAGTACACGAGCAGCAGCACGGCGAGCGCGTACAGGTAGCCGACGCGCCCGAGGAAGTCGAACTCCCAGAGCCCGAGCAGCGGGCCGAACGTGAAGCCGGTCAGGCCGTCGTCGCCGCCCGTCAGGCCGCGCGCCCAGTTGCCGAGCTCGAGCAGCAACTGCGCTGTCGCGATCGTCAGCATCACGAGCGTGAGCTTGGTCGACCGGAGAAGCACCGCACCGCTGAGCAGCGCGACCAGCGCACCGCCGAGTCCCCCGAGCAGCAGCCCCACGACGGGATCGTGCGACACGTGGAGCGCCGCCCAGCCCGCGGCATAGGCGCCGCTGCCGAAAAGCGCGGCGTGCCCGAGCGACAGCACGCCGGCTTGGCCCAGGACCAGATTCAGCGACAGCGCGAAGATCGCCGTGGCGGCGATGTTCGTCAGCATGCCCAGGTCGTCCGGCAGCACGACGAACGCGAGGAGTCCCAGCCCGGACAGAACGATCTCGCCGCGCAGACGCTGCAGCGAGCCGGGACCGCGTGCCCCGATCGCGATCGGCAAGGCGGTCTTCACGACGCTCATGAGAGCCTCCCGAACAGGCCTTGCGGCCGCACCAGCAGCACGATGAACATCGTCAGGAAAAAGGCCGCCGACGCGAGTTGCGGCACGAGGTACTTCATCGTGGTTTCGACCAGACCGAGCAGCAGCGCCGCCGCGAACGAGCCGAACAGGCTGCCCTGTCCGCCGACCGCGACCACCGCCAGGAAGGTCACCAGATACTTCGCCGCGTAGGTCGGCTCCATCGGCAGCAGCTCGGCGCCGGCGATGCCGCCCAGCGCCGCGAGCGCGGCACCGAGCGCGAAGGTGAGCGCGTAGATCCTCGTCGTGTTGATGCCGACCGCCTGCGCGATCGCGGCGTTGTCGACCGAAGCGCGCACGCGGATGCCGAACG
The DNA here is from genome assembly GCA_964249855.1 of uncultured Rhizobacter sp. Taxonomy (GTDB): domain Bacteria; phylum Pseudomonadota; class Gammaproteobacteria; order Burkholderiales; family Burkholderiaceae_C; genus LMDS01. Next base: position 44,216 of record CAXUDL010000025.1, on the reverse strand, counting down.
GCGAACGCTCGACCGTGAACCACAGCAAGGCCACCACGCCCATGCCCGTCGCGAGCACGATCAGGCGGTGCCGCGGCACCGAGCGGAAGCCGAGGTCGACCGAGCCGGTCAACATCTCGGGCAACTGCACCGCGGTCAACGCCGAGCCGAACAGCAGGTTCGCGCCCGCGATCGCGACGAACATCAGGCCGATCGTCATCAGCATCTGGTCGAGCTCGGGGCGTTTGTAGAAGCGCCTGATGAGCAGGCGCTCGATCGGCAGCGAGACCGCCGCGACGGCCGCGATCGCCAGCACGAAGCCGAGCCAGATCGGCAAGCCGAGCATCGCCGGAAGCTTCGCCGCGAGGAAGCCGCCGAGCATCGCGAACGCGCCGTGCGCGAGATTGACCACGCGCATCAGGCCCATCGTCATCGACAGGCCGATCGTGATCATGAACAGGATCATCGCGTACGCGATGCCGTCGACGAGGATGCTTCCCAGCAGCGAGAGGCTCACCGGAGGTCCGCGTTCACTTCGCCGTGACTGCCTCGAGGGTCCGGCCGTGGTCCGGTTGCATCTCGAAGGTGCGGAACTCGCGGTTCACGTACTTGCCGGTCGCGTCCTTCTCGACCACCCGCATGTAGACGTTCTGGATCAGCTCGCGGCTCTTGGGATCGATCTTCAGCGGGCCGCGGGGACTTTCCCAGGCGAAGCCCCTCGCGGCTGCCAGCGCCTTCGCGCTGTCCCGCTGGCCCTTCGTCGCGTCGATCATGTGGTAGACCAAGTGCATGCCGTCGAACGGGCCGACGACGGTCGCGCTCGGGATCACCTTCGGCGCCACCTCGGCGAGCGCCTTGATGAAGGCATCGTTCACGGCCGACTTGTGAATCGGCGAGTAGAACAGTCCCGTCTCGAAGCCGACCGCGCCGGCGCCGAGCGTTTGCAGGTCGACCTCGCTGGTCTCGCCGGTGCCGAGGAAGCGCACGCCCGCCTCCTTCAAGCCCGATTCGTTGTAGGCCTTGGCGAGCGCATAGGTCGGCGGGCCGCCGGGCGCGAAGACGAAGACCGCGTCGGGCTTCAGCGCCTTGGCCTTCTGCACGAAGGGTCCGAAGTCGGTCGTCTTCAGCGGCGCGCGGATCTTCTCGACGACCGTGCCGCCGCCTGCGGTGAAGGTCGCCACGAACGCGTTCTCCGAATCGAGACCGGGACCGTAGTCGCTCACGAGCGTCACCACGGTCTTGACCTTCTTCTCGAGCGCGTACTTCGCGACCGGCACCGACACCTGCGGCAGCGTGTACGAGGTGCGCAGCAGGTACTCCGACTTGTCGAGGATCGACGAGGTCGCGGCGTTGAAGATCACGGCCGGCACCTTCGCCTCCTGGGCGAGCGCGCCGACCGCGACCGCGTCGGGCGTGAAGTACATGCCGGCGAGGTACTGCACCTTCTCCTTGATGACGAGCTCCTGCGCGAGCGCCTTCGCCTGTGCCGGGTTGACCTCGGGCAGGTCGCGATAGACGACTTCCACCGTGTCGTTGCCGACCCGGTTGCCGTGCATCTTCTGGTATGCCTTGATCGCGCCGTCCCAGGCTTGGCCGACCGACGAGAACGGGCCCGACATCGGGCCGATGACGCCGACCTTGATCACATCGGCCCACGTCGAGGACGTCCAGGCGATCAGTGCAGCGGCCGCGGCGAGTTTCGAGATCATGTCGGTCTCCTTGGGGGTGCTGTCATGCGGCCGCGCGCGGTGGCATGGGCTCGCCGCCGTGCGGCTCGGATGCTTCGCTCGACCGTTCGGCAAGGGAGTAGAAATTGCCCGATCGGATGTGCACCAGCGCGTCGGCCTCGTCGAAGACGACGCCGAGCGGATCGCCACCCTCCGCGACGATTCGGATCTGCTGCTTCATCATGCGGCGCAGCATCCCGATGCCGCGGTCGCTGGTCGCGAGGTGTTCTTCGGAGTGCAGCGTGATCGGGCCCTGGCTGCCCTGCGCCTCGAAGTCACCCGGGTAGTCCTGCTTCTCCTGCTCCGAGAGCTGTGTCCAGGACTTGCCGTTGTGCATCTTGAAGCCGGCGAAGCGGCCGGGTTGCGTTCCCCTCGAAGCGAAGAAGACGCGCATCGTCGTGTCGTCGACGGCCAGATGCCAGCCGATCATCTTGCCGTGGCCCTGGCTCAGGTCGAGCGCCGGGATCGCCGAGACGTTCGGCAGCAGCGCGGAGTTGATGCGGTCCATCTCCCGGCCGTCCGGGAACGTGCGGTGCGCGTGGTAGATCACGCCCGCCTCGACCGGCTCCCATTCGACGTTGGGCATGAATTTGAAGCCTTCGTGGAACTGGATGCCGCTGAAGGTCGCGTGCAGCACCTGTACGTGATACGGGTCGACGATGTTTTCCCAGTTCTGGAGCCAGTGGAACGGCACGTGCGGGTCGGCGACGACGTCCGCGTAGCCACCGTAGCCGCTGCCGTCGACCTCGATGAATTCATCCGGCTCGAGGTTCTCGAGGATGTCGTAGCGCGGCAGCACGGGCTTCTTCCCGGGCGGGCCCATGTAAGCGAACACCAGGCCGTAGCGCTCCTCGACCGGATACCACGGCTGACGCGCCGTCTCGCGGTGCTGGCCGCCGCCCGGCTCGCACGGCTGGTCGAGACAGTGGCCCTCGACGCTGAACATCCAGCCGTGATAGCAGCAGCGGATGCCTTCCTCTTCGACGCGTCCGTAGTAGAGCGACGTACCGCGGTGCATGCAGCGCGGATACAGCAACCCGGCGCGGCCCTTCTTGTCGCGGAACAGGATCAGCTCCTCGCCGAGGATCTTGACCTTCTGCGGCCGCTCGGTGACGTCGGCGCTCACGCCGACCGGATGCCAGTAGCGACGCAGGTACTCGCCGCACGGCGTGCCGGGGCCGACGCCGGCGAGGATCTCGTCGGGATGCGCGGCCGGCCGACCGTACGCGCTGCCATCGCGGCCTTGCGCATCGGCACGGATTCGTTCGTCCTTGATCGCGATCGTCTTCATGAGGGTCTTCGCTCCGTGGTGCCTGCGCGTCGAATGGTTTTCGATCGATGGCAGGGACTGTAGAAGTCGGCGCTCGAAGTATCAAGACGTTCAAGTATCTTGACGTTCAAGATAATGGAAAACACCTAGAGTCGGCTAGAGTCGGTCGTCCGCAGGCGGTCCCACGACGCCTGTCGTCCGAGAGAGATCGCATGGCCACGAAGAAGTCAACGTCACCTGCGTCAGCTGTCGCGATTCGGCGCAGCGAACGCGGCAAGGCGCCCGCCGGAGCGGCGCCCGGCAGCTTGCTGGGCGCGCTGCAAGCGCTGAACAAGCAGGGTGTCGCAGACCCGCTGCGGCAGGACGTGGTGTTCGGGAGCTCCGATGTGCTGGCGGCGCAATGGGAGCGCGAGCTCCCGAGCGGCATCGACATCGAGGCGTTCACGTTGACGATCCGTTTGCGCCGGCTGGCCATGTTGCTCGACGAGGGCCTCGTCAAGCGCGGCGGAGCAGCCGGGGTGAAGCTCAACGAAACGCTGTTGCTGCTGGCGCTGCGCCGCATGGCGCCCACCTACAGCATGCGCCCGACCGACATCCTGAAGATGCACAGCGTGACATCGGGTACGGTCACCTACCGCATCGATCAATTGATCAAGCAGGACCTGGCGGATCGCATCCCGGACCCCGACGACAGGCGCGGCTATCTGGTGCGGCTGACCAAGCGCGGCCGCACCGTCATCGACAAGATCATCGCGGAGTCGGCGCAGTCCGCGAGCGATTGCCTGCGCCAGCTGTTCGGCGTGCCGGGCGCCCGCGAGACCTTCGTGGAGATGCTGCGCTTCTACGAGATGCGGCTGGAGCAGAACCTGTCCTGAGCACGGCTCGAGGCCGGTCGAGCGGTGCGTCGACCACTGCTGCGCGAGGCGACCGAGCGGCTGCGGCCCGGCCCGTGAGCGGCGTCAGGTCGAACCCGCGGTCGGCAACGTCGCGAAGTAGCGCTTGAACGCGTCGGCTGCGAAGCGCACCTTGGCGGGGTCGCCGTCGCGCCGTGGCGTGAGCGCCGCCACCGGCGTCGGCGCGAAGCGCCATTGCGGCAGCACACGCCGCAGCGCACCGCGCGCCAGCGAAGGCAAGACGTCGGCATGGCCGAAGCGCGCGATGCCCAGGCCGTGCTCGCACATCTGCTGGAGCGAGACGAGATTGTTGCTGGCGATGCGCACGCCGACGTCCACGCGCTGGCGCTCACCGGCCGCACCGTGCAGATCGAGGGTCAGCGTCGGCTGGCCATCCTCGGTGCGTGCCGCGTCCCGGTCCGGCGCCGGCGCGGTCTCGCGGGCCAGGGCCAGCCAGTGATGGCCGGCCAGGTCGGCCGGCGCGCCGGGTGACCCATGCCGCTCGATGTAGGCCGGCGCTGCGCACAGGATCATCTCGAGCTCGCAGAGATGCCGGGCGATCCAGCCGGAGTCCGCGAGCCGGCCGACGCGGATGGCGATGTCGATCCGGGCGTCGATGAGATCGATCATTTCGTCGTCCATGAGCAGGTGCAGTCGCAACTGCGGCGCTCCGGCGAGCAGGGGCGCCAGGGCCGGCGCGATGTGCGCCGCGAAGCCGACCGGTGCGGAGACGCGGAGCTCACCGCTCGGCGCGTCGCGCGCCTGGGTCAGCGAATCCGCCGCGTCGCGGGCCGCCTCGACGAGCCGACGGCAGTGCGGGTAGCAGCGCTCGCCGGCCGCGGTCAGCGAGAGCTTGCGCGTCGAGCGATGGAGCAGGGTCACGCCCACTTGCAGCTCCAGGCCCCGAATCGTCTGGCTCACGGCGGACGCGCTCATGCCGAGCCGCCGCGCCGCGGAACTCATCGAGCCGGTGGCGACGGTTTCGGCAAAGACGGCATACGGCTTCAACTCGTTCATTGTTCAGCCCAGCTTCAAGGTGTTGTCGATTTTGCCCGGCTAATCAGGTCGCTTTGAAGCATCTATCGTCAGTACACCTTGTCTCGAAGAACGCACATGAAGATCGCTCTGATCGGTGGCACCGGATTCGTCGGCACGGCCGCGTTGTCCGAACTGTTGCAACGGGACCATCACGTCACCGCGTTGTTGCGCGACGTCGGAAAGCTCGGGCCGCGGCCGGGGCTCTCGACCGTCAGCGCCGACGTGTTCGACACCGCCGCCGTGGCTGCGGCGGTACGCGGTCACGACGCGGTCGTGTCGGCGTTCAACCCGGGCTGGAACGAGCCCGAGCTGTACGCCTTGTTCCTCCGCGGCAGCGCGGCGATCGTGCGGGCCGTCGAGGCGAGCGGCGTCAAGCGGCTTGTCGTCGTCGGCGGCGCCGGCAGCCTGTTCGTGGCGCCGGGCGTGCAGTTGGTGGACACGCCCGGGTTCACGGATCACGCGCCGGCGAACATCATTCCCGGCGCGCGAGCGGCCCGCGACGCGCTTGCCTCGATCCGCGACAACACGCTGCTCGACTGGACGTTCCTCAGCCCGCCGGCGATGCTCGTGCCGGGCGAGCGCACCGGCGTCTACCGCGTCGGCGCCGACGACCTGCTGATGGCCGGTGACAAGCCAGCCGCCATCTCGGTGGCGGACTTCGCGATCGCGCTCGTCGACGAGATCGAACGCCCTCGCCACGTCAAGGCTCGCTTCACCGTCGCGTCGCGCGAGTAGGCGGTCGTGCCCCGCTTGCCCGAAGCCGCGCCGGCCTCGTCGAGCCCCGCCCGCGCGCTGGTGGCGCTCGGTGTCGGTGGCTTCTCGTTCGGTACCGGCGAGTTCGCGATCATGGGCGTGCTGCCGGACGTCGCGAGCGACATCCGCATCACCGTTCCGGAAGCCGGGCACCTGATCAGCGCATATGCGCTCGGCGTCGTCGTCGGAGCGCCTGCGCTGGCAGTGCTCGCCGCCCGTTGGCCGCGACGTGCGCTGCTGATGGCGCTGACGCTCGCATATGCGCTCGCGAACTTCGCCACTGCGCTCGTGCCCGGCCCTCTGGCCATCGGCGTGACGCGGTTCGCGTCGGGCTTGCCGCACGGCGCGTATTTCGGCGTCGCGGCGATCGTCGCCGCGGCACTCGCGCCCCCGGATCGACGCGCACGCGCCGTCGGCTTCGTGATGCTCGGCCTGACGACCGCGATGCTCGGCGGCGCGCCGCTGGCCACCTGGCTCGGGCAGCAGTTCGGCTGGCGTGCCGCGTTCGTCTTCGTCGGCGTCGGCGCCGCGCTCGCCGCGCTGCTGATCCGCAGCGGCGTGCCGGACATTCCGGCGGACGCTGCTGCCAGCCCTGCGAGCGAACTGGGCGCGCTCTTGCGGCCCCAGGTCTGGCTCACGCTCGCGATCGGGGCCATCGGTTTCGGCGGCATGTTCTGCGTCCTCAGCTACATCAAGCCGACGCTGCTCGAGGTGAGCGGCCTGGCCCTCGCCCGGGTGCCGCTGGCGCTGTCGTTGTTCGGCCTCGGCGGTGTGGCGGGAACGCTCATCGGCGCCCGGTTGGCCGACCGGGCACTGAAGCCGACCATCGGCGGCGTGCTGCTCTATTCCGCGCTGCTGATGGCCGCCTTCGGCACGCTGGTGCAGCACGTGCCGGGCGCACTGCTCGGCGTGTTCCTGCTCGGCGGTGTCGTCGCGCTCGGGCCGGCGCTGCAGATCCGCCTGATGGACGTCGCCGGCGATGCGCAGACGTTGGCGGCTGCGCTGAACCATTCGGCCTTCAACCTGGCCAATGCGCTCGGTGCCTGGCTGGGCGGTGTCGCCATCGCCGCGGCTTGGGGCTGGACCTCGCTCGGCTGGGTCGGCTTCGGCCTGGCGCTCGGCGGACTGGCGTTCTGGACGATCGCGCTGCGCCTCGCGCGGCGTTCCGCATCTCGGTCGGTGGATGTGCGCGCGCCGATGAAGGGCGGCCCGTCGACGTGAACGTGGTCGCCGGCGTGCTGCGAACACGACGGCAGCCGGTCGGCTTCGGATCGAACTTCAAAGGAAATATCGGACGTTGGACTTGAAGTTGAGCGCTCGACTGCCGATAAGGAGGATCACGACCTCTGGATGAAGTCGTCCGAGCGTACGGACGATCAGCCGAGACAAGCTCTCCGATCGAGGACCAGATGTTCAAAAACCCTTCCATCTTCCAGAGATTCATGGGCACGACAGCCGTTCTGTTGGTGCTTCTCGCCGTGATCGTTGGGTTTTCCATCTTTCAAGTCCAGGAGGTCTCGCGAAGTCTCGAACGAGTGAACGCCGTCAACAGCGTCAAGCAGAGGTACGCCATCAATTTCCGCGGCAGCGTGCACGACCGTGCCATCTCGTTGCGTGACGTCACCCTGGTCGTCGACGCAGCCGCCGTGAAGAAGCACCTGGCCGACATCGACCGGCTCGCAGCGGCGTATGCCGACTCGGCCAAACGCATGGACGCGCTGTTCGATGACAAAGCCAGCACCGTCTCCGAGTCGGAGCGACGACTGCTGGCGGACATCAAGGCCATCGAGTCACGGACGCTGCCATTGATGACCAAGGTCGTCGCCGAACGCCAACAGGGGTCGTCGGCGGAATCGCAGAAACTGCTGCTTCAGGAAGCCGCGCAGCCTTTCACCGAGTGGCTGGCGGCCATCAACCGTCTCATCGACTACGAGGAAGCACTCAACAAGGCCGAATCCACTGCCGTCGGGAAGATCGTCGACCGCTTCGCGTGGCTGATGAGCTTGACGGTCGGTGTCCTGGGAGTGCTGATGACTGTCGCCATGGTGTGGACGGGACGCGCCATCGCCCGCGCCTTGACGAAGGCGAACGCCGGTTGCACCGCGATCGCGGCGGGGGACCTCTCCGGTCGAGTGGATTCGGACGGCATCGGCGAGACGCAGCAGCTTCTCGAGTCGATCGAGCGCATGCGCACGAGTGTCGCGGCGGCAGTCGGCGCGGTGCGCGTCAATGCGAACTCCGTGGCGACCGAGAGTGCGCGGATCACGCAAGGCAACCAGGACTTGTCGGGTCGCACCGAACGGCAGGCTGGCGCGCTGCAGCAGACCGCCGCCACGATGGAACAGCTGGGCGAGACGGTGCGCAACAACGCCGATAGCGCCAAACAGGCGAATCAGCTGGCACTGGGCGCCTCGGCGGTGGCTGCGCAAGGGGGAGATGTGGTGGGCAAAGTCGTCGCCACGATGCAGGGCATCAGCGAGAGCAGCCGAAAGATCGGCGACATCATCGGCGTCATCGACGGCATCGCGTTCCAGACCAACATCCTCGCCTTGAATGCAGCCGTGGAAGCTGCGCGCGCCGGTGAACAGGGGCGTGGTTTCGCGGTGGTCGCAGCCGAAGTCCGCAGCCTGGCGCAACGCAGCGCGGATGCCGCGAAAGAGATCAAGACGCTCATCGGCCGCAGCGTCGAACAAGTGGAGCAAGGCACGGTGCTCGTCGATCAGGCCGGCAGGACCATGGGCGAGATCGTCGGCTCCATCCAGCGCGTGAGCCACATCGTCGCGGAAATCACGACCGCGAGCGCCGAGCAGAGCAACGGCGTCCAACAGGTGAGCTCGGCGGTGAGCCAGATGGATCAGGCGACGCAGCAGAATTCCGCGCTGGTCGAAGAAAGTGCCGCCGCTGCCGAAGGCCTCAACCGCCGGGCCCAGCAGTTGGTGCAGGCGGTGGCCGTGTTCAAGCTGTCGGAGCCCGAAGGTGAGCAGGCTCCGCGTTCACGCCAGTAGCGGCCGACCGACCGAATTCCGAGCGTCGCGGCCGGCGACGCGGGGAGCCGAAGCGTCGGCGAATGCGCGACACCGACATCACCCGTCGATCCGCGCGCGGGCATTGCACGCCGCGACCGACGCCATCGCGTTGCAAGCCGCTTCCGCGAGCAGCTTGCCGATCGGATCGTCGAGCTCGACATTCCCGACGCGGCGCTGCGGCGACCCCCTCGCGCTCCGGCAGCGCCGGGGTGCGATTTCCCTAACGCATTGGACTAGCGCGACGACTGCCCGGTGACGCGTGCGGGGACGAACTCGGCGGCTCCGTAGGCGAGCGCGACGAGGCCCAGGCTGCCGCCCAGCGCGCACAAGCCGCTCCAGCCCCGGTATGCGTAGACCGCGGCAGCGGCCGCCGAAGCGATCGCCGCGCCGACGAACACGCCGGTCATGTACAGCCCGTTCAGCCGCCCGCGCAGCTCCGGCGCGAGCATGTAGAGCGTTCGGATGCTGAAGATCTGCGACGCCTGCACCGCGCCGTCGACCAGCAGCGCAGCGACGACGAGCCCCCACAGCGACGCGGTGCGGACCGCCACGGCGGCGATGGCGAACGACACGACGACCGTGACCATCGCCACCGCGGTGCCGCTGCGCGCGAGGCCCCGGTCGGCCAGCCGGCCGGCCCACGGCGCGACCAACGCCCCGGCGGCACCGGCCAGCGCGAACACCGCGATGCCGGCCTGCGTGAGACCGAAGTCGTGCGCCAGCACCAGCGGCACGACGGTCCAGAACGCCTGGAACGCGGCGAAGAGCAGCGCCTGGTAGACGGCCCGGCGGCGCAGCAGCGGGTTCGTCCGCACGATGCCGGGCAGCGAGGCGAGCGTGCGGGCGTAGCTGACCGGACGGCTGGGACGCCGCTGCGGCAACGCCCGGCCGAACATGACGGCGAGCAGGGCCATCAGCAGCGCCGAGATCGCGAACACGGCGCGCCAGCCGAACGTCGCGGCGACGATGCTGGAGAACGGCCGCGCCAGCATGATGCCGGCGAGCAGGCCGGCCATGACGTTGCCGACCACCTTGCCGCGGCTCGCCTCGGGCGCGAGGTGCGACGCGAAGGGCACGAGCACCTGCGCCGCCACGGCGCACACGCCGATCAGGAACGACGCCGCGAGGAAGGCCGCCGCGGTCGTCGCCAGTGCCACGCCGAGCAGGCCGAGCACCGCGCCCGCGACCAGCGCCAGCACCAGGCGCCGGTTCTCGACGACGTCCGCGAGCGGTACCAGCAGCAACAGGCCGGCGCCGTAGCCGAGCTGCGTCAGGCTCATGACGAGGCCGGCCAGCCCCGCGGGCAGTCGCAGCTCTGCTGCGATCGGGCCGATCATCGGCTGCGCGTAGTAGATGTTGGCAACGCACAGGCCGCAGCCCGCAGCGAGGAGCGCTGTCAGCCCGATCGACGGGCCACGAGGTGCCGCGCGTGCGCGGCAAGGGGATCGGTGGTCATGAAGGCAGCCAATGGGTGCCCCGAACGCGCGCTGGCGGCTGCGTCGGAAGCGCGCTGGGGGACGAGACGGGGGCACCATTGGACGCGAACGCGCCGAAGCCTGCATGCGGATGGCTTCGGCTCGGGTCGCGCGGGCGCACCCGCCGGATCTTCGCGACCGCGGACTCTCGGCGCGCGTCCGTGCGCATCGATCGCGGGCATCGCATCGGATGCGATCGGCCGGCAGCAGCGGGCAGTCATCGCTCGCGGGTTCGTGCGGTCGGACGGACCGTGGCCCCGTTGCAGGCAGAAGGCACCACGCGCACGCCCTTGAGCAGAGGTCACGCCGCTTCGCGCGTCTGCAAACCCACCCTTTCGACGTGGCTTCGGGTCCGTGTCACAACCGGGCGTTCGGGCACGTCGGTCTGTCCGTGACCGGCTTCGTTGTCACGCATCCGACACCCGCACGTCTTCAAACGCTGCGATCCGCACATCACCCGAGGAACCGTCATGAACTCTCCCCGCCTTCCCTGGACCCGGCTCGCGCCCAGGACTTATCCGGCGGTGGCCGCCGTCGGCGCCACGCTCGTCGGGTCGTCGCTCGGGCCGTTGCTGATCGACCTGGTGCAAGTGCGCGTCTCGCAGATCAACGGCTGCGCCTTCTGCCTCGACATGCACGTGCGCGACCTGCGCAAGAACGGCGAGGCTTGGCAGCGCATCAACAGTGTGTCGACATGGCGCGACACCGAGTTCTACAGCGCGCGCGAACGCGCCGCGCTGGCCTGGGCCGAGACGATGACCCGCCTGGCCGACCACGCCGTCGACCGTGACGCCGAGTTCGCCGCGCTGAAGCTGGAGTTCAGCGACCAGGAAATCGTCGAGCTCACATGGGCGATCGCGCTGATCAACACCTGGAACCGGATGGCCATCGGCATGCGGGAGCCGGTCGTCGACAAGGCGATCGAGTGAAGTCGCGACGTCGCCCGACCGGTCGCCTTCGGCAACCCTGCGGACGATGCCGCCGTCGGACGATGCAGCGGAGATCGGCTGTCGTGGCGACAGGCTGGACGAGGAACTTCGGCGCCTGGCGACGAGCGATCCCGGCGGACGGCCGAACCGGTTCGGTCGCGTCGCATTGGAAGTCGGTCGAGCCATTCCGGGAGCGGACTTCGACGCGGCGCCGCAGTCTCCGCATCGAACATTCCGTCCTGCCGTGAAGGGCGGTCACGCATCTCGAGCGTCTTGGTCTCGTTCGATGTCTGCCCTTCGCCGCGCAGACTTCCGGTCATCACGGGCTCGAACGAAACCGCCATGGGCAGCCGGTCGTCTCGGCGCCCCGCGGAACGCCGATGCGGCAATGCGGGGGTGAGCGGCCTCAGAAGGTGTAGCGCCCCGTCACGCCGATGGTCCGCGGGGTGATGCGGTACGCGCCTTCGGAGTCGAAGGGCGTCGAGGCCAGAGCCCGTTGGATGCCGCGGCTGTCGGTCAGGTTCTTGACGTACAGGGACACTTCGAACGGCCCGCGCTCGGCACCGACCCGGGCGTTGACGACGTTGTAGCCGCCCATCGTCCGGTAGCGCTGCAGCGTCGGATTGAAGTCGGTCGCCCGCCCGCCGACGTGCTGGTACGCCGCCCAGACGAAGGCGTCGGTGCCGGCCATCACCGGGAACCGGTATTCGGCCGTCGAGCTCAGGGAAAGCCGCGGCACGAAGGGCGCACGGTCACCCTTGTTGGCGGACAGGTCCGGCACGTCCTGGTCGAGCGTGGCGTCGGTGTAGGAGCCGCCGACGGTGAAGGTCAGGCCCTGCACCGGCCGCACCGTGGTTTCGATCTCGAAGCCCTTGCTGGTCAGGCCGGCGGCGTTTTCGCGGAACGAGAATCCGCAATTGAGGCCGCGGTTGACCTGGATGTCCTTCCACTTGATCAGGTAGACGCTTGCATTGAGCGTCAACCGGCCGTCGAGCAAGGTCGATTTGTTGCCGATCTCGTAGTTCCAGAGGCTGTCGGGGTTGTAGGTGGGCGACGGCACCGCGAGATTGTTGTCGGCCAATTCCTTGGCGCAGAGATTGAGCGGAACGATCTGGTTGATGCCGCCGAAGCGGAAGCCTTTGGCCGCCTGGACGTAGACCAGGTTGTTCTTGTCGACCTGCCAGGTGGCGTTGAACTTCGGTGTCGTGCCGTTCTTGGTGGTCTCGCGCTGGCCGGTGGTGGTGACGCCGCCGTTGAAGGCGCCCGAGGAATAGAGATAGAAGTCCTCGCGCCAATGGAAGGCCCGCAGGCCGGCCGTGAACCCGAAGGCGCCGAGCGTGTAGGTCGCCTCGCCGAACAGGGCGCTTTGCGTCACGTCGACGTTGTCGAAGCCGAAGAACGGGCTGTCGCCGGGGGCGCCGAATTGCGCCGAAGCCGATTGCGGAAACTCCGCATCCCAGCCTGGGACCGGGAACTGGTTCACGTAGTCCCGCTGACGGTGATTGAAATAGATGCCGGCCAGCCACTTCAGCGGGCCGCCCTCGTCCTTCGACGCCAGCCGGACTTCCTGAGTGAAGTCCTTCAGATGGGTCTGGTCGGCGAGCGCGCCGCGCAGGTCGGTGGTCAAGGTGGCAAGCGTCTTGTCGAGTTGGCGCCGGTTGGTGATGTCGAACTTCAGGCCGGACGAGGACGACACCAGGTCGGCGAAGCCGACGTCGACCGCGATCGTCGCGTTGAGCAACTGATACTGTGAATTCGAGCCCTCCGGCGAGAGGTAGCTGCGCGTCAGATTGCCTTCGTCGATCGGCCGGCCACCGTCTTTCGTCGCCTGCCCGAAGTAGCTGAGGTCGACCGTCAGGCGCTCGCTCGGCTCGATGCGCATCGCGATCCGGCCGCCGTTGGTCGCGCTGTGGTTGAGATCCCTCTCGCCGGTGGCGCTGTTGTCGATGTAGCCGCCGAAGCGGTCGTGGAACACCGATGCCCGGACCGCCGCGGTGCCTTCGACCAGCGGCACGTTCAGCACCGCGCGCGCGTCGTTGCCGCGGCCGCCGGAATGGACGCTGCTCAGGTCACCTTCGATGCTGCCGCCGAAGCGGTAGAGGTTGGGCTTGCGGGTGACCAGCTTCACCGCGCCGCTCATCGCGCCGCCGCCGTACAGCGTGCCCTGCGGACCACGCAGCACCTCGACGCGTTCGAGGTCGAAGAAGCCGTATTCCGGATTGAAGCCGTTGACCGAGATGGCCGAATCGTCGACGTAGAGGCCGACGGTTTCCTGCGTCTGGGGGTCGTCTTCGGTGACGCCACCGGTGGTGACGCCGCGAATGATGAGTTGCGAACGACCCGGTCCGGTCTGGAACGACGACAGGCTCGGCACCGTCGAGATCAGATCGGTGAAATTCTGAGCGCCCATTTTCTGCAGGCTCTGTGCGTCGGTGACGTTGATGCTGAGCGGCACGCTTTGCAGCGTTTCGACGCGCTTCTGCGAGGTCACGATCACCGGCGCGAGCTGCGCCGGCGCCGGTTGTCCACCCGCCTGCGCCTTGCGCTCGACATCGGCGGCGGTCGCGTCGGTGGCGGCCGGGCCGACCGCTTCCGCGGCGTGCGCCGGCTGCAGCAGTCGGGTCGACAGCGCGGCCACGGCGAGACCGGTGAAAACGCTGCCGGAAAGCGAGGCACGTCGTCGCGGGCCGACGGAACGGTGGAGATGGATACGGGGCAAGGCGGTCGCTCCAGAAGGGCGTGATGGACGACGGCCGCCGGAAGCAACGTCTGTACCATCGCAGTGCGCATCCTGCCCCCGCGCCGGCCTGCGTCGACGGTCGGCGTGCTCCCTTCCTAAGGACATCCTCATGCTCGACCGTTTCTCCCGCCGCCTCGCGCTGGCGTCCGTGCTCGCCGTCGGTGGCGGGACATCGTTCTCGTGGCCGCTGTCGGCAGGCGCCGCGACCGACCCTCGCAACGCGATCATGACGGTCATGAACGCGAGCGCGGAGGCCTGGTCGGCGGGCGACCTGAGCCGCTTCATGGAGACGTACGAAGACTCGCCCGACACCGTCTACATCGGGCGCAACGGCACGGTGAACGGGCGCGCCGCCATCCAGGCGATGTATGCCGCCAATTTCAGCAAGGCGACGCCGGGCTCGCTCGGCAAGCTGACCTTCGACGTGATCGACATCCGGCCGCTCGGCGACCGCCACGCCCTGATGATCGGCCGCTACCACCTCGCATCGGCCGACGCCGGCAAGCCGGAGGCGAGCGGCATCTTCAGCCTCGTCTTCCATGAACGGGCGGGGCAGTGGCGCATCGTCTGCGACCACACGTCCTGACGCCGGCACCGAGTTGCGAAGGTCGAGCTGCCGCGCGAGGGCGGCGCGTTCCCGGCCGAAGATGCCGCGGTTCGGCCGGAGGCAGCGGCGCGCGACCTGAACAACGTACCCGCTCGCGACCGAGCGGACACACGCTCGCCCGCACGCCCGGCCGTCTGCGCCCGTTCGCGGCGTCGAGCGGCGCAGCGCGGCGGCAACAGCGCGCCGCTTGCTCGTGTCCTCGGTGCCCCTCGAGCATCGTCCCGCCGACGGCCGGTTGACCTACGGACCGGTGTCGCTCGCACCTGCACCGGTTGGGCAGCGGCACTCTAGATTCGCAACCTCTTGTAAATCCGAAACAAATGAATTGGCAACTGCAATGAACACCAGAGAAACCTCGACAGCGGGCCACGCCGGGACTGCTGTGACTCGATTGAGCCACGACGCCCACGTCAGACGTGTCTCGTGGGGTGCGATCCTCGCCGGAATGGTGATGGCCGTGGTCGTCCAACTCGTCTTGAGTCTGCTGGGCACCGGAATCGGCTTGGGCACCATCGATCCGCTGCATTTCAATACTCCCGACGCGTCGACGCTCGGGATCGGCGCCGGCCTGTGGCTCGTGATCAGCAGCGTCGTCGCTCTCTATCTCGGCGGCTGGGTGGCGGGCCATCTTTCCGGCTCGCCGATCAAGTCCGACGCAGTGCTTCACGGACTGCTCACCTGGGGTCTGGCGACGATCGTGACCGTGTACCTGCTCGCGTCGCTCGTGAGTTCGATCGTCAGCGGCGGCGCGTCGGTCGTGTCGCGGACGGCCGGCGTTGCCGCGTCCGGCATCGGTGCCGCCGCCGGGCCCGCAGGAGACCTGGCGAAGGATCAGCTGGCGGCAAACGGCATCACGCTCGACAGCGTCAAGGGTCAGGTGCAGAAGCTCCTGGCGCAAACCGGCAACCCGGCGCTGCAGCCCGGTGCGATCGCGGATCAGGCGAAGTCGGCGGCTGGCCAGATGACATCGGCGGCGGGCAATGCGGGCGCGACCGGCAATGCGCCTGCCGACGATCTCCAGGGCACCTTGCAACGCCTCATCGCGTCGGGCAAGGACACCATCGGTCAAGCGGACCGGGATTCGGTCGTCAACGTGATCATGGCGCAGACGGGCGCGACCCGGCCCGAGGCCGAGCAGCGCACCGACGCCTGGATCAAGCAGTACCAGGACGCACGGGCGCAGTTCGAGCAGAAGAAGACCGAGGCCGAGGCGAAGGCGCGAGAAGCTGCCGACGCGACTGCCAGCGCCACCTCGAAAGCGGCGCTCGGCGCCGGAGCAGCGCTCATCCTGGGCGCGATCGCTGCCGCGCTCGGCGGCCACTCGGGACGTCGTCGCATGGAAGTGATCACCGACGTGCGTCGCGAAGCGCTCGCCGGCTGACCGTCTTTCGGGCGAGCTGCGTCGTCGCCGCTCGGCTCACTGCCCCGGACCGCCCGGGCGCCTGGGCGGGCGGCGACGCGGCCGGGCGCTGTGCGGCACGCGTGCCGGCGCCCACGCGAACCGTCCCGGGGACGGCGGACGGCGTCGGACGACGCCCGCTCGCGCCGCCACGCGCGCAGCGCTCGGGCCCGCCCAGGGCCCGCCGGCGGCGACGAATGCGCTCAACCAGCGGGAAGAACTGCCGATACAGAACGGTCCGCGCCCGGCCCGGAAGCTGACGGTACCGTTCGATACGACGCTTCGCATGACATCCGCATCCGCTTCCCTCCTTGCCCGTCCGGCCGTTGCCGAAACGCCGTTCCGTCCCGAGCCACCGCGATTCTTCGCGCACCACGGCATCCTGGCGCCAGGCGTGCGACTCTTCCGCCGCGTCGGCTTTCGCACGAAGGCGATCGTGGTCTCGAGCGTGTTTCTCGTGCCGATCGTCCTGTTGCTCGTCGCCTACCTGCAGACGGTGCAGGAGATCGTGACCGTCGCGGCGATGGAACGCGCCGGCGTCGGGCTGCTGGTCGAGCTCGAGCCGCTGCAGAACGAGGTGCAGGCGCAGCGGCGCAAGGTCATGTCGGGCCTGGTGGCCGGGGCCGACCTCGCGGCCATCGACGCGCGACTCGCCGCCACCGGCAAGGCCTTCGCCGGAACGCCGGGCGGCCTCGACCTCGCCGCGGCCTTCGCCATGATGACGCAGGCTCGCGACGCGCTCGTCCAGGCGACGCAGACGACGAACGACGCTGCGCACGCCGCCGAGCCGCTGCAGGCCCTCGTCGATGCGATCCGTGTTCTCCGCATGACGGTCCTCGACGTGTCGACACTGACGCTCGATCCCGAGCAGACGACCTACTACCTGATGTCGGTCACGTCGACCGTCGTGCCCGACCTGATCGAGTCGGTTTCGCGCAGCCGCGCGCTCGCCGGCCGGTGGGCCGGCGCCGAGCCGACGCCGACGCAGTCGCGGCTGCTCTACGCGGTTTGGCACGATGGCCGGCAGCTGATCGACACCGTCTCGGACCAGCTCGCCCGCGCCGCGCTCACCGAGCCCGGCATCGCGACGCGACTGCCGGCCGACAGGGCGCAGGCGTCGACCCGGGCGTTCTACGCGGCGTCGGAGAAAGAATGGTTCGGCGACCGCTTCTCGGCGAGCGTCGAGCGGCTGGACGGGCCCGGGCAGGCGGCCGTCGACGGCCTGCGCACGCTGACCGGCGACGGCCTGGCGGCGCTCGACGAACTGCTGCAGGCGCGCATCGACCACACCGTCGCGATGCGCAACGCCACGGTCGGCATCGTCGTCTTCGCGCTGCTCACCGCGGTCTACCTCTTCTATTGCTTCTATCGCGTCGTCAACGGCGGCCTGGGCGAGGTGGAACGCCATCTCCGGGCCATGACCCACGGCGACCTGACGATGTCGCCCCGGCCCTGGGGCCGCGACGAGGCCGCCAAGCTGATGACGGCGCTCGGCGAGATGCAGCGAGCGCTGCGGGGCATCGTCGCCGATGTCCGGACCGCGTCCGACGGCCTCGTCCACGCGTCCGACGAGATCGCCCATGCGTCGATCGACCTCAGCCGGCGCAGCGAGCAGGCCGCGGCGAGCCTCGAGGCGTCGACGTCGGCGATGGAGCAGATCTCGCAGACCGTCAACAAGACGGCCGACAGCACGCAGTACGCCGCCGGCATCGCCGCAGCCAACGCCGGCGTCGCGACGGCCGGCGGCGCGACGATCCGCAGCGTCATCGAGACGATGCAAGGCGTGAAGGTCTCGTCCGGCAAGATCGTCGACATCATCGGGCTCATCGACGGCATCGCGTTCCAGACCAACATCCTGGCGCTGAACGCGGCCGTCGAGGCAGCGCGTGCCGGCGAGCAGGGCCGCGGCTTCGCGGTCGTCGCGAGCGAAGTCCGCAGCCTCGCACAGCGCAGCGCCGCGGCGGCCAACGAGATCAAGGGCCTCATCCACGACAGCACGACCCGCGTCGACGCCGGCGTCAGCGTCGTCACCCGCGCGGGCGACCAGATGGCCGAACTCGTGTCCACCGCGCAGCAGCTGAAGGACCTGATGGCGGAGGTGCTCGGCGGCACGCGTGAGCAGAGCAGCGGCGTGCGCCTGGTCGGCGAATCGCTGCAGACGCTCGACCAGCAGACGCAGCAGAACGCGGCGCTCGTCGAAGAGACGGCGGCAGCGGCGTCGAACCTGCACGCCCAATCGATCGCGTTGGCCGCGCGCGTCGCCCGCTTCCGCTTGCCGGCGTGAGCGTGGCGCGTGCGTCGCGTGCGATGCGGACAGAGCGGCATGCGGGGCGGCGAGCGAGGTGCCGGCCAAGCCCTTTGGTGGCGGGCGCGGGTGCCGGGCGCGTCGACACTGAAAGCAGGCGCACGCGGGCACCAACCGAAACGCTCTCCACAATGCGGACCGAAATCCCGCTTGTGCACCTCCAGTTCAGCCGAAGGGAACCGAAGATGACTACATGGCCTCCGCGGTAGCATCGTTCTGGTGCTTCACCCTCAATTTCTTGCGTCCTGAAGACGACGCCTTCGCGGATTTTCGAGAGCGGATCGCCACTCAGATCTTCGTCATTTCCGCGATGCTGTTGTTGCCGTTCGGCCTGGTCCACCTCGCCGGCGGACGGTATCCGAGCGCGGCACTGATCATGGGCACGGTGTGCGTGCTCACGCTCGACTGGCACGCGCTGAAGCACGGTCGCCGAGCGCCGGTTCCGATGAGTCTCATCACCGTCGCGCTTTGCGCAGTCGTCGGCGAAACCATCACCGTCCAGGGCATGACCGCGGTGCCGTGGGTGTATCCGACCCAATTCGCGTTCTTCTTCATTCTCAAACGCCGTGCCGCGATGATGTCGGCGCTGCTCTTGATGCTGATCTCGACGACGTGCTCGGCCGTCGCGATCGGCTGGCCGATGGCGACACGGGTTCTCGCCGCCATGTCGCTGGTGCTGCTGATGATCCATGTCGTCCTCAACGTGATCGGGCAATTGCAGCGCGCACTCGTCGCCCAGGCGATCACCGATCCGCTGACCGGCGCATACAACCGCCGCCACTTCGACAGCCAGCTCGCCGGCCTGCCCCTGCCCGCAGCGACGGCGAGCGACGAGGTCAATGTGCTGCTGGCGATGGATCTCGACCATTTCAAGCTCGTCAACGACACCTACGGTCATGCCGTCGGTGATGTCGTGCTGCGTGGCGCGGTCGGCGTCATCAGCGACCGGAAGCGGCCGACGGACCAGTTGTTCCGGACCGGAGGCGAGGAATTCATGCTGCTCCTGCAGCGGACGAGGCCTGCCGATGCGGCCAAGCTCGCCGACGATCTGCGCCGCAGGATCGAGGCGGCTTCGTTGCTCGAGGACCGATCGGTGACCATCAGCGTCGGTGTGTCGGCGGAACGCCCTGGCATCGACCGCACGACCTGGATGCGAGCCGCCGACGAGGCGCTGTACCGAGCCAAGAACGAAGGGCGCAACCGGGTGGTCGTCGCGGCTTAGCGAGTCGCGCGCGTGCGTTCTGCCAGGCTCCACCCCGGTGGGTGCGAGCCGGGAAGGGCTTGCGCGTGAAGCCCCGAGAGGTGCTCGCGCCGCCAGGTCGGGCGAGGGATGGCCGGCTGGCGATGGCGTGGTGCGTACGCTGCCGGTGGTGGATGAGGTTCATCCGGGTGACGACCGGACAGTCCGCTGCCACCGGGAATGTCGCGCGACCCTGCTGTTCGACCGACTGCGGTCAGAACATGGTGTTGCCGTTCGCCGCAGTCTCCGGAACCGGCTGGAAGATGTCCCAGTGCTCGACGATCTTGCCGTCGCTGACCCTGAAGATGTCGGCCTGGGCGACGCCTCTGTCCTGCGGATTGCGTTGCGTGTGCGAATGGAGGACGACCAGGTCGCCTTCCGCGATCACGCGTTTGATCGTCGAGCGCGCATCCGGTGCGATCCGGCGAAGCTCGCGCACGAAGGTCTGCAGGCCGGCCAGACCATCGGGCACCCGGGGGTTGTGCTGCACATACCCCTCGGCCACGTACTTCGGCGCGGCATCTGCATCGCGACCGTTCAGGACGACCTGGTAGAAGTCGAGGACCAACTTCGTGTTGGCCTCTTCCAGCGGCCCGGCGATCGCGGAGCTCGAGACGGCGCTGATGGCTGCCGCAGCAGCGGCGAGCAGGAACCGTTTGGTGGCGAATCTGGTGCTGATGTCGATCATGGTGTTTCCTCGGTGTCGATCCTGTGGGCTTCGCAGTCGGCGGATTCCATCTGGCGAACGAGCCGCACTGCGCGCTGCGCCGCGCCGCTCGACCCCATGACGCTCTCGATGCTCCGTGTCGCCTCGTCGGACACCCGCGCCCCGAGAACTCGCACGCGCGTCACTCCCTGCACATCGAGGAGCGCCGGCTTCACCGTTCCTGCGGTCGTCAGCGGGCGGTAGTCGCACCCCGCGCACATGCCTGTGTAGCGAACCGTCACGCAGCCGTCCGCGGCGAGCCCGACGACCTGCAGGCCGCCGGCATGCGACTGGATCAGCGTGTTGAGCGACTCGACGCGCCGGTCCAATCGCGCCCGGTCCACGCTCGGGTCGGACTGCGCCTTCATGCCGCGAACTGCTCGATCTTGGCAGGGATGTCGACGTTCATGAGCCGGGCGAAGTTCTCGCCGAGGATCATCCGCTTGTCCTCGGCCGTGAGTTGCGGATAGCCGTAGCCCTTGCGGAGGTCGTCGGGAATGCTCATGCCCATGAACGCGTCGATGTAGGGTTTCGGGCCGCCGGCCAGCGCAGCCTCTGAGCCCCACAGCAGCTTCTCGGCACCGGCCACTTGCAGCAGCCGCCCGAAGTGGTGCTGGACGCGCCGAGGCGCGATTCGATACATCGCCATGTAGCCGGCCAACGACAGATAGACGTTCGGGAAGCGCGCTGCGATCGACACCATTTCGTCGAAGTAGGGCAGCGCGAAGTGGTGCACCACGAAATCCATGTCGGGGAAATCGCGCATCGGCGCCTGGAGGTCCGTCGGGCTGAGGAACTCCATGTTCTGCAGGCCGTGCGGGTTGCCCTTGTGGAACTGGATGACCCGGATGCCGGCCGCGCGTGCACGTTCGTAGAGCGGATAGGCGAGCTTCTCGTCGTCGCAGCGCCAGCACTCGCTGACCTTGACGTGGCCGTTGTAGAACTTGAGCGACTTCGCGCCGAGTTCGTTGACCTGGTGGTCGATCTGCTCGAGCGCAGCCGACAGCCCCTGCCACATCGGGTCGACGCCGCCGCACAGCAGGACACGCTCGGGGTAGGCCGCCGCCATGGCGTGTTGCGACCGGATCGGCGCATACCAATCCTTGAACCAGTCGAACATCGGCACGACCTGCGCCATCGCCATGTCGGTGGGAGCTTGTTGGAAGACGAGGTCGTACATCTCCTCGACGCCCCAACGCCTGCCCCAGTCGAAGCTCCTGTCCTCGTGCAGCGGGTAGCCCGTCCAGCGCAGGCGAGACACCTCGTCGAGCGTGTGGTCCCGGGCGTCCTGGGCGTCGGCGCGATCGCTGCGAACGTTGCTCTGCGACAGGTCGTAGAGATGGATGACGTTGTCGAAGATGAAGGTCTGGTCGATCATGGGCTCTCGCCGGGATGGGGGTGCGCTGGAGGCGGCATTCGGTCAGGCTGTCGGTCGGTCGCCGGGTGCGGTGTCGCGGAGCAGGGCAGTCTTCGCAGCGGTCGGCCGAGGTTGCGGTTCGGCGTCGAGTGCGCGGATCTTACGCTCGAACTAGTTCTGCATCAAACCACTCGACGACAGCACGCGCTGCGGGCCAAGACGGCTGCGCGCCGAGCGACCGGCACTGCGCTGCCCTTGAATCGGCGGCCCATAGAATCGTCGCGATCGTTCCCACGCACAGGCTCGGCGTTCACAGATGAAGCGACCCGTCACCAGCCCGTCGTCGACGGTCGGCGATCTCGAGGATGAGCCTGCTGCGCCCGGCGACGACGGCCGCAGTGGCGCACCGGGCGACCTGGACTTCGGGATGCTGCCCCGGCTGCTCGCGCGCCAGTTGCGAATCGCCCAGTTGGCCGTGTTCAAGAACTTTTCGCTCGAATACGACGGCGCCAGCCTGTCCCCCGGCAGTTTCGAGATTCTCGAGTTGCTGACCCTGAACCCGGGGATCGGTCCGTCGCGCCTCGGCCATGCGATCGGCCTCGAGAAGTCCAGCATGGTTCCCGCGTTGGCGCGCCTGGAGGACCTGGCGCTGATCGAGCGGCGCCCGTCGCCGACCGACAAGCGAGCGACCGAGCTTCGCACGACGCCCAAAGGCCGCAAGGCGTTGCTCCAGTTCCGCCGCTTTCTCGTCGAGCGCGACAAGCACGTCACGCGCGGAATGTCGGCAGCAGACGTCGCGTTGCTCAACGCGCTGCTGGCGCGACTGGCCAGCATCAACGCCTAGCGTCGCGCACCGCGGCGCCCGCACCGCATCCTCCGGCACGGAGGCGGTGCTCGCGCCCCACGGCGTTCGACCAAGAACCGCCGGGTCAGGAAGCGGCGCTCGCGGACGCCGGAGCGGCGGCGCGGTCCGCCGCTGCCGGCGACGCGGGGTAGACGCCGCGGGTGCGCCCGAAGAGCCGTGTCAGGCCGAACAGCGCGTCGATCGTCGGCGTCGGCTCGCCCAGGTGCGACGCGATCTCGCGCACCGCGCCGACGATGGCGTCGAGCTCGATCGCCCGGCTCGACTCCACGTCCTGCAACATCGACGTCTTGAACGCGCCGAGCTTCGCGGTGATGGCGTGGCGGTCTTCCGCGCTCTGGTCGATCCTGCAGCCGATGCGCGCGCCGACCGCGGCGGCTTCGCGCATGGCGGCCGAACACCATTCGCGCACCAGCGGATCGGCCAGAGCGCGGTCGATCGTGGCGCCGGTGATCGCGCTGACCGGGTTCATGGTCATGTTGCCCCACAACTTGTACCAGATGTCGTAGCGCACATCGCGGCTCGGCGTCGCGTCGAAGCCTGCGTGCGCCAGCAGCTCGACCACGGCTTGCACGCGCGGCGTCTGCCCGCCGCCCGGCTCGCCGACGATGAGCCCACGGCCCGCCTTGTGCCGGACCAGCCCCGGCTCGACGACCGACGCGCTGGCATGGACGACGCAGCCGAGCACCCGCTCGAACGCGATGACGCCGTCGATCGATCCGCCCGGATCGACGCTCTCCAGCGTGACACCCGAGAAGCCCGCCACGCCCTTGCAGAACCACCACGGCACGCCGTTCATCGCGGGCAGGACGACCGTGTCCGGGCCGATCAGCGGCGCGATCGACGTCGCGACGCTCGCGAGCGCAGGCGCCTTGACGGCGATGACGACCAGGTCCTGCGGGCCGAGCTCGGCGGCCCGGTCGCTCGCGTGCGCCGGCGCGTGGAGCAGGCCGGCGTCCGTCATCAGACGCCAGCCATGCTGTCGCAGCGCGAGAAGCGTCGGGCCGCGCGCGAATGCACACACGTCCGCCTGTCCGGCAGCGGCGAGCCGCGTCCCGAGGAAGGCGCCGATGGCACCGGCACCCACGATGCAGACCGTCCTCACGGCGCCGCTCGCCTGGCGCGACGGAGGTTGGCCTTCAGCTGTTCCGGCACGCGCTCGTCGAAGCCCAGTGCGACGCGGCGCACTTCGGGTGTGTCGGTCGGTGCATGCCCGACGCCGAGCGCGCTCGCGCGCGGACTGGCGATCGCGGTCACGGTGCCGGCGATGCGGCCGAGACCGGTGATCTCGCATTCGACGAGGTCGCCGGCGTCGACGCTGCGCGAATGGCAGGGCGTTCCCATCAGGATCACGTCGCCGGCGACCAGCGTGATGTGGCGGGCGATGTCGGCGATCACGTAGTGCGGCCCCCAGATCGTCTCCTCGCCGATGTGCGCTTCCTGCACCATCTCGCCGTTGACGAAGGTCCGCAGCGTCTGCTCGAACAGGTTGACGCCGCGGACGATGCCCGGGCCGATCGGCAGGAGCGTGTCGGCGCCCTTGACGCGCAGCATGCTGCCCTGGTCGGTGTCGCGGAAATCCTGCAGGCCCATGTCGAGCGCCGGACAGAAGCCCTCGATGAAGTCCCACGCTTCGTCCGGCGTCACGTTGCGGCAGGTGCGGCCGATGACGACGGCGTATTCGCCTTCGTAGTTGAGGTAGCGGCAGTCGGCGGGCTTGAGGATCTGGCCGCCGTGGCCGTTCAGCGACGTCGGCGGCTTGGTGAAATAGGTGGGCGTGGCGCTCGGCGTCGGCGCGTTGCGCGTCTCGTGGCTGCGCGAACGATAGGAGATGTGGACCGCGATGATCTTGCTCGGCGCGACCGGCGGCAGACAGCACGCCGTTCCGGCATCGACCAGCCGACCGTCGTCGAGCCGCAGCGTGCCGCTGTCGCCGCCCGATTCGACGACGGTGCCCCAGAAGGCGCTCCCGCCGATCAGCACGCGGCGCCGCTCGATCCGCGGTCCCCGCATCACGGCCGGCAGGTCTTGCAGGGGAAAGTCGAAGCGCATCGTCGGCCTTTCAGCAATCGAACCAGACGTGGATGTTGCCGGTGCCGCGCGCGTTCTCGTAGTCGGACAGCGCTTCGCCGGTCGAGCGGCACGCCGCACCGCCCAGTGCACCGAGCATCTGCAGGTAGTGGGCGCCGAAGGCTTCCCACGGCATGCGGCGGTACTCGGCGTCCCAGCGTTCGAGGATCAGGTCGTGGCGGCCTTGCTGCATCAGCGCGATCGCGCCCTTGTCGCTCGCGATGTTCTCCGGGCGCGAGACGTTGCTCTCGTGATAGATGCGCGGGTGGACGGGTTTCCACGTGATGTCGTTGAAGCGGTGGCTGAGCGCGCCCGAGGCGAGCAGCAACACCCTGAGCCCGCTGCGCCGGATCGCCTCGCCGATCGCCTCGCCCGAGTCGAGGAAGTGCTGCCACTCGCAGTTCTGGCACGAGCTGACGGTGACGACCGGCGTGTCGCTCGTCTCGAGCCGGAGGTGCTTGACGAGATTGATCGTCGGGTAGTGGCGCCCGAGCTGCGGGTGGTTCACGGCACGGTTGTAGCCGCCGCGCTCGCGCGACACCGCCTCGATGTCGAGCGCCAGTCCCGGGTGGCCGCGGTAGTCGAAGGGCACGCCGTGCAGGTACCACGGCATTTCGTCGGAGAGGTAGGTGCCGCTGTAGCCGGCGCCGCCGTCGACGAGGTGGTAGCCGGTCGTGAACCAGTGGCTGTCGAAGATCATCACGACGTCGGGCTCGGCCGCCGCGATCCTGCTGCGCAGCCTGGCGTAGCCGCCGATCAGGTCGGAATCCTCGCCATTGCCCATGGCGCGGCGGAATTCCTCGCATTGCATCAGGCCTGGATGGTGCGACACGATGGCCGCGCCCACGATCTTTCCCATCATCGAAGTCCTTTCGTCCGCCGTCGTCTGCTCAGCGATGGCTGAAGCTGGCGCGGAACGGCTTTTTCGGCAACACGACGTCCTTGACGTCGCAGAAGAATTCGAAGCTCCAGTCGCCGCCCTCGCGGCCCACGCCGCTTCGCTTGATGCCGCCGAAGGGCGCCGCGAGATCGCGGATGCCGAAGCTGTTGACCCAGATGAAGCCGGTGCGCACCTGCTGCGCCACGGCCGTCGCGTGCGCCGTCTCGCCGTAGCAGACGCCGCCGAGGCCGTAGTCGGTGCCGTTGGCCATCGCCAGCGCGTCTTGGTCGGAGCCGAAGGTCTGCAGCGTCAGCACCGGGCCGAAGACTTCCTGCTGCACGATCTCGTCGTCCTGCCGGACATCGGTCAGCATCGTCGGCTCGAAATATTGCGCGCCGAACGGGTGGCGGTGGCCGCCCCACAGCAGCCGCGCGCCCGATGCGACGGCCCGCTCGACGAAGCCGGTGACACGCTCGAGCTGGCGCGGATGGATGATTGGGCCGACCTCGGTGGCCTCGTCGCGCGGATCACCGACCTTCAGCTTCTCGACGTAGGCGCGCATCGCCGCGACGAAGGTATCGGCCACGCGTTCGTGCACGAGGAAACGCGTGCCTGCCAGGCAGACCTGGCCGGCGTTGCGGTACATCAGCGCACCGGTCGCGGCCGCGGCGTCGAGGTCGGCGTCCTCGAGCACGATGAACGGACTCTTGCCGCCGAGCTCGAGACTGCACGGCACGAGATTGGCGCCGGCCGCCTGGGCGATGGCCTTGGCCGTGGGCACGCTGCCGGTGAACGACACGCGGGCGATGCGCGGGTCGCCGACGAGCTTCGCGCCGGTGCTCGCACCGCGACCCTGCACGACGTTGAAGACGCCCGGCGGCAGGCCGGCGGCGTGCGCGGCGTCGGCCAGCAGCGAGCAGGTCAGCGGCGCCCACTCGGGCGGCTTCAGGATGCAGGTGTTGCCGGCGGCGAGCGCCGGGCCGAGCTTCCAGGTCGACAGCATCAGCGGCGCGTTCCACGGCGTGATGATGACGACCACGCCCGCCGGGTCGTGGCGGACGATGTGGTGCGCCTGTTCGGTGTCGATCGGCCGGTCCTGCAGGCCGAGCGCGTGCTCCGCGAACCAGGCGATGTTGAGCATCGCCCGCGGCACGACGCCGTGCCGCATGCGCGAGAGCAGCACCCCCGCGTCGTTGCTCTCGACGAGGCAGAGCTGCTCGGCGCGCTCGCCGAGTTCCGCCGCGAAACGGTCGAGCAGCGGCTTGCGCTGCGCCGCGGTCAGCGCGCTCCACGCAGGAAATGCGCGTGCCGCGGCCCGGATGGCCGCATCGACGTGGGCGTCGCTGCCCTCGCTGACACGGCCGAGCAGCCGTTGGTCGATCGGGCTCGCGAGCTCGAAGGTTTCGTCGGCGGCGACTCGGCGGCCGTCGATGTAGTGGTCCGGCGAGACGGCGACGCCGGCGACATCGAGCATGCGGTTCATGGCAGCACCTTGCGAGGGTTCATCGGCTTCAGCGGATCGACGGCGTTCGTCTCGGCCCGCGTCGGTGCTCGAGCGCTCGATGCCGACACCGCCGCGTCGCGTCGCGTGAAGCGAGCGGCCGACGCGCGCGTGGCGTTGCGGAGCAGCATGCTCATGCGAAGCGGACGGAGATCGAGCCGAGCACGCCGTAATCGGCGTGGAACGTGTCGCCGGCCGCGCAGGCGACCGGCCGGGTGAACGAGCCGCCCAGCACGATCTCGCCCGCCGCCAGGCCCTCGCCGTGCGGCGCCAGCTTGTTGGCCAGCCAGGCCACGCCGTTCGCGGGATGGTTGAGCACGGCCGCACCCAGCCCCGACTCCTCGATCACGCCGTTCTTGAACAGCAGCGCGCCGGCCCAGCGCCAGTCGACCGCGTCCGGCCGCATCGGCCTGCCGCCCAGCACGATGCCGGCGTTCGCGGCGTTGTCGGCGATGGTGTCGAGCACCTTGCGCGGCGCCTTGCTGGTGCGGTCGAACTGCTCGATGCGCGCGTCGATGAGTTCCAGCGCGGGCACCACGTAGTCGGTGGCGTTGAGCACGTCGAAGAGCGTCACGCCCGGCCCCGTCAGCGGCTTGGCGAGAACGAACGCGAACTCCACTTCGAAGCGCGGCACGATGAAGCGCGCGGCCTCGACCTCGCTGCCATCGCGCAGCAGCATGCTGTCGAGGAGCGTCCCGTGGTCGGGCTCGGTGATCTGCGACGCGATCTGCATGGCGCGCGAGGTCAGCCCGATCTTGTGACCGATGACCTTGCGCCCCGCCGCCTGCTCGAGCTTCATCCACTCGCGCTGGATCGCGTAGCTGTCGTCCGTCGACATCTCGGGATGGCGCTTGGACACCTGCTCGATCTGCACGCGGCTGCGCTGCGACTCGGCCAGTTCGCGCGCCAGCACTCGGTGCACTTCGGGGCTCAGCATCGGTGTCCCTTGTCGATTCACGGGCGAAGTTTGCATCCGAGGCCGCGCAACGACCATCGGTCGATGGTCATCAATTCTTCAGTCGAGCTTGATAATGGTGCATGGCGCTTCGCCGCATCACCATCCGCCAGTTCGAAGCCTTCGTCGCGGTCGCCGACGTCCTGAGCTTCGCCGCTGCGGGCGAGCGGCTCGGGTTGACGTCGTCGGCGGTCAGCCAGCTCGTGTCCGAGCTCGAGGCGACGATCGGCTTTCGCGTGTTCGA
The DNA here is from genome assembly GCA_964249855.1 of uncultured Rhizobacter sp. Taxonomy (GTDB): domain Bacteria; phylum Pseudomonadota; class Gammaproteobacteria; order Burkholderiales; family Burkholderiaceae_C; genus LMDS01. Next base: position 16,260 of record CAXUDL010000025.1, on the reverse strand, counting down.
CCGCAGCACGCGGCGCGTCGAGCTGTCGAGCGCGGGCCGCGACTTCCTCGGCTTAGCCCGAAGTGCATTGCGCCACGTGCAACTGGCGGAAGCGGCTGCCTCCGACGTCCGCCAGCGCGCCGCGGGCATCGTGCGGATCGGCGCGCCGCTGGTGCTCGCCGGGTCGGTGCTGCCGGCGGCCGTCCGTGCCTACCGGGAGCAACGGCCCAAGGTGTCGGTGCTGATCCGCGACACCTCCGTCGACGCCATGGTCGAGCGCGTGGCCGCGGGCGATCTCGACCTCGCACTCGGGCCCGACCGCGCCGACACGGCGGCGGTCGAGCGGCTGCGCGTCTTCGACAGCGCCTGGGTCCTCTGGTGCGCGAGAAGCCATCCTCTCGCCGCCCGGCGCGTGCTCCGCTGGACCGATCTGGAGGGCGTCGCGCTCGTCGCGGCGGGCCGCGACCACGAGGTCAACGTCGCGCAGATGCGCGCCAACGCGGCGCCCGGGACGACGCTCGTGCCGGTCAACGTGGTCGACAACATCACGACCGCGTTCGGCATCGCGGCGCATGGCCTGGCCGTGACGCTGGCCCCCGCCTACGTGGGCATCGCCGCGCGGCCGCTCGGCCTGGTCATGCGCCGCGTCGTCGAGCCCGAGATCGTGCGGCAGGTATGTCTCTATCGCAGCGCCGTGCGCTCGAGTCCGCCGGCCGCCGAGGGCTTCGCCGACTTCCTCGTCGACTGGCTGCTGCAATGGAAGCCGCTGGCGGCCGGAGGTGGCAAGCGCGAGCGGCCGTGACCGCCCCTCGTGCCGCCGCGACGACGGGTGCGGGGGCTCGTGGCTGGGAACTGGGTGTCGGGAGCATTCTCCGGGGCGCTCCCCCGGGCGCCCGCGTTCGACCAAAGCGACGGGCGCGCCGTCGCCAGTCGCGTGTCCATACGTGAACGGTATGAATCAGAATTCGAGAACGGTATTTCCAAGTATCAGCGGCGTCTTCTAGGATGCCTTCTCGACGTTCGCCGCTGCACTCGAATCGTGCGTCCGGAGGCGCCGCGATCGGCGGCGCGGAGTTCGGGAGCTTCCTTCCGACCGCCCCGATCGTTCGCCGTGGCGGCCTGTGCTCGACGTCGTTCGACGACGTGCTCCCTCGACGCGGCGGAGTCGAGACACGAGCGCGGCGAGCGTCGGGCGGCGCCGGTGATCGCCTCGGCCGTCCGGCAGGCGCACGGTGGACCGCAGACCGCTCCGCGCGTGGAGCGACACACAACGACAGGAGACAGACATGCTCGCGACATCGATCGACCGCAGTTCCGCTTCACCCTCGACAGCCATCGGCAGCTCCAGGATGGTCGTCCTGATCTGCTTCCTGGTCGTCCTGGTCGACGGCTACGACACGCTGATGCTGGCGTTCGTCGCGCCGCTGATCTCGAAGTACTTCGCGATGCCGCGAGGCGCGTTCGGAATCCTCTTCTCCGCCGGCTATGCGGGCGCGGCGATCGGTGCGCTGTGCGTGGGCGCCGCGGCGGACCGCTGGGGCCGCAAGCCGATGCTGATCCTGTCCCTGCTGATCGCGGGTGTGTTCACGCTGCTGTGCGCGTGGGCCGACTCGCCGACGAGTCTCATGGTTCTGCGTTTCCTCGGCGGCATCGGCCTGGGCGGTGCCATTCCCTGCGCGGCGGCGCTGACCGGCGAACACGTCCCGGCGGAGCGACGCACGCAGACGGTGGCTCGCATGTTCCTGGGTTTCCCGATCGGCGCCATCGTGGGGGGCGCACTGACGGCCGCCGTGATGCCGTTCGTGGGATGGCGAGGCGTCTTCATCGGCGGCGGCGGGGTGGCGCTGCTGATGGCATTGGTCGCGATGGCCATTCCGCCGTCGCCGATCGAGCCGCAGGCGCCGGGCGCTCCCGCGCATCGCAACGCGATCGCGCATCTGTTCGCCGACGGGCGCGCGCTGGGGGCTTCGCTGATCTGTTTCGCGGCCTTCCTGATGCTGATGGTCACCTACTTCCTGGTCAGCTGGGTGCCCACGGTGTTGACGCTCAACGGCGTCGACGCGCAACGCGCTGCGCTCGCCGGCGTGATGGTCAACGTCGGCGCGGTGGTCGGCGCCCTGGCCATGTCCTACCTGATCCTCGGGCGCAACCCGTTCCCGCGGGTCGCCGCCTGCATGGCTGCCGGTGCACTGCTCATCCCGGTGTTCGGCTTCAGCGTCGGCGGCGGCGTGGCACTGTCGTTCGTCCTGGTGTTCTGCGTCGGCCTGCTGCTGATCGGCGGCCAGCAGAACTTCCCCGCGCTGTGCGTGCACTACTTCCCGCCCGCCGTCCGTGCGACCGGTGTGGGCACGGCGATGGCCTGCGGCCGCATCGGCTCCATCGTCGGCCCGATCGTCGGCGGCGTGCTCGTGGGCGCACAACTTCCCTGGACCACGCTGTTCATGATCGCCGCCGTGCCCGCCCTCGTGGCCGGCATCGCCCTGGCGTTCGTCAAGAAAGCGGAAGTCGCTGCGTGACGACGCCGGTCACGCACTCCCGTCGAATGCAACGGGACGAGGCGACGATGGACACGAGCAAGAGCAGCAGGACCTCCGGCAGCGGTCTTCGGCGCTCCGCTCCCGGCGGACGCCTCGACACTCGGCAGAGCATCGATGCGGCGACCATCGTGCGGCACCGTGACCTCCCCACGGCGCCGGGACGGCTCGCGTGCGTCCCGTCGATCGCAGCGCTCGCACGCAGGTCGATCGACGGCGAGCGCGGCTTGCCGCGGATCGGACCCGTGGTCCGCGCACGGTGATGGCCATGCCCGACATGTCGTCTCCGACCGTCTGGTTGCTCTTCGCCCTGGCCGTGGCGGGCGCCGGCTTCGGCGCCGGCTTCCTCGGCGGGCTGTTCGGCGGCGGCGGCGGCATGATCGTGATCCCCGTGCTCTATCACGTGTTCGGCGCGCTGGGGATCGAGCCCGCCGTGCGCATGCACCTCGTCGTCGGCACGGCATTGGCCGCGGTCGTGCCGTTGTCGATCCTGGGTGCCCGCACCCATTGGCGCCAGGGCAATGTCGAGCTGTCGCTGCTCAAGCCGCTCATGCCCGCGGCGCTGATCGGCTCGCTCTCCGCGGGGCTGGTGGGCCACTGGCTCGATGGTCACTGGCTGGCATGGCTCTTCGCCGCGGTGGCTGCACTCACTGCATGGAACATGCTGGCGCGCAAGAAGCCGGCGCCCGGCGCGCAAGCCGCCGCGAGCCCTGTGGTGCTCGGCACGCCGGCCCTCGGGCTCGTCGGCGCCGGCATCGGTTGCGTGTCGACGCTCGTGGGCATCGGCGGCGCCACGCTGACCGTGCCCGTGCTCCATCTTCTCGGAACCAGGATGCGCAGCGCCATCGGCACCAGCTCGACGCTGGGCATGGCCATCGCGCTGCCCGGCGCGCTGTCGTTCGCCTGGGCCGGCGCACGCGCCGACCATCTGCCACCCGGCAGTGTCGGCTACGTCAACCTGATCGCGGCGACGATGATCTTCATCTTCGGGAGCGTGGGTGTGTCCACCGGCGCGAGGTTGACCAGAAGAGTCGACGAGAACGTGCTCCGGCGGCTGTTCGCCCTGCTGCTCGTGGCGAGCGCATTGCGCATGGTGCTGGCAACGGCGTGACGCCGTCCGACGTCCCCGAGATCGACATACACACACTTTGAGAAGGCCTGCGCGTGAGCAACACACCTGAATCCTGGACCGCTGCAGCGACGACCAACCCCGTGCTCGACCGACTGCGCCGCGGCTTGCCGGTCACGGCGTTCGGCGTGCGCATCAGCCGCACGCCCGACATCGCGAGGCTCGCGAAGGCGAGCGGTCACGACGCCATCTGGGTCGACCTCGAACACAGCAGCATCCCGATCGACGCGGCGGTGCAGATCTGCGCGACGGCGCTCGACATCGGCATCACGCCGTTCGTGCGCGTGCCCGAACGCGACTACGGCGTCATCGGCCGGCTGCTCGACGGTGGCGCGGCCGGCATCATGGCGCCGCGCATCGAGACACCCGAGCAGGCCGCCGACATCGTCGCCGCATGCCGCTTTCCGGGTCAGGGCCACCGGTCCGCGATCGGTGGCTTGCCCCACCTCGGATACCGCAAGCTGCCGGCGCCGGTGCTCTACGACACGATGAACCGCAGCGTGGCGATCAAGGTGCTGATCGAAAGCCCGCTGGGCATCGCGAACATCGAGGCCATCGCCAACGTCCCCGGCATCGACTTCATCGGCATCGGCACCAACGACCTCAGCGCCGAACTCGGCGTGCCGGGCGAATTCCGGCACGCGAAGGTGCGCGCTGCGCACGAAGCGGCGCTTGCAGGCTGCGCCAATGCCGGCAAACCGCTGGCCATCGGCGGCGTGCCGGACCTGGCCTACGGCGCCGAACTCATCCGGATGGGCGCCGCCCCGTTCCTGATGACGGCGATCGACACCGATCTGCTGCTGGCCTCGGCGACGGAGCGCGTCAGGCAAGCGCTCGAATCCATCACCCGTTGACACCCACCATGACCAAAGACATCTCCACCCCGACGCGCGACGCCGCGACGCTGGCCAAGCCGGTGTTCGACGTGCCGCCTGGCGCCTGGGACTCCCATGTGCACGTGTTCGAGTCGGAAGAACACTACCCGAGCGTGGCGGAACCGCACTACACCGTCCCCGACGGCGCGCTCGCCAAGCTCGATGCGATGAGCGATGCGCTCGGCATCGCCCACTACGCCATCGTGCAGCCGAGCTTCTACGGCACCGACAACCGCTGCATGCTCGATGCGCTGGACCGCGCTGCCGGGCGAGGGCGCGGCGTGGCGATGGTGCACGACGGGATCTCGCAGGACGAGTTGCACGCCATGCACGCGCGCGGCGTGCGTGCCCTGCGCCTCGACATGTTCCTGCGGCGCGAGCTGCCCTTGGCCGACAAGATCGCCTACATCGAGAAGTGTGTCCGCATGACGCGCGAGCTCGGCTGGCATCTCCAGTTCTACACGCCGGGATACGTCGTCCGCGAGCTGATCCCGTTCTTCGCGCAGCTCGATGCCGACTTCGTCATCGACCACATGGGGTACATGCTCGAGAGCGACGGCCTGACGCGGCAGGACTTCGACAACCTGTTGCGCACATTGCAGCAAGGCCGGGGCTGGCTCAAGCTGTCGGGGCCGTATCGCGTCGCCAAGGACGGCAACTACGCGCGGCTGATCCCGCTGGCGCAGGCCATCGTCGCCGAGCTGCCCGGCCGGGTGATCTGGGGCAGCGACTGGCCGCACATCCCGAACGGCGCGCGCGACACCGGCGAGCTTCTCAACATGCTCGCCGACTGGATTCCGGACGCCGCCGTGCGCAGGCAGGTGCTGGTCGACAACCCGTCCCGACTCTACGGCCTCACCACCCGCGACCTGCAGACGGAGTCGGCGTCGTGAAGCTCGTCCAGAGCCTGGACACCAGCGGCGCCCGGGCGGCCGAAACCTTCCTGCACGACGGCAGGCGGTATCTGGTCTTTCCGCAATTGGCGTGCGATGTCGCAGGCCAGCCTGCGAAGATGACGGTCGGCAACAGCAATGTCGACGCGCTGGTGTTCGTGTGGGACGACGGCCGGTTCGTTCCGCACGGTACCTTGCCGGTGCCGGGCGGCGAGGACGCCGAATACTTCCGCATCGGCACACGCGAGTTCCTCGCGACCGCGAGTCTGCGCACGGGCGTGGGCCCATACGACCTCAACTGCAGTTCGATGATCTTCGAACTCCGAGCAGGCGAGTTCCGACCGTTCCAAGCGTTCCCGACCTTCGCGGCGAAGCAGTGGACCTTCTTCGAAGCCGGCGGCCGCCAGTTCCTCGGCCTGGCGCAGGGCGCGGTGCTGGAAGGCTCGGAGCCGCGGCACCCTGCCAAGTCGGTCCTCTACGAATGGGACGGGCAGCAGTTCCAGACCTTCCAGCGGATCGATGCAGCGGCGTGGGGCTACAACTTCGCCAAGTTCGATGTCGATGGACACGAGTTCCTGGCGTATGCCGACAACGTCGCCGCAGCGCAGATCTACCGCTGGACCGGCAGCCGGTTCGACGAGTTCCAGACGTTGGAAGGCAAGACGAGCCGGGCATTCGCCTTCTTCCACGCCGGCGGCGAGGCGTGGCTGGCCTTCGCGTGCCTGCACGACGACACGGTGCTGCTGCGCTGGGACGGGCAGCGTTTCGTCAAGCACCAGGTGCTCGGCGGCCCCGGGGGGCGCGAATTCCACTGGATCGCCGACGGCAGCGGCGACGGCGGCAAGCTGGTCCTGATCAACTTCATCCTGGGCACGCGCGACGCACCGATCCCGACGGTGACATCGGCGATCTACCGCTTCGACGGCACGCAGTTGGTTCGCGAGACCGAATTCCCCACCTCGGGCGCGACCGACGCCGACGTCTTCGACGCCAACGGACACACCTACATGGTCGTGTCCAACAGTCTCAGTGCAGAGGTGCGCTTCGCGACGCAGAGCTGCATCTACCAGCTGGACTGACCCCAAGGACTCTCATCGTGCAACAAGCAAGCGTCGCAGCACAGGACTACCAGAGCAAGGAGTTCCTGCGCCTCTTCGAAACCTACACGGCCAACCCCGACAGCATCGGCGCGAAGCTGAACAATGCGGCGCTGGATGCCGGCCGCGACGCACCGCTGATCGTCGCGACCGGTTCGGACTTCGTCCTCTACCCGGGTCCGGGCCGCGACCCCGAGGTCGAAGGCTATCGCCTGACGACCCGCGGCTTCAAGGAACTGGCGGCCGTGTCGCACTTCGGACCGGCCGTGGCTTCGCTCGTGAAGATCCGCGAGCTCGACCCGGACGGCTCGGTCTGGCGCAGCGAGGCAGAACGTCTGCTGGAGGTCACCGTGGCGGCGCGCAACGCCAACTCGCCCGCGATGTGGCGTGACCTGATCGCGGTGCCGGCCTATCGTGGTCGCGAGACGGCGATCGCCAACCTGGTCCACTACGCCTGCGAAGTGACCGAGACCTACCTCGAGCGCGCGCTCGCGAACCCGCAGACGTTCACCGCCGAGGACCTGCGCGAGCAGTACCTGGAGGCGCGCGGCGACCTGGCCGGCGCCGTCGTGCCCGTCAACAAGCTGATGATCGCCACCTTCTTCCTCGTCGGCCTGGACACCGGGCACCGGGTCATCAGCTGGTTCGACCGCCACAGCATCGACTGGTCGAAGGCGATGGTGGTGATCGTCGGACGGCAGGGGCGGCCGACCGCCGGCGTCACGCTGACGACCAATGCGGTCGCGGCGATGATCTCCGGTGCGTCGCGCCACAAACTCGGTCTGGAGCGCATCTACATCGCCCCGCACGCGCCGCCGTTCAACGTGGCGCGGCCGATCGATCCGGCCGCCATCCGCGCCCAGGAGGAGCCGATGCGCAAACTCTGGTGGTACACCCGCGCGATGAGCGACCTCGGCCCCATGATGTACGAGGGCTATCCGAAGTTCGTGCCGAGCACGGACAGCCGCCCGAAGCTGCGACCCGACACCACCGAGGTCGGCGAGATGCCGCAGATCGACGGGCCGGACGACTGGCGTGCGCTCAACACACGCTTGCGCGTGATCATGGAGGATCCGCGGCAGCTGCTGGCGGGCTGCGTGATCGACTACGCAGTCGACCAGCTGCAGGCCGCGGACAACCGGCCGGAGAACGTTGTCGTTCCGGGTCTCGACGGGACGGACTACCCGAAGCAGTTCGAGTGACGCGTCGCCGACATGCATCGCCGCTGCCGAGCGCCTTGCTCGGGTGGCCGGTGGTGACGTCGCCCTCGAGGCCGATCGGTCGAATGTCCTGCGCCCGGTTGTCCGCGGACGGCGTCAGGGCTCGGGTCCGTGAACGCTGCGGCGGCATTCGCTCGATCGGATCGGAGGCCGATGCCGCCGTGTCGCCGCCGCCGCGAAACACTTCCGCGTGGCTGTGTTCGGGCGCCTCGGAAGGCAGGCGATTGCTGTCATGACGAAGCTCGAGGTCGACGGCGAGCGAGCGGGTGGCCCGTTGCCGGCGCCGTCGGTCGCAGCGGTGGAGAACACGGAGTGCGCCACGCACCCGATGCCGACGACGCGGGAGCACGGCGCTGGAACCGAGTCCCGTGCCGGACGTGCTGCGTCCCAGGTGCTCGAGGGCTGCCGAGCCGTCGACGATCGCTGGGACAATGTCGACGATTCAGCCGCGGCGACATCAGCAATGGACTCTCGATCGACTCCTCGCCCCCTGCGCCTGGAACTTCGCCATCTTCGCTATTTCGTCGCCGTCGCCGAGGAACTCAGCTTCACGCGTGCCGCGGAGAAGCTGCACATGGCGCAGCCGCCGCTGAGCACGCAGATCCGCCAGCTCGAAGAGGAGATGGGTGCGCAGCTGTTCGTTCGCGACAAGCGCCGCGTCTACCTCACGCAGCCCGGTCGGGAGATGCTCGAGCGCGCGCGAGCGATTCTTGCTGCGACCGTGGATGCGAAGGAAGCGGTGCGCCGCACTGCCAGCGGCGAAGTCGGGACCTTGCGGCTCGGGTATGTTCCCTCCGCGATGTTCACCGAGGCGCTGCCGACCGTGATTCGACGCTACAAGGAGCGCTTTCCGTTCATCCAGCTGCATCTGCACGAGATTCCATCGATGGAGCAGCTGTACGCAGTGCAGAACCGGGAGTTGGACGTGGGCATCGTGCGTCGGCCCGACACGTCGATTCCGACCGGCGTGCGGATGGAGGAGTGGTATCAGGCGCCGCTCGTCGCCGCGATTCCCAAGGACCACCGGCTCGCCAGCCGGGACACACTGCGCATTGCCGATCTGAAAGACGAGCCGCTGATCCTGTTTCCGCGCCAGTCCGGCATCGGACTGTATTGGCGAGTCGTCGATTTGTGCGCCAGGGCGAAGTTTCGGCCGCGAATCGTCCAGGAGACCCGTGACTATGCCGTGATGATCGGCCTGGTGTCCGCGGGATTGGGCATTGCGCTGGTGCCATCCGACACCCAATACATTCGCCTCGCAGGCGTCACCTACCGCCCGGTGGAAGGCAAGGACGCAGTGTCGACGATCCAGATCGCCTATCGACCGGACGACGGCGACGAGCACGTGGCGAACATGCTGCAGGAGCTGCGTGCCGTGCGTGGCTGAATGCGCAACGGCGGGAAGGCGTCTCAGGCGAGAAATCTCAGAAGAAGTGCCGCATGCCGAGCTCGAAGCCTTTCGATTTGCCGCCGAGCGTCGGCGGTGCGGTGATCGATGTCGGCCGCGCGATCGCCAGGTTCGAGCGATCGCCATTGCCCATGTCGGCGACCGATGCGTAGAGCGCACTCCGCTTCGACAGGTTGTACACGTACGAGCCCTTGAGGTGCCAAACCGTGTTCTCGAAGCGATTGCCTCGCGCCACGCTGTTCACCAGCTTGCTCCGGCCGTAGCCCACGTGAATCTCCGACTGGCCGAACGGCACCACCGCACTCAGTGCACCGCGGGTCTCATGCAGATTTTGGGCGTTGTCCCGGGTCACGTAGCCCAGGATCTTCGCGAAGCCGAACTTGTACGAGGCGCCGAGGTTGTAGGTTCTTTGGGTGCCGCCGAAGTACGAGTTGCGCTGTTCGCCACCGGCCGTGGAGATGTCCAGCGGCCCTGCGGCATAACCCAGCCGAAGGCCGACGTATCGCCCCGCGTTCGTCTGTTGGCCCGTTGCCGTACCGCCTTCGGCTGCGGCGACCGTCGCTTGGCCGAAGAAGCCACCCAGCGAGGCCGGCGTGAAGTACGAGATCGAGTTGTCCGCCCTCGCGAATGTCGAGTCGATCAGCTGCAGGACATTCGACGACGCGCCGATCCCGACGTTGCCGAAGGCGTCGTACAAGGTGTTGGCCCAGAACGTCGGGGTGTACTCCCGGCCCATGCGGATCTCACCGAGCCGTCCGAGGAGATAGAGGTAGCTCCTGCGGGACCAGAACTTCCCGGGACCGTTCCCGACCTGCCCGTCGCCGATGTCTCCCGCATCGGCGCCGACGCTGCCCTGGAGGTTGAAACCTGCGCGCAGACCACCACCCAGATCCTCGACGCCGCTCAAGCCCCACTGGCTGTTGTTGAGTCCGTCTCGCGCGAGGCTCAGGCGCCTCGCCGAGCCGTCGTTCTTGACGTACTTGCCGCTCAGATCGACCGTTCCATACAACGTGACGGACGACTGCGCTGACGCGACTCCGGAGATGGCGCAAGCGACGGCGAACAGCGAATGGCGAACTTTCATGACTGCCTCCTTGAAATGCATTGGTGCTGATGTGTGACGACGGATGGTTCGCGGCATGAGCCGATGCCGTCGAGCCGCGTCGAGCCGTGTTCTCGACGCATCCGAGTGCTTCGGACCGCACTGCCCGCCAGTCGCGATGAACGTATCGGCGCCAGCAGCCGGACTGCACCGCGAGCCGATGCGGCTTCAGTGAGTTCTCGTGCAGTTCCGGCTTCTTCGGACACGCCGGAACCGTCGGGTCTTGCCCCAGAACACGAGGGAGTGACCATCGAGACGTCCGCGAAGAAAGCGTTTAGCGGACGATGCGCGATCACAACGTCGACTTCACTTTGATCTTGCCGGTTGGCATGCGCATCGGCCATTTTATTTCTCATATCTGCCACGTCTCGAGCAATGCATGTCTTGCGTCTGCATATTCACCGAAGCGGTGCCGGCCCGTTGTCTCTCGACACGTTCGATGCGTGGTGCAAGCGAATGGAACGGTTTGCACGACATTGCCGAGACATTGCCCGGCAGGGTTTCGAACAATGTCATTGCCACTATGTTCGACGTCGGACAAATTGCGATCGGGCTTTCCCCCAAGGAGGTTCCGTATGTCGTCGAACCGACTGGGTATTCGAGTCGAATTGCACATCGGACTCTTCTGCCTCGTTGCTATGTGCTGACCATGACCATCGAAGCCCGCACCTGCACGGTCGACCCTCACGAGCTCGAGGGTTGGCTCGACGTGTGGGAGGCGAAGGCGAAGCCCGTCCACGGACACCATCGCTCGGCGCAACGGAGCGATGACCGTCGGCATCGACGCTGAAAAGAAATTGCCCTTCGGGCAGAAAGCCATTACGTTCCCGCATGAGCTTCGACCTGAACCAGCTGCGGGCCTTCGTCACCATCGTCAAGACCGGGACGCTCGGGCGGGCGGCCAAGGAATTGAGCGTCACCCAGCCGGCGTTGAGCAGAACGGTCAAGCGGCTGGAAGAGCAGGTGGGCGCGCCGCTGTTCGAACGCCATTCCAAGGGGATGCTGCTGACCGACATCGGACAGATGTTGCTGCCCCATGCCAGCCTGCTCCAGCGCGAGTCGGAACTGGCGCGCGAGGAGATCGATGCGATGCGCGGCCTTGCGAAGGGCACGATCCGGGTCGGCTCCGTCGGCAGCATCGCCTGCAAGGTGCTTCCGGATGCGGTCGAACGCGTGCTGAAGAAGTGGCCGACGCTGCATGTCCAGGTCGTCGAAGGCGTGTGGGATCGGCTCGCCGATGCACTTGCCCGCTACGAGATCGACCTCGCCCTGGCGGTCGACTTGCCGGACACCGAGGACATCCTGTCGATCAAGGACTGCCGGTGGCAGGACCGCAGCGTCGTCGTGGCGGCGCTCGATCATCCGCTGCGGCGAAAGTCCGAGCTGTCGCTCGCGGACACGCTGAGCCAGTCGTGGGCGATCCCGCCGAAGGGCACCGGCCCGTACGTCGACGTTCAGAGGCTCTTCGCGGCCCACGGCCTGGGCGTTCCCAACGTGCTGGTCGAGACGCGGTCGGTGACGTTCCTGAAGAGCCTGGTCGCACGCTCGGGTTTCCTCAGCTGGATGTCGGAACCGATGATCGAGGCCGACCGCCAGGCCGGCTGGATGGACGCGCTGCCGATTGCCGGAACGAGCCGCACGCGGGTCCTGACCGCATTCAGGCGACGCTTCGGGGTGCTGCCGGCTCCGGCCGGCAAGCTGCTCGACGAGCTGCGCCTGCTGACCCATGGATCACGGGTGATGGACTAGGAGCGTGGGCGGCGGCCATCATGGCCCGGCCCGAAGGGTCCGACGCGGGCCATGATCGACGGTCGGCCCCGGACGCGTCGCCCGACGGTACGTGCGCCGGCGGTCGACGAGACAGGATGTTCGAGGCGACGTATCGTCGCGTGGCGCACCGCCGGACCGGCCGATTCGGCCGTGCAAGCATCCCGTGCGCTCGCTGCCTCGCGATCGAAACGACGTCGCCGACGTCCATCGACGGGCCGCGCGCACCGTCCGTGGACGGGGTGCGACGCGACGAGCGGCGCGCGGCCCGGCCGAAGATTCGCTTCACGAAGGATTGCACAGCAATGCGATGTCGACACAGGACCGCTCCGCTTCGCGTCGTTGCCGGACGCTGCGCCCACCCATCGCCGCCCGTGCGCCTGCACAGGATCGACGTCGCCGCGCGTGGGCTCCAGGCGCTGCGCTGAGCGCATGGCTTCCCCTAAGCGACCGCGGCGGCGCGGCAAGGGTCGGTGCGGCGTGCCGGCGACTGCGTCCATCGGCCGATGGCGACGCGCGACGCTCGGTGCGGCGCTGCTCGGCGCAATCGTCGGCTGTGCTCTTCCGACGGATTCCGGCCGTCCTGCGGAGCGCGCGATCGCCGCGTCGACCGTCGACGAAGACAGCGACGCCGTGGTGTTCGCTCCGTACGCGGCGGCCAGCGCCGCGGGACGCCGGGTGGTCCGCTTCGACCCTGCAGCGTCGACGCTGCGGGCGTATGCATTCCGCGCCGGCCGCGCGGCGCGCCTCGGTCACAACCACGTGTTGTCGGCCGTCGACTTCACCGGCGCCTGCCTGCTGCCCGGCGGCGACCTCGCCGACGCGCGTTGCGATGTCTCGCTGCGGCTCGACCGGCTCGAACTCGATCGCGCCGAGCTCCGCGGCGCGCTCGGCGCTGCGTTCGCGTCGACGCTGTCGCCCGAGGCGATCGCGGCCACCCGCGAGAACATGCTCGGTGAGGGCAACCTGCAGGCGTCGCGCTATCCGACGTTGCGTCTGCGCACGCTCGCGATCGTCGGCGAGCTGCCGAAACCGGTCGCGCAGGTCGAGATCACGCTGCACGGGCAGCGCCGAGTTCAGTGGCTCGCGCTCGATGTGCGGGGCCTGCCGCAGCGGCTGCAGGTGCGCGGCGGTCTCGTGCTGCGGCAGTCCGACTTCGGCATCACGCCGTATTCGGTCGGCAACGGCCTGCTCGCCGTGCAGGACGAGATCGCGGTCGAATTCGAGCTGGTCGGCGCCGGGAACCCGTGACACGGACCCGGCGCACGCTCGCCGCTGCCGGTCCTGTCGCCGCTGCCGGTCCTGTCGCCGATCCGTCAATGCGCCGGCAGCCCGGCGCGCAGCCGCTCGCCGCCGTTGCGGCTCGCCGCAAGCAGGGCGCCGGGCTGCGCCCTGCTCGTCGGCGACAGGACGTCGTCGTGCAGCGTGACGCGAAGGGCACCCCCGCCCGGGTCGCCGCGCGCCCGATTCTTGACATCTGAAGCATCGCGTCGAGGCCCGGGCTGTGCGCCGCCTCACCGTTCCGCCGTGCGCTCCTCCAGCCGATCGACCAGCGCCTGCGCGGTGTCGCCGTCGATGATCAGGCCGCGCACGAGGCCGCTGCGCAAGAGACCGATCGTCGCCTGCACCTTCTCGCGCCCACCGACGAGCAGCACGACGTTGCGACCGCGCAGGTCCGCGGTGCGGATCGCGACCGTGCGATGGCTGAACGGGTGTTCGATCTCGCGGCCGTCGATGTCGAACAGCCTGCCCATCGAATCGCAGACCGCGCCGGCCGCACGCAGCGATTCGACCTCGCCGGCGGTCAGGATGTCCTCGCTGCGCAGCACCGAGGTCTCGCGCAGTTCGCCGACGCTGATCAGGTAGAGGTCGGCCGCTCGGGCGAGTTCGACCGTGTCCTGGACGATGCGCTGTGCCATGAAGACGTCGCGGTCGGCCTCGGAATTGGTCAGGAAGGGCACCGGCAGGAAGTGCACCTCGCCGCCGGTGCGCGCGGCGAAGGACTGGACGACCTCGAACGGATTCGACCGCGCATTGCGCTTGAGCGACCCGAGCAGCGAGACGAAGCGCGCCGCCGGGTTGCGCACGCCGGACAACTGCAGCGCCACCTGCTCGATCGTGCGACCCCAGCTCACGCCGACGGTGATCGGCCCGGCGGCGAGCCGGCCCTTCAGGAAGCTGGCGCCGGCCGCGCCGACCGCGCGGCGGCAGATGACGCCGGCGACGCGGTCGGCCGTCTCGCTGGGCCTGCCGCCACCGAGCCCGATCGCCGGTGTCGACAGGCAGAAGTCGAGCGCGAAGCGGCGCGCGATTGAGGCCTCGGCGTCGAGGTCGCGCGCCGACGCATGGTCGATGGTGACGCTGACGAGGCCGCGGTCGCGGGCGTCGGCCAGGAGCCGGTTGACGCGGCTGCGGTGCAGGCCGAGGCGCGATGCGGTCTGCTCCTGGTTGAAGCCGCCGATGTAGTAGAGCCAGGCCACGCGGGCGATCAACGCGTCGTCGGGCTCGTGCGCGAGATCGGTGGTCAGCATGCGACGCCTCCGACCTCTCCGACCTCTCCGACCGCTCCGACCGCTCCGACCGCTTCGACACCTGGCGCCGAGACCTTGACAAGCCGAACGCGACGCATCACAGTCGTCACAAAAGTCGTCTGCTGCAACAAATGTGCTGAGGGAGGGCGCATGCGGCCGCCGGCGACCGGCCCGGCAGGCGCCGCGCGCACCGGATGCTCGGGGCAGCGCCCGGCCGGTGCGGCGCCGGTGGTGCCGTCCGGCCCGATGCCGTCCGGGCACAGCTCCGCACCCGCCCGGCGAACGCCGCCGACCCTTCGTCCCGTGACCATCCGTCCCACCATGCAGTCCACCTCACCCTCCCTGCTCGAGCTGTACCGGACGATGCGGCGCATCCGCACGTTCGAGGAACACGTCGGCGAGCTCTACGCGCGCGGCCTGTCGGCCGGCTCGATGCTGCACCTGTCGATCGGCGAGGAGGGCGCCGCCGCCGGCGTCTGCGCGGCGCTGCGCCCGCAGGACAGCTTCACGACGCACCACCGCGGCCACGGCATCTTCCTCGCCCGCGGCGCCGAGCCGGACAGGATGATGGCCGAGATCGCCGGCAAGGAGACCGGCTACTGCCGCGGCAAGGGCGGCTCGATGCACATCGCCGACATGGCGCTCGGCCACCTCGGCGCCAACGCCATCGTCGGCGGCGGCATCCCGCACGTCGTCGGCGCGGGGCTCAGCTACAAGCTCTTGAAGAAGGATGCCGTATCGGTCGCCTTCTTCGGCGACGGCGCGATGCAGCAGGGCATCCTCTACGAGAGCATGAACATGGCGGCGCTCTGGGACCTGCCGGTGCTCTTCGTCTGCATCAACAACCAGTACGGCATGGGCACGCGCATCGACAAGGCGACGCGCTCGATCGACTTCGACCGCCGCGCCGAAGCCTTCGGCCTGCGCGCCGGCATGGTCGACGGCGAGGACGTCGAGGCGGTGAGCGTGCTCGCCCGAGCGCTCGTCGACGGCGCGCGCGGCGGCCGGCCCGGCTTCATGAGCGTGTCGTGCTTCCGCTTCTACGGCCACGGCCGGATGGACAAGAGCCCGTACCGCACGGCCGAGGAAGAGGCGGTCGGCCGCAAGCGCGACCCGGTGGCGCATGCCCGCGCGACGCTCGTGTCGCGCTCGCTCGCGACGCCGGCCGAGCTCGACGCGCTCGACGCCGCCGTCTCGCGCGAGATGAGCGCGGCGATCGACTTCGCCGCGGCCTCGCCGGCGCCGGCGCTCGAGACCATGTTCCGCGACGTCTACGGCGACGGCGAGCCGCCGCCCGAGGCGCTCGCCACGCGCCTCGACCGCGTGCTCGCGAGGGATTGAGCGCCATGAGCGACCTGACGCCGACCACCTACCGCGACGCGCTCCGCCTCGCGCTGCGCGACGCGATGCGCGCCGACCCGACCGTCATCGTCATCGGCGAGGAAGTGGGCGTCTACGGCGGCGCCTACGGCGTCACCAAGGACCTCATCCAGGAGTTCGGCGCCGCGCGCCTCGTCGACACACCGATCAGCGAGCCGGCGATCGTGGGCGCGGCCGTCGGCGCGGCGATGACCGGCCTGCGCCCGGTCGCCGAGCTGATGTACGTCGACTTTCTCGGCATGACGATGGACCAGGTCGGCAACCAGGCCGCGAAGATCCGCTACATGTTCGGCGGCCAGATCGGCGTGCCAATGGTCCTGCGCACCCAGGGCGGCACCGGCCGAT
>CAXUDL010000024.1:0-70379 GCA_964249855.1 uncultured Rhizobacter sp. | reverse complement strand
GGGCATGACCGGTTGTCGGTCGAAGACGCGGCACGCCGCATGCGGTGGCGACGCGAACGCAGGCTGCGTGAGATCGGTCACGCCGATGCGGTCCGGCGAATGGGGCTCGCAGGGCCGCTGCGCTGCATCAGACGCTGTGCCGGCATCCCGCGCGTCCGGGCGGCCCTCCGGAACGGCGCCGAGCCAGGCGCGAAGCGCAGTTGTGGCTCGGGTGCTGGCCAAGCATCTGCAACGACGAGCGGCGACATGTGCGGCGGACGAGCGTGCGTCCGTCGTCTTCCCTCACAGCGGCTCGGAACGGCCGGCTGCCCGACGAGCGGATCCGCTTCGGCGCCGGCCGCGCGCGCTGACGTTGCCGACAGTCGAGCCGCCCCTGCACGCGGCGTGCCGACGCCGCCGGTCGCGACGCCGAAGCAGCCGATCGACGGCGCCTGCGCGGAGGCGAGGATCAGCGCCGCGCCGCAGAGCGAACGGAACGGTGTGGTGGGCGGCACGGGTCCGGACAGCGCACAGCTCAGTGGGTGAACGGCACGCCGACGGCCGCGGCCTGCGACGCCCGCGGCGGCGCGGCGTCGACGAGCAGGCCGTGGCGCTTGAGCAGCGTGCGCAGGGTGTTGCGCGTGACGCCGAGCAGCCGCGCGGCCTGCACCTGGTTCTCGCCGACGCGGCCGAACGCCTGGCGCACCAGCGCTTCCTCGACGCTGCGGAAGACGCATGGCCGGGCTTCGCCGAAAAGCGCCTCGAGCGCGTCGTGCAGCCGCTGCATGGCGGCGCTGCCGGGCGCGGGATCGTGGGGGCCGTCGACCGGGGCGGCGGCGCGCGCGGGGTCGTCGCCGGCGGACGTCGTCGTTCCGCGCACCGGCGCAGGACTGCCCACCGGCACCAGTTTCAAGTCGGCGCCGCGGATCAAGCCGTCGCGCGCCACGATCAGCGCGAAGTGGACGACGTTCTCGAGCTCGCGGATGTTGCCGGGCCACGGGTAGCCGAGCAGCGCGGCTTCGGCCTCGGGCGAGAACAGCGCGTCGTGCAGGCCGAGGCGCGGCCCGTAGACGCCGATGAAGTGGCGCGCGAGCGGCAGGATGTCGCCGGTACGCTCGCGCAGCGGCGGCAGGTCGACGGTCGCGACGCTCAAGCGGTAGTAGAGGTCGGCGCGGAAGTGCTGCGCCTCGACCGCCTGGCGCAGGTCGATGTTGGTCGCGGCGACGAGGCGCACGTCGAGCGAAATCGGCTTGCGCGAGCCGAGGCGCACGACCTGCCGCTCCTGCAGCACGCGCAGCAGCTTGACCTGCAGCGCGAGCGGCAGGTCGCCGATCTCGTCCAGGAAGAGCGTGCCGCCGTTGGCCGACTCGAACCAGCCGGCGCGGGCCTGCGACGCGCCGGTGAAGGCGCCCGACTCGTGGCCGAACAGCTCGGCGTCGATCAGCGACTCGCTGAACGCGCCGCAGTTGACCGCGAGGAACGGCCCGCTCCGGCCGCTTTGCGTATGCAGGTGGCGCGCGATCAGCTCCTTGCCCGTACCGGTCTCGCCGATCACCAGCACCGATGCTTCGCTGCGTGCGATGCGTTCGACCTGGTCGAGCAGATCGGCCGAGCGCGGGTCGTGGAAGAGCAGCGCCTTGGCGCGGATCGACAGCACGCCGGCGGGCGTTCGGGGAAGCGTGAGCAAGCGGTGCGGCGGTGTTCCGGTGTCGTCGGACATGGCTTGGAAGGGACGGGCGAAGCGTCGGAAGGATGGATCTTGGCCACCGTCGATGCGGTCGTGAACCGACGATTTCCGGTTTGCTTATGCGGTCCGGTCGCCCGGTTCATCCGCTCCGAGCCGCATCTTCTTCCGGGCGGTACGCAGCGCGTTGTACGTGCTGAGCGTGTCGAGTTCCGGCCAAGCCTTCTGGAACGTGGCGTGGTCGGGCCAGTCCTGCGTTTCGTCGCCCGACTGACTCTTCAGGTGTTCGGTCGACAGCGCCGCTGAAGGCGTCTCGGCTCGCTGGGGCGCTCGAGCAGACCCGGGAAGATTGGTTGCAGGCCTTGGTGGGGTGGCCGCACACGGTGCGCCTCACCAGGTGGGACTGCAGCACTGCCACGCAGGCCAGGAACCCCTCGCCGCTGCTGCCCGGACGCTCGGCCAGGAACAGGGTGCGGTTCGGCGACGTGCTGCGGAAGTCCGGATCGACCGCCCGGTCGGCGACATCATGGTGCGGCTGTGATGCGGGCTGCCAGCTTCTTGGTGGTCGACGACATGAATCGCTCGAGCCGCTCGACCAGCGTGCGTGCCGACGGCGTGAGCGAGGGTGCGACCTCGTGCGCGGCCTGGTCGATGGCTGCCGGCAGGCGGTCGGCCATGTCATGCGCCTGTCGAGCCAGGAAGCGCGGTTGCATGCCGAGCTGCCGGGCCATCAGCGCCAGGTGTTCCGGACCCAGCTCGCCCGGCCTTGCCTCGCCGCCGATCGAGAAGGCGAAGTCGGGTGACAGGCCCGGGTACAGGCGCGTGCACATCAGGTCGTAGAACGGCGTCAGCGTCACGCCCTGCCCAGGCACGCTGTAGATCGACAGATTCTTCGCGTGACTGTCGTTGTTGCCGACGTACAGGTTGAAGAACACCCAGCGCACCAGGCGCCGCAGGTCGACGGCGGGCTGCGCGCTGTAGCGGCGGATCAGCTCGGCGCAGGCGGTCAGTCCCGGGCCGCCTTCCTTCTCGTACTTGCGGTCCGACACCGTGCCGGCCAATTGGCACATGTCGTATTGCACCAGCCGCGCCAGCGTGCCGTCGTGGCGAAGCTGGCGGTCGAAGCGACGTACGACGCAGGCTTCGGTGCGCGGTTCGTAGAAGACCTCGGCCGTCGGCAGGCCGGCCAGCTTGGCGGCGCGCATCACGATGGTCTCGTTCGCAGCCGAGTGCCAGACCTTGGCCAGGCGGCGAATGTTGGGCTTGAGGATGTGCGTGGACGGCGAGGTGCCCTTGGGCAGCATCGGAACCCCGTCGTCGAAGATCGCCAGGCTGGTCTTGTCTTGCGCGCCGGCCAACGAGATGCGAGCGCCTTGCTCGTGGATGTCGATCGCGGAAGCCGACCGCTTGGCCAGGAGCTTGGCGATGGCCTCCCAGGTCGTGGCTTCGTAGCGGGGCAGTTCCGGCGTCTGCCCGGGCGCCACCAGCACGAACGCCCCCGCGGTGTCGCCAGCCAACTCCAGCAGCAGCGAGAAGAGCGTGGACGCCTTGCGCTGGGCGGCGAGGTAGTCGCGCAGTTCACCTTCGGGCAGCAGGTTCTCGAAGAAGGCCTGCACCTCGGACGTGACCTGCCGACCAGGCTGCAGTGGGATGGCGGCCAGCGACATGCGCTGGCCGCCATCCAGCCATGTCGATGCGTACTCGAATGCCAGCGGCGCGCTGTCGTGCACGGCGCCGACCAGGTCGCTGCCGTAGTAGACGTCCAGCCGGTCGGGCCGTGCCTGCATCACCCGCTCCTCACTGCGACGAGGTCGAGCGAGAGGCCTTGGTGCGCACCACCACTTCCAGGCCCAGCAGGTCCATGAGGTCCAGCACCTTCTGCAGTTGCACCGTCGGCTTGCCGTTCTCCAGGTCTACGATGAAGCGGTTGCCGGTGTTGCCCAGGCCCGCCAGGTCGAGTTGCTTCAGGTCCAGCCGCTTGCGCTGCTCGCGAATGACGGCGCCCAGTTCCACGGAGGAGCGGATCGGCGTCTGTGCGCCATTGAAGTGACCGGTCGGTAATCTTCGGGCAGAGGGTGGCATGGCAGGTTCTCGAAGTTACCTTTCGGTCATTTTGCGCATCCACCCGCCGGAGGTCAAGCGAGAGTGACTGATCGGTAATTTATCAGGAAGCGACTGCTCGGATGCGTCAGTCGGCGGGATCGAACCGGTCCGACGCCTGCTGGAACCGCCGACATCCCATGGCCGATACCCGCGCCGCCGCAGTCACCACATCCGAGGCAGGCGCTGGATGCTTCCGGGGACACAGCGGGAACACGGAGATTCCGCGATGGGGTGAGGCGCTGCTCGACCTCGTGGAACGCCAAGCCCTCGCAACGCTGGACTTTTCGGCCGCTCGGGGGGTGCCGAGAGACCATGAGACACCTCACTCGATGTTCTGCACCTGCTCCCGGATCTGTTCGATCGCGACCTTCATCTCGACCGAGATGTTGGTGAGCTCGATCGCGGACGCCTTGGACCCGAGCGTGTTCGCTTCGCGCAGCAGTTCCTGCGTCAGGAAGTCGAGGCGCTTGCCGATCTCGCCGCCCGTTGCGATGAGACGTGCGACCTCGTCGAGATGCGACCGCAGCCGTGCCACTTCCTCCGCGACATCGATGCGCAGGGCGAAGGCCGCGGCTTCACCGAGCGCCCGTTCGTCCATCGTCTCGCGCGACATCGTCTGCGCGGCACCGGAGCGTTCGAGCGCATCGGTCCAGCGCTCGACGAAGCGCTCCTGCTGACGTCGCACCACGTTCGGTACGAGCGGCACCGCCTCGTCGGCGAGCGCGCGCAACTGCGTCACCCGTTCCTGCAAGACCGCCGCGAGGCGCTCGCCCTCGCGCGCACGCGCTTCGCGCAGCCCCGCGATGCAGCGGCGTGCGGCGTCGAGCACGGCCTCGTCGAGTCGCTCGGCGGGCGCGCCGGTCCGGCACCACTGCAGCACCTCGTGGACCGACAGGCTTCGGGCGTTGGGCAGCCAAGATTGGACGACGCTCTCGAGCCGGACGAGCCGGTTCAACTGGTCGGGCTGCGGCTGCGGCCAGACGGACTCCGTGTCGCCGCGAACGCTCATCCGGAGTTCGATCTTGCCTCTGCGAAATGCGCCGAGAAGCAATTCGCGCAGCGCCGGCTCGAGCGCCCGAAACTCGTCCGGAAGGCGGAAGGCGAGGTCGAGGAACCGGGCATTGACCGACCGCAGTTCGATGGCGACGTTGGGGTCGGACGCCGGCCTCGGGCGCACTGCCAACTCCTCCGCAGGCGCTGCCATTTCCGAAGGCGCCGGCCCCCCGACAGAAGCCGTCGCGTAGCCGGTCATGCTGTAGACTGCCATGGGCTTCACGCTGCCAAAAGGGGATTATGTCAAAGCTCAAACCCGCCCCTCTGCCCTCCGGCACGGTGGTGGGTGGCTACCAGGTGATCAAGCGCCTGGCGGCCGGTGGCTTCGGCGTCGTCTATCTGTGCGAAGACAGCGAACGGCATCTCGTCGCGCTGAAGGAATACCTGCCGTCCTCGCTCGCCGAACGCTCGCCGGGTGAACTGACGCCGCGGGTCAAGCCCGAGAAGCAGCCGCTCTACCGGCTCGGCCTCAAGAGCTTCTTCGAGGAAGGCCGTTCGCTCGCGCAGATCAGCCATCCGAGCGTCGTCTCGGTGCTGAATTTCTTCCGCGAGAACGAAACCGTCTACATGGTGATGAACTACTTGCAGGGCGACACCCTGCAGGACTTCATCGTCACGGCGCGCGACTTGAAACGCGACAAGGTGTTCCGCGAGTCGACGATCCGCTCGCTGTTCGACGAGATCCTTCGCGGCCTGCGCATCGTGCACCAGCACAAGATGCTGCACCTCGACATCAAGCCGGCGAACATCTTCATCACCAACGAGAACAAGGCGGTGATGCTCGACTTCGGCGCCGCGCGCGAAGTGCTGAGCAAGGAAGGCAATTTCATCCGGCCGATGTACACGCCCGGCTTCGCCGCGCCGGAGATGTACCGCCGCGACGGCACGCTCGGTCCCTGGACCGACATCTACGCCATCGGCGCCTGCATCTACGCCTGCATGCAGGGCTATCCGCCGAACGACGCGCCGCAGCGCATCGAGAAGGACCGGCTCGCGCTCAGCCTCTCGCGCCTGCGCAACATCTATTCCGACAATCTGATCGAAGTGACCGAGTGGTGCATGTCGCTCGACCCGCTGTCGCGCCCGCAGAGCGTGTTCGCGCTGCAAAAAGAGCTTTCGCGCGAGACCGAGCGTCGCTATACCAAGCTGAGCTTCAGCGAGCGGCTGAAGCTGCAGCTCGAGAACCTCGCGACCGGCGCGAAGGCCTGATCGGCGCGCGTCCGATCCTGCGCCCTCGCACGTCCCCACGTCTTTCTTCGCCGACCCATGCGCTTTTCCGTCTACCAGATCAGCCGCAAGGGCGGCCGCGAGAAGAACGAAGACCGCATGGGCTACTGCTACACGCGGGACGCCGGCCTGTTCGCGCTCGCCGACGGCATGGGCGGCCATCCGGAAGGCGAGGTCGCGTCGCAGCTCGCACTGCAGACGATGGCCGCGATGTTCCAGCGCGACTGCAAGCCGACGCTCGCCGAGCCGCAGCGCTTCCTGCAGGAATCGGTGATCGCCGGTCACCACCAATTGCTGCGCTACGCGACGCAGAAGGCATTGATCGACACGCCGCGCACGACGATCGTCGCCTGCCTGATGCAGGGCAACGCCGCCTATTGGGCGCATTGCGGCGATTCCCGGCTCTATCTCGTCCGCGCCGGCAAACTGATCGCGCGCACCCGCGACCATTCGTATTCCGAGCTGCAGCACGCGCTGGGCCCGGCCGTCGCTGCGAGCGGCGCCGGCAGCGCCGACAAGTACAACCGCAACGTGCTCTTCACCTGCCTCGGCAGCCCGGGCAAGCCGGTCGTCGACACTGTCGGCCCGCTGCTGCTGCAGACCGGCGACCGCATGCTGCTCTGCTCCGACGGCCTGTGGGGTACCGTCGACGACGCGGTCATCGCCGAGCAGCTCGGCAGCCACGCCATCTTCGACGCCGTCCCCGAACTCGTCGAGCAGGCGCTGCGCAACGGCGGCCCGAAGTGCGACAACGTCTCGGTGCTCGCCGTCGAATGGGAGTCGGCCGAAGACAGCGACAGCGGCACCGCGATCTCGACCCAACAGCTCGGCGACGACGTCTTCGCGTCGACGATCCAGGCGAGCGTGCTCGGCGCCGACCCGGGCGACGAGCTCGACGACGCCGAGATTGAGCGGTCGATCCGAGAGATCAACGAGGCGATCCGCCGCTCGTCGCAGAAGAAGGCCTGACGACGCGGCGTCCGCGTGCGAGGGACAATGCGCGGATGACCTTCCAGCGCTCTGCTTCGCGTCCCGTCGACGCCCTCCGCCCGATCGAGATCGTCCGCCGCTACACGCGCCATGCCGAAGGCTCGGTGCTGGTCGCGTTCGGCGACACCCGGGTGCTCTGCACCGCATCGGTCGAGGACAAGGTGCCGCCGCACAAGCGCGGCAGCGGCGAAGGCTGGCTCACCGCCGAATACGGCATGCTGCCGCGTGCCACCCACACCCGCAGCGACCGCGAGGCCGCGCGCGGCAAGCAGAGCGGCCGCACGCAGGAAATCCAGCGCCTGATCGGCCGCTCGCTGCGCTCGGTGTTCGACCTCGGGCGCCTCGGCGAGCGCACGATCTCGCTCGACTGCGACGTGCTCCAGGCCGACGGCGGCACCCGCACCGCGGCGATCACGGGCGCCTTCGTCGCCGCGCAGGACGCGGTGTCGTGGCTGATCGCCGCCGGCAAAATCGTCGACTCGCCGGTGCGCGACCACGTCGCGGCGGTCTCGGTCGGCATCGTCGACGGCACGCCGCTGCTCGACCTCGAATACGTCGAGGACTCGGCGTGCGACACTGACATGAACGTCGTCATGACCGGCGCCGGCGGCTTCGTCGAGATTCAGGGCACGGCCGAGGGCGCGACGTTCTCGCGCGACGAGATGGATGCGCTGCTCGCGCTCGCCGACAAGGGCATCCGCGAGTTGGTCGCGCTGCAGAAGCGGGCGCTCGCGGGCTGAAGTCGCCGTGCGGCTCGTTCTCGCGTCGAACAACCGCAAGAAGCTCGGCGAGCTCGAGGCGCTGCTCGCGCCGTCGGGCGTCGTGCTCGTGACGCAGGGCTCGCTCGGCGTCGCCGAGGCCGCGGAGCCGCACGCGACCTTCGTCGAGAACGCGCTCGCCAAGGCGCGGCATGCGGCGCGGGCGACGGGCTCGGCGGCGATCGCCGACGATTCGGGCCTCTGCGTCGCGGCGCTCGGCGGCGCACCGGGTGTCGCCTCGGCGCACTTCGCCGACGTCGCGCTGCCGGCCGGCGACCGCGAGGCGCAGCGGGCGCTGCAGGACGCGGCGAACAACGCCTTGCTGCTCGAGCGGCTCGCCGGCGCGGAAGACCGGCGCGCGCACTTCGTCTCCACGCTCGTCGCGCTGCGCAGCGCCGACGATCCCGAGCCCCTGATTGCGGTCGGACGATGGCACGGCGAGATCCTCGTCGCGCCGCGCGGCGCGTCCGGCTTCGGCTACGACGCGCTGGTGTTCATTCCGGCACTCGGCGCGAGCGTCGCCGAGCTTGCACCGGCCGCAAAGAATGCGGCGAGCCACCGCGCGCTCGCCGCGGCTGCACTGCTCGGAACGATGCGCGAGGTCTGGCGGCTTGGCTGACGCCATTCCGATCCGGCCCGCGGACGACGGCGATGCGGCGCCGCCCGACAGCGTCGCCGACCGGCTCGCGCGCTGCATGCGGCCGGGCGTGCTGTCGCTCGCCGCGCTGCCGCCGCTGTCGCTCTACGTGCACCTGCCGTGGTGTCTCAGGAAGTGCCCGTACTGCGACTTCAATTCGCACGCCGCCGGCGAGTCGCCCGACATCGATCGCTATTTCGACGCGCTGAACGCCGACCTCGAGGCCGCGTTGCCGTTCGTCTGGGGCCGGCGGATCCACACCGTCTTCATCGGCGGCGGCACGCCGAGCCTCTTTCCGCCCGAGGCGATCGACCGGCTGATCGGCGACGTGCGCGCCCGCGTCCCGCTCGAGCCCGGCTGCGAGATCACGCTCGAGGCGAACCCCGGCACCTTCGAGCGCGACCGCTTCCGCGGCTACCGCGCCGCCGGCGTCACGCGGCTCTCGATCGGCGTGCAGAGCTTCGACGACGCCAAGCTCGCTGCGCTCGGCCGCGTCCACGACGCTGCTCAGGCCCGCGCTGCGGTCGCAGAAGCGAAGGCAGCGTTCGAGACCTTCAACATCGACCTGATGTACGCGCTGCCGGGCCAGACGCTCGCCGACTTCGAGACCGACCTCGCGACCGCGCTCGACTTCGCGCCGCCGCACCTGTCGATCTACCAGCTGACGATCGAGCCGAACACGTTCTTCGCCAGGCATCCGCCGTCGCTGCCCGACGACGACACGGCGTTCGACATGCTCGACCGCATCGTCGACCGTGCCGCCGCGGCCGGCCTCGAGCGCTACGAGGTCTCGGCGTTCGCCCGGCCCGGCCACCGGTGCGCGCACAACCTCAACTACTGGGAATTCGGCGACTATCTCGGCATCGGCGCGGGCGCGCACGGCAAGCTGTCGTTCCCGCACCGCATCGTGCGCGAGACGCGTTTCCGGGATCCGGCGACCTACATGGCCAAGGCGCTCGCGGGCCAGGCGGTGTCGCAGCACGACGAGGTGCCTCGGCGGCAGCTGCCGTTCGAATTCATGTTGAACGCGACGCGGCTCCGGGACGGCTTCGCGCTCGCGCGCTTCAGCGAACGCACCGGCATGCCGCTCTCGGCGGTGCGCCGGCAGCTGGCCGAGGCCGAGCACAAGGGCTGGATCGAGCGCGACGCCGCGACCGTCCGGCCGACACCGCGCGGCTTCGATCTCCTGAGCGACCTGCAGTCGCTCTTCCTGCCCGACGCGTCCGCCGAGCCGGCCCGGCGCTAGGAGCCCACACTCCTAGCGCTTCAGACCCGGTGGAGCACGCCGGCCGTGCTGCGCAGGCGCTCGACGAGCTTGCCGGCGATCTGCGCCAGCGGCAGCACCTCGTGCGCCGCACCGGCGGCGATCGCCTCGCGCGGCATGCCGAAGACGACGCAGCTCGCCTCGTCCTGCACGAAGTTGTAGCTGCCGGCGTCACGCATCTCCTTCATCGCCTTCGCGCCGTCGGCGCCCATGCCGGTCAACATGATGCCGAGCGCGTTGGGCCCGACGACGCGCGCGGCCGACTTGAACAGCACTTCCACCGACGGCCGATGCCGGTTGACCGGCTCCGCCTCCTCGACGCGGGCGATGTAGTTCGCGCCCGAACGCTCGACGCTGAACTGCATGCCGCCCGGCGCCAGGTAGGCGTGTCCCGGCAGCAGGCGCTCGCCGTGGCGCGCCTCGGCGACGCGGATGCGGCACACGCCGTCGAGCCGCGCCGCGTAGCTCTTCGTGAAGCCCGGCGGCATGTGCTGGGTGATCGCGATCGCCGGGCAGTCGGGCGGCAAGCCGACGAGCACTTCCTTGGTCGCCTCGGTGCCGCCGGTCGAGGCGCCGACGAAGATGATCTTCTCGGTCGAGAGCCGGCCGAGCGAAGCGACCGGTGCCGGCCGTTCGGCCTGCCTGCCGCCGGCAACCGGCGTCGCGATGGGTTTGCGCAAAGTCGCTTTCGCGGCGATGCGGACTTTGTCGGTGATCTCGCCGGCGAGCAGCTGCAGGCCGTCGCCCACGCCGACCTTCGGCTTGGCGACGAAGTCGACCGCGCCGAGTTCGAGCGCGCGCATCGTGACGTCGGCGCCGCGCTCGGTCAGCGTCGACACCATGACGACGGGCGTCGGCCGCAACCGCATCAGCTTGCCGAGGAAGTCGATGCCGTCCATGCGCGGCATCTCGACGTCGAGCGTGATCACGTCGGGATCGAGGGTCCTGATCATCTCGCGGGCGATCAGCGGGTCGGCCGCCGTGCCGACGCATTCCATGTCGGGCTGGCGGTTGATGATCGTGCTCAGCAGGCTGCGCACGAGGGCCGAATCATCGACGACGACGACGCGTGTCTTGGCCATGGATCGGTCTCCGTTCGTTCACTAGATTCATCAGAACAGGTCGACCGAGCCGCCGGCTCGGGCGGTCGGCGCGGCCTTCTGCACCGCGGCGCGGTCCTGCGCGACGAGCGCGTCGGGGTTCGATGCCTGCAGGCGCTTGACCATCGCCTTGCCGCTTTTCGGCAGGAAGCAGACCTTGCGGGGATAGGGGCCCTGCACGTCGCGCGACATGATCGGGATGCGCTCGGTCTTCAGGTAGTCGATGACGAACTCGGTGTTGCGCGCGCCGATGTTCATCGTGGTCATGCCGTCGATGACCTGGCCGCCGCCGAAGACCTTCGCCTCCATCGCTCGCCGCGTCGCGCCGCGCTTCATCATCTCGTTGATCAGCAGTTCCATCGCGAACGAACCGTAGCGGCCGGAACCGGCATCGCCTTCGGGCAGCAGGAAGTGGTTCATGCCGCCGATCTTCGCCTCGCGGTCCCAGAGGCACGCGGCGATGCACGAGCCGAGTGTCGTCATGATGAGGATGTCCTCGTCGTGGACGAAGTATTCGCCCGGCAGGATCTTCACCGCGTCGTTCTTGAAGAAGGCGTCGTAGAAGAAGAACGAGGCCTCGCCGTGCTTGCGGGGCTGCGATTTGAGCATCTGCAGGCGCGACGTCGGTGCATCGGTGCTCGCAAGGGAGGCGGAAGACATGGTGCGGGGCCCGGTCGCGTCAGAGACGCTCGTAGATCGTCTTGCCGCGAAGCCGGAACAGGTCGCGCGCTTCGGTGAAATTTTCCGAGTGGCCGACGAAGAGAAGGCTCTTCGGCCTCATCTCGCCGTGGATTCGCGCGAGCACGCGGCGCTGGGTCTGCGCGTCGAAATAGATCATCACGTTGCGGCAGAAGACGATGTCGAACGGCTCGCCGAGCGACCAGCGCGCGTCCATCAGGTTGAGCGGCCGGAACTCGATCATCCGCGCGAGTTCGGGCTTGACGCGCATGAACCCGCCGTTGCCGCCGGTGCCGCGCATGAAGTGCCGGCGCTGGCGCTCGGGCGACAGGCCGCGCGAGTCGGCGGGGTAGACGCCGCGCGCGGCGGTCTCGAGCACCTTGGTGTCGATGTCGCTCGCGACGATTCGTGCATCGCACGACGCGCCGAACGCCTCGACGATCGTCATCGCGAGCGTGTACGGTTCCTCGCCGGTCGATGCGGCGCTGCACCACACGCGCAGGCCCTTGCTCGCGCCGCGGATCTTCAGCTCGTCGGCGAGCGCGGTGAAGTGGTGCTCCTCGCGGAAGAACGAGGTGAGGTTGGTCGTCAGGCAGTTGACGAACTCCTGCCACTCCTGCTCGCCCGCCGCGCCGCTCGCGGTCTCGAGCCATTGCAGATAGCTCGCGAACGAGCGGTGCGGCGTATCGCGCAACCGCCGCGACAGGCGGCTGTAGACCATCGCCTGCTTGCCCGCATGCAGGCTGATGCCGGCGCGTTCGTAGATCAGGCTGCGGACGCGCTCGAAGTCACGCGCGTCGAAGCTGAATTCCATGCCCTCGGTCGACGCCGCGCTGCCGGGCCGCACCGGCGCGCCGACGGCGGTCAATGCACGCCTCGTGGCATCGGCGCGGCTGGCGGTGCAGGGGGTCGGGCAGCCTGGCTCATCGGGTCTCCGGAATCTGATCTGCGTCGGTGTCGGTGTCGCTCGCCTGCACGACAGGGTCGCACAAGGTCACGGATCCTTATCGGCAAGCCCGGCGCCGGCTTGAGACGCGCCGGAATGACGCTCGATCTCCTGCCTGTTCGATCGTTCGCCGCCTCGCCGGGCACACTAGACTGGCGTCGCCGCAGCGCCCCGCTGCGCATCCGCCCCGCCGTGCACGCCCAGACCCAGCCTCTCCCGCCGACCGCCAGCGCCCATGCGCTGCGGCTCGGCCCGGCGCTGCAGCTCCTGAAGCGCTCCGGCATCGCGCTGCCCGACGCCGCCGACGTCGGCTCGACCGCCTGGCTGCAGGCGGTGGTCGACGCGCTCTGCGACCTGTCGAGCCGCGACGCGCTCACCGGCCTGTCGAACCGGCGCCAGTTCGAATTCGCGCTGGCCGGCGAAGTCGACCGCGTCGCCCGGGCCGGCGAGCCCGCGCTCGTGCTGATGATCGACATCGACCACTTCAAGCGCGTCAACGACCGCCACGGCCATCCTGCCGGCGACCAGGTGCTCAAGGCCGTCGCCCAGACGCTTTCGGAGTGCATCCGGCCGATGGACACGCTCGCGCGCTTCGGCGGCGAGGAGTTCGCGATGATCCTGCCCAACTGTCCCCCGCTCTTCGGCGCCGCGGTCGCCGAGCGCGTGCGTGCCAAGGTCGCGGGCCGCAGCATCCCGATCGCGCCGGGCCAGCAACTGCAGGTCACGGTCAGCATCGGCGGCGCCTTCGCGCCCCAGTGGGTGCGCTCCTCGGGCGCGCTCTGGGTCGAGCGGGCCGACCGCCAGCTCTATGCCGCGAAGGCGATGGGGCGCAACTGCGCCTCGCTCGAGGAAACCGTGTCGGGCGTCGTGAGTGCCGAAGAGAAGAGTCTGCTGTTCGGCACCTCCCAGTTCCAGGATTTCGAATGACGACGACCGACACCGCTGCTCCCGCCGGCGGTCCGCCCCCGCCGACCGGCCGCCGTGCCCGCATCCACGCGATCACGAGCGGCAAGGGCGGCGTCGGCAAGACGTTCCTCGCCGCCAACCTCGCCGCGGCGCTCGCGGCGCGCGGCGAACGCGTGCTCGTGCTCGACGCCGACCTCGGCCTCGCCAACCTCGACGTCGTCCTGAACCTGCACCCGAAGGTCACGCTGCACGACGTCTTCACCGGCAAGGTCGCACTCGAGAGCGCCATCCTCGACGCCCCCGGCGGCTTCTCGGTGCTGCTCGCCGGCTCGGGCCTGGTCGAGTACTCGCGCCTGACGCCCGAAGTCCGCAGCCAGTTGCAGACCATCATCGACACCGTCGCGCCGCGCTTCGACCACATCCTGATCGACACCGGCGCGGGCATCTCCGAAGTGGTGCTCTACGCGGTCTCGCTCGCCGACGCGGTGATCGTCATCTCCACGCCCGAGCCGACCGCGATGACCGATGCCTACGCGACGATCAAGGTGCTCGCGACCGAGCAGCACCGGCAGCTGCTCGGCCTGGTCGTGAACCAGGCCGGCCGCCCGGGCGAAGGCCGAACGATCCACAAGCAGTTGCAGCTCGTCGTCGACCGCTTCGTCGTCCAGGCCGCGGGCCCGGTGACGCTCGACTTCATCGGCGAGGTGCCGCTCGATCCGTCGGTGCGCATGGCGGTCGCCAAGCGGCAGCTGCTGCTCCAGACGCTGCCCGGCTGCCCGGCGGCGCGCGCCGTCGGGAGCCTGGCGGCCCGCATCGCGAAATAGCGTTGCCTCGTTGCCGCGTCGATGCGGCGCGCATATCCTCGCCGGCTCGTCAGTGCCGGAGGCCGCCATGAGTGACGTCGACAAGTCGATCGAGCGGGTGCTCGGTGTCTATGCGGCTGCCGTCCTCGCCAAGGACGTCGACGCCTTCATGCAGCTCTACGACCCGGCCGTGCGCGTCTTCGATGCGTGGGGCGTGTGGTCGTACGAGGGCGCCGACGCCTGGCGGGTCGCTGTCGAGGGCTGGCTCGGCTCGCTGGGCGACGAGCGGCTGCGCGTCGCCTTCGCCGACGTGAAGACGCTGCCGGGGCGCGACGTCACGCTCGTGAGCGCGATCGTCTCCTACACCTCGCTGTCCACGACAGCCGAGCCGCTGCGCTCGATGCACAACCGCCTGAGCTGGGGCCTGCGGACCTCGGGCCACGTGCTGCGCATCGTCCACGAGCACACCTCGGCGCCGGTCGGCTTCGAGGACATGAAGGCGATCCTCACGCGGTGAGATGCGGGCCTGCGGCGATCAGCGCAGGCCGCGACCCGGAAGTGCCGACACGCCGGCGGCGCTCTGGCAGGCGTGTCACGAGGCGCCGGAGGGACGCCGGAAGCTCCGCGCGGCAGTCAGGCCGCGGCAACGACGCGCTCGGCGATCGCGGCACCGACGGCCTGCGTCGACGCCGTGCCGCCCAGGTCGGGCGTGCGCGGCCCCTCGACGAGCACCTGCTCGATCGCGCGGACGATCGCGTCGTGCGCCGCGCGCCCGGCGCCCTGGCCGCCGGTCAGGAAGTCGAGCATCAGCGCGCCCGACCAGATCATCCCGATCGGGTTGGCGATGTTGCGGCCGAAGATGTCGGGCGCCGAGCCGTGGACCGGCTCGAACAGCGACGGGAAGCGCCGCTCCGGATTGAGGTTCGCCGACGGCGCGATGCCGATCGTGCCGGTGGTCGCCGGGCCGAGGTCCGACAGGATGTCGCCGAACAGGTTGCTCGCGACCACCACGTCGAAGCGCGACGGCTGCAGGACGAAGCGCGCCGAGAGGATGTCGATGTGCTGCTTGTCGACGCGCACCTCCGGGTAGTCGCGGCCGATGGCGTCGGCACGGCCGTCCCACCACGGCATGCTGATCGCGATGCCGTTGCTCTTGGTCGCGACGGTGAGCTGCCTGCGGGGCCGGGCACGGGCGGTCTCGAACGCGAACTTCAGCACCCGGTCGGTGCCGATGCGCGAGAAGACCGACTCCTGGATCACGATTTCGCGGTCGGTGCCTTCGAACATGATGCCGCCGAGCGCGGTGTATTCGCCCTCGGTGTTCTCGCGCACGACGAGGTAGTCAATGTCGCCCGGCTTGCAGCCGGCGAGTGGGCAGGGCACGCCGTCGAAGAGGCGCACCGGTCGCAGGTTGACGTACTGGTCGAACTCGCGCCGGAACTTGAGCAGCGAGCCCCACAGCGACACATGGTCGGGCACGGTCGCCGGCCAGCCGACGGCGCCGAAGAACAGCGCGTCGATGCCGTCGAGTTGCGCCTTCCAGTCGGGCGGCATCATCCGGCCGTGGCGGGCGTGGTAGTCGCAGCTCGCCCACTCGACGTCGCGGAAGGTGAGCGTCAGGCCGAAGCGGCGCGCCGCGGCCTCGACGACGCGGCGGCCTTCGGGCAGCACTTCGCGGCCGATGCCGTCGCCGGCGATCGAGGCGATGCGAAAAGCGGTCGTCGAACTCATGGCGGTCCTTTGCAGATGGAAACACCGATCGCTTGCGCGGATCAGGGTTTGCACTTATGCTGAGCGTGACGATTGTGAAGGAAGCACGGTGTCGACGTGTCGTCGTCGATTCCGATGGATGCCTGTACGAAGCCCCCTCGGGCGCCGGCAGCACGCATCCAGCGTCTTCGATCGACCGGTTGTCTCCTCCGTCGCCCCTGGACGGATTCAGGCCCGATGCAGCGATGCATCGGGCCCTTTTCTTGTCGGCGCCCGGGCCGCCCGTGCATGGGTTGCGCACTGCCGCCGGATGCGACCGGCGGACTACACGGTCTGCGACTGCGACGCTCCGGCCGCGCATTGTGCCGACGCGGTCGACGGTGCCGCCCGTTCAGCGGCTTTCCCCGCGCAGACTGCGAGCGCGCATCCCACGCGGTCGCCGATGGCGTTGTTCGACAACGGTGTCTGGACGAATCGAAGTCGCTCGTCCTCATCGCCTCGACCACAGTTGGCACGTTGCCGTGACCGATCGCTGCCGCTGCTGCCGTGCCGCGCAGCGGCGGCGCACGGTCACGAGCCGGGCGGTCGGCGGCAGCGTCGGTGGTCCTCGGGGGCCGTCGCGTCCGGGGGTGCATCCCGGGCGCGTAGACGCCGTTCGAGCCCGGCGCTCATCGACGTGCGCCCGAGACGGTCCGTGGCTGCCGTCGAGTGGTGCGGCATGACCACCGATCAGCCGGCGGCTCGTCGTCGTCGCAAAACTGGCGGTTCGCGCAGAGTCCGGTGCGGACGCGTTGCAGGGCTCTCCCAAACGGGCAGCCGCGCGACGCGAACTCCCCGGTGGCCCGTCAGAGCCGTCGCAGCCGCTGGCCGTCGATGCGCACGCGGTCGCCGACCTGCAAATCGCCGGCCTTCGTTTCGCGGAAGCTGCGGACCGCGCCGTTGTCGAGCTGCACGCTGACCTCGTAACCGACGATCCGCTCGCGCACGTTGCGCTCGACCGTGTTGCCCGCGTAGGCGCCGCCCGCTGCGCCGATCACCGTCATCGCGGCGCGGCCGTTGCCGTGACCGAACTGGTTGCCGACGACCGCGCCGAGCACGCCGCCGAGCACGCCGCCGGCGCCCGTGCCCTGCGGCTTCTCGCGGATCGGCTCGATGCGCGTCACCTCGCCGACGCGGTTGCTCGCGACTGCGGGACGCGCCACGCGGGCAGGCGCCGTGCGCTGCGGCGCCTGCGCCGCCGGCGCTTGCTGTGCCGGTTGCGGCACCGAGGTGTCCGGGAAATCGGCCGGCGCGGCCGGCACGGGGCGGCCGGCCTGCGCGACGGTCACCGGAGGTACCGCCGGTTGCGTGACCGGAGCCGCGGCACCTTGTGGTGCGGGCACGACTTGTGGCGCCGGGACGGGCGCGGTCTGCGGCAGCGGTGCGGTCTGCAGCGCCGGAGCGGTCTGCGGCAGCGGCGCCGCGCCGGTCTGCGGCGTCGTCGGACCCTGCTGCGTCGGCACGGTGCCGGCCGGCGCTGCGTTCGGCACCGCTACGGCGACCGGCGGCGTCGTTTGCTGTCCGCAGCCGACCATCGCGAACGACGCGGCGACCGCGATCACCGCTGCGATGGTCGAAGGTCTGGCCCGCGAACGCGGGGGCGAGAAACGTGTGGCGTTGTCCATGCGTCATCTTCGCCCGACGCCGCCGCGCGTCGAGACGGACATCCCCGCGATCTGGTGTGAGCGTCGACCGACAGTCATCCGAACGCCGACCGTGCTTCCCCGGTCTTGCACCGCGGTGCAGCTCCCTTCGGCGCCGCGCCGGCACCTACGCGCCGCCTCACATCGGCGGCACGGTTCCGTCGATGCCCACGGCGACGAAGCCGGCGCTCGTCGGTGCGTCCGGCTTGGTCGCGACGAAGACGTGCGCGCCGGGCACGAGCTTGCTCGCGTCGCCCGGAACGACGCCCACGACCGGCACGTTCGCCGGCACGCGGATCGTCTTCTCGCCCTTGCCGTAGTCGACGGTCAGCACGAGGCCCTTCGCCGTCTCGGTCTTCTTGACAGTGCCGTTGGTCATCGCCGACGCCGTGCCCGGCGCGCCGCTCGCCGCGACGCTCGACTTGACCGTGCCGTTGGTCATCGCCGACGAGCGGCTGCCGCTGCGCTTCGGCGGCGCCAGATCCCAGGGCGAGTCGCCGAGCCCCGCGCCGCGCATCGCTTCGGGGAACACGACGACCTCGAGCGCGCTGGCGGCCTTGCTGCCGGGCACGTTGGCGATGCCGACGAACGTGCCTTCCCTGATCTGGTCGATGCTGCTCGGCACGATCCCGTTGATGCGCGTGCCCGGCTCGAGCGCGAGGCTGACGTCGTCGCCCGCCGTCGTCTTCACCGTGAGACTGGTGGCGGACGCCGACACGATCGTGCCGCGGATGTGGGCCGCCGGCTCGGCCGCGACGGCGCTGGTGGCGACGACGGCGGCGAGCGCGGTGGCGGAAAGCGTCTTGACGACGGACAGGCAGTGCATGGGCGGTCCAGGAGTTGAGCGCCGATTATTGGCACGAGCCGTCGACCGCGTGGTTCGCCGCCAGGGTGACGAGACGGGGCTCGGGCCGAAATCGCCTCCGATTCGATGCGCGCCACCGGCACGGCGCCGTCGGCCGCAGGCGAGCGGGCTGTCGACGTGCGGGGGCAGATCGCTCGAGGGCGTCGTCGCTGCGCGCGGGCCGTTGCCGAGGCTCGAAGGACGACGTCGAACGTCGATCCGCCCGATCGGCGCGTCCACGCACGTCGAGTGGATCGCGACGCGGCCGGCGACGCGCCCGGATCCGCTCGCCAGGCTCAGCGCTCGGCGCGTGCTCGGTCGCCGGATATCCTCGCGCCCGACGACCCAGCCGCTCCGATGACGCCTTTCGACCTCCGTCCCGTCGACCCGCAAGAACGCGACGCGCTCGCCCTCCTGCACGAGGCTCGGCTCGACGCCCGGGCGCTGTATCCGGAGCTACCGCTGACCACCGGAGCAACCGTCACGCAGTCCGAACGCGACCGGCGGGCCGACGACAGCGCGTCGGTGCGGAGCGGGGCTGCGGCGAGGTCGCGGCGGCGTTTCGCGGCCCGGCGACGCGCCCGCCGCGGTCGGTCGTGGCGACGCCCTCCGGCGCGGTCGATGAGGCTTCAGTGATGCAGGTCGACGCCGAGTCCGTGTCCCTGCGTGAGATCACCGCCGAGACGGTGCGCGCGGTGTGCGCGCTCACGGTCGACGAGGCGCAGCAGCGCTTCGTCGCCGCCAATGCGGTCTCGCTCGCGCAGGCCCTGTTCGCGCCCGAGGCCTGGTTTCGCGCGATCGCCGTCTCTGACGCACCGGTCGGCTTCGTCATGCTGCGCGACAGCACGCTCGCAGCGGCGCCGCGCGATCCTCCGGCGATCGACCTGTGGCGTTTCATGGTCGACGCGCGGTGGCAGGGCCGGGGCATCGGCCGCGCGGCACTGCGGCAGGTCGTCGAGCTCCTGCGCGCGCGGCGCGTGTTCGGCGTGCTTCGGACGTCGTACGTCGCGGGCCCGGGCTGCGCCGAGCCCTTCTACCGCGGTCTCGGTTTCCGGCCGACGGGCGAGGTGCATGACGGCGAGACGGTCATGGCGCTGCCGTTGCACTGACGCCCCATGCCGCGCCCGGCCCGCCTGCTGCTTTTCGCGCTGCCTCCTCCGGTGTCGCGGCGTACGCCGCGACGAACGCCTCGCGCGACGGGCGATCTCGTGTCGCGAGCCGTCGGCTTGCCGCCCGTGCTCCTCGCGACGACCGTTCCGCCGCCCCCGCACGTGGGCCCATCTTGTCGCACCGACGAGGCCTGCACATGACCGGATCCGCGTCCAGACCACCACCTGCCCGACGACCGAAATCGACTCCCGCCGTCGACGCCGGCACGCCGCCGTCCGCGCTCATCGACGCGCGCGTCGCCGAACTGGCCGACTGGCGTGGCGCGACCCTGTCCCGAATCCGCGACGCCATTCGTGGCGCCTCGACCGCGATCGTCGAGGAATGGAAATGGAACATCCCGGTCTGGTCGTGCGACGGCATCGTCTGCACCGGCGAGGTCTACAAGAAGGCGGTCAAGCTCACATTCCCGAAGGGCGCAGCGCTCGCCGACCCCGCGGGACTCTTCAACGCGAGCCTCGACGGCAACGTGCGGCGGGCGATCGACGTGTTCGAGGGCAGGGCGGTCGACGAGAGCGCACTGCAGGCCCTGATCCGCGCAGCAATCGACGCCAACCGGGCCGCCGCGACGCCGAAGCGGCGGGGCGGGGCATGAGGTCCAGAACCGCTGACTGACGCCGGCGCGCTCGAATGAGGTCGGCTCGGGCGGCGACGCGGGCGATATCGTCGTCGTCGCGTCGGCGGCCGACGACGGCACGGCGCTGCCGTCTGCGGCGCGGTGAGCACGACATCCAGCGCGCCGACGCGGCGACGCGGCAGCGGCATCGTCTGGGCAGCCTGTGCTTCGGCGACCTTGTCGCGATCACCGACGCCGCAACGCGCCGCGGGCCGCTCGACGCGCAGGGCCGCCTGACCGTCGGCGTCATCGTCCACGGCGACGGCATCGTCAGCGGCCACGGGCCCGGCGTCACGCCGCTGCTGACCAGGCCGGCGGCGCTGCTGCGGCCGGCGCGGCGCTGACGATCGATCGGCAGCGCCGACCGCCTCGATCCGAGCCCGTGGGGCGGTCGGTTATCGTCCCCGGTCGCCTCACTCGCCCGGCCGCCGCGCCGTCTCGCTCGCCCATGCTCGTCTACCCCCGGCTCGACCCGGTCGCCCTGCAGATCGGCCCGCTCGCGATCCACTGGTACGGCCTGACCTATCTCGTCGCGTTCGGCCTGCTGGTGCTCCTCGGCATCCGGCGGACGCGCCTGCCGCTCTTCGCGTCGCGCGGCTGGGTGCGCCGCGACATCGAGGATCTGCTCTTCTACGGCGTGCTCGGCGTCGTCGTCGGCGGCCGGCTCGGCTACGTGCTGTTCTACAAGCCCGGCTACTACCTGCAGCATCCGCTCGAGGTCTTCGCGGTCTGGAAGGGCGGCATGGCGTTCCACGGCGGCCTGCTCGGCGCGCTCGTCGCGATGGCGGTCTTCGCGGTGCTCCGCGGGCGGCGCTTCCTCGAGGTCTCCGATCTCGTCGCGCCGTGCGTGCCGCCGGGGCTCGCGTCGGGCCGCATCGGCAACTTCATCAACGGCGAACTGCCCGGGCGGCTCGCGTCGCCCGACGTGCCGTGGGCGATGGTCTATCCGCAGACCGGCTCGCCGCTGCCGCGCCATCCGTCCTCGATCTACCAGTTCCTGCTCGAGGGGCTGCTGCTCTTCGTGCTGCTCTGGCTGTACGCAAGGCGGCCGCGCGGGCTCGGCCAGGTGTCGGGCGCGTTCCTGGTCGGCTACGGCGTGTTCCGCTTCGTCGCCGAATACTTCCGCGAGCCCGACGAATTCCTCGGCCTGCTCGCGCTCGGCCTCAGCATGGGGCAGTGGCTGTGCGTGCCGATGATCATCGCCGGCGCCGCGCTCTGGCTCTGGGGCCGCGAGCGCGCCTATCCTCCGCAGCGTTCCGCCTGACCCCGCCGCCATGCGCCAGATCTTCCTCGACACCGAAACCACCGGCCTCAGCCCCGAACACGGCGACCGCATCATCGAGATCGGCTGCATCGAGATGGTGAACCGCCGGCTGACCGGCAACGACCTGCACCTCTACGTCAATCCGCAGCGGCCGAGCCACGAGGACGCCTTGAAGGTCCACGGCCTGACCGAGGAGTTCCTCGCCGACAAGCCGCTGTTCGGCGCCATCGCCGACCGGCTGCTCGAGTACCTGGCCGGCGCCGACATCATCATCCACAACGCCGACTTCGACGTCGGCTTCCTCGACGAGGAGCTCGGCCGCCTCGGCCGGCCGAAGTTCCGGACGTATGTCGCCGGCATCGAGGACAGCCTGCTGCTCGCCCGCGAGCTCTACCCCGGCAAGGCGAACAAGCTCGACGCGCTCTGCAAGCGGCTCGAGGTCGACAACTCGAGCCGCACGCTGCACGGCGCGCTCCTCGACGCCGGGCTGCTCGCCGAGGTCTACATCCGCATGACGCGCGGGCAGGAATCGCTCGTCATCGACGATCCGGCACAGCGCGCCGCCGATGCCGCGGCCGCGCAGCCGTTCGACGTCGGCGCGCTGTCGCTGATCGTTCTCGAGCCCGATGCCGACGAGGTTGCGGCGCATGCGGCGCTGCTCGCCGAGATCGACAAGGCGAGCGGCGGCAGGCTCGTCTGGAAGGCCGAGCCCGAGGCCGCTATGGCATAATTTTTGGCTTGCCGGGCGGTTAGCTCAGGGGTAGAGCACAACATTCACACTGTTGGGGTCGGGGGTTCGAAACCCTCACCGCCCACCACGACGGCACGAGTCACGGGGACGATTCGGGCAAGAACGGCTGGCCCGTGGCGCGTCTCGGCGCCGGTTCCGCGATCTCCGTTCCGGCTGTGCGATCGTCTCGCGACGATGACGCGGCGGCTCCGGACCAAGTGGTGTTTCCGTGCCGCGCGTCGCACGCGAAGCGCGGAGCGCTCTGGCAGGTTCGACGTCGACCATGCATGGCCATGGCGCCCGCTCCGAGTCGGTCCGGCACGCGGCTACCATCGTCGGACCGTCTGCCTGCTCCGCAAAGGACTCCCCATGCACCAAGTCGCCGTCGTCGTCGGCAGTCTCCGCCGCGAGTCGATCAATCTTCGCCTCGCCCGCGCGCTCGCCAAAATCGGCGAGCCGCAGCTCGTGCTCAAGGTCGTCGACCTGCACGACGTTCCGCTCTACAACGAGGACCTGTGGGCCTCGCCGCCGGCAGCGGTCGTCCGGATGAAACAGGAGATCGAGGTCGCCGACGCGGTGCTGTTCGTCACGCCCGAATACAACCGCGGCATGCCGGCGGTGACGAAGAACGCGATCGACTGGGGCAGCCGGCCGCGCGACCGCAGCTGCTGGGTCGGCAAGCCGGCGGCGGCCATCGGCACCAGCCCGGGCCCGATCGGCACGGCCGTCTGCCAGTCGCAGGTGCGCGACGTGTGCACGGTCTGCGGCATGGCCGTCATGGGCCAGCCCGAGGTCTATCTCAGCATGGCGCCCGGCCTGATCGCCGACGACTTCACCATCACCAACGACAAGACGCGCGAGTTCCTTGCCGGCTTCCTCGCCAAGTTCGAGATGTTCGTGTCGCGAGCGTGACGCCGCGATGGACGCTGTCGACGCGGTCGTCGTCGGCGCCGGAGTCGTCGGGCTCGCCGTCGGGCGGGCGCTCGCTCGTGCGGGCCTCGAGACGCTGGTGCTCGAACGCGAGCCGGCCGTCGGCACGCAGACCAGTGCGCGCAACAGCGAAGTCCTCCATGCCGGGCTCTACTATCCGACCGGCTCGCTGAAGGCGCGGCTCTGCGTCCGCGGCCGGGCGCAGCTCGAGGAGCATCTCGCGGCGCACGGCGTCCGCCATCGCCGCTGCGGCAAGCTGATCGTCGCGACCGACGAGGCGCAGCGGCCCGCGCTCGACGCGCTCGCGCTCCGTGCCGCCAGCAACGACGTCGACGACCTGCAGCGGCTGACCGCGGCCGAGGCGCGTGCGCTCGAGCCGGCGCTCGACGTCGTCGCGGCGCTGCTGTCGCCGTCGACCGGCATCGTCGACAGCCACGCCCTGATGCTGTCGCTGCAGGCTGGACTCGAGGCGGCGGGCGGCGCCGTGGTGCTGCGGTCGCCGGTGCTCGCGATCGAGCCGCGCGGCGGCGCGCACGTGATCGTGACCGGTGGCGCGGCGCCGACGCGGATCGCGGCGCGCATCGTGGTCAACGCCGCGGGGCTGTGGGCGACGCGGCTGGCGGCGTCGATACCGGGCGCCGCGGCCGCCGTGCCGGCGGCGCGGCCGTCGAAGGGCAACTACTTCTCGCTCGTCGGCCGCGCGCCGTTTCGCCGGCTCATCTACCCGCTGCCCGAGCCGGGCGGCCTCGGCGTCCACCTGACGCTCGATCTCGCCGGCCAGGCGCGCTTCGGGCCCGACGTCGAGCCGATGCCGGATGCCGGCGATCCGGACACGTTCGACTACCGCGTCGATGCCGGGCGCCGCGGCCGCTTCGAGACCGCCATCCGCCGCTGGTGGCCGGCACTCGCCGACGGCGCGCTGCAACCTGCCTACAGCGGCGTGCGGCCGCGCGTCGAGGGCAGCGACGACTTCGTGCTGCAGGGGCCTGCCGAGCACGGCATCGACGGCCTGATCCATCTCTTCGGCATCGACTCGCCCGGGCTCACCGCGAGCCTCGCGCTGGCCGACGAGGTCGTCAGCCGAGTGCTTCGGCCGCAGGCTGCCAGCGGCCGTTGACGAGCAGTTCGTGCGGCAGGAAGTTGGCCTTGTAGGCCATCTTCGGGCTCTGCGCGATCCAGTAGCCGAGATAGACGTACGGCAGCTTCAAGAGCCGCGTCTGCCCGATCTGCCACATGACGTTGTAGGTGCCGTAGCTCATCCTCGGCTCGGGCTCGTAGAAGGTGTAGACCGCCGACAGGCCGTCGTTGAGGACGTCGAGGATCGAGACCATCTTCAGCACGCTGCTGCCGTCGTCCTGCGGCGCGCGGAACTCGACGAGCCGCGAGTTGACGCGGCTCTGCAGCAGGAACTGGGTGTACTGGTCGACGCTGTCGTGGTCCATGCCGCCGCCGAGGTGGCGGCCGGCCTGGTAGCGCAGATAGAGCTGGTAGTGCTCCGGGACGAAGCACAGGCGCAGCACGCGCGCCTCGAGCCGCGCGTGCTGCGCCTGCGCACGGCGCTGGCTGCGGGTCGGCGTGAAGGTCGCGACCGGGATGCGCAGCGGCAGGCACGCCTTGCAGCCGTCGCAGTACGGGCGGTAGGTGAACATGCCGCTGCGCCGGAAGCCGTTCGCGACGAGACCCGAGTACGCGTCGGCGTGGATCAGGTGGCTGGGCGTCGCCACCTGCGAGCGCGCCATCCGGCCTTCGATGTAGCTGCAAGGGTAGGGCGCGGTCGCGTAGAACTGCAGCGAGGCGAGCGGGAGCTCTTTGGCGAACGTCACGAGCCGGGTTCCTGCGAGGGGCTGCGGATCAGGTGCCGCCACATCGAAGAATCATAGGTCCAATCCACGACCCCCGTTTCGCGCAGGCAGGCGCGCAGCGCGGCCTCGAAGCGCTGGCGGCCGACTTCCTCCGCACCGAACGAGGCGAGGTGGCGTGTGTTCTGCTGGCAGTCGATCATCGGCACGCCGTGCTCGGTACAGAAGCAGATCAACGCGGCGAGGGCGATCTTCGATGCGTCGGTGCGATGCGAGAACATCGATTCGCCGAAGAACATCCGTCCGAGGCTCACGCCGTAGAGGCCGCCGACGAGCTCGCCGCCGATCCAGGTCTCGAACGAATGAACCTTGCCGAGCGCGTGCCAGTCCGCATAGGCGCGCTGCATCTCGGGCACGATCCAGGTGCCGTCCTGGCCGTCGCGCGGCGTGCCGGCGCAGGCCGCGACGACGCG
This sequence comes from uncultured Rhizobacter sp., assembly GCA_964249855.1. Taxonomy (GTDB): domain Bacteria; phylum Pseudomonadota; class Gammaproteobacteria; order Burkholderiales; family Burkholderiaceae_C; genus LMDS01. The sequence goes on along the minus strand of CAXUDL010000024.1, from coordinate 45,036 downwards.
CTCGAAGGCGGTGTCGACGCGGATCCGGCACGACGGGTCGCGTGCGAACTTCTGCACCGTCTTGCGCAACGAGCGCGACAGGCGGAAGTCGGCCACCCGCAGCACCATGCGCGGGTCGGGCGACCACCAGAGAACCGGTTGGCCTTCGCTGTACCAGGGGAAGACGCCCTTCGAATACGCCTCTTCGAGCCGGCGCGGACGCAGGTCGCCGCCGGCCGCGAGCAGGCCCGGCGCGTCGCTGCCGGCAGGCAGCGCCCGCCAGGTGTCCGGGAGCGGTTCGTCGAGGCGACGCAGCCAGGTGATCACAGGGTCCGATCGAGCCATTGCGTGAAACGTGCACGGTCGCGGGCCGCGCCGGCATTGTCGTGCGACGCCGGCGGGTGCGGGCCGCTTCGCGTTGTAGTTCGGTGGCGCGCGGCATGCGTCGCTCGCACAACATGCCCCCACGGACTTCCGATGCTGCCGTGCACCCGACGACCCGCTTCGGCCCGCTGCCTTTCGACGCCGGTCTCGACGCCACGCTCCTCGGCGCACGCGACGGAGTCGGCCGCGCGAGATCGGCGCGCGACCGCGCGAGATCGGCGCGCGGCCGCGGTGTCGGGCTCGCTCGAAGAACCTGTGACGGAACCCGAGACGCCCGCTCAGGCCCGCCTACTGCATGAACCAGCCGTGGCTGACGACCAGCGACTGGCCGGTCAGCGCGTTGCTCTCGAAGCCGGCGAACAGCAGCGCGACCTCGGCGACGTCGGCGACGGTCGTGAACTCGCCGTCGACCGTGTCCTTCAACATCACCTTCGCGACCACGTCGGCCTCGCTGATGCCGAGCGCCCGGGACTGCTCGGGAATCTGCTTGTCGACCAGCGGCGTGCGCACGAATCCCGGACAGATGACGTTGGCGCGGATCCCGTGCCTGCCGCCTTCCTTCGCGACCGTCTTGCACAGGCCGATCAGGCCGTGCTTGGCGGTGACGTAGGCAGACTTCAGCACCGACGCCTCCTTCGAGTGCACCGAGCCCATGTAGACGATGCTGCCGCCGCGGCCGGACCTCTGCATGTGCGGCAGGCAGGCCTTGGTCGTGAGGAAGGCGCCGTCGAGATGGATCGCGAGCATCCGCTTCCAGTCCGCGAATGGAAATTCCTCGAGCGGATGGACGATCTGCACGCCGGCGTTGCTGACCAGCACGTCGACGCCGCCCCAGGCCGCGACGACATCCGCGACCGCGGCGTCGACCTGCGCCTCGTCGGTGACGTCCATCGCGACGGCCATCGCCGTGCCGCCCGCCGCGCGGATCTCGTCGGCTGCCGCTTCGGCGGCGGCGATGTTCATGTCGGCGATCGCGACCTTGCCGCCTTCGCGGGCGTAGGCGCTCGCGATGGCCTTGCCGATGCCGCTCGCGGCGCCGGTGACGATGCACACCTTGTCTTTCAGCTTCATGGCGACGGTCCGGGTTGCGATGGGAGAAGCGGGTCGCGCGGCCGTCATCCGGCCGGCGTGAGGTCGTGCACGCGGACGCCGTCGGCCGCGTGCGCACGCCCGGTCCAGCGCGGGTCCTGCAGCGTGCGGGCCATGTCGGCGCGGCCGCTCGCCCAGTGCTCTTCCATCGACAGGCGCGAGAACTCGTAGTCCTTCGAGCGGCCCTCGCGGTGCTTGCCGCGGTAGATCAAATGCACGACGTCGACGCCGAGCTCGGGCCGCAGCGCGGCGAGCACGCGGGCATCCGGATCGTCGCGCAGCTCGGGCGGCAGCTTGCCGAGCAGCCGCTGCGCGGCCTGCGCGAGCTGCTGGCGCTCGACCTCGACGCGCGTGTTGAGCCGCGTCCGGCTCGAGAAGCGGATGTCCTTCTCGCGCTCGTCGACCTCGCAGAGCGTGCCGGGCAGCGCACCCGCCGCGGCGAAGAGGTCGACCTGGAAGACGATGCGCCTGAGCATGCCGGGCTGGTCGAGCACGTACTGCAAGGGCGTGTTCGAGACGAGGCCGCCGTCCCAGTAGAGCGACTCGAAGACGCCGGCCTGGTAGGCGCCGAGCGCGCCGCCGCCCTGGAAGACGAGGATGCAGTCGACCTCTCGCGCCGCGCGCGCGGGCGAGCCGGATTCGGCGGTCAGGGACTTCATCGGGGGCAGGGCGGTCGTCGGGCTGCGAGCATAGCGCCGGGTCGATGCGCTGGTCGGGCGATTCCAGCCCGTCACCGGCTCGTCGCCGGACGCAGCGGCATACTGGTCCGACACCGAGGAGCCACGCCCCATGAGCGACCAATTCTTCTTCCGCTACGGCGGCTACGAGCTGCATTGCCAACCCGAGGCGGTCGAGCACGGCCGCTTCGGCGCGCATCTCCGCATCGTCCACGCGAGCGGCTCGCGGCCGGAGGAGCAGCGCATCGACCTCTCCGCCGTACCGACCTTCGATACCGCCGGCGAGGCCGCCGATCATGCGCGCGTCATCGGCCAGGACTGGGTCGACGCGCACGGCGGGCCGCGCACCTGAGGACGCGGGCCGAAGCTGCGGCGCCGGCGGACCGGGCGTTCAGCGCCGCGGACCGCGCGTCTGCCAGAGCGGCTTCTTGCCGGTGAGCTGGCGCTCGATGCCGTCGTTGAGGCGGCTGCGCAGGTCGAGCACCGCGTCGACGTGGCCGAAGACCGCGGGGAAGCGGAGGTCCAGCCACAGCCACAACGTGCAGGCCCGCAGCGCCTGCTCCATCCGCTCGAGCCGGCTGTGGCCGTCGACCTCGTCGAGGAACCACGGCTTGCCGGCGCGGCCGGTGAGCGCGTGGTGGTGCGTCCAGCCGAGGAATTCCTGCACCTGCGCTTCGGTGCGCGTGTCGACGGGCGCCTGCGCGTAGAGGAAGCGCTCCTTCAGCGACAGCGTGCCGGCGCTGCGGTCGAGCTGCTCGGCCAGGTCGAGCATCTGCTCGAGTTCGGCGACGGCGAAGTGCGCGTCGTCGAGCTTCAGCTGCTCCATGAAGACGCCGAGCACGTCGCGCAGCTTCGCGAGGCCGAGCCGCCGCGCGATCGTGTCGACGTGCCACCAGTTCGGCGCGACCGGCGCCTTGAAGTCGCGCGGCGCCCGCGGCGTCTTCGGCAGCAGGTCCTTCAGCGTCCGCGCCGCGGTCGGCTCGGCTTCCTTGAGCACGCCGACGAAGCCTTCCTCGTGGATGCCGAAGCGGCCGGCGCGGCCGGCGATCTGGTGCACCTCGGATTCGGTGAGCGACCGGTCGCCGACGCCGTCGAACTTCGTCATCGTGCTGAACAAGACGCGGCGGATCGGCAGGTTGAGCCCCATGCCGATCGCGTCGGTCGCGACGAGGATGTGCGATTCGCCCTGCGCGAAGCGTTCGGCCTCGCGGCGGCGCACCTCGGGCGGCAGCGCGCCGTAGATCACCGACACCGCCTTGCCGCTCGCCGCGATCTGGTCGCGCAGCATCAGCACCTCGCGGCGGCTGAAGGCGACGACGGCGTCGCCCTTCTTCAAGGCGCCGATCGCCGTCGGCCCCGGCAGCAGCTCGACGTGCTGCTTGCGCTCGAAGCGCCGCACGGTGCAGCGTTCGCCGCAGAGCCCGAGCAGGTTCTCGATCGCCGGCACCGCGTAGTCCGAGCAGATGACGATGACCTCGTTGGCCGGCACGCCGACGATCGCCTGCGTCCACGCCCAGCCGCGCGAGGCGTCGAAGATCATCTGCGCCTCGTCGATCACCGCGACCTCGATCGGCGAGGTCGTGCCGACCATCTCGATCGTGCTCGAGACGACGCGCGCGCCCGGCGCCGGCACGTTCTCTTCGCCGGTCAGCAGCGAGCAGGCGACGCCGCGGCCGACCAGCCGGTCGCGGCCCTCGAGCGCCAGCAGCCGCAGCGGCGCCAGATAGGCGCCGTCGTGCGCGTCGGCGAGGCGCTCGAACGCCGCGTGCGTCTTGCCGCTGTTCGGCGGGCCGACATAGAGCGTGACGCTGCGTTGCAGGTTGCGCGCTTTCTGGAAGGTGTCCGGGTAGCCCTGGAAGGCGAGCTCGCTGTTGAGGCCGGCGAGCGCGTCGAGTTCGGCGGCGCGGTGCTCCCAGCGGTCCTGGGCGCGGCTGCAGGCCGCGCTCAGCTCGGCGACCGGCAGCGGCCTCGCGCATTCGGCCTGGAGCCGCGGCAGCAGCGAGTCGAGGTGCGCGGGGCTGAATTCGACGCTGCGCCGCACCAGCGACTCGAGGTGCGCGGCGAGTGCCGCGGCGTCGGGATACGGCGGCATCGGCCCCAGCGCGTCGAGCAGCGACGCCTTGTCGCCGCTGCGGTAGAACGCCCAGACCGCGTCGTCGTCGACCGGCACGCGGTGCGCGATGGGAATCCGCCAGTCGGCGGCCGCGAGCCGCAGCGGGTGCAGCAGCAGCCGCTCCCAGCCGGCGCCCTGGCGGGTGATGCCGAGCGTCTCGAGCGCGGCGGTGCGTTCGGCCATCAGGGCGCGCACGTTCGGCCCGGTGCCGACGGCGTCGAGATGCCGGAGCGCCGGCCCGAGCAGCGCCGGAGCGATCCAGCGGCTCGGCCGGGCGCCGGCGGCGGCTTTCTGCAGAAGGATGTAACCGAGGCGGTCCAGGTGCTCCTCGAAGTCCGGCGCCTGCTCGACGAGGAAGTCGGCCGGCTTGACGACCTGCGGCAGCTGGTACGCGGCCTGGCGGATGCGCTCGACGGCAGCGGCCGGCACGTCGGCCGGAATGCGCCGCGCGTGCAGCGGGTTCGGCAGGCGCGTGGCAGGCGATGCGGCGAGGGTCGGGGCGGGGTCGGTCATCTGGAAGGGACTCGGAGCGCCGTCGCCGGCGCGAAAGGACAAGGGGTCACTGCGCGGTCGCGAGCGCCCGGGCGATGTGCTGCCGCGGCACGGTCGGCCGCGGCACGCGCAACGGGAACCAGCTCCGCACGTCGGCGTCGAGGCCGATGCCGTGCATGAAGTTGTAGATCGCCTTCTTGAGCCCGATGCCGAGCGCGTCGTGGTCGACGCCGGTCGGGTCGACGAAGCCGACGTCGTTCTTCGCGAATCGGCCTTCGGGCAACGGCACGAGCGTCACGCCGTAGTCCGCGGGCGAGCGGCCGACCGGCGAATGCACCGTGCAGGCGAAGCGGTGGAAGAAGCCCGACTGCAGGCAGCCGGCCTCGAAGAGCTGGCGCACGTACTCGAGCGCATCGACGGTGTCCTGCACGGTCTGCGTCGGAAAGCCGTACATCAGGTAGGCGTGGACGAGGATGCCGGCGTCGCTGAACGCCTTGGTGACGCGGGCGACCTGGGCCACCGACACGCCCTTCTTCATCAGCGCGAGCAGCCGGTCGGACGCGACCTCGAGGCCGCCCGAGATCGCGATGCAGCCGCTCGCGGCGAGCGCGTCGCAGAGCTCGGGCGTGAACGATTTCTCGAAGCGGATGTTGCCCCACCACGAGATGCCGAGCCGGCGCCGCTGCAGCTCGGCGGCGAGCGCCTTGAGCGCCTTCGGCGGCGCCGCCTCGTCGACGAAGTGGAAGCCGGTCTGCCCGGTCTCGCCGACGATGCGCTCGATCCGGTCGACGAGCGTCGCGGCCGACGCCGTCCCGTAGCGCGAGATGTAGTCGAGGCTCACGTCGCAGAAGCTGCACTGCTTCCAGTAGCAGCCGTGCGCGACGGTCAGCTTGTTCCAGCGGCCGTCGGACCAGAGCCGGTTCATCGGGTTGAGCATGTCGAGCAGCGACAGGTAGTCGCCGAGCGGCAGGCCGTCCCAGGTCGGCGTGCCGACGTCCTCGAAGGCGATGTCGGGCTCGCTCAGGTGCCGATAGCGCACCGCGCCGGTCGCGGCGTCGCGGACGAAGGTGCGGACGAGGCGCTGCGCCGAGCGGCCGCCTTGCAGATGGTCGATCAGCGCGAGCAGCGGGCGCTCGCCGGCGTCGAGCGTCACGAAATCGACGAAGTCGAAGACGCGCGGCTCGGAGAGCTCGCGCAGCTCGGTGTTGACGAAGCCGCCGCCGAGCGCGATGGCGATCGCCGGGTCGTGCGCGCGGATCGTCTGCGCGATCCGCAGCGCGGCATAGACCGCGCCGGGAAAGGGCACCGAGAGCAGCACGAGCTGCGGCCGGTGGCGTTCGATCGACGCCAGCGCCAGTGCGGCGAGCGTGCGGTCGACGAGGTTCGGCGGCGCGGCGAGCGCGTCGGCGAGCGGGTCGAAGCTCGGCTGGCTGGTCGCGAGCGCTTCGGCATAGCGGACGAACTCGAAACGCGCGTCGATGCCGTCGCGGACGACGTCGGCGAGGTCGTTGAGGTAGAGCGTCGCGATGTGGCGCGCGCGGTCCTGCAGGCCCAGCGCACCGAACGCCCAGGCGAGCGGATCGCCGCCGGGCTCGTCGGCGACATAGACGTCGAGGCTGCGGAAACGCTCGCCTTCGGGCAGGAACGTGCGGGCGGCGATGCGGTGGGCCAGGGTCGGATCCCGACCCTGCAGGAACGCGATCGCCGGGCCGATCGCCGCGAGATGGCGGTCGAAGCGGGCGAGGAAGGTGGCGAGCCGGGGCGTGCGCACGGCCGCGGGCCGGGCCAGCACGGCGTCGCGGATCGCCGGCAGCGTCGCAGGGCTGAAGAGCTCGAGCACCAGCGCCAGGGCCAGGTCGACCTGCACGGCGGCGATTCCGCGCGAGCGGAGAAAGCCGGTCAGGTAGGCGGTGGATGGATACGGCGTGTTCAGCTGCGTCATCGGCGGGATGACGGACAGGACACGGAAATCAGCAGGCGGCGACATCGGAGCACGGGGCAACCCCAAGACATTGAGGCGAGCCGCGCATTGTCAACCGTCGCAGGCCGTGAGCGCTTCTGCCGCTGTGAACGGCGGCGGCTGAGTGCCGACCGCCGCGGCGCCGGCCGAAATCGGGCGACGGCGGGCTGGTTCGATGGCTGCCCGGAGCCCGCCGCCGCGTGTCGACGGCCGCGCGGCCGTCGGGTCTGATCAGGTCAGCTCGGCTGCGCTTCGGAGCGCTGGGCACCGCTGTCGGCCTGCGCGAACTTGCGGCGCGACGCCGCCACGGCGCGGTCGGACACGGCGCGGACGGCGCGCTCGACGCGCTCCCAAGGCACGCCGAAGCGGCGCTGCCAGGCGTCGCCGCTGGAGCCGTCGGGCAAATCCGCCGCGGGAAGGGTGTCGGTCGAGGTGGTCATTGCGTTGTCGCTCCGCATGTTGGACGAGGTCAGAACGGCACGGACGCCGTGGAGGGGCAGAACCGGCTCGCCATCGGCAAGCTGAATGCTTCGGGCGCACCCGACGTGGCGATCGCCGATTCGGTGTCGGCGATCGCGTCGGTGAGACCGTCGATGCGCGCGCTGTCCCAGACCGGCGCCTCGTAGGCGCGCGCCAGCTCGATGCGAAGGCGCTGGTAGCGGGTGCCGAGTTCTTCGAGCGTCATCGGTGACTCCGTTTCGTATGCTGCGCCGCAGTATCGACAGGCGCCAAGGCGGAGCTTGTAGGACAACGCCTCTAGGTACATCCCCTAAGGATGGGGGTTCGCGTGGGGCCGCCGACGACAAGCCGTCCGCACGTGTGTCAGACCCGCCGCAGCAGCTCGGCCTTCTTGGACATGAACTCTTCGTCGCTCAGGATGCCCTTCGCCTTGAGTGCGGCCAGACGCTCGATCGCGTCGAACACCGCGTCGGCGTCGTGAGGCGAGGACGCCACGGCCGCGTGCGTCGCGGTCGCGGCCGGCGCTGTGGTGGGCGGCGGCGCGGGCGGGGCGTGTGCCGAACCGGGGCCCGAGACCACGGCGAGCGAGTCGACGTCGACCGGCCCGTGCTGGCTGCTGAACGCGAGGCTCGCGTGGCCGGAGCGTTGCTGCGCGGCGCCGCCGATCCGGTGCTCGCCGGTGTCGTAGACGGTCGTGCGGCCGTCCACCTCGACGACGAGTCGCCGGACGCCGGCGAACACTGCGTAGCGGGCGCCGTTCTGCGAACCGCTCGCGCTCGGCACGCCGAACTCGGCCGGCCACCAGGTGTCGACATGGCTCGAGCCGGCCATGAACAGATCGCCGAAGCCGGACGTGCCGAAGCCGCTCGGACGGGCATGGGCGGTCGGCGCCGGCTCGGTTCCGCCGCGCGTCGCCGCGTCGGGCGTGTTGGCGATCAGGTTCGACAGGTCCTGGCAGAGCGCGTCGACCCAACCCTTGAGCTGGTGGTCGTTCATGTCGCCGACCATCGTCATGCCGCCGCGCATCCACTGGCCGGAACCGCCGAACTCCGGATGGCGGAACTGCGCCATGCTGCCGTTGCCGCGGGCGATGGCGTCGAGCATGACGAGCGTCGCCTCGACGCTGAAGCCGTGCCGGCGGGCGATGTCGGCGATCGCCTGCTGGCCGGTCGGGGAGAGTTGTCGCATCGTTCGGTCCTTTCGACGTCGGCGGACGTCGTCACGCGTCGACGGCGAGGAACGCGAGCGTCGAGCGGCCGGTCACCAGATACATGGCGCCGAAGTCGAACGGGGGTTCGTCGCTGTCGGGCGCGGCCGTGTCGAAGAGGCGTTTCCAGGCGCCGCTGCCCTTGCGTTCGGGCAGCGTGAACTCGACGCTGTCGTGCCAGGCGTTGAAGACGAGCAGGATGCTTGCATCGGAGCCGGGCCGGACGATGCCCGACGACTGGGCCCGGCCGTCCAGCAGCATGCCGAAGCAGCGCGTGCGCGGGTCGTTCCAGTGCTCGGCCGCCATCTCGGTGGCGACCGGCGTCAGCCAGGTCACGTCCTTGACCTCGAGCTCCTCGTTCCAGGCGCCGGTCAGGAAGCGGCCGCGGCGCAGCACCGGAAACTCGGCCCGCAGCGCGATCAGCCGGGCGGCGAAGGCGTTGAGCGCCTGACCACGTTCGTCGATGCCCTGCCAGTCGACCCACGAGATCGCATTGTCCTGGCAGTAGGCGTTGTTGTTGCCCTGCTGGGTGCGGCCGAACTCGTCGCCGGCGAGGAGCATCGGCGTGCCTTGCGACAGCAGGAGCGTCGCGAGGAAGTTGCGCTGCTGCCGCGCGCGCAGCTCGATCACCTCCGGGTCGTCGGTCGGGCCTTCGATGCCGCAATTCCAGGAGTGATTGCTCGAACTGCCATCGCGGTTGCCTTCACCGTTGGCGTCGTTGTGCTTGTCGTTGTAGCTGACGAGATCTGCGAGCGTGAAGCCGTCGTGCGCGGTGATGAAGTTGACGCTCGCCCACGGCCGGCGGCCACGGTGGTTGAACTTGTCGCCGCTCGCGGTCAGGCAGTTGGCGAGCTTCGGCGCCGTGCCTTCCTCGCCCTTCCAGTACGCGCGGACGGTGTCGCGGAAATCGTCGTTCCACTCGGCCCAGCCCGGGGCGAAGCGGCCGACCTGGTAGCCGCCAGGGCCGCAGTCCCACGGCTCGGCGATCAGCTTGACGCTGGAGAGCACCGGGTCCTGCCGGCAGCTGTCGAGAAAGCCGCCGCCTTCGTCGAAGCCGTGGTTCTCGCGCGCGAGGATCGTCGCGAGATCGAAGCGGAAGCCGTCCACGTGCATCTCGGTGACCCAGTACCGCAGGCTGTCGGTCACCATCTGCAGCACGCGCGGATGGCTGAGGTTGATCGTGTTGCCGGTCCCGGTGTCGTTGATGTAGTAGCGCGGCCCGGGGCCGTCTTCGCATTCGGGCATCAGCCGGTAGTAGCTCGCGTTGTCGATGCCCTTGAACGAGAAGGTCGGGCCGAGTTCGTTGCCCTCGGGCGTGTGGTTGTAGACCACGTCGAGAATCACTTCGAGGCCGGCCTCGTGGTAGCGGTCGACCATGCCCTTGAACTCGTCGATGTCCTGCCGCGAGAAGTAGCGGCGGTCGGCCGAGAAGAAGCCGATCGTGTCGTAGCCCCAGTAGTTCGCCAGGCCCTTGTCGGTGAGGAACGGCTGGTCGAGGAAGGTCTGGACCGGCAGCAGCTCGACCGTGGTCACGCCGAGCGCGACGATGTGGTCGATGACCGTGTCGCGCGCCATGCCGGCGAAGGTGCCGCGGAGCGCCTCCGGAACGTCGGGGTGGCGCTTCGTGAAGCCGCGGACGTGCGTCTCGTAGACGAGCGTCCGGTCCCACGGCACGCGCACGCCGCCGGCCTGCTTCCAGGTGAAGTGCGAATCGACGACGACGCATTTGGGCACGAACGGCGCGCTGTCGCGCTCGTCGAAGCTGAGGTCGGCGTCGGGGTGGCCGACGGTGTAGCCGAACAGTTCGTCGCACCAGACGAGCTCGCCGGCGTGCGCCCGCGCATACGGGTCGAGCAGCAGCTTGTTCGGGTTGAAGCGGTGGCCCTTCTCCGGCGCGTACGGGCCGTGGACGCGGTAGCCGTAGCGCGTGCCGGGCATGAGGCCGGGAATGAAGCCGTGCCAGACCTCGTCGGTGAACTCGGGCAGTGCGATGCGTGCGGTCTCGGTCGTGCCGGCCTCGTCGAACAGGCAGAGCTCGACCTTGGTCGCGTGCGCCGAGAAGAGCGCGAAGTTGACGCCGGTGCCGGTGTAGGTCGCGCCTCGCGGGTGCGAGATGCCCTCTTCGAGCGGAAACGTGTGCGGCAGGGGGGACATGGATGAAGAGGCTCGAGATTGCCGGTCAGGCGGGTTGGGTCTGGCGGGACGGCGTCCCGGCGTCGGGCGCGCCGTCGACGGGCACGTCGGTCGCGGTCGGCTCGGCGGTCAGTGCCGGCGCGAGAGCCGCATCGAGCGGTGCGAAATTCATCGGCTTCTCGCCACGCACCGCAGCGCCGATCACCTTGTGGATGAAGTCGAGCTTGGCGACGACCGGCGCCGGCACGACGAAGGGGTAGCTGTCGTGCAGGCCGAGGCTTCGGTTCATCGCATTGCTGAACTGCGACACCGGCAGCCATTGCTCGATCAGCGACGGCTCGACGGAGGTCGCGTCGGGGTCGACCGGCGCGGCCGCCAGCGGCGGGCCGAGCGGCGTGGCGTGGTCGAGGCGCAGGCCCCAGGCGGCGGCCGTTTCGAGGCCGTCGATCATGTGCAGGTAGTGCGCCCAGCATTCCGCCCAGTCTTCCCACGGATGCGAGCTCGCATAGGCGCTGATGTACGTCAGCCGCCAGTCGGGCACCGGCTTCGCGTAGTGCTGCGCGAGCGCCTGCTCGTAGTCGGCGCGCTCGTCGCCGAACAGCGCGCGGTACTCGTCGACCCAGTCGGTGCCGCGCACCAGACGATCCCAGTAATAGTGGCCCGACTCGTGGCGGAAGTGGCCGACGAGCGATCGGTACGGCTCGTGCATCTGCGTGCGCATGCGCTCGCGCTGCGCGTCGTCGGCCTCGGCGATGTTGAGCGTGATGACGCCGTCGTCGTGGCCGGTCATGACGCGCTGCTGCGGGCTCACGTCCTCGAGGAACTGGAACGACACGCCGTTGGCCGGATCGCTGTCGCGGTTGGGCGCCGGCAGGCGCAGACCGAACAGCGTGTAGAAGAGCCGCCGCTTGGCCTGCTCGAGGTCGCCCCAGTAGGTGCGGTTCTCGGGCTTGCCGAGCGCGGGGATGACCTTGGTCGTGCGGCACGACAGGCACAGCGCCGCCGGATCGTCGGCATCGACCATCCAGTTGCAGACGCCCTCGACGGCGTAGTTGACGCAAGGCCGCTGAGCGCGACCTTCGGGGCCGCGCCGGCTCCAGACATCATCGCCTTCGACCGAGAAGGCGACCATTGCGCGCTCGGCCGGCACGAAGCCGAGGCTCGAGCCGCAGGTCTCGCAGCGCAGGTTCTCGAAGAAGACGCGCTGCTTGCAGTGGGTGCAGTGGAACAGGTTCAAGGACGACCCTTGCTCGGGACCGCGAACGACCGGGCCCATCGACGGCGGATTCTCGGGCCGGCACCGAGGGTTCACCAGCAGGCCGTTGCACGCCTCGTCGTAGGACGAATCCGATGCCCACCCGCGGTCGCCGCCGCATGGCGCGGGGCAGGCGGCATGCCACGCTCGGCGCTCCGCACGACGAAAGCCCGCGATGACCGAACCCAAGACGCCGCCGCTGCATCCGGTCCCCGAACGGGGCCTGAAGTCGCCGTTCATGCCGGAGAACCCGACCGGAACGACGCCCGAGCCGCTCGAGGTCGACGCTGCCGGCGAGGCGTTGCGCCGCCAGCGCGGCGGTGCCGAGACCTCCGGAGGCACGCGCAACAAGCAGTGAGCCGGCAGGGCCGTGGTCCGGCTCGGGGTACGCTCGGCGATCCGAGGAGATTCCGATGACCGCCACGCCGCGCCTGTCCACGCCGAAAGAAAAGCTCAAGTTCGTCCTGCTCGAGGGCATCCATCAGACCGCGATCGACACGCTCGCGCAGGACGGCTACACGCAGATCGTCACGTCGCCGCGCGCGCTCGCCGGCGACGAGTTGATCGAGCACATCGCCGACGCCCACTTTCTCGGCATCCGCTCGCGCACCCAGCTGACGGCCGACGTACTGGCGCGGGCGTCGAAGCTGACGGCGGTCGGCTGCTTCTGCATCGGCACCAACCAGGTCGACCTCGACGCCGCGATGCGCCTCGGCGTGCCGGTCTTCAACGCGCCGTTCTCGAACACGCGCAGCGTCGCCGAACTCGTCCTTGCCGAGACGGTGATGCTGATGCGCGGCATCCCGCACAAGAACGCCGTGCTGCACCGCGGCGGCTGGGTCAAGAGCGCTGCGCGGTCGTTCGAGGTGCGCGGCAAGACGCTCGGCATCGTCGGCTACGGCCACATCGGCACGCAGATCGGCGTGCTCGCCGAGCAGCTCGGCATGACGGTCGTGTTCCACGACATCGAGGCCAAGCTGACGCTCGGCAATGCCCGCCAGCTGCTGTCGCTCGCCGCGGTGCTCGCCGCGGCCGATGTCGTGAGCCTGCACGTGCCCGAGACGGCCGAGACGCAGAACATGATCGGCGCGCGCGAGCTCGCGCTGATGAAGAAGGGCGCGCACCTGATCAACGCCTCGCGCGGCACGGTCGTCGACATCGACGCGCTGGCCGACGCGCTCGAGCGCGAGCATCTGCACGGTGCGGCGATCGACGTCTTCCCCGTCGAGCCGCAGGGCAACGACGCGCGCTTCGAATCGCCGCTCGCCCGCTTCGACAACGTGCTGCTCACGCCGCACATCGGCGGCTCGACCGCCGAAGCGCAGGCCAACATCGGCCGCGAGGTCGCGGCCAAGCTGACGCGCTACTCGGACAACGGCTCGACCGCCTCGGCGGTGAACTTTCCCGAGGTCACGCTGCCCGCGCACACCGGCCGCTCGCGGCTGCTGCACATCCACCGGAACGTGCCGGGCGTCATGGCGCAGCTCAACGAGCGCTTCTCGGCCGCCGGCATCAACATCGACGCGCAGTATCTGCGCACGAACAACGAGGTCGGCTATGTCGTGACCGACGTCAACAGCACGGCAGAGCAGATCGCCTACGGTGACCTGTGCTCGATCCCGGGGACGATCCGCTGCCGCGTGCTGTACTGAGCTGCTCCGCGATGCCGGCCCGCTGACGGCGTCGATCCGGCTGCGGCGAACGCCCGATGCGGCAGGCGGGAGCCAGGCCGCCCGGCTGACGCCGTCACCGGGCAGCGCCGGGCGCAGGCCGGCGCCCTCGAGACGCTGCACCCCGCGGTCGCGCGCGTGCGGTGGCCGACCCGCCGGCCGCCCGATTCTCGGCAACCGCGGCAAGAGCGCCACGGTGGATACGGCGCGCGAGCCGCAGCCGGCTGGCTCGAGGCGCGCCGACCGCAAGCCCTCGCACGCCGATTGCCGGGCGGTGGACGGATGCCCGCGTCGGTCGCGTCCGATTCCCGTTTCCTCGGAGCACTCGCGCATGTCCTCAGAATTCGTCGCGGTTCCCGGCGGCGCCGGCTTCGTCGGCAGCCACTTGTGCGATCGTCTGATCGCCGACGGCCACCGCGTGCTCGCGCTCGACGACTTCTCCACCGGCGACGCGAGCCACCTCGACGCGCTCCACGACCATCCGCGCTTCGCGCTGCAGCGCGCCGACATCGTCTCGGCGTTGCCGGCTGCGATCGACGCGGCGACGCTGATCTTCAACCTCGCCTGCCCGGCGAGCCCGGCGCACTACCAGCGCGAGCCGGTGCAGACGACGCTCACGAGCGCGGTCGGCATGTGGCGCCTGCTCGAGGTCGCCGAGCGCACCGGTGCCCGGCTGCTGCAGACGTCGACGAGCGAGGTCTACGGCGACCCGCTGGTCCATCCGCAGGCCGAGGGCTACTGGGGCCATGTGAATCCGACCGGCGTGCGGTCGTGCTACGACGAGGGCAAGCGCTGCGCCGAGGCGCTCGCCTTCGCCTACCACCGCGAGCGCCAGGTCGACATCCGCGTCGCCCGGCTGTTCAATTGCTATGGGCCGCGGCTGCGTCCGGGCGATGGCCGCGTCGTCAGCAACTTCATCGTCCAGGCGCTGCGCGGCGAGCCGCTGACGGTCTACGGCGACGGCTCGCAGACGCGGAGCTTCTGCTATGTCTCCGACACCGTCGAGGCGCTCGTGCGGCTGATGCGGTCGGACGCGATCGGCCCGATCAACCTCGGCAACCCGGTCGAGCACACCGTTCTCGAACTCGCCGAACGCGTGCTCGCGCTGACCGGCAGCAAGAGTTCGCTGCAGCGCCGTCCGCTCCCTGCCGACGACCCGAAACGCCGCTGCCCCGACATCGGCCTCGCCCGGCGCACGCTCGACTGGGAACCGCGGGTCTCGCTCGACGATGGCCTCCGGGAGACGATCGCGCACTTCCGCCACGAGCTCGGCCTCGGCGAGCGGCGCGTCAGCCTGGCGGCAACGGCGCCCTGAGCGTCAGGCGCTGATCTCGCGCAGCGCCACGAGCCAGTCGTCGACGAAGCGGTCGATCGAGAAGCGTTCGATCGCGGTCTTCCGGCCCGCCTCGCCCCACGCGCGGGCGAGCTGCGGGTCGGCGCGCAGCCGCTGCATCGCATCGACGAGCGCGTCGAGGCGGGTGTCGACGAAGCCGTTGCGGCCGCTCTCGATCACGGTCACGAGCTCGGTCGTCGCGAGGCCGACGACCGGTACGCCGACCATCATCGCCTCGATCACCGCGAGACCGAGGCTCGTGTAGCGGATCGGGTTGAAGAAGAAGCGGTGCTGCGCCATGCGCGCCGGCAGGTCGGCGTTCGGCACTTCGCCTTCACCGCCGCAGCGCTCGCTGCCCATGCCGACGAGGCAGAGCGGCACGCGCCGCGCGACCTCCCGGTACACGTCGATGCCGAGGCGGCGGCCGCGCAGGTCGAGATTGTTGACGACGACGATGCCGTCGGCGCGTTCGCCGGTCCAGCGCGCGTTCGACAGCGGCAGCACGCCGTGGTCGATGATGCGCGTCGGCGATGCGCCGCTGTCCCACATCAGCGCGTTGAACGGCGTGCAGTGGACGATCGTCGTCTCCGGCCCCGCCGCCCAGTGCAGCGTGTCGGTGGGATGGCCTTGCGGCGGGTCGTGCTCGAGATAGACCGTGGGCAGCCGGCGCTGCGCCTCGGTCAGCAACGTCAGCCGGTCGACCTCCCAGGTGTCGCGCGATTGGTGCAGCACGACGTCGAAGTCCATTTGCTGCAATGCATCGGCCGGGGCCTCGTGCACGTTCGGCCCCCACGGCAGGATGCCGCTGCGGCCGGTGTGGTGGGTCGAGCGCTCGGCATCGACGACGAGGTAGAAGTCGTGGGGAACCTGCGTCAGGTAGTAGAGGTAGTTGCCGTGGACGTGCCAGGTCATGATCTTCAGGCGGCGGCTCGTCGTCATGGCAAGCTTCAAAGGAAGGGGACGCGGAACTGCCAGGCGCCGCGCAGCCGCCAGTAGACCGAGAGGAACGGGATGACTGCCGAGGTCGCGAGCATTTCGGCGACGTGCGCCGGCGCGCGGCTGGTGCGCCGCAGCCGGCGCGCCGCGAAGCGCAGGACGAGCGCGAGCGCGAGGCCGCCCGCGGCGAGCGCTGGCATCGCGAGGCCGGCCGCCGCCGCCTCCACCGCTCCGGCCGAGAGCACGACGACGCCGTAGTAGTGCCACGGCGGCGCCGGGTCGATGCGCTCGCGGTAGAGCCGCGGATGTTTCTTGTAGAGCAACGCCTCGAAGAGCGCGTTCTTCTGCTGGCGCAGGCAGATGCCCCAGCGCTCGGCACGGGCGGGATGCAGCACGACCGCATCGTCGGCGCGGCCGACGGCGCCGAGCTGCAGCAGCCGGAACTGCAGGTCCGAGTCCTCGCGCCAGGCGCGGGTGAAGCGCTCGTCGAAGCCGTCGACCCGCAGCAGCGCGGCGCGGCGGACAAAGGCGTTCGCGGTGACGAATTCGGCCGTCTCGAGCCCGAGCGTCATCAGCTCGTGGTCGGTCGGCCGGCGCGGCTGCGGCGGCGCGAGCGGCACGACGACGCGGCCGCAGAGGCCGGACCAGTCCGGGTGCGCCGCCAGCGCGCGCGATCCTGCGGAGAGCCAGTCCGGCTGCGGCACGGTGTCGTCGTCGGTGAATGCGACGACCGCCCCGCGCGCGGCGCGCCAGCCGGCGTTGCGCGCGACCGCGGGCCCGCGTCCGCGCGAGGGCCGCAGGTAGCGCAGCGCCGGGCCGTCGGGCAGCGTCGCCGCGAGCGCGTCGACGGCGTCGAGCGTCGCGTCGTCGTGGCCGTCGTCGACCACGACGACTTCGTACGCGCCGGCGGGCAGCCGCTGCGCGAGCACGCCCTCCAGACAGCGCCGCAGCAGCGCGGGGCGGCGATAGGTCGGGATGACGACCGACACCTCGGGCGTCATGCGGCGGCGTGCCCGGCGCGCGGCTTCTCGAGGATGAACGAGCCGATCACGAGCGCGTCGAGCGGCGTGCTGAAGAAGGCCTCGATCGCCGCGCGCGGCGTGCAGACGACCGGCTCGCCGCGGACGTTGAACGAGGTGTTGACCAGCACCGGCACGCCGGTCCGCCGGCCGAACGCCGAGAGCAGCGCGTGGAAGCGCGGGTTGGTGCGCGCGTCGACCGTCTGCACGCGCGCCGTCCGGTCGGTGTGGCAGGCCGACGGGATGCGCTCGGACTGGCCGTCGACGACGTCGTAGACGAACAGCATGAACGGCGACGCGCCGTCGTTGGCGGCGGCCGGCGCGAACCAGTCGCCGAGCGCCTCGACCGGCACCGCGGGGGCAACCGGGCGGAAGTCTTCGCGGTCCTTCAGGTCGTTGAGCCGCTGCTGCATCGCCGGATCGATCGGCGAGGCCAGCAGCGAACGGGCGCCGAGCGCGCGCGGGCCGAACTCCATCCGGCCCTGGAACCAGCCGATCACCTTGTTCTGCACGAGCAGCTCGGCGGTGGCTTCGGCGACGTCGTCGACGCGGCGGTAGTCGAGCTTGGCCCAGGCCAGCTGCTGCTCGATCTGCTCGTCGGTGAAGTCGGGGCCGAGATAGGCGTCGTCCATCTGCCAACGGCGCGGTGCGAGCGTGAAGATGGTGCCGTCGCCGTCGCGTGGCAATGCCTGCGGGACGGTCGCCGGAACGCCGCGGCGCTCGCGCGCATCGGTCCAGAGCGCGGCGCCGAGCGCGGTGCCGGCGTCGCCTGCGGCAGGCTGCACCCAGACGCCGTCGAAGATGCCGCTGTCGCGCAGCACCGAGTTCATGACGCAGTTGAGCGCGACGCCGCCGGCCATCGCGAGCAGCGGCTCGCCGGTCGCCTCGCGCATCCACCGCGCCAGCGCGAGCACGGTCGTCTCGAGCACCTTCTGCAGCGAGGCGGTGGCGTCGAAGTGCGCCTGGCCGAGCGGCTCGCCCGGGCCGCGCTTCGGGCCGAAGAGCGCCACGAGGTCGATCGGATCGATCTCGTAGCGGCCTTCGCCCGTCAGTCGCACCTTCTCGCGCAGCGCATCGAAGCGCGTCGGCGTGCCGAGCGCGGCGAGTGCCATGACCTTGTACTCGTCGCTCGAATGCAGGAAGCCGAGGTGCGCGGTGACGGCCTCGTAGAGCAGGCCGAGCGAGTGCGGCACGGCCACGCCGCCGAAGCCTTCGTAGCGGCCGTCCCGGTAGCGCCCGTAGGTGGTCGTCGCGCGCTCACCGCGGCCGTCGAGCGTCATCACCGCGCAACGCGCGTAGGGCGCAGCGAGGAACGCGCTCGCCTGGTGGCTCAGGTGGTGATCGACGAAGTGCCAGCGAAAGCGCGGCGGCGGGCCGCCGGCGGTCGCGAGTCGTTGCCGCAGGTGGTGCGGCGCGCCGTCGACGAGCTGACCCGGCGCGTTGACGATCTCGGCGAGAAAGAGCGGATCCCAGGGGTTCTCCCAGCCGGTCTCGGTCGCCGGCACCGGGCCGTTGAGCGGGATGTCGATCGTGCGCGCGTCGAGCAGCGCCGGGTCGCGGACGAAGCTCCGCGGATCGAAGCTGTATGCGACGTGATCCAATTCGTGCAAATGGATTCCGGCGCGTTCGAGGCAGTAGTGGATGGCGTTGAACGGCAGCTCCCAGGCCGTGAAGGGCACCGGCCGCTTGGCATGCTTGATCCGCGTGAAGCGCTCTTCCTCGGCGGCGGCGACGACCTTGCCGTCGACGACGAGTGCCGCGGCCGAGTCGTGGAAGGCGGCGTTGATGCCGAGCGTGATCATGGGCGCAGGCCCGCGGTCACCGAGACGTCGGGAACAAGAACTCGAGCAGGCATGGCGGTCCTTCGTCGGAGAGCAACGGCTGCCGCCGCAATGGCAAACGCAGTGCCCGCCGACGTGCGGGCGCCGGCCCCGTGCAGTCGCCTTGGGCTTGACGTACAGTGCCCACGACCTATGGAACCTTCGTGCCACTTCCCGCGAGCCGGCGCACCGGCCTCGCGCGCGACCGCGGCACCGACCGTTCCGCCGGCGGCACGTCCTGGTCACGATGCGAGCCTGCCGATGGCGCGACCCGCCGTGCACCGAGCCGTCGTGCACCGATGCCGCAGGGCGGCCGCTTCATGACCCAGCGCACGCCGACGATGGCGCGCGGCCTGGCGCCGCCTGCCGATCGATCGGATCTCGCGTCGGGCCGGCTCGACGCGCTCGGCATCGCCCACCGTGCGATCGCCGTGCTCGTCCTGCTGTCGCTGATGCGCTTCGCCGAACCGCTGCTCGTGCCGCTCGCCGTCGCCGCCGTGCTCTGGCTGCTCGCGGGCCCGGTCGTCGAAGCGCTGCAGCGCCGCCGCGTCCCCTGCGTCCTGGCCGCCGCGGTGATGAGCTTCGTCGTGCCGATCTTTGCCGCCGCCGGCGCGGTGCTGGCGCTGCCGGCCGCGTTCGACGCGCTCGCGTCCGCGGCGGCGTCGCTGCGCCGCGTCGTCGGGCTGCTCGCGCCGATCGCGAGCCGCGGCGGCGCGCAGGGCGCGGCGGCCGAATGGCTGGCGACGCGGCTGACCTGGAATGGCGGCGCGGTCACCGCATGGCTCGAGCAGCGCGCGCCCGAGGCCGCGCTCGGCGCGTTGTCGTCGCTGATGCTGCTCTTCTTCCTGCTCCTCGGACAGCGCTCGCTCGCGCGGCGCGTGCGGCTCGCGCTGCCGGACCCGGCGGCGCAGCGCCGCCTGGTCCAGGTTGTCGACGAAGCGCGTCGCGGTGTCGTCGCGTTCGTCGGCGTGATGGGGCTGATGAACGCGCTGCTCGCGGCGGCGACCGGTATCGGCCTCGCGGCGATCGGCCTGGCGCATCCGGTGCTCTGGTCGGTGGTCTGCTTCGCGCTCGTGTTCGTGCCCTACCTCGGGCCGATCGCGGTTGCGTTGCTGCTCCTGGTGGCGGGCGGCGAAGCCTTCGGCAGCGGCTTGACGATGTTCGCGCCCGCTGCGATCTTCCTCGGGCTGCATGCGGTGGAGGCCAACTTCCTTACGCCGTGGGTGATGGGCAACCGGCTTCGGCTCGGCAGGCCGGCGCTGCTCGTGGCGGTCATGGTCGGCGCGTGGGTCTGGGGCTTCTTCGGCGGCCTGCTCGGCGTGCCGCTGCTGATTGTCGCGGCCGCTGCGTTGCGCGGCGCTCCCGGTGCGGCGCTGCCGAACGCGCTGCTCGCCGCGGAGGACTCCGAGCATGCCGGCGCACCCGCGGCTGCGACCGGCGCCAGGGTCATGCCGCTGCCGCTCGGCCGGGCACGAGGAATGCCGGACGCGCTGCGCACGTCCCGTCCCATGCGCATCGCCTTCGTCACCGAGACCTATCCGCCCGAAATCAACGGCGTCTCGCTGACGGTCGCGGCTGCGGTCGGTCATCTGCGCGCCCAGGGCCACGATGTCGACCTGATCCGTCCGCGACAGCGCCACGAAACGCGCGGCAGCAGCCACGACCAGCCCGACAGCGAGTGGCGCAGCTCGGGCTATCCGATCCCGGTCTACCCGGCGATGCGCTTCGGTTTCGCGCTGCCGGCGACGCTCGCCGAGCGCTTCCGGCGCAACGGCGCCGAGCTGGTCCACGTCGCGACCGAGGGGCCGCTCGGCTGGGCGGCCGTCGCGGCGGCGAACCGCCTCGGCCTGCCGGTCACGTCCGACTTCCGGACCAACTTCCACCAGTACAGCAAGTATTACCGGCTCGGCTGGCTCGAGCCGGTCATCGGCGGCTATCTGCGCCGGCTGCACAACCGCACCGTGCGCAGCTTCGCGCCGACGCGTCAGACCTGTCGCGAGCTCGGTGCGGCGGGCTTCGAGCGCGTCGAGCTCGGCGGTCGCGGCGTCGATCTCGAACGCTTCGCGCCGCAACGCCGCGACCCGCAACTTCGCGTCCGCTGGGGCGCTGCGGCCGACGCGCCGGTGCTGCTCCACGTCGGCCGACTCGCCGCCGAGAAGAACGTCGCGCTCGCGCTGCAGGCGTTCCGCAACGCCCAGCGGCTCGAGCCGTCGGCGCGGATGGTCGTCGTCGGCGACGGGCCGCAGCGGCGGCGCCTCGAAGCCGAGTTTCCCGAGGCGCTCTTCGTCGGCACGCAGACCGGCGCCGAGCTCGCAAGGCACTACGCGAGCGCCGATCTGTTCCTGTTCCCGAGCCTTTCCGATACCTTCGGCAACGTCACGCTCGAGGCCCTCGCCTCCGGTCTGCCGGTGATCGCCTACGACGTCGCGGCGGCGTCGGACCTCGTCGTCGACGGCGTCAACGGCCGCACGGTCGCGCCGGGCAACGACGCCGCGTTCGTCGTCGCCACATGCCTGTTGACGCTGCGCCACCGGCACCTCGCGCCGATGCGCGAAGCCGCGCGCCGCACGGCCGCGAAGCTCGACTGGCCCAGTGTCCTCGCACGTTTCGAGCAGCAGCTCCAGGCGACGATCGACGCGCACCGGCAGCATGACGCCGTCGCCGAAGCCTGCCCCGCCTGAGGCGCGCGGGCGGCGCCCGATGCCGGCCCGCTGGGTCGAACGCGACCGTTCCTGGACCCGCACGATCCACCGTGCCGCGGCGAGCGAGGCGCTCGTCCGGCTGCTGCTCGTCGTCAGCCGGCTCTCGAACGGCGTCGTCTGGTATGCGACGGTGCTCGCGCTGCCGGCGTTCGGCGGTGCCACCGGTACGGCGTGCGCGTTGCGGATGAGCGCGGTCGGTGTCGTCGACCTCTTCGTCTACAAGGTGCTCAAGCGGCATTTCGCGCGGCCGCGGCCGTTCGTCGGCTGCCCGGGCGTGCGCGCCCGGGGGCCGACGCTCGACGAGCACAGCTTCCCGAGCGGCCACACGCTGCACTCGGTCGGCTTCGCGGTGATGCTGTGCACCTACTACCCGGTGCTCGGCTGGATCGTCTGGCCGTTCACTGCCATGGTCGCGCTGTCGCGCATCGTGCTCGGCCTGCACTACCCGAGCGATGTCATCGTCGGCGCGCTGATCGGCTGGATTGTCGCGACGTCGATGCTGGTCCTCTTTTGACGGCCGGCGCTGCTGTCGACGCCGCCCCGATCACGCCGCTTGCCGCCGGCCGGCTAGTTCTGTGTTGCCGAGCGTCTGCGCGCTGCGATCAGCGCGAGGCCGGCCGCGGCTGCAAGGCCGAGCGTGCCGGGCTCGGGCACTGTCGCAGGGTCGGTGCCGACCTCGGCAAGTTGAAAGCCGGCCCAGTTCGCTTCCCGGTCCGGACGGGCGACGAAACTGCCGCGAATGACGCCGCTCGCGTCTGAAGTCAGGCTCGCGAAGTACGCGTCCTGGGCGGAGTCGCGGTTGGCTGACAGGGAACCGATCGGCTTCGACATCTCGTCGGCCAGGCTGCTGTCACCGTTCGTGTCGACGACGAGATCGGCGAGACGAAACTCGTCCGCCTTCGTACCGTAAGCGAACAAGCTGTATCGGGTACTGGCGGCCAGTCCTGAAATCGCCCAGCCGAAGGAAGTGGTCGGATTTCTTCCGCTGTTGATCAGGAGGAAGTCGTCGCGCAGTGCGTCGGGTGTCGGGGTCGCGCCGTAATACGCGGTGAAATCGAACGCGTTCACCGATCCGGTGAGCGAGAACGACACGCCGCTCGTGGCCCCGGAGCTGGTCTTGAGCCCGCTGAACACCGGGTCGGTCACCGCGGCAACGTCGTAGTCCGGGAAGCGCAGCGCATTCCAGACGTTGGCTGCCGAAAATGCGCTGTCGGCCGCAGCGGCTGCGGTCTCGACGCCCGAGAAATCGTGTGGCGTGCTGATCGCGGGGCCGAAATCGACGCTGTAGAGCGGCCCGGCAACGGCGACACCGGCAGCGAAACAGGTGGCTGCGACAAGCCCCAGGGCTCGCGCAGCGCGCATGGGCGACCTCGACATTCGTTCTCCTCGGGTGATGCCGGCGTGTTGGCGAACTGCCCCAGTGCCGGTCGGAAGTCACGCGAAGCAGGTGTCGTGCCTCGGCCTGGAATCAACGGCCTGCGCTTCTTCGGCGCTGCGGTTGTCAAGTTTTTCGACGGGCGCGGCGGAGAAAACGCGTCGATCAACCCTCCGACAGCGGGAGCTGCCGCGCCAGTGTCGCGAGTGTCTGTACCTGGCGCCCGCGCGTCTGCGCTCGCGCCAGCCGCATCCAGGCGCCGAAGACCGGCCATTGCACGTCGCCCGGGTGGAGTTCGAGCCGGACGACCCCGTGGTGCCGCTGCAAGCGCGCGAGCGTCGCATTCCACGCCACCGACGTCCAGCGCCGCCAGGCGGTCGAGCTGCTGTAGACCTGCGCCTGGCAGCGCAGGTTTGCCGCGGTGCCGCCGGCGCTCGCGAGGCGGAAGACCTGTTTCAGCGAGCAGGTGTAGCCGAACGGGCGTTCGCGCACCGCCGCCCAGGCCGTCTCGCCCATCAGCCACGCCGGCGCCACGAATCCCGCCGGCACGATGCCGAGCGACGCCAGCCAGCCGAGGCCGGCATCGATGCGGCGGCGCGCCTCGGCGAGCGGCAGGTCCCAGAACTCGCCTTCGCCGCGGGTGTAGACACGGCGCCGCAGCCGGTCGAGCAGCCCGCCCGGCACGCCGTCGTCGCGGTGCAGGTAGCCGTGCAGCGCGACATCGTCGCCACGCTCGGCGCGCTGCCGCAGCCACGCCTCGAAGCCGGCGTCGCGTTCGGCGCCGTGGTGGCGCGGCACGGCGAGCAGCGTGACCGGGAAGTCGCCGATGCGCGCGAGCGCGTCGAGGATCGTCTGGCAGCGCTCGCGCGTCTGCGGAGCGACGTCGTGGATGACGATGCAGAGCGTGCGGGGCAGCGGGCGGGTCACGGCGTCCCCACCGTCTGCCGTTCGGCGCTGGACGGAGCCGCCGACACCGCTGCGCTCGGGTCGGCCGACAGCCCGAGCAGGCGCCGGTAGCGTGCGGCGAGCGCGGGCAGCACGCGGTCCCAGGCGTAGCCCTCGGCGCGTCGGCGAGCAGCCTGGCCGAGGCTCGTGCAATCGCTTGCGAAGATGTCGTCGATCGCGGTCGCGAAGCGCTCGGCGCTGCCCTGGCTGACGGCACGGCCGACGCTCGCATCGACCAGTTCGACCAGGCCCTCGGCGGCGCGGACGACCACCGGCAGTCCGCAGGCCATCGCCTCGAGCACCGACAGGCCGAAGGTCTCCTGCGCGCCCGCGTGGGCAAAGACGTCGGCCTCGGCGAACAGCGCGGCGAGCGCCGCCGGCTCGCGCACCGTCGGCATGATGACGACGTGGCCGCCGCGCGGCGGCGTCGGCCCGTCGCCGATCGCGAGGAAGCGGTAGCGGTCGCCGAGGCGCCCGACCGCGTCGGCGAGCGTCTGCAAGTTCTTCTCCGGGGCGAAACGACCGGCGAAGGCGACGATCCGCGCCTCCGGGCCGAGCCCGAGCCTGTTGCGCAGGTCGGTCGTCCGCGGCAGCGGCCGGAATGCCGCCACGTCGACACCGAGCGGCTGGTGCACCGCGCCGGCGATGCCCCAGTCGTGCAGATGCCCGGTCATCGCGAGGCTCGGCGCGAGCACCAGGTCGAAGCGCCGATAGAGCCGCACGGCGTAGCGGCGGCCGGCGGCGCGGCCGGCGCTGCCGCCGACGAGTCCGGCCATCTGCTCGAGATTCGAATGACAGAAGGCGACCGCGGGGATGCCGAGCGCACGCGCGGCGTCGAGCGTCGCCCAGGCGAGCCGGTACGGATCCGCGGATTCGATCAGGTCGGGCGCCGCCGCGCGCAGTAGCCGGGCGCTGGCGCGCCGGCGCCATGGCAGGCGATAGGCGCCGGCGCTGAACGGAAGGGGCAGCGACGGCACCAGGACGACGTCGCTGTCGTCGTTGGCCGGCGTCGGCGTCGCGACGGTGTGCCGCCAGCCGGTGTGACGCGTGAGCCAGTCGCGCTTGGCGCCGATGTAGCGCTGCACGCCGCCGGTCGGGTTCCAGAACATCGTCGCGTCGACGATGTGCGGCGGACGCCGGTCAGCCGACATCGGCGGCTTCCCTCGCGAACGCGGCGACGGCCGCGGCGGCGACGTCGGCGGCCGCGACGGCGCTGGCGCAGTCGTGGCCCGGCAGCGGGCACTCGCGGAAGCCGCACGGCCGGCACGGCACGTCGTGCCAGAGCACGCGGTGGCGCGCGGCGTCGAGCGGCGCCCAGCGCGCCACGTCGGCACCGGAGCTGACCGCGACGCTCGGCGTGCCGAGCGCCGCGGCGACGTGCAGCACGCCGGTGTCGTTGCACACGACGAGGCGGGCTCGCTCGACGAGCGCGCCGAGCCCGAAGAGGTCGGTGCGGCCGGCGAGGTCGAGCGCCGGCGCCCGCATCCGTGCGCGCACCGCTGCCGTGATCGCGGCTTCGCCGGGCGTGCCGGTCAGGACGATGCGCGCGCCGCGGTCGGCGAGCGCGTCGGCCACGGCGGCGAAGCGCTCGGGTGGCCAGCGCCGCGACGGCAACTGCGCGCCGGGATGGACGCAGACGAGCGCGTCGTCGTCGCCGGCCGCGAGTGCCGGCACCGCCGCGGCGAGTCGCGCCCGGTCGCTGTCGCGCACGCCGACGTCGAGCTGCCGGCCGCACCTTTTGATGCCGAGATGGTCGACGAGCGCGAGCAGCCGCTCGATCTCGTGGCCGTGGCGCGGCCACGGCGTGTGCAGCGCCGGCTCGACGCAATCGGCCGCTGGGTCCGCGAAGCCGGCGACGTGGCGCGCGCCGAAGCTCGCGACCAACGGGTTGACGATGCTGCCGCTGCCGTGGAGCTGGATCGCGAGGTCGAAGCGCGCTGAGCGCATGCGCTCGACGAAGCCCGGCAGCGCCGCGAGGTCGGGCTCGATCTCGGGCAGCTCGGGGTGGCCGGGGAACGCCTCGAAGCGGTCGATCGACGGCAGCCGCGCCGCGAAGCCCGCTGCCCACGGCAGGCCGATCAGTGTCAGTTCGGCGTCGGGCCAGGCCGCATGGATCGCCCGCAGTGCCGGTGTCGCGCAGAGCATGTCACCGAGGACGAGGGCACGGAAGACGGCGATGCGATGGATCGGCGTCTCGGCCAGGGCAGGGTGCATGCCGCGCATTCTGCCGTGACGGCCGGGACGCTCGGGCAAGGACGCTCAGGCCGGCTCGGCAATGCAGGCGGCGACCGGCGCCGCGACGCCGGTCTCGCGCAGCAGATCGGTCGCGGCGGTGACGACCGCGTCGACGTCGATGCCGAGCAGGCAGGCGTGATGGCGTTCGGGGCAGACGCTGCGCAGGCAGTTTCGGCACGGCACGTCGTGGCTCAGCACGCGCGACGGCACGCGCCAGGGCGTGTGCTGCGGATTCGTCAGCGCATACAGCACGACCACCGGCGTGCCGCTCGCCGCCGCGAGATGCGCGGGCCCGCTGTTGTTGCAGACGAGCATCCGCGCGCCGGCGACAAGTGCGGCGAAGCCGCCGAGCGACAGCCGCCCGACGAGCGCGACACCGACGCCGCCCGCGGCCGCCTGCGCCGCGGCCACGTCCGCCGCATCGCCCGCGCCGCCCGCGAAGACGAGCTGCACGCCGCTCGACACGGCGAGGCGCGCGGCGGCGCGGCCGAAGCGCTCCGCCGGCCAGCGCCGCGACGCCGCGCTGCTGCCCGGGTGGACGACGACGTACGGCGCGAACGGATCGAGCCCCGCGTCGGCCAGCGCGAGGCGCGCCGCATCGCGTTCGTCGGCACTGCTGCGGAACGACAGCCGCGGCTCGCCGGCGGCGTCGAAGCCGACCGAACGCACGAGCGCGAGCTGGCGCTCGACCTCGTGGCGCATGCCGTCGCCGACGACCTCGTCGTCCCGGACCCAGTCGGTCAGCAACGCGTACGGGTTCTCGCGCGCATGGGCGAGGCGCAGCGGAATGCCGGCCATGCGGCACAACATGGCCGCGGGCAGCGCGCTCTGGGTGCAGACGGTGAAGATCACGGCGGCGTCGAAACGTCGCTGCGCGAGCCGCGCGAGGAAGCGCCGGTCGGCCTGGCCGCTCCGGTGCGGGCCCGCGACCCAGGGCGCGTCGTAGACCAGCACGTCGTCGATCGCCGCGACGTGGTCCTTCACCGCGGCTCCCGCGCGCGAGGCGAGCAGCGTCACACGGCGCTCGCCGTCACTGCGCGCCAGTGCCTCGATCGCCGGCGTCGTCATCAGCACGTCGCCGAGGTTGTCGAGGCGCACGACGAGCACGTTGCGCGTGGCGCGCCACGCCGCCGAGCCACCGATCGGGTCGGGCGACGGCGCGTTCATCGCGACGGCGCGGTCGCGCGACGACCGCCGCCCGCCGGCGCGGCCGCGGCGCTGGCGAGGATCGCCTCGGCGGCCGCGAGCAGATGCGGCGCCGTGTGTGTCGGGACGCGGATCGGCGAGCGCTGCCACACCGTCTCGTTGCCGACGTCGAGGTGCACCGTGCGGCAGCCCGCGCGCCAGCCGGCTTCGACGTCGTCGAGGATGTCGCCGATCATCCACGAGGCGGCGAGATCGATGCCGAGCTCGCGCGCGGCTTCCAGCAGCAAGCCGGGCGCGGGCTTGCGGCAGCGGCAGGCGAGCGCCCGGCCGCGACCGGGCGGCGTCGCGACCGGTGCATGCGGGCAAATGTAGAAGCCGTCGAGCACGACGCCGTCGAGCGCGAGCCTGGCGGTCAGCGCGCGCTCGAGGTGGCGCAGCGACTGCAGGTCGAAGCGGCCGAGCGCCAGCCCCGGCTGGTTGCTGACCACGACGAGCCGGTAGCCGGCGCCCGCGAGCTGCCGCAGCGCGGCGCTCGCGTGCGGCGTGAAGCCGAGCAGCGCCGGATCGACGTTGTAGGGCACGTCCTCGACCAGCGTGCCGTCCTTGTCGATGAAGACCGCACGTCGGCCGCGGCCGGACGCCGGAACCGCGGCGGGCTCGGGCGAAAGTCGCATCGCGCGGCGGCGGGGCGCGTCTCGGCTCGAGCTTCAGCTCGAGCGCGCGGACATCTGCGGCAGGCCGGGGCGCAGACGCGTCCAGGCCGCCGAGATGTCGACCGGCCGGCGCTGGCGGCAGAGGCCGGCGTAGACGTCGGCGAGCTCGCGGGCGACGCGCTCCCAGGTGAAGAGCGAGCGGGCCCGGGCGATGCCGGCACGGCCCATCGCCCGCGCGAGGTCGGGGTTGGCGTGCAGCGCGACGAGCCTGGCGGCGAGCGCCGCCGGGTCGCGCGGCGGCACGAGAAAACCGGTGACACCGTCGGCGACCGAATGCTTGATGCCGCCGACCGCGCTGCCGATCACCGGCGTGCCGCAGGCCATCGCCTCGAGCGGCGTGATGCCGAACGGCTCGTACCAGGGCGTCGTGACGAAGACGTCGGCGGCGGAGTAGTACGTGCGGAGCTGGTCGCGCTCTCGGTGGCCGGTGAAGACGACGCGGTCGGCGATGCCCGCGGCCTCGGCGACTCGGCGCAGGCGTGCGAGTTCGGGCGTGCGCGCTTCGTCGGGCACGGCGGTGTCGCCGCCGACGACGAGCAGCCGCGCCGGGAGCGTCGGCGGCAGGTGAGCGAGCGCCTGGATGACGTTGTCGATGCCCTTGCGCGGCACCAGGCGGCCGAGCTGCAGGACGATGAAGTCGTCGGGATCGAGCCCGAGTTCGAACCGGGCCGCTGCGCGGCTCATCGGCGCGAACTCCTCGGGGTCGAAGCCGCACGGCACGACGCGCACGCGGTCGCCGGGCGCGCCGTAGAGCGTCATCAGGTCGGCCTGGTCCTGCGGGCACTCGGCGATCAGCGCGTCGGCGTGCTGCACGAGGCTGCGTTCGATCTCCAGCCGTTCGGCGGGAAAGGTGTCGGCCTTGCGCTGGTGCTGCAGGCGCACGAGCCCGAGCGCGTGGAAGGTCATCGCGAAGGGCACGGCGAGCGCGCGCTGCAGCCGCTGCGCGACCCAGCCCGACATGAAGAAGTGCGCATGGACGACGTCGTACGGCACGCTGTTGCGCATCAGCCGCTCGGTGGCGCGGGCGAACTCCGGCATGTGCGGCAGCAGGCGCTCCTTCGGCACGAAGTCGCTCGGGCCGGCGTCGATGTGGATCACGCGGGCGCCGGGCCGCAGGTCGACGACGTTCGCGAGCTGGGCGCTGTCGCGGCGCGTGAGCACGTCGACGTGATGTCCGAGCCGTGCGAGACAGCGGGCCACGTGCGCGACATAGATGTTCTGGCCTCCTGCATCGACCCCACCGATCGTGGCCAGCGGCGACGCATGCTCGCTGATCATCGCGATGCGCATCGGTTTCATCGTCATGCAGGCGCTCCCACGTCGGTGTCTCGTTGCGAACGCGTGGGCAAGCCGCGTGCCGAACGGCTCCCTTCCGGCAGCGACGTCAGGACAGCTGCATCGACGACGACGCCCCGGCGGTGGCGGGTTCGACATGGCGGCGACGGCGCTCGATCGGCGGGATCTTCAGCATCTGCCGGTACTTGGTGACCGTTCGGCGTGCGACCGTCAGGCCCTGGCGCGCGAGGCGCTGCGCGATGTCGACATCCGACAACGGCTGGCCCGGCGACTCGGCGTCGATCAGCTCCTTGACGACGCCGCGGATCGCGGTCGGCGAGCACGCGCCGCCGTTGCTCATCGGCATCGGCCGCGAGAAGAAGCGCTTCAGCTCGAACAGGCCCGCGGGCGTCGCCATGTACTTGTTGTTCGTGACGCGGCAGACGGTCGATTCGTGCACGCCGACTTCCTCGGCGATCTCGCGCAGCGCGAGCGGCTTCATCGCGAGCGGTCCGTGCTCGAAGAAGCGGTATTGCCGCCGCAGGATCGCCTGCGACACCGCAAGGATGGTCGAGAAACGCTGCTCGACGTTCCTGATCGCCCAGCGCGCTTCCTGCAGGTGGGCACCGAGTTCGGCATGGCGGGCCTCGCGGTGGCGCTGGAAGAGCTCGGCATAGGCCTGATTGAGCCGCAGCCGCGGCACGACGGCGGAGTTGAGTTGCGCGACCCACTTGCCGCGGATCTTGCGGGCAACGACGTCGGGCGTCACGAAGTGCACGTCCGAGCGGCCGAAGCGCCAGCCCGGTCGCGGGTCGAGCCGGCGCAGCGCCTTGCACACCGACTCGATCTCGGCCGGCGTCCTGCCGAGCAGCTTGGCGAGGCCCGGCACGTCGCGCTGCGCCAGGCGGTCGAGATGCTTCTCGATGATCGCGCGCCCCAGCGCGCGCTGATCGGCCTCGATGTTCTCGAGCTGCAGCAGCAGGCACTCGCAGACGCTGCGCGCGCCAACGCCGGCCGGCTCGAACGACTGCACCAGCTTGAGCGCCGTGTTCATCTCGCAGAGCTCGGTCACGGGGTCGAGTTCAGTCAGCTTCGCGAGCTCGGCGAGGTCGAGGCGCAGATAGCCGTCGTCGTCGAGCGACTCGACCACCGCGCAGACGAGCACGTGGTCGCGGTTCGAGAGCGGCAGCATGTTGGCCTGGCTGCGCAGATGCTCGCGCAGGCCGACGTCGGCGACCATCATCTCGGTCGCGCTGATGTCGGATTCGCTCGCGCCGTCGCGGCTGCCGACCGAAGGCTGCAGCCACGAGTCGCGCTCCCAGGCCGCCTCGCTCTCGATGCTGTCGCTGTGGTCGGCGATGGACGCCGGCTCGGGCGTTTCGGTCGGCAACGGCTCGGGCAGCAACGGCTCGCCCGGCGACAGCTGGCGTGCGGCGGCGGATTCGTCGGCCTCGAGGAAGGGATTGCGACCCATGACCTCGTGCAATTCCTGCTCGTATTCGAGCGACGACAGCTGGAGCAAGCGCACGGCGTATTGCAGCCGCGGCGTCAGCGTCTGGTTCTGTCGGCTGTCGAGCTTGAGCGAAAGATGGTTCATGGGGGACGGGGCTCCGGCTTCTCTTCTGTAGGACTCGTGACCTCGTATCGCAACGACCATGCCTCGATCCGGACCGGGCGCACATCCGCCCGCAACCGGCTGTGACATGCCGCCGCAAGTCCTTGTCGCGTCTCAACAATCGGCTGCCCGCAGTGCCGCATGGGCGCGTCGTTTGCCACTGAAAATAGCGGCAAGCACGTTCGAGTGCCGCATGAATCGCACTCGGCTCGGCAGCGTTTGCGGCAAGCGATTCAGTCGTCCCGACCTGCATGCCGAACAGTCCGCGCCATCGAGACCCACCCGACCCACCACCGACGAGGATCACATGACCGACAAGCAAACCCTGGCCGCCGCGCCGGGAACGAACATGGAAAAGGACCCGAACGACTGGGTCACGGGCGACGAGCCGATGACCGGCGCGCAGCAGTCGTACCTCAAGACTTTGTCCGAGCAGGCGGGTGTCGACTTCGATCCGTCGCTCACCAAGGCACACGCCTCGCAGCGCATCGACGAATTGCAGGCGATGACCGGTCGCGGCAAGGCTGCGGCGGCAGGAGACGCCGAGACGCCGTCGGTGGCCGGCGAAGAGGATCCGGGAGCCGCCGACGACGACCCCGAACTGCGGCGCGCGATGCAGGGCGACGCCCGCGCCGCGTCGAAGTGACCATCCACCTCCGACACAGGACGACCGCCCATGGCCATCGACACCCTCATGCAGCAGCTCAAGCAGGCCGACGACGCGCGCCCGAGCTTTCCCGGCGAGCACTGGCTCGCCTTCGGCGCCGGCATGGCGCTCTTTCTCTGGGCAGGCGGACGCCGCTCGGCACTCGTCCGCTCGCTGGCCCGCACGGCCGCGACCGGCCTCGTCGCCCGTGCGGTCAGTGGGCGCGACGGCCTCAGGCGGGTGGCGCGGTGAACGCGGCTTCGCAGTCGCAGCCCGGCCCGGAGATCGATCCGTCGCCGGCACCGGACGAGGCGCCGATGTCGCCGGCGCCCGAGCTGCCCTGGCCACCGCAGCCCGCCGAGGCGCCCGCGACGCCGCCCGTCGACGTGCCGATGCCGTCGCCGACCGAGATCCCGGTGCCCGCACCCACGCCCATGCCGATGCCGTCGCCGCAGCCGCCGATCACTGCCCGCAGGGGCAGCCCGGCGCGGCGGTGGGTGGCGCGCCTCGCCGCTGGCGTTGCGATCGTCGCCGGGCTCGCGGCGAACGCGACGGCCGCCGACGCGGTGGGCGCCGCCGACCGCCGTTTCATGGACGAAGCGACGTCGGCCGGCATGGTCGGGATCGTCCTCGGCCGGCTCGCGGTCGAGAAGGGCACGACCGAGCCGGTGAAGCGCGTCGGCCAGCAGATGGTCGACGACCACGTCAAGGCCAACGAGTCGTTGAAGGCGATGGCCGCAGCGAAGGGCGTGCAATTGCCGACCGGGCTCTCGACCGAAGAGAGGGCGACGGCGAGCCGCATGAAGAAGATGAAGGGCACGGCGTTCGACAGCACGTATCTCTCGAAGACGGCGTCCGACGGCCAGCGCGCCGTCGCGGTCTTCTCGCAGGCGGCGAACGGCGCCGTGGACAACGACGTCAAGGCATTCGCACAGGCGCAGTTGCCGACGCTGCGGTCGCACCTCGACACGGTCCGCCAGGCGATCGCCGTCAAGGTCGTCGCGCCGAAGCGCGGCACCGCGGCGCGCGAGTGACACGGGCCGGCGGCGGACGAACCGCGCCGGCCTCAGCCGGGGTCGAGCGCGACGCTGACCTCGAGCTCGGGCGTCTGCAGCGGCCCGTAGTTCGAGATGAACGCGACGTCGGCGGCGTCGCGGCCGTAGGCGACGACGATCCTGCCGCCGCGCGGTTCCGACTGCGTCGCGTCGAAGGTGTACCAGCGGCCGCCCACGAAGGCTTCGTACCAGGCGTGCAGGTCCATCGGGTCGAGGCCGTGGAGATAGCCGACGACCATGCGCGCAGGGATGCGCAGGCTGCGGCAGAGCGCGATGCCGACGTGCGAGAAATCGCGGCACACGCCGGCGCCGGCGTCGATCGTCTCGAGCGCGTCGGTGCTCGCGTTGCTGACGCCGTAGCGGTACTGCAGATGCGCATGGATCCATGCACGGACGGCCTCGGCCTGCGCATAGCCGGGCGCGGTGCTGCCGACGACCTCGAGCGCCTTCGCCTCGAGCCGGTCGGACGGGCAATAGCGGCTCGGCAG
The DNA here is from genome assembly GCA_964249855.1 of uncultured Rhizobacter sp. Classification (GTDB taxonomy): domain Bacteria; phylum Pseudomonadota; class Gammaproteobacteria; order Burkholderiales; family Burkholderiaceae_C; genus LMDS01. The sequence goes on along the minus strand of CAXUDL010000024.1, from coordinate 12,315 downwards.
CAGGTAGAGCAAGGCGTCGTCCGGGATCTGGGCGATCGGCGTCGCCGGCGCCATCGGGTCGACGGCGATCGACGCCTCGGTCTCGACCGTCGCCTCGATGCGGATGCGCAGGCGGCCTTGCGGGACCGTGAAGCGTTGGCAGAGATTGCCGTAGAGATCGACGTACTCGACGATGTCGACGCGTGGCGTGAAGTCGTAGCTCTCGCGAGCGAGCCACTGCGCCGGGCCGCTTCGCGGCCGCAACATGCCGACCGCCGGGCAGTCCTCGGCAGCCTCGAGCGTCATGTCACAGCGGGCAGTCAATCGCATGGCGCTCGTTCGGCCCTGGGCGGAGTGCAGGGCAGCACCGAGTGTCGGGGGCGTTCGACGCAGAGCCGTAGGAGGCTGCGACAGGGCGTTGTGAGCGGCGATGCGTCGGCGGTGTCGGGTACACCCATTGCACTGGGGATCGCACGGAACGTGACGTTCCGCGACCAGGAGACTCCTTGCGCTATCCGCCCACACACAAGACCGAGACCCGCGAGCGCCTGCTCGACAGCAGCCGTGCGATCGCGAAGAAAGGCGGCTTCGAAGGAACCGGCGTCGACGCGTTGATGGCAGCCGTCGGACTGACCGGCGGAGCGTTCTACAGCCATTTCGGTTCGAAGGCCGAACTCTTCGACGCGCTCGTCGAACGCGAGATGCAGCACACCGACGCGCTGCTCGCGGGTTCGGGCGATGCCGACGCGTTCGAACGTGCGGTCGAGGAGTATCTCGGCCGCGACCATGCGCTGCATCCGGAGGACGGCTGCGTGCTGCCCGCACTCGGTCCGGAGATCGCGCGCGGCGGCCCGGAAGCGCGGGCGACGGTCGAGCGTGCGTTGAAGAAGACGCATCGCCGCTGGGCGGCGCGGCTCGGCGGCGACGGCGACAAGGCATGGGCGCTGCTGTCGCAGTGCGTCGGCGCGGTGCTGCTGGCACGCGTCGTCAACAGCGAGCGCGGGCGGCAGGCGATCCTGGCGGGCACGCGCCGCACGGTGCTGCGCGAACTCGGCTGACGCCGGCGGCTCAGCGCTTCTGCGGCGCGAGCAGGAACTTCTCGCCGGTCGCGCGGCGGCCGTAGATCGCCATCTGCGCCGGGTCGAGCAGCTCGGCGAGCGACAGCTCGCCGCGATAGTGGCTCGCGAAGGTGGTCGTCAATTCGGCGGCGACGCGCCGCTTCAGCGCTGCGGTGGCCTCGGGGCCGATCCGTTGCAGGAACGGAAACAGCAGCCAGCCGCCGACGCTCCAGCTCATGCCGAAGTTGCGGACGAGCTCGGTCGGCGCCGTGTCGAGCCCACCGTAGACGTAGACCTGCTTGTGCACCGGCGAGCCGTAGCGGCTGTAGACCGCCGACGGCTTGCGGTTGAGTGCGGTCTCCATGGCTGTGAGGAGCTGCCCGGCGAGCCGGCCGCCGCCGATCGCGTCGAAGCCGAGCGTCGCGCCGGTCGCGGCGACCGCGTCGGCCAGCGCGTCGACGAAGTCCGGCGCGCTTGAATCGCAGATCTGCGCCGCGCCTGCGGCGTTGAGCAGCGCGACCTGCTCGGGCTTGCGGACGACGTTGACGAGGCCGATCCCGTCCTGCCGGCAGATGCGGTCGAGCATCTGGCCGAGGTTCGATGCCGCGGCCGTGTGGACCAGTGCGGTGTGCCCTTCGCGCCGCATCGTCTCGACCATGCCGAGCGCGGTCAGCGGATTGACGAACGCCGAGGCGCCTTGCTGCGGCGTCGTGCCTTCGGGCAGCGGCAGGCACTGCTCGACCGGGATGCAGCGGTATTGCGCATACATCGCACCGCCGAGCATCGCGACCGTGCGGCCGAGCAGCGCTTGCGCGGCGGGCGACGCGCCGGCGGCCACGACGGTGCCGGCGCCTTCGTTGCCGACGGGCATCGACTCGTCGAGCCGGCCGGCCATCGCCGTCATGCCGGCCTCCGGAATGCCGGCCGTGACCACCGGCCGCTCGACGCTGCCCGAGACGACGGCGGTCGAGAGGTCGGCGGTGCCGAAGAGCAGGCCGAGGTCCGACGGATTGATCGGCGCGGCGTCGACACGCACCAGCACCTCGTCGGCGGCCGGCGCGGGCAGCACGACGTCGACGAGCGACAGCTCGAGCTCGCCGGCGCGGCCGACGCGCGAACGCAGCTGCAGCCCGTGCGTGGGACGTCCGGTCTCGGCCATCGGCTGCCCGTCAGCTCAGCAGGCGGACGTTGAGCTGGTCGACCGTTTCGGCCCAGTCGGCGTCGCCGTTGACCGCCTCGCGGAGGAACTGCGATTGCACAGGCGTCCAGAACGGCGCTTCGGGCAGCGTCGCGCCCGGCGGCAGCGGCCGGTGCGACGCGATGAACGACTCGATCGAATCGTCGTCGCCCGGCAGGCCGAGCTGGAGGAAGAGGTCGTGCAGGCTGTGGTGGGTCAGGTCCATGGCGACGGTCGAAAGGAGAAGGGAGAAGGGAGACGAGCTCGACGAGGACGCGGTGCCGACGGCGGGTCAGCCCGCGATCGCCGCTTCGCCCGGCGTCGGCGACGATGGCGCCGGCGCATCGACGGCAGCGGGCGCCGGCGGGAACGACGGGGTGATGACGATGTCGGCCTTGCGGGTGATGCCGACCTGCACGTCCATGCCGAGATACGCCTCGGGCGCGCCGAACCAGCTGCCGGCGACCGGCGCCGCCTGCGCCGGGTGGCGTGCGATGCCGACGCGGATCAGCTGCGTCCCGCCGAGCAGGTTGTTGGTCGGGTCGAACGGCACCCAGCCGGCACCGGGCAGGTAGGCCTGCAGCCACGCGTGGGTCGTGCCGGCGCCGACGGCGGCCGGGCCGGCGCGTCCGTCGAGAGCCGGGTCGTAGAGGTAGCCCGAGACGAAGCGCGTCGCGATGCCGAGCGTGCGCGTCGCCTCCATCATCAAGAGCGCGAAATCGCGGCAGGTGCCGGTGCCGAGGGCGAGCGTCCGCAGCGGCGGCTGCGTGCCCTCCTCATGGCGGACCTGGTAGCGGAAGTGGTTCTTGATGTGCTCGTTCATCGCGACCAGCACGTCGCGGGTCTCGACCGGGCCCAGGGCAGCGACGAAGCTGCGCGCCCACGCGGCGAGGACGCCGTCGGGGTCGGGGTGATGGAGCCGGAGGTACGGCGCGAGATCGATCAGCGCGTCGTCCGCGTAGGCGAACGGGAAGTTGCGTGCCGACGGCGCGACCGGCAGCTCGAGGTTGTTGGTGTGCGCATGCTCGATCGTGAACGTCGCGACGATCTCGAGCGACTCGGCGGGATAGAGCGGCTGCACGAGCGCGACCGAATTGGAATGCAGGTCCTGGATCAGGCGGATCGACGCGAGCGGGGTGACGCGGAGATCGGTCGCGAGCACGCGCAGGTCGTGACTCTCTCGCGGACGGAAGAGCACGCGGTGCTCGCCGAAGCGCACCGGCTGCGCATAGCGGTACACGGTGCGGTGCGCGATCTCGTAGACGACGGACATGACGAGCGGCGCCGATCGATTCGGCACCGGAGCAGAAAGCGAGATGGTGGTGGCACAGCGCGCCGGGTGGTGTCAGGCTTGGCCGAGTCGGCTGTAGGCGATGGTGCCGGCAGCGGCCGATGCGATGGGCATGTCGGATCGCTTGCATGGAGCCGGCTGCATCGGGTCGACGGTCGGCAGGGGCAGCGATCGAGTCGCTGCCCAAACATCGTTTCTGGATGACGCGGCAAGTGCAGCGGCCGGCGACGCCATTCCGCGGTGGAGCGGCCGTTACGGCTTCGCTCGCAGCTTCAGCGCGGCGGCATGCTCAGCGTCGGCTCGGCGACCGTCGCGGGACGCGCTTCACCGCGTTCCTGCGGCAGCGCGGCCAGCTCCGTCGCGCGTGGCACGACGACCTTGGGCATGCGGCGCAACTCCGCGACGATCTGTGCCGCGACGATCTTCGCGACCGCGATCGCCGGTACCGACAGGAAGATGCCGACGATCCCGCCGATTTCCTCGCCCGCCAGCAGCCCGAACAGCACGAGCAGCGCCGGCACCTCGACGCCGCCGCTCATGAGGTAGGGGTTGAGCACGTAATCCTGGAACAGCCGGTAGGCGGCGATGAAGCCGATGAGGAACACGAGGTTGTCGTAGCCCGACAACCCGGCGACGAGCAGGCATGCGACCGCCGCGGCCAGCGGCCCGACGACCGGGATGAACTCGAGCACGCCGGCGAGCGCGGCGAGCAGCAGCGCGAACGGCACGCCGGCGATCGAAAACACCGTGCCGTAGACCACCATCGTCGCGCCGGAGAGGATGAGCAGCGAGCGGATGTAGCGGCCGAGCAGCACGTCGAGGCCGTCGACGATGCCGCGCCACATCGGGCCGTGGCCGCCCTGCTGCACCCAGTCGAGAAAGCCGCGGCGCATCGCGGTCGCGTCCTTGATCAGCAGGAACGCGAGCACCGGCACGAGCACCACGAAGATCGAGTTGCTGGCGATGGCGAGCGCGACCTGGCCGACCTGCCTGGCGATCGGCACCGCGAACGACGAGCCCGATGCGAACTGCTGCTGGACGAACGCCGCGGCCCGCGGGCGGTACGGCGTCAGCCAGTCGGGCAACGGAATGCGGTTGAGGATCTGCGGATCCCTGGTGAGTGCGGGCAGCTGCTGGCCGAGTGTCGACGCCTGTTCGGCGACCGGCGGTCCGATCAGCGCGACCGCGCCGATCACGATCAGCACGATCGCGAGGAACACGGCTGCGGTGGCCGCCGAATGCGAGAAGCGCTTGGGCGTGTAGTGCGACAGCCGCTTGACTGCCGGGAACACCATGTAGGCGAAGAAGATCGCGAGCAGGAAGACGAACAGCGTCTTGCGCACGGCGTAGACGGCCAGCAGCGCCACAGCCACGAGCGCGACGGTCCAGGCGATCTTCGCGGCGCTGCGGTTGAATCCGAGCATGAGGGGGTCTGCTTTCGGTCGTCCAGGAGTCGGTGATTCTGCTTCGATCCGGCTGTCGGCTTGTCGGACGAGACCCGGCCGGCGCAGTGCTGCCAGGTGAGTGCCGTGTCGGAAAGGGCGCGCGCGAGTGCCGCCGCAGCGTCGTGCGGTCCGAGCAGATCGTTCCGTCGCCGGGCCTGCGGTGGCGGCGCGCGCTACCATGGACCGATGTCGATCCTCCACGCACTTCCGTCGCCGTGCGCTCGCACGACGCTCCGCCGATGAAAGCCGATCCGGTTGCGCCATCGGTTCCTTCCTGGCAGGCGCTCGTCGTCGTCTGCAAGGACTGTCAGAAGCGGGGCAGCGGTCCGAAGCGCCTCAAGGCCAAGGACGTCGTCCAGTCGGCGCGGATGGCGTCGAAGGCCGAACGGCCCCGGCCGCGGGTGATCGTCTCCGGTTGCCTCGGCTTGTGCCCGAAGCGCGCGATCGCCGTCGCACGGGTCGACGCGGCATCGGGCGCGCGCCTCGTCGCGGCGGCGAGCGCGGACGACGTCGTTGCGTTGGCGAAGCCGGCAGTCCCCGACTTCGCTGGCTGACGTCGCGCGGTTCCGGTCGCAGGCCAATTCTTCGGGTCGGGGCGATTCAGGGCGCGATCCGTCGTTGCCGGCCCGTTATGTGGGGGGCCACACCGCCTCGCGGGCGCTGGAACATGCTGCCTTCGCTGGACGGCTCGCCCGTGCCGGGCCGCAGCGGCGCCTCGAATGCCGCGCGGGCACACTGCGCTCGTCGCTCGGCGTCCGGGGATCGCGTGCAGGATCGCGCCGGCAGACTCCGTCCTCGTTGAACGGCTTGCACGCGTGGCGCTGCAGCGCCGCCTCGCGTGCCGCTCGGCACGCCGCGCCGGTCACTCGCCGTCCGGCAGATCGAGTGCCGGATAGCGCCGGAAGATGCCGTCTTCGTTGAACGGCACGCGGCGGTCGCTCGACAGATAGGCGGCGATTCTCGGCAGCGCCGCGACGCGGTCGTGCAGCGCGACGAGCTTCGGCGTGCGCTCCATCGCCTTGGCCGCGGCGTTGGGGAACGCGTAGCGCAAGCCCTCGACGAGCTGGAACAGCGACAGATCGGCATAGCTCAGCTTGCCGCCCACGAGCTGGCGCGAGCCGCCCGGGTTGCGTGCGAGCACGGTCTCGAACCAGCCGAAGAATTTCGGGATCCGGCTGCGGCAGAAATCGGCGGCACGGCGACGGGCCTCGGCTTGCTGGTCTTCGTAGTACAGGTCCGTCGACACGGGATGGTGGGTGTCGTGGGCCTCGGTGACCATGTCGGCGATGGTCAGCTGCAGTTGCTGTGTCCAGACCCGCGACGGCTCCCTGCGCGCGACGAGCTTGAGCGCCGGCCCGAGGTGGTGGAGGATCGCCGCGGTCTGACCGATCCACAGCGACCCATCCCGGAGGAAGGGCGGCGCGAACGGAGGGTGGACCAGCGTCTCGTCGGCCATCGTTCGGAGCAGGCCGTCGCCGCCCGCGTCGCCGGCAGCGCGGGCGACGTCGACATACGGCGCGCCGGCCGCCTCGAGGGCCAGGCGGACGAATTCGCCGCGGCCCTGGATCGTCGGCCAGTAGTGGAGTTCGTAAGCCATCGACCGACTGTAGCCGCGTGCCGACGCCGGACGCTTGCATGCGGTCAAATGCGTTTTCCGCCACTCCTCGCGAGACTCGCATGGCCGACAGGCTGCTCGTTCTCTACGGCTCGTACCGGTCGGACCGGCTGGGCATCCGCCTCGCCGACTTCCTCGTCGCGCGCTTCCGGGCTCGCGGCGCCGACGCCGAACTGGTCGACGCCAAGGCCGTCGGCCTGCCGATGCTCGACCGGATGTACAAGGAGCATCCGCCGGGCACGGCGCCGGCTGCGATGGAGGCGCTCGCTGCCAAGATCCGCGCCGCCGACGCGTTCGTCTTCGTGACCGGCGAATACAACTGGGCGCCGCCGCCCGGCTTGAAGAACCTGACCGACCATTTCCTCGAGGAGTGGTTCTGGCGGCCCGCCGCGATCGCCAGTTACTCGGCCGGACGCTTTGCCGGCGCGCGGGCCGGCCTGGCCTGGCACGGCACCTTGTCGGAGATGGGCATGGTCGTCGTCTCGAGCACGATCGCCGTCGGGCCGATCGCTCAGGCGCTCGATGCCGACGGAGCGCCGACGGGGCCGTCGGGCGAGCAGCTCGAGAAGGCGTTCCCGCGCTTCGCCGACGATCTGGCCTGGTGGACCGAGGCGGCGCGAGAGCAGCGGGCGCGGAAGGCGCCGCCGTATTGAGGCCGGGGCGGGACGACCGGTTCGTGCGTCGCGCGACCGGGTGCCTTCGAACCGTCGCGGCGGCAGGGCCTGGTGGCGTCCCGGCTCGACAACGGCGCGCGGCGGTCGAGCCTCGGGTCGAGATGTCGGGCGACACGACGAAGTGACCTACGGGGGGTCAGTTCCTGATGTCGCTTGACATGAGGCCGGTGTGCGGCGGTCGGGCGCCGGCTCGACATCGGCATGCGGCGGTCGGGCCCTGACTTGACGACGGCGCGCGCTGGCCGGTGCGCGTCGGTCGACATCCGGCGGTCGGCCTTGCCTCGGCATCCGTGCGCGACCATCGGGCGTCGTTTCGCGGTTGGCGCCCGGCGGTCGGTCGGGCCTCGGATCGAGATCGGCGCGGCGGGCGAACAGCCTCGGTATCTGAGCCCGGCGTCGGGCGTTGCTCGGGCCTGTAGCGCGGCCGTCGTACGCGCCTCGTGACCAGCGCCCAGCGGTCCTGTCGGCTCGACTCCGACGTACAGTGGCCGCGCTCGCCGCGACCTCGCACCCGCCGTCGGTCCCCGTCTCGACATCGGCGCCTCGCCGTCGGCGCCTTGGTCCGGACCTCGAAGCCTTCGGGTCGGGCCCTCAGCGCGACGTCGAAGCCGCGCGGTCGGTCCGGACGTTGGGCAGTCGCTGTCGCCACCGCAGGAACGGCCGCTCGACGGCGAAGTGCAGCGCTGTTCCGGCAGCGAGCGCCGCACCGCCGTAGGCGATGAAGGCGAGGAGGCCGCGGCCTTCGAGTGCCGCGCCCCAAGTGGCCTCGACGAGGTGATACGCCGCCTTGTGCACCAGGTAGAGGCTGTAGGAGATCGCAGCCAGCCCGGCAGCGCCCGGAACGCGCCAGCGATCGAGGACGCTTCCGCGGCCCGCGCCGGCGAACACCAGCGCACCGAAACCGAGGGCGAGCACCGGCCAGCCGAGGGTGTTGCCCGCCCATCCGACCCGATCGCGGAACAACCAGCAAGCCAGGGCAGTGGTCGCGAGGCCCACGACCATGAGCGCGTCGGCGTGACGCCGGGCGCGCGCCCAGGACCTTGGCGCGCGCACCTTCCAAAGCGCCAGGGCCACGCCGGCGAGCAACCCGTCGAGCCGGTTCCACGTCGGGTAGTACACGTCTTCGACATACCAGTTGCGCCCGGCATCGGCGCCCGTCGAGACGCCGTGCCACCACGCGAGGCCTCGCGACGCGATGCCGACGCCGACGACACAGGCACCCGCCGCGAGGAGCGGACCTTTCGTCGCGCGACTCGCGAGCCAGGGTGCGAGCAGCGGAAATGCCAGGTAGAAATGCTCCTCGACGCAGAGCGACCAGGCGTGCGAGAACGCAGTGTTGCGGCCGTAGTCGATGCTGAGGTTGACCACGAAGGTCGCGAATTTCCAGGCTGGCTCCATGCCGGGTGCTTCGCGGAATGCGGGCCAGAAGCAGTAGGCGGCGAGGACTGCGAAGTACGCCGGCAGGATGCGGCGGGCGCGCCGACGATAGAAGTCCCGCAACGACAGCCGGCGGCCCGGCCCGGTCGACGCGAGCAGCTGCGTTCCGATTAGAAAGCCGCTCAGCACGAAGAAGAGATCGACGCCCATCCAGCCGTAGCGCGCCAGCCAGTCCCAGCGCGGGCCAAGTCCGCCGACCACGAAGGAGTGGAACAGCATGACCCAGACGATGGCGATGCTGCGCAGCAGGTCGAGGCCGGGCCACCGGATCGGCTCGGACGTGCGTGGTGCCGCGCCGGCGAGCACGGGCTCGTCGTGCCGACGCGACTCGACGCGTCGCGAACGGGCGGGGAGCGCGTCGTTCGCGGTCATGGCGGCACGTCGCGTGGCATGTCGGGGCGTGCTCGTCCGCTCGATCGTGATCGGTCCGATGCCGATTGCGGTCGATGCGACACCGCGCGCCACCGGAGCCCGCCGTCAGGGCTGTGCATCGCCGTCGTCCCTGTGAATCGCCGGCACGAGGTCAACGGCGCTTCCTCTGGCGAGGCGCAGGAGCCGTCCGTGCCTCGAATGGCAGCATCGGCTCGAACGAAGGGTCCGACGGCGTGCGCAGCTTTCCGAGTTCACCGCGCCGGATCGCAGCGGCGCGGGAGCGCACCGCCTCGCGTTCGGCCGCGTCGAGCCGGCCGAGGTTGCGGACCTGCGGCGCCATGCGATGGTTCGCGGCGAGCAGCGCTTCGTGGCGCATCAGGAAGTCCCAGTACAGCGTCGTGAACGGGCACGCCGTCTCGCCGACGCGCTGACCCGGCTCGTAGCGGCAGCTCCGGCACGGGCCGCCCATGCGCTCGATGTAGCGGCCGCTCGCGATGTAGGGCTTGCTCGCCATCACGCCGCCGTCGCCGTACTGGCTCATGCCGAGGGTGTTCGGCAGCTCGACCCATTCGACCGCGTCGACATAGACCGCCAGATACCAGGCGTGGACCTCCTGCGGCCGGACGCCGAGCAGCAGCGCGAAAAGTCCCGACACCATCAGGCGCTGGATGTGATGCGCGTAGCCGAGCGCGAGCGTCTGCGTCAGCACCTCGCGCAGGCAGGCGAAGTCGGTGGCGCCGTTCCAGTACCAGGCCGGCAGCGGCTCGCGGGCGTCGAGCGCGTTGAGGTCGAGGTAGGCCGGCATGTGCGTCCAGTAGACGCCGCGGACGTACTCGCGCCAGCCGAGGATCTGCCGCACGAAGCCCTCGACGCCCGCCAGCGGCGCCTTGCCGGCACGCCAGGCGCCGACCGCGGCACCGACCACCTCCCGCGGGTCGAGCAGCTTGAGGTTCAGCGACGACGACAACTGGGAGTGGTACAGCCATGGCTCGCCCGGCCACATCGCGTCCTCGTAACGGCCGAAGAGCGGCAGGCGCTCGTCGACGAACACCGCCAGCGCGCGCAACGCATCGGCCCGCGTGACCGGCCAGGCGAACGCGTCGAGCGACCCCGGATGGTCAGCGAAGCGGGTGTCGACGAGCGCGACGACGTCGCGGGTGATGCCGTCGGGCTGGAAGTCCGCATGCGCCGGCAGCTCGCCGGGGCCGCTCTTCGGAAACGCCTCGCGGTTGTCGACGTCGTAGTTCCAGCGGCCGCCTTCGGGCTCGCCGTCGACCATGAGGACGTCGTGGCGCCGACGTTGCTCGCGATAGAAGGTTTCCATCCGCAACGCTCGATGACGGCGCAGGTGATCGGAGAACTCGCCCACCGTGGTGTAGAAGTGCCGGTCCGGACGGATGTCGAGGGTCAGACCCGCCGCGCGGGCCTGCGCCCCGAGCGCCTGCAGCACGCGCCAGTCGCCGGGAGCCGTCATGACGAGCCGGTTCGGCCGCAGTCGATCGATCGCGGCGGCGAGCTCGGCGGCCAGGCCGCCGCGATTGGCAGGGTCGTCGAGGCGTGTGTAGTGCACCGTGCGGCCGACCGCGCGCAAGGCCTCGGCGAAATGCCGCATCGCCGACAGGAACATGGCGATGCGCGGCTTGGCGGACCACACGTGGGTCGATTCCTCGGCAACCTCGGCCATCCACACTGCGTCCTGCGACGGATCGAACCCGTCGAACGCTGCGGCGTGCGGGTCGAGCTGGTCGCCGAGCACGAGCACGAGCGCGTCCACGCCCGCGCCTGCGCCTGACTCAGCCATTCGATGCTCCTGCCGGCAGCGCGGCTCGAGGGGGTCGGGTAATTACGGGCGCAGCGTTGCGCCGCCGGTTGCAATATCGTGCAGATATGCCGACGCTCGCCGATCCACAAGCGGTCCTGTCGGACCTGATTCGCACGGTGGTCGTGCCCCGGTTGTGCGCAGCCTTCGACTCGAGCCGACGTCCGCGTGCGACGCCCGACCGCTCGCCGGCGTCTCGTCCGCCCTCCGGCGCCGCCCGTGGGGTGTCGGCGTCCGCTGCGGAGTTGACCCGGTTGCTGCGGGCGGCTGAGCTCGATGCGGCGCAACGGCTCGCGTGTCGCGCGCTCTGCTTCTGCGGCTCGCTCGGCGTGCTGGCGGCGACGCTGTTCGAGCCGACGGCGCGTTGCCTCGGCGATCTCTGGCAGAACGACGATTGCAGCGACATCGACGTGAGCCTCGCCCTGGTCCAATTGCAGGCGATCTTGCACGAAGTCGGCCGGCGCGTGCCGCGGCAAGCGCTGCGCGAGACCGCGCCGAGCGTGCTGGTGGTGCCGCTGCCCGGCGAGACCCACCAGCTCGGTGCCGCGATCGATGCCGAAATGCTCTGGCATGCCGGCTGGAGTCCGCAGCTCGAATTCCCGGCCACAGGCGACGCGCTCGACCGGTTGCTGGGGCGGCGCTGGGTCGACGCGCTGGACGTGTCGCTCAGCACGTCGTTCCGGCGCGAACACCGGCTGCCGCAGCTCGGCGAAATGATTCGCCGGGCCCGCCGCGCGTCGTGCAACCCCCGACTCGTCGTCGTCGTCAGCGGCCGCGCGTTCGACGACACATGGCTGGGCGAGACCGGCTCGCGGACGGACGTGGGCGCCGACGCGAGTTTCGCCTCCGCGGCGCAGGCCGAGTCGACGATCCGCGGGGCGCTCGGCCGGCCGGTCGAGACGGCGAACGCAAGGCGCTGAGCGGCGCGCATGGCGTCGCCCGGCGATTGCCGGTCAGGGCTGGCCCGGAGGGTCGGCATCGGAAGTCGTCTCATGGCTGTTCGGTGAAACTGCTCGTCTCGAAGTACTGTACTTCCATCCAGTATCTTCGGCTAGCATGGCCTGCCGAGGATTGTGAGGAAGACTCCGATGGACCCTGCCGAGTGGATCTGGCGCTGCGCGACGCGCCTCCATCGTCAATGGCCGAACGTCGACCGGCTGGATCTCGAGCATGCGGCCGAGGCGTTGCGCAACGAGCCGCGCTGGAACGCGCTCGAGCCTGATCGCGCCGCCGAGGAGTGGCTGCGCCAGGGGCTGCCGGAGGAAGTGCTACGACCCGACTGATCGGTCTGACGTGCGCCGATCACGGCCTGCGACTCGCGGCTCGCGGCTCGCGGCTCGCGGCTCGAACGACCCGCGACCCGCGAACGGCGGACGGCGAACGGCGAACGGCGGTGAGCGTCCAGCCACCCCATCTTGACCAGCGGTAGATCAATCGCTTGGTGGATT
>CAXUDL010000023.1:0-72307 GCA_964249855.1 uncultured Rhizobacter sp. | reverse complement strand
TCAGATCAGATGCTGCCGGGCAGCGAACCCTGGTGCAATGACGGTGCCGGTCGGAATATTACGCAAGATACGCCGGTGACCGTGCCGGGCACGAACTCAGCCGCCCGCGTCCTCCACGCGGTCGGCGTTGGTCGTGCTGCGCGAGCCCTTGAGGTGCATCTCGACGTCGGCGGCCAGCGGCCCGACGGCACCGACCGCCTCCTTCAGCTGATCGGGCGTCGCATCGAGCTTGCGTGCCCAGTCGGCAAGATTCCGCTCGTCGTCGATGTCGATGCGCTCTGGCTCGCCCGGGGCGGCAGTGTCGGAAGCCATCGCGCGACTCAGGCGACCGCCGTGCCGAGATAGCGGGCGACCTCTTCCTGGTAGCGCAGCGTCATGCGGCTCTGCACGGCGGGGTCGAGCTTCTCGAGCAGGTCGGGGAACCACGTGCCTTCTTCCTGGTAGACGTGGTGGAGCACCGCGCCGCGGATGTGGCCGAGCTTGTCGAGATAGTCCTTGCTCATCGGATCGAGATCGTCGAGCGCGGCGAGCTGGATCTTCGTCATGCTCTGCTCGAGGTACGCCATCTCGGCATGCGCCTTCTCGTCGTGCAGCGCGAGCGCCGGATAGAGCGTGGCCTCTTCGGCGATCGAGTGACCGTTCAGCAGAACCGCCAGCTCCTTCTGCGCCGCCACACGGCTCGCCGGCGTCGACGCCGATTCCACCGCCGCGAACGCGTGTTCGATCTTCAGGTGATGGTCGAGGACCATCTCGAGCCAGCTGCCTGGCTGGGCGAGCGCCCGGGCCTTGGCGCGAGCTTCCACCCGCGCCTGATCGCTTTCGGGCGGGGTGACGGCAGCGATGACCTTGTCGACGATGCTCATGATGTGCCTTTCCGGAGCCGAGCTCCCGTGTTGCTGGGTGCTCGGCGATCGGCAAGGCGCATGCCCGTGGAGACGCCGTTACCTGCGCGTCGACGTGCCTGCGACCTCGGCGACGATGCGGTCGGCGAGTTGAGCGAGCAGCGCATTCCAGATGCGTGTCGTCGCTTCCGGGCTGCCCGAGTCGGCCGGCGTCTCGAGCCGCAACTGCGCACCGCGCAGCCCACCCGGCGCGCCGCCGGAAGTCGGCCGCTGTCGCAGGCTCCAGCTCAAGGCCATCGTCGCGACACCGTCGTCGAGCCGAAACGACAGCACGTCGACATCGATCACCGCACCCGCCTCGGGCCACGCCGCGCCGGGGTAGACCACCTTGCCGGCCGGCAGCCGCGACTGCAGGTCCTCGGCGAGCACCTGGCGCGCGAGCCGGGGCAGCGGCGCGGCCCAGTGGTCGAACTCGCGGACCTCGAAGCGGCCCGAGGCGGTCTCGCGGACGAGTTCCTGCCGCGTCAACGCCGGCGGCACCTGCACCGAGCCGATGGCGAGCACCGGCCCGTCGTAGGCCGCGGGCGCATCGGGCCGCGCCACGACCGCGGACAGCGCGTGGTAGCGGATCGGCGGGCTGCTTCCACAGCCGGCGACGAGGCTCGCCGCGACGACGAGCGCGACCTTGCTGCCGAGCATGCGGCGGTGCGCCGCACCTGGAGGTGGGTCGGTCCGGGTGTCGGTCCGGCGGCGTGTCATCGGGACTCCTTTCGCGCGTCGTTGCCGGACGGTTCCGACCCGCGGCCGCGGATCAGCGACTCGGGATGCCGGCCGAGGTAGTCGGCGAGCGACCGGATCGAGCGTGCCGCATCGGTCAGCTCCTGGAGCGCCGCCGGCAAGCTCGCGTCGCTCGAGCCGCCGAGGCCGGAGCCGCCGCCGGCGATGACGCCGCGGGCCGCCGCGACGGTCGTCGCCGCTTCGTCCGCCGCACGGTTCACCTTGTCGAGCAGCGGGCCGACCTGCGGCTGCACGTCGGCGAGCATCTTCTCGGCCTGGGCGAGCGTGCCGTTGAGCCGCTGCAGGCTGTCGGTGAGCTGCGACGACGACGCGAGCTGGCTGAGGCGGCCGGTGAGGATTTGCACGTCGCGGCCGATCGCCTCGATCGGCAGGGCGTTGAACTTCACGAGAAGCTGACTCACCTGCCCGGTGATCGCGTCGAGGCCGCCTGCCGCTTCGATCGTCGGCACGCTCCGCGGTGTTCCCGGTCCGAGCGTCGCCGGACCGGCGCCGACGACCCTGTCGAGCGTGATGATGCGGCCGCCGATGACCGGCGGCTTCTGCACCAGCTGGGCGCGATGGCCGAGCGCGAGCAGGCGCGTGACCGCGGCGTCGGTCGGCTCTCGCCAAGCCGCCTCCGCGGCCCCGGGCGGGCCGGAGGCCGCCGCGGCCGCAGGCATCGCGACCTGCAGCCGCCGTGGGTAGAGCATCGCGACGACGGCGGTCGACACGCCGCCGGTCCGCTCGTCGACGACCATCCGGACGGTCTTGACTTCACCGATCTGGAAGCCGAGCAGGCGGACCGGCGAGCCGGGATTGAGCTCCCCCCCGGGGCCCCTGAAGCTGAACGCGTAGGGCACTTCCGGGCCGACCGGGCCGGCCTCGGCTTCGCTGCGGCTTTGGTACAGCACGAACGGCGCGCCGGCCGGACTCGGCGCCGCGCTGTCGTCGCCGAGGTGGTCGACCTCGACGGCGCCGTTGATCAGCGCGCCCGCATGTTCGAGGCTCGCGCTCGCGCCGGTGTCGGTGAGCGACACCCGCACCGGGCTCGAGACCCAGAACAGGGTGTCGGGCCGGATGAGGAGGTCGTACGGCGCGAAGATGAAGATGTCGAGCTGGAAGGACCCGGGGGAGGCGAAACGGGTCGCGGTGATCTTGCCGACCTCCTGGCCGCGAAAGTAGAGCGACGAGCCGACCCGCGCCGTGCCGAGCACGTCCGACGTCAGCACGTAGGCGCGGCCGGGCGTCCCCGGCAGCACGATCGGCGGTTCGTTGAAGCCGCTGAAACGCCGTGTCGGCGTGCCGCCGGTGCCGGGCGCGACACCGATCGCCACGCCGGCGACAGCTGCCTTGACCGACGACAGGTCGTTGAAGGTCGGCGACGCGCCGATCAGCCAGAACTTGGTCGTCGTCGTCAGGCCGGGTTCGGACCGCGGGTCCATCCGGACCGTCATGTCGACGCGGCGGCCGTCGGGGTTCAGCTCGATCTTCGTCACCGTGCCCGCTTCGACGCCCTGGTAGATGACCTTGGTGTCGTCGGGCTTGGCGCCGGCGGCCGAATCGAAGGTCACGACGACGTCGATGCCGCGGTTGGTCAGCGCGCGCAGGCCCAGGAAGCCGACGATCAGCAGTGCCGCGAGCGGCACGGCCCAGACGATGCCGACCCAGCGGCTGCGCCGCACGCGGGCGACCGGCGCGGCGGGCGGCTCGGGCGGCGGCGGCACCGGCGTGTGCAGGTCATCCACGGGCGGACTCCCGCGCCGGAGCGCCGGAATCGGGACGGACAAGTCTCATGGCGGCTTCCGAGGTTGGGCAGCGTCCCACATCAGGCGGGGATCGAAGCATTGCGCGGCGAGCGTCGTCAGGATCACGACCGCCGCGAAGGCCGACGCGGCCGGGCCGGTGCGACCATAGATCAGCGCGTTGAAATTGGTGATCGGCACGAAGCTCGCGATGACGAAGACGTCGATCATCGACCAGCGGCCGATTTCCTCGATGACGCGGAAGACGCGCGTCTTCGCGACCAGCCGGCGATCGGAGCGGCGCAGCACCGAGGCGATGCACCAGACGAGGCCGGCGAGCTTGCCGAGCGGGATCACGAAGCTCGCGACGAGCACCAGCAGGCCGAGCGCGTAGAGCTTCGCATCGATCAGGTCGATCGCGCCGACGAGCACGGTGTAGTCGGTGGGCGTGAGGCCGATCGGCAGGGTGGCCATCGGATAGAGGTTGGCCGGCAGGTAGAGCAAGGCCGCGGCGAGGATCAGCGCGGCGGCTCGGCCGACGGCGTTGGGCTTGCGCGCATGGATCCGCGCACCGCAGCGCGGACACGGACAGGCCTCCATCGAGTCGGGCACGACGAGCTTGCATGCGTTGCACGCGATCGACGGCGCGCCGTCGAGCGGCGGCCGCCGCGGCCCGATGCGATGCCAGACCGCGGCGCTGTCGAGCGTCGCCCGCACCATCAGCGACAGCAGCGCCGACGCGCCGAAACAGTAGGCGCCGAGGAACAGATCGACGTTGAGTTCGCTGCGCAGGCGCGCGACGGCGACGACGAAGCCGAGCAGGAAGACGTCGAGCATCGCCCACGGCTGCAGTGCCTCGGCCCAGCGGAACGCCCTGCCGAGCCAGCGCGGCCGTGAGCCCGCCTCGAGCAGGCCGAGCACCGTCGTCACCAACGCGAGGCGCAGCAGCGGGAAGACGATGATGCAGAGCCCGACCGCGACGCAGAGCTCGGGGTAGCCGTTGCGCACCATGATGGTCGCGCTCGAACTCACCCAGCTCCGCCGCGTGATGCCGTAGATCGACGTGCCGAGAAACGGCTCGAGGATCGCGGCGATCAGCAGGATCAGCGCGGCCGACGAGAACGCCAGCGCGGCGGTGACGCTGCGGCCGTGGATGCGCTCGAGCGCCGAGTCGCAGACCGCACAGCTGAGGAGTGTGCGGCGGGGTACCGGCGGCACGCCCTGGACGGCACCGCAGTGATGGCAGCCGGTGAGCCGTGCAGAGCGTTCGAGGCCGCCATGGTCCGGCGCGACGGCAGCTTCACCACGCATCGGCGACAGGTGGGGCGCTCGGGTCGAGGAAAGCAGCGGGCGAATCGCTGGACGTAGGCAACTCGGTCTCCGACGTTCGGAAAGGCATGCGGGGCACCCCCTCGCCCAAGCACTCTACAAGCTTTCCGTGCAGGGCGTCCCTCGGGGCGCCGACACGGCACGCCTCGCAGCCGGTTTCAGCGTCGACCGATCAACCGTCCGAGCAGCTTCACGCCGGTGACCGCGATGAGATAGACGAGGACGTTCTGCGGCAGCCCTCGGACGATGCCCGACGGGATCGCCGTGACGGTTTCGGCGCCGAGTCCGAATGCGGCGGTCGTGCCGACGAGGTTCCAGATGAGAAGGAGGATCAACGGCGAGAACGCCAGGCGCCCGTACGGCGTGGCGAGTGCGAAGGCATCGTGGAACACGAACAGCATCAAGGCGCTGGCGACGAGCACGAGCGGAAACATCCAACCGAAGACGCCGTAGACCTCGGCGATCATCGAGCCGGTCTTGAAGCCGCCCAGGCCCCAGCCGTCGATGATGTAGACGACATAGTCGCCGTTCGAGACGACGAGATCCTGCTTGTCGATGTTCATGCCGAGGGCGCGCAGCAGCGGGTCGGGCAGCGTCGCGGCGAAGCGGTTCGACATGAACTCGCGGTACGAATGCAGGTGGTCGTCGCCGAACAGGCCGAGGTAGTAGAGGATGTTGTCGTGGAACTTCGTGAGCAGGAATCGCGCGAGGAACCGGCTGTCGACGTATGTTTCGCTGTAGTCGCCGATGTTGACGGCGCTTTCCATCTTCGTCCGCGCCGCGTCGAGCCACTCGCTGTTGAACAGCGCTTCGACGGTCATCTGGATCAACATGCCGAAGGTCACGCCGTGACGGTAGTCGCGTACGACGACCATCGCGAGCGCAACGCGCGACAGCAGCAGGCTGCCGAGGGCGGCGGCGAGCACGAACACGATGAGCTTCGACGGCGGAATGCGCCGGAAGTCGATCAGGCCGAGACCCTGCGCGAGCAGCGCGCAGATGGCGATCGTCGGCACCGCGTCGGCGAAGGTCGACCGGCTGTTGGTCGCGAAGCTGATGCCGACCAGCGCCGCGAAGTAGGCAGCGAGGCGCACCAGCGGCAGCCGCGGACGTGCCGGAAAGCCGGAAAGGGCGTCGCGGAACGGAATCAGGAAGGGTGCGAACTTGAGGAAGCCGAAGGCGCGGAACAACTTGGCGCCTGCCGAACCCATGCCGAAGCTCGCACCACTCTCGTAGTCGGTGCCTGTCAACATGACGCTCGCGCAGCCGACGAGGCCGAGCACCCACAACTGCCAGTCGCTCGGCCAAGCCATCACGCCGATCGGCCGCAACCATTTTGCGGCGATGGACCGGCGCAGCCGCTGCAGCGGCGATGCGGACATGTAGAGGCGATCGGCGAGCAGCAGCAGCACTTGCGTCGCGAACAGGACGCCGAAGGTCTCGGTGGGCACGAGCAGCCGCTCGGCGAGCGGCGTCCACTCGAGCGTCTTGACGAGCAGCGCGCCGCTCGTCGCGGTCGTCGTGTAGAACAGCAGGATCAGCGCGGAAATCGGCTGCGCGCGGAAGCGTCGCGTGTTCAGCGCATGCAGGATGCCGACGATCGACGACGCGAATGCGAGCGCGGTCGACAGCAGGTTGTCCTCGTAGCGCGAGAAAAAGATGACTTGCAGCGCCGCGCACAGGGCGACGAGGCCCGCGTAGCCGAGCCGCACTTCGCGCAGCGCGTCCCGCGGTCTGGCGATCGGCCTCGGCGCCGCCATGCGACCGGGGTCGCCATCCTGCCAGCGGCGGACGTCGAGATTCATCATGACCCGAGCGCCTCCAGCGTGCGGCGAATCAGGTTCTCGCTCGTGTAGCCGTTGACGAGGCTGCGTTGCCGGCCGCGCTCGGCGATCCGCAGCCGGCGGCCGTCGTCGGCGAGCAGCCCGCGGCAGGCGTCGGCGCATTCGGCAGCATCGCGCCAGAAGACGGCTTCCTCGCCGTCGCGGTAGAACGCGAGGTGCTCGGGCGTCCGTTCGGCGCACAGGAGGCCGCCGAGCGCCGGGATTTCCATCGACCGCGTGGTGTGCTGGTCACGGTTGCCCTTGGACAGCAGGCCGAGCGACACCTTGGCGCATTGCACCGCGAAGGCGTAGTCGTCGCCGTCGAGGTAGTCGGCACGGTGAGCGGCCTTCAGCCTCGGCCACTCGGGCGCCTTTCGCCAACCTGGGCCGAAGATCGACACCGGAACGCCGCGCGAGATCAGCTCGGCGAGGAACGGCCCGCGCTCCGGCATCCACGAACCGACGAATGCGACGTCGGACGTCCAGCGTGCGCGGAACGCGGAATCGATCGGCCGGGGCGCATGGGCGAGCTCGTCCGACACCATCGGATGGTGGAGGACCTGCCTCGCGCCGGCGCGCTTCGCTTCCTCGACATTGACGGGTCGGACGACGACGACGAGGTCGTAGACGGCCACCGCGGCGCGGTACGCCGAGAAGCGCGTGCGATCGCGATGGCCGAAGGGGTCGTCGTGGTTGAAGTTGACGACGCGGTCGCAGCGGGCGCGCAGGCGCTGCACGCCGTCCCGGGTCAGCAGGCTGCCGCCGTCGACGAACGCGAGATCGAAGCGCCGGTCGCCGAGGTTCGAGTCGAGCCGGCGAGCCACCACGGCGCCGAGCGCGCCGGGGCTCAGGTGCCATTCGATCCGGTCGATCCAGGCGGAGTCGGGCAGCAGGCGGCGCGGCTCGACCGTCGTCACCCGATGGCCCAAGCGAAGGAATGCATCGCGCCGGTGCAGGCTCGTGCCCGACATCGGTCCGAGGTAGAGCACCGACAGGCTCGCCGCGACGGCGCCAGACGGCTCCTCGCCGATCGCCTGTGCGTCGTCCCGCGTCATGCGCGGTCTCCGACGAGTTCGCGGTAGAGGCGCAGCGCGTTGGCGCCGTAATGCGACCAGCCGCCGATCGACCGCACGCGCGCCAGCGCGGCAGCCCGCATGCGCAGCTGCGACGGCGTGTCGTCGGCGAGCGCCTGCAGGCGTTCGGCAAGCAGGTCGGCGCGTTGCGCCTCGACGACGAAACCCTCGACGCCGTCGGAGAACAGGTCGTCTGCGCCCGCGTTGCGTGTCGCGACGACGGGGCAGCCGCAGGCGAGCGCCTGCGCCATCACCATCGCCAGGCCCTCCTCGATGCTCGGCAACACCAGCGCGTGGCTCCGGCTCATCAGCGACTTGAGCTCGGGTTGGGGCACGTGGCCGAGAAAGCGGATGCCGTCGTCGACGAGACCGAGCGCACGCATGCGCGCGACGACCGCGGGTTCGGCGATGCCAGCAATCGTCAGCGACTTGCGCGGATGCCGCAATGCGCGGTACGCCTGCAGCAGATAGGGCACGCCCTTGCGGAGGCTGACGCCGCCGACGAAGAGCAGATCGAAGCGGCCGTCGACCGGAGGCTCGACCGGGTGGAAGCGTTCGAGGTCGACGCCGTAGCTGAGGATTCGCACCTTGTCCGCCGCGATGCCGCGGGCGGTGAACGTGGCACGGACGAAGCTCGAGGGCACGGTGATGACGTCCGCGGCGGCGTATTCCGCTTCTTCACGCTCGACGATGCGCGGGTCGATGCCGGCGAAGGGCAATTGCCAGCGCAAGTGCTCGTCGGCCAGCACGTCGTTCTGGTGGCGGATGTGCGTCGATCCGCGGTCGCAGACGTACTTCATGCCGCGACGCCGCGCGACGCGACCGGTCGCCAGACCGCAGCCGGACAAGCCGACGAAGACGTCGGCATTCGGCAGCGTCCGCGCGACGAAACCGTCGAGCGACGCACGGTCCCAGAGCTCCCACTGCCGCAGGACGCCGAGGCCGAGCCGATCGCGCCAACCCGACGCCATGTACGGCGCATGGAGGTAGGGAAACGTGCGCACCTTCGTTGCCGGCAAACCTTCGTTGCGAAGCTTGAAGCGCGGGTAGCCGGAATAGACCGCTTCGAGCGCGCCGGCTGCATGCAGCTGCCGAGCGAGGTCGAAGCTGTGGAACTTGCCGAGCGTCGTCAGCACCGCTTTCATGCGGCTGCGCCCACCGATGCTGCCGTGTCCGCCGTACCGAGCAGGCGGCGTGCGAGCCACGCGCACCAGGCAAGCATCGCGACCTCGAGCCCGAGCATCACGAGCATGATGCCGACGAGGCCGTCGCTTCGGCCAACGAGCCATGCGATCGGCAGGCAAACCGCCGACGCCAGCAGGAACGGCCATGCGAGCGCGCGATGCTCGTTCGTCGACAAGAGCAGCACGCGCGAGACGTGCCAGCCGCCTGCGACTCCGGCATAAAGCATCGCGGCGAACATCAGCGGCGGCAAGAACTCGATTTTCCCTTTCGCCCAGATCTGCAGCATGCTCGGTGCCGCGACATACACGACGGCGCTCGCCGCGACCGCGAGCGCCCAACCGATCAAAGAGGAGCGGCGGAACAGCAACCGCAGCGATACGCGGTCGCGCTTGCCGTAGAGACGCGCGAACTCCGGCCACAGCGCGTTGCTGAACATGCCGGTGGCCTGGACCGTGACCCGAGCCATCGTCCGGTAGGTGTTGAAGATCACCGCCGCGGCCGGGCCGAGCACCGCCGCTGCGACGAGCGTCATGCCCTGGTAGTTCAAGGCATTGGCAGCGGGGAACGCCATGAACGACACGGCCGGACCGGCGCAGGCGCGCACCTCTCCGACGTTCGCGTCGTGCCAACCCCAACGAAATGCCGGCGTCGAGCGGGCAGCGTGCAAGGCCATCGCGGCCGTGCAGAGCACACGTGGCAGCAAGGCGCCGGCGGCGACGGCGACGAACGTGCCGCCGAGCCAAAGCCCGCCGAGCCCACCGAGCCATTCGAACAGGCGCGTGGTGTTGGCCAGCGCGTTGCCGAGCGCGTAGCGTTGCGTCGCACGGTAGACCGCTTCGGGCAAGCCGCCAAGCAGATTGACGACGATGGCCGCTGCGAGCAGGCCGATCGTCGCCTTCGCTTGCCATGAGGCCGCATCATCCGTCGGCCATGCGAAAACGGCGAGCCCGACGACCGGCAGCGCGATCGCGGCCACGCCGAGCATGAACACGAGGACGCTCTGGAAGACGCGGTTCGCCTGCGCCGAGTCGCCGTCGCCCATCAGCATCGTCATCCGGTTGCCGGCTGCCGTCACCATTCCGACGTCGGCCATCGAGAGATACGACGGAACGGCGGACAGCACGAGCCATTGACCGTACGTCGCCAGGTCCCACTTGGACAGGAACAGCGGAAGCGACAAGAGCTGGATCGCGATCGTCGTCGCCTGGGAATAGGCGTTCGAGCCGGTGGCGGCCAGGATGCGTCGCACAGCCGGCCGGCCGAGCATCGTTCGCACCGCGCTCATGGCTGTTGCTCCGACGACACTTCACGGGCAACGGTGCACATCACAGTCCGTGCTCCGAAGCGCGCGGACTCTGCGCGCCGATCGCACCGGTCGCAGGGCCGGTCCGCGACGGCACCGCCGCCGGCGGCCCTATGAACGGCCGCAATGCCGCGAGCATCCTTCGTTCGATGGTCAGATGGAACAGCACCGCAACCGCGACGCAACTGGCGAACACACCGAGGAATGCGGCCACCATGGCCGGCATCGTGGACACGCCAGCTCGCACGAGCAATTTGACCATCAACGAGATCACCGGGATGTGCAACAGGTAGAGCGCGTACGAGGAATCGCCGAGGATCGTGACCCACCGCGAGTGCAGTCGCAGCGTGCGATCGTTCTCGGCGCGGGCCAGCGCGACGATGATGACGGCGCTGAACACGCCGAACACGAGCCGACGGTCGACGGCGAGCGCGTCGCGGCCGTACCAGGTCTCGAACAAGCCGAATCCCACGAAGGCGAACACGCCCGCGACACCGATCGCCAACGGATTCGGCAGCGTTGCCCGGCTGCGGACGAAGTACGCACCGGCCACGCCTAACCCGAACAGCAGGATCAAGTTGTTGCCGAAAAACGACGCCGGGAAGTTGCTACAGCTGCCGACAGCGCATGCCGCTGGCAGGACCAGCAACGCGAACGCCATACAAAAACCGACACCACGCTGAAGCACCGCGAGGCCGACCACACCGTAGAAAAACATCTCGTACTGCAGTGACCACGCCACGAAAAGGATCGGCGCCCCGGTGCCGCCGACGACCGCCGGGTCCTGCGGAATCAGTGCCAGCGCCATCAACAACGTCGGCAAGTCGTTTGGCAGCGCTTGCTTCAGGGCCGGAGCCGCCAGGGCTGCTGCACACACGGCCAGGCAGACAAGCCAGTACGTCGGATAGATGCGCAGCACCCGCTTCGCGACATAGCCACGGAAGGCATTCGGCTGCCCGAAGTCGCGCCGGTGCGCGATCGTGATCAGGAAGCCGCTCAGGACAAAAAAATACTCGACACCCGAGTCGCCCCACGCGAACAGCGCATCGAAGCCCTTGAAGCCGAAGTATTTGTCCTGGGCGAATGTGCCGCCGAGGTGAAAGGCCACGACGAGCGCTGCGGCGATGGCTCGGCCGGCCTGGAGCGATTGATACATGGGTGCGATGCTGCCGGCCGGTTCAGCGCGCAGCCGGGGTCGAACGCCGTGCGCGATACCGGGCGACCGCAGCTGTCATCCCGAGGCCCGGTTGGAGGTCGTCGCCGAGTCCACGGCGTCTTCAGGTCCCGAGCACCGTGTGCTCGATCGATGTCCGCGAATCCTCGAAACCGGGAGTGCCGTGATGGCGTCTTGCCGCGTCTCCCGTCGGGATATCCATGTTCGTCAAGACCAAGCCGAGAATGCTCGCGCCCGCGCGTTGCAGGCGCTCGATCCCTTTCTGCGCCAAAAGATGCGGGGTGTCGCGCGCCTTGACGACGAAGATGGTGTCGTTGACCTGTTGCGCAAGGATCAAGGCGTCGCTGCATGCAGCGACCGGCGGTGAATCGATCAACACGATGTCGACGCGGTTGGCCAGTGACTTCAATGCGTCGCGGAACCGTGGCGACAAGAGGAAATCTTCCGGATGCGCCGGAAGATCGCCGGCCGGCATCACCAGCAGCGACGAGCCATGGACTGCATGGACGCAGTCCTTGATGTCGGCGTTGCCGGTGACGAGGTCGGATATGCCCATCGCGTCGGCGGGCAAGCCGAGCCGCTTGCCGATCTGCGGATTGCGCAGATCACAGTCGATCAGCAGCGTTCGCTTCGTCTGCGCATGGGCGAACGCCAGGTTCGTGCAGAACGAGGTCTTGCCCTCACCAGTCAACGCCGAGGTCACGAGGATGAGCTTGTGGGCGACCTCGAACTTGGCGAGCAACATGCTCGTGCGCGCGGTACGGATGCCCTCGGCATGCCGCGAGGTCGGGTGGTCCAGGAAGGATCGCGTCAGCGCCCGGGGGTCGGCGGACCGCACCTCGGGCAACGTAGCAAGAACGGGATGATGCAGCCGCTGCTCGGCTTCGTCGGAGCCGTTGACCGATCGCTTCATCTTGTCGCGCAACACCGCTGCGATCGACGCCAAGCCGATCGTCGCGAGAAACGTCAACAGGACGATCTGCAACTTGTTCGGCCGCAACGGCGCCGTCGCGGGTGCCGCGCTGTCGACGATGCGGGCGACCGCCGACTGCAGGTTGTTGCTGACGTTCGTTTCCTTGGTGCGGCTGAGGAACAAGTCGTAGAGCTGCTTGTTCGCCTGGACCTCACGCTCGAGCACCCCGAGTTGGAACTCCTGGCGGTTCACTCCCTGGACGCTGCTGCGCGCTGCGGAGAGAGCCGCTTCGAGCGAGCGCTCCGTCTCCCGGGCCGCCTGCACTTCGTTGCGCATCGACGACACCACCGACTTCGACAGCACTTGCAACTGCTTCTGCGCAGCTGCCAATGCCGTTCGTGCCTCGATCACGCGCACATGCTGGTCGCCGAGCGTGCGCGTGACCTCTTCGACTTGGAGCGATGCGAGCGAGACGCGGTTGCGCGCGTCGGCAAGACCCGGCTGGTTGATCACCGCGGCCACGGCGGAGAAATCGCCGTCGTTGATGCGTGCGACCTGCTGGTAGGCACTTTCGAGCTCGGTCCGACGGACGCGCGCCGACACGAGGCGCTGACCGATCTCGGCGAGCTGTTGCCCCGCGATTCCCTGCGATCCGTTCACCGCGACGATGCCCTCGCTTTCCCGGAACTTCTGCAGCGCTTGCTCGGACTGCAACAGCTTCTCACGCAAGGCGCTCAGTCGATCGGTGAGAAGGCCTGTGACCGACAGATTGAGTTTCAGCCGAGCGTCACGATCGGACTCGATAAAGCTCAGGCCCGTGGCGTCGGCCATCTTGGCTGCGAGCACCGGATCGGTCGCGTCGAAGGAAATTTTGACGAGTTGGCTGAGTCGGACCGGTTCGATCGTGACCGCACCGAGAAATTTGCCCACGACGGCATCCGCCAGCCGCGCCTCCGTCCAGGGCGGTGCCGGTGGCGGTGGGCTGATGAAATCCTTGACCTGCCCCTGCAGGCTTCGCACCGGCTTGCGGGGATCGAACTCGGGCTCGTCCCACAGCTTGGTTTCGATCACGGTGCGGAGCGCCACGTCGCGCGAACGGAGGATCTCGACCTGCGTCTGGTAGTACTCGCGATCCTGCGAAACGCCGTTGTAGACCTCTTCGATCGACAGAATCTTCGCCTTGCCCGATTCGATCAGCAGCGTCGAAGTCGAGCGGAACACCGGCGTGACGGACTGCGCGTAGAAAAGAGCCGCAAGGGTGCACACGGCGACGAGCGGCGCGATGGTCCAACGCCGCTTGTAGATGCTCCGACCGTAACTGACCCAGTCGACCTTCGATTCGGCGTCGTCCTCGATCACCGGAGGCATCGGCCACACGCCCCCTTGCGCGACGCCGTACTGGCCATAGCGTTGGGACGGGCTCATCGGAAGGTTGCTCCCTCCGCCATACTGCATCTTCATCTTGCAACCTGACCTGTTCCGCCCGCTCGTGGCCGGTAAGCCCGGACTGTAGCGGCGTCCTGCGCGCGAAGGGACCGCGCCGTCGCGCAGGCGCGGAGGAAATACCGCATCGCGAGGTCGGAGCCTCCGATGCTCACGCCGACTTGCATGCCTCTTCGACCTCGACTTCCATGTCGGCGAGCGCGGGCACCGGTGCGGTCACCGTGACCGGCTCCGGCTTGACGACCGGTGCGTTGCTGACGCAACGGCGCAGCGCCTGCTCGAAGTCGATCAGGACCCTGTCTCGAGCGAGGTGCTCTTCCGCGTACAGCCTCGCCTTGTTGCCCAGTTCACGCCGCATCGGCTCGGACTCGGCGAGTGTCACCAGCGCCGCTGTGAACGCCTCGAGATCGTGCGGGGGAACGACGACGCCTCGACCCGTGACCACGTCGGCCAGTTCCGTCCGCGGATGCGCCGTCGCGAGCACCGGTCGCCCGCTCGACAACATGCCGGTCAATTTGGACGGCATGACAAGGTCGGCCGCTTGGCCGTGTTGCGTCAACAAGTGGATGTCGGCCATACCGAGCAAGTCGCCGAGACGCTCGACCGGTTGCAGCGGCAGGATGCGAATGTTCGACAGCCCGGCCGACGCCCGCTCGAGCGTCGGCTTGCAAACGCCGTCGCCGCACATCACGAAGACGAGCTTCGGCAACCTCTCGCGGAGCGCTCGCGCCGCTCGAGGGAGCATCTCGAGACCTTGCTTGCCGCCCATGCTGCCAGAGAACAGCGCGACGACGGCGTCAGGGGCGATACCGAGTTCGGCGCGATACGGACTGACCGTACGCAGGGGCAGGATGGCGCCGACGTCCACCCAGTTCGGGAAGGACACGGCGCGAGACGCCTCGACACCTTTGCTGGCGAGCAGCTCGAGCATGCGGCGGGAGATGGTCGAGACCTTGTCGAAGCGCCGCAGCAGCTTGCGCTCGATGAAGCCGACGGCGCGCTGGACGAGCCGCCCCTTCATCAGCCCGAGCTTGAACGCGGCGTCGACCTCGAAATCCTGGATGTGCAGCCACGCCTTCGCGCCGGAGAGTCGAGCGAGGAGCCAGCCGCCCGGCGCGCAGGCCAACGCCGGTGCGATGACGACCACCACGTCCGGTTTCCAGGCGATCTGCCGAAAGAGTGCGAGCGTCGAACACAGCGCAAAGCTGGCGAGGTGCAGCAGGCGTTTGCCCCCGGACGGCGTTGCAGGCACCCAAAGGGGCGCGCGCCAGACTTCGACGTCCTGAATCGTCTCGCGCCGGGTGCGCAACGAGCTGTAGCCGGGCTCGATGGCCCATGCCGGGTAGTACGGGGGCGCAACGATGGCTCGGACTTCATGGCCCTGCTTCGCCAGCCACGGGGCCATCTCACCGGTGTACTTACCGATGCCGGTCGGTTCCGGCGCGTAGTTGAGTCCGTAGATCAGGATCTTCATCGCTGTAGGTCTGCACTGCAGACCTCCTCCGCCGCGAATTTATTGGTGTGTGCAGGTAAACGATATCCCTGGTATCGGTGGACGCAACCGCCATTCGGGTGACTTGAGCGCATACGGCGAACGAAAATGTGAAGACTTCCAAATCCATCACGGATGCGCATCCAACAAACGAAGGATGCATTGCGAGCGCGCCCACGCCGGATCCGATGCGTGACGAAGTGCCGACCGATGATCGCCTCGCGGGTGGCGTCAGCCGCCGAGGCATCGGGCGGCGTGTTGCATCACGGATACTGACGTCGTGGCGTCACGGTCGAAAAATTCGGCGCCGAAAAAGGGTCGATGAACATCACGATCGTCCAGGGAGCTTTCCTACCGGTGCCGCCAGTGGCTGGCGGCGCCGTCGAGAAGCTCTGGTTCGAGCTAGGACGCGAATTCGCGCGGCGCGGGCTGGGAGTGACGCATGTGTCGCGCAGATGGCCCGGCCTGCCGGCGCGAAACGAACAGGACGGTGTGAATTACACGCGTGTCGCTGGCTTTGACTACCCTCGTTCGCGGGGGCTGGCGAAGCTTATGGACTTGATTTACTCGCTTCGTTGTCTGCGAGCCGTCGGGCGTGCAGACGTCATCGTCACCAACACATTCTTCCTTCCGCTGCTGCTCACCATGCTCCCGCGCCGAGGCGCTGTCTACGTCTCGGTCCATCGATACCCGCAGGGACAAATGAAGCTCTATGGACGCGTCGACCGACTGCAGTGCGTGTCGACGGCCATTGCGGACGCCGTGCGGGAGCAGGCGCCGGACGTCGGTGGCCTCGTCAAAGTGGTGCCGAACTATGTGCCCTCACGACTCGACGATGGCGAGGTCGATCGGACCTGGGCAACGCGCTCGAACGAGGTGCTTTTCGTCGGACGGGTGCATCCTGAAAAGGGGATCGAGTTGCTGATCCGCGCGTTCGCCGCGATCGATCGCGAGAAACGCGCGGCGTGGACCTTGCGGATCGTCGGACCTCACGAGGCGGCGGCCGGAGGCGGTGGCGCGGATTTTCTCGCGTCGTTGAAGCATGTGGCCGCCGATCTCGGGCTCCCGGTCGACTGGACCGGGCCGATCTACGACCGCGAGGCGCTCGACGCCGCGTATCGGCGAGCAAGCATCTTCGTCTACCCGTCGACGGCCGCACGGGGCGAAGCCTTTCCGCTCGCGCCGCTCGAAGCCATGGCGCAGGGCTGTCCGGTCGTGACCAGCGATCTCGCGTGCTTCGACGACTTCGTGCACGCCGGCACGAATGCCGACATGTTCCCGCTCGATTCGCCAGAGGTCGCCGCCGGACTGGGGCGGGTGCTGGCGGCCTTGATGCACGACCCAGCGCGACTGCGCCGCTACAGTCGCGCCGGGCTGCAGACCGTGCAGAGCTTCACGTTGAACCGCGTCGCCGATGCATTCGTCGACGATTTCGCCCAGCTGCGCAAGACGCCATGAACACCTTCCACGTCCACCAGCAAGCAAGCGCTTACGTCTCGCCCTGGTCGCTCGGCGTCCGGGTCAAGGTCCTGCTGTGGGAGGTGTGCTGGCGCGTCCTCTGCAGCTGGACTCCGAAGCCCCTCAACGCTTGGCGCCTCTTCTGGCTGCGGCGCTTCGGCGCGACGGTCCACGGCGCGCCCTTCGTTCACGGTCGGGCTTCGGTGATCCGGCCGTGGAACCTGACGCTCCACGAGCGATCCTGCCTCGGCGACGGGGCTGTCGCCTATTGCCTTGCAGCGGTGGAACTCGGCGTCGGCGCCACCCTCGCGCAGGAAGCGTATCTCTGCACCGGCACGCACGATTTCGAGCAGCCTCACATCCCCTTGAAGACCGCAGCGATCGTCGTCGGGGAGCACGCCTTCATCGGCTTGCGGGCGATCGTGCTGCCGGGCGTCACGATCGGCGCTGGATCGGTCGTCGGCGCGGGCGCAATCGTCACGCGTGACACGGACGCGTGGGTCATCGTCGGCGGCAACCCTGCACGACCGATCGGCCGGCGGCGCCCACAACCGCCGGCCGTGCCGGTCACTTGAAGGTCGACGCATGGCATCGGGCATTCTCCGGATCGCGCTGGCGCTGATCGTCGTCGTCCATCACCTGTCCAGACTCGGTGTCGGCAAGGCATGTGTCTTCGTGTTTTTCGTGCTGAGCGGCTTCTGGGTGGCACGCATGTGGAACGACAAGTACCGCCACTGCGTCGCACCGTGGCGAACCTTCTTGGTCGCACGCTTCCTGCGCATCTGGCCGCTCTTCGTGCTCGCCAACCTGATCGGAACGTTCGCGCTCGCAGCGCTGGGTCACCCGATCGAGCTTCCTTGCGGTGACGACTTCGGCGCGCTCGACTGCGGGCGAGCGCTCGTCGCGAACAGCCTCATGATCGGTTACGCGACGACGCCGGCGCAAGCGATTCCGCCGGCGTGGTCGTTGGACATCGAACTGCAGTTCTATCTGATCGCTCCGCTGCTTCTTCACGCGCTCGCGCAACGCCGCAGCTGGTGGGTGGCGATCGCCACGCTGCCGCTCGCGCTCGTCGCGACCATCACCGCACGTGGCACGTTGCTCGAGTTCCTGCCCTTCTTCGTCTTCGGGGCACTGAGCGCGACCAAAAAGATCCGCATCGATCGCCGTGTCGCGATCGCCTCGGGCGCCGCGACCGCTGCGGTGCTGCTGTGGTCGTTCGCGACGGCGACAGGCCGCGCGATCGTGCTCACCGGCGCGACACCCGGCCCTCTCGCGGACTACAACGAGGCCTTCAACGCGCTGATCGCCGCACTCGCAGCGCCGTTCGCCGTCCACTTTGCAGCGCAGGAGCGACACGGCCGAGCCGCGGCGCTCGGCGACATCGCCTTCGCGATCTACATCGTGCATTGGATTCCGGTCGAGGCCGTCAGCATCCACTGGGGCCACCTGCCGTCGTGGCAGCGGCTCCCGTATGTCGTCGGCGCGATCGCTGCGACGATCGGCTCGGCGCTCGTCCTGTGGCACTTCGTCGATCGGCCGATGGAGCGATGGCGCCGTGGCCTTGCCAAGCCGGTTGCCCGACCCGGCCGGTTGGCGCGCCCGCCTCTGGCTTGACGTCATCCGGCGTTCGGCGCGCCGCGGCGCTTAGCGCCGACGCTGCCGGGTCAGAGTGTCGGCAGAGGTTGTCCCGTCAACCGCGCCAGCTCCGCGGTGATTTCGCGCTTGTCGCTCAGATGAGCGATCGCGCGCTCGTACTCGAGCACCTTGGCGCCGACCAGAAAGCGGTACCACCCGCCCTGCAGCGCGTGGTACACGAGCCCCGTGCGGCCGTCCAGAAAGCCGAGCTGGCACACGTACCGCCAGAAAAAGTAGAGCGGCGCGGCGAGCGTGAACGGCACGCGGTTGTAGAGCTTGTCCTTGATCCAGTGTTTCGAGGCCGTCCGCCACGACGTGCCGCGTGCTGTGACCCCCGTGTCGCGGCCGAACAGGCCGCGCCGCTGGTTGATGATCTCGATCGCTTCCCGGGTCGCGTACTTGTTGTGCTTGTCGACGAAGTACGTCAGGTCGTTGAGGTTCTCGTCGGCGAAGTCGTGATCGAAGGTCACCGTCGAGCCACCGGTCGCCCACATGTGCTCGTCCATCCAGCGGTCTTCGACGCGGCCCTGCCCCCGCCGCCAGATGCGCAGCAGCACGAGTGGATACCGGCCGCCGTGCCTGACCCAGCGGCCCATCCAGATGTGTCGGCGCTTCAGGTTGACGCCCGCGACGCCGGCGGGCAGGCCGGGAAGCTTCGCGGCAATCTCATCTGCGAGTGCGGGGCTGACGACCTCGTCGGCATCCAGCCGCATGACCCACGGCGTCTCGATCGGCGCGTGGTCGAGCGCCCACTGGAACTGTCTGGCCTGGTTGACAAAACGATGCTGCAGCACCGTCGCGCCGTTCGTCTCGGCGATCTCGACCGTGCGGTCCGTCGACTGCGAGTCGACGATGAACACCCGCGGGGCGAGCGGCGCGATCGACGCGAGCGCGCGCGCCAGGTGTCGCTCTTCGTTGAACGTTAGGATGACGACCGTCAGCATGGGCATGCGGGACCGGACACGGTTGCGGCGAGGCGCCTATTCTCGGTCGCCGCGCGTGCCGCACGGCGGTCAGCGGGCAAGAGTGCCGACCGACCGTTCCGACGTCGATGTCGTGGCCCAGTCGTCCGACAGCGCACCGCCGCCCGTGAGCGTCGTCGCCAGGATCGTCGTGCCGCCTGCGCCCGTTCCGACCCGCACCGCGACGTCGCAATACGTGCAGCGGTTGCCGGTCAGGATCGTGCCGAGCAGCCGCGGCACCGCCGAACGTTCGTAGCCGTCGTAGTTCTCGACGCGCATCATGTTCGCGAAGCCTTCGATCCCGGCATATTCCTCGTACTGGGAAGAGACGTTCGGCCGGTTCGCGGTGACTTGGTTGCCGCGCATCTCGACACCGATCGTCGCGACGCCGAATGCACGTGCATCCGAGTTGACGAAGACCGAGTTGATATAGGACATCCAAAGACCGGTCGTGTTGACGACCGTGTTGTCGGCGATGAGCACACCGTAGTGCGGCATGAAGCGCTTTTCCGACAATCTCTGGTATGACCGAAGGTAGATGCCTCCGCCCTCGGAGATGCGATTGCCGACGACGTCGACCTCGCGCAGCGCCGTGTGATAGAGCCAGATGCCGCGCGGGTTCTGCGCCAGCACGTTGTCTTTGATGACCGATTTCTCGAGGCCCCAGACGAACGTCGCATAGTGGCTGGTCGCGTCGGGAACGATGTCCCAGGCCCGGTCGACCGTCATCGTCGGCGCGTTGTAGGCAACGAGCCGCCGCGTCTGCCCCGCGCCTTTGCCGCCGACGATCGCGACGCCGTAGTTCTCCGGGATCGAGCCGGTGCCGAACGGATCGATCTGGAGCTGGTTGCCGGGGTCGGACAACGTGTTGCTGCCCGCGCTCGCGACCGTGCCGAGGTTCTCGGTGCGCTGTGCGCCTCCGCCTTCGGTGAGGATCGTCTCGCCATCGTTCCGGTTGGTGTTGCGAATCGGCCCGTTGGCGACATCGAACGTATTGCCGACGACCGCGATCCGGTGCGCGAAGTCCAGTGTCAGCGAATGGACGGTTCCGCCGGCGTTCTGGAAGCGGCCATCGCGCGTGAATCGATTCGCATGGATGAAGCTGTCGTGGACCCGCCAGAACGCCGGCGCGCCGTTCATCCAGGACGTCGTGTTGTTCTCGAACACGAGTCCGGCCGAATCGTTGAGCAGATAGGGGCCCTGGTCTGAAATGCTGCCGGTCTGCTCGAAGTCGCACTGTGCGACGACGAAGTTGCGATTGCCGGTCAGGTACATCTGCCGCGACGTGCCCAGTTTCACTCGGACGTTCTGCAGGACCAACCTCGAGCCGTCTTTCAGGAGCGGGCCCTCCTCGGCCGTGCCCCGGTTCGACAGGGTGAGATTGCGAACGCCTGCGAGGTCGAGGTTCGTCCCGAGGAACGGATAGTTCGACTCGTAGACGATGGTCGTCGCGTCCTTGCCCGCGCCCTGCACCACGACCCGCGACGCGAGCGTCATCCGGCCGGCCAGGCGGCAGCTGCCGGCCGGCACCTGCACGATGCCGCCGCCGTTGGCCGACGCCAGGTCGATGGCGGCCTGCACGGCAGCCGTGTCGTCGCGCTGACCGTCGCAGATCATGCGCGTCGCGAGCCGCGGATCATGGGCGGCATCGACGACCGTGCCCGCGAGCGTCGCGAACGCGGCCGCCCAACCGACACCGAGCTGGAACGGATCGCCGCTGCCGGCAGCCACGACGTCGATCACGCGGTCGAGGCGGGCGACACCTGTGCCGTTCCCGTTGTCCACCGTGATCACCGATGCCGCGTTCGCGGCGAGCCGTGCCGGCGCGGTCGCCGTCAGCATGTACTCGTCGCTGCGCGAGGCGTCCACCGGCGCCGCGAGGCCGTCGACGGTGACCGTCGCGATGCTCCCCGCGACCATCAGGTTGCGCCCGAAGACGCGGAACGCACCGCCTGGCGAAAGACGGAGCGTGTCGAGGTGCAGCGGCCTCGCGGCGTTGAGCTTGACGGCAGCACTGACGCCGGTGGCGTTGGCGATGCGGAGCACCAGAGCGCCCCGTGCGCCGGCAGGAATTTGCACCGCGAGCCATGTCGCGCCGAAGCGGTTGACGATCGACAGCGGCACCGACGGCGCACTGTCGAGGAACACCCGCGGCGCGTCGCCGAAGTTTTCGCCCTGCAGGCTGACGACGTCGCCGGCATGGGCGGTTCCGCTGGCGTTGAGCACGATCGGAAAGGAGGTGCCGGACGGCCCGTCGAATGCGGGTGCGACCGGCGCCGCGGCGGCCGCCGGTGCGACCGAGCACGTCTTGACAGTGCCGTAGGCAGGGTCGCCGAAGACGGCATTCGTGCAGGGCGTCTGGCCGGTGATCTGCAACGTGATGTAACTGCTCGTCGTGCCGTACCGGACCTGGCGAGTCCCGGAAACGGTGCAGACGCCGTTCTCGACCGCGCACACGGTCCAAGCGGCCGGCTCGCTTTGCGGCGCCGTGTCGCTCGCGTACCAGCAACTCTTGACCGTGCCGTAGACCGGGTCGCCGAAGACGGCGTTGTTGCAGGCGGTACCGTCTGCCAGGCTCCTCGTCGTGAACACAACAGCCGAGCCGTAGCGAACATCCCGGCGGCCCGCGAAAGCGCAGGTCTGACCTTCGGTCGCACACAGGGTCCATGTCGTCTCGGCCCCGGCCGCCGCGATGTCGGCGGCGAGAATTTTCTGCGGGTTGCCTGCGGTCGCGTCGGCTCCGATCGCAGCAGCGCCGTTTTCCACGGTACCACCGCCACACGCTGCGACCAGCACGGTCGCGAGCAACATCAAACAGTATTTCGCCGCACATAATTTGCGGCCCGCGAACGACATGGACATGAGATCGGATCCGAGAGTTGAGACTGGCGGCTCGCACGCCGTTGCAGCGTCCTGCGACGTTGCCAATCGGCCGGCGGGACGTGATCCAACTGCTTATCGGTGGCGCGATGTCGATGTTGAACGCGCGTTGGTAACAAACGATCTCAAGAATGCGTGACCGACGTCGGCCGACGTGCCAACGCGTTCTGCAATCATCGGGCCAGTCGCACGACCGTCAACGCCCTGCTCCATGACCGCGCCCAGTTCGCTTCCACTGTTGCCTCCCGATACGACCGATGTCATGGATCACCGTCGTCGCGCGGAGCGCCTTCGCCGGATCGGCGAGCCGCTCGTCGAGTGGCTCGTCGACTCGGCGCTGCCGCGTTGGGCGCAGACCGGCGTCGACCGGTCGCATGGCGGATTTTTCGAGAAGATCGGCTTCGACGGCGAGCCGATCGAGGAGCCGCGCCGCGCACGCGTCGTCGCGCGGCAGATCTATGTCTTCGCCACGGCTGCGAAGAACGGCTGGCTCGCCGGCGCCGATGCGCTCGTCGACCATGGCGTCGACTTCCTACTCGGCCGCATGAAGACGGCGGCCGGGACGATCGCGGCGTCGGTCGCCGCCGACGGTCGGATGGTGAACGATCGTTTCGATCTGTACGAGCATGCCTTCGTCCTCTTCGCGCTCGCGGCCGCGTTCCGCAACGACCGCGGACGACTCGACCTCGCGTCGGAGGCGGAAGCTTTGCTCGACCGAATCACCGACGGCTGGCGCCATCCTCTCGGCGGCTTCGAAGAATCGGTGCCGCGCACCCTGCCGCTCCGCTCGAACCCGCACATGCACCTCCTCGAGGCCGCACTCGCATGGCTCGAGGTCGCACCGGCGACGTCGCGCGACAGATGGACGGCGCTCGCGAACGACTTGATGCAGCTGTGTCTGACGCGCTTCATCGGGCCCGATGGTGCGTTGCGGGAATGCTTCGATGGTCGATGGGAGCCGATGCCCGGAGCCGAAGGCGCGGCCGTCGAGCCGGGCCACCAGTTCGAGTGGGCGTGGCTGCTGATGCGCAGCGCGCGCCTATCGCCCGAGGCGTCGTCCCGGCGTCTGGCCGCCGCGGCGCGCCTGCTCGACGTCGGCGAGCGCCATGGCGTCGATCCGGTTCGCGGTGTCGCCGTCAACGCGCTGGGCGGCGGCCTGCGCGTGATCGACGGCTCGGCAAAGCTGTGGCCCCAGACCGAACGCATCAAGGCTTGGCACCTCGCGGCGTCGACCGCCGATGCCGACGCAGCCGCGACCGCGGAGAAGTCGCTGCTGGCCGCGGTGGCCGGACTGCAGCGCTATTTCGTGGCGTCGCCGCGGGGCCTCTGGCGTGAGCAGATGACTGTCGGCGGAGCCTTCGACCTGCCGGATTGCCGCGCCAGCAGTCTCTATCACATCGTCTGCGCGATCGACACTGTCGCGGGCGGCACCAACCGGACGGCGGCTTGAAGCGGGTCATCATCTATCGGCTCGGCAGCCTCGGCGACACGATCGTCGCCCTGCCCTGCCTGCACGCGATCGCGCGGGCTTTCCCCGGTGCCGAACGCACCGTACTGACCAACTTTCCGGTCCATTCGAAGGCCGCGCCGCTTGCGGCCATCCTCGGCGGCAGCGGCCTGGTCGAACGTTTCATGGCCTACCCGGTCGGCACGCGTTCGGTCCCGACGCTCCTCGACCTGCGACGCAGCCTGCGAGCGGTCGGTGCCGACACGCTCGTCTACCTGACGCCGAGCCGCGGAATCTCCGCTGCATGGCGAGACCTGCTGTTTTTCCGATCCTGCGGCTTCCGCCGCATCGTCGGCGTGCCGCTGTCGCGCGACCTGCAGGAGAACCGTCGCGGTGCCGACGGAAGCGTCGAATCCGAGTGCCTTCGGCTCGCTCGCTGCATCGCGCCGCTCGGGCCGGTGCGTGTCGACGACCCGGCGGACTGGAGCCTGCATCTCAGCGACGACGAGCGCCGGGCAGGCACGCAATCGCTGGACGGTCTGGCACAGACGCCGCGCATCGCGGTGAACATGGGTGGCAAGGCTGCGCAGAACGACTGGGGCGAAGCGAACTGGCTGGCGCTGGCGCGGCGGCTCGGCGGGCGCCACGGCGACCACGCGTTGGTTTTCGTCGGAGCCGAGGAGGACTTCGCGCGCTCGGCGCGGGTCGGCGCGGTGTGGCCGGGGCCGGTCGTCAATCTGTGCGGCAAGGTCGCGCCGCGCGTGAGTGCCGCGGCCATGGCCGGGGCGGCGGTGTTCATCGGCCACGACTCGGGCCCGTTGCACCTCGCTTCCTGCATGGGTGTCACGTGCGTCGGTCTCTTCGGCAGCAACAACGCACCGCGGAAATGGCATCCCCATCTCGGCCGCCACCGCATCCTCCACGAGTTGGCGGGCGTTCTGCAGATCGGCGTCGAGCAGGTCGCACGGGAAGTCGAGGCCGAGCTGTCCACGTCCCGCGTTCGTACGGCGTCCGCGGGGACCGGCACGCCGTGAAGCTTCTGCACGTGCTGTCGTCGTTCGACCCCAAGGGCGGCGGGCCGTACGAAGGCGTGCTGCAAAGCAGCCTCGAGTGCATCCGCCGGGGCCACGATGTGGAGGTGCTGACGATCGACGATCCAGCGGCGGCCTTCCTTGCCGGCAGCCCGCTGCGGGTCCATGCGCTGGGGCCGGGCTACAGCGCCTACCAGTTCTCGCGTCGGCTCGTGCCATGGCTGCGCGAGCATGCGGGCGACTATCAGGCGGTCATCGTCAACGGCCTCTGGCAATACCACGGCCTCGCCGTTTGGCGGGCGCTGCGCGGCACGGCGACGCCCTACGTCGTCTTCCCGCACGGAATGCTCGACCCGTGGTTCAAGCGGACATATCCGCGCAAGCATTTGAAGAAATGGATGGTCTGGCCGTGGGCCGACTACCGTGTGCTGCGCGATGCAACCGCAGTGCTCTTCACCTGCGAGGAGGAACGGCTGCTCGCCCGCGAGAGCTTCTGGCTGTATCGAGCGAACGAGACGGTCGTCGCGTTCGGCACGCGCTCGCCGCCCGCCGACGCCGAGCGCTTGCGAACGACATTCTTCGATCGCTATCCGGCGCTTCGTGAACGCTCGCTGCTCTTGTTCCTCAGCCGTATCCACGAGAAGAAGGGCTGCGATCTTCTGATCGAGGCCTTCGCACGGGTCGCTGGGCAGCACCCGACGCTGCATCTGCTGATGGCGGGGCCCGACCAAACCGGCTGGCAGAGCGAACTCGAGGCGCTCGCCCGCCGTTTGAAAGTATCCGATCGCATCTCGTGGCCGGGGATGCTCGGCGGAGACCTGAAATGGGGCGCCTTCTACGCGGCCGGCGCATACGTCCTGCCGTCGCACCAGGAAAACTTCGGCATCGCCGTCGCGGAGGCACTCGGCTGCGGGCTGCCGGTGCTGATCTCGGACAAGATCAACATCTGGCGCGAGATCGAAGCGGCGGAAGCGGGTTTCGTGTCGAGCGACACCGTCGAAGGCACGGAGGCGAACCTGCGCCGCTGGCTCGGCCTCGACGAGGGCGAACGCAGCGCGATGCGCTCGCGGGCGCTGGCGCTCTTCGATCAGCGCTTCACCGTCGAGGCGATGGCGACATCGCTGCTGGAGACGCTCGGGCGCTGAGAGCGGCGCCCGCCTCGATCACTCGTGGTGGTCGTAGGCCTTGAAGCCGGCGTGACGGACCATGCTGTCCCGCCGCGCGCCGGCGTAGTCCGACTCGACCATCTCCTTGACGAGCGAAGCGAAGGAGATGTTGGGCGTCCAGCCGAGCTTCTCGCGGGCCTTCGAGGCGTCGCCGAGCAAGGTCTGCACCTCGGCTGGCCGGTAGTGCTTGGGGTCGACGCGGACGATCACGTCGCCCGGCCGGCAACGCGCCTTCGCACTGTCGCCGATGGGCGCCGTCGAGACCACGCGGCCGATCTCGCCCTCGTCCTTGCCCTCGAATTCCAGCGTGATGCCGAGTTCGGAGGCTGCGCGTTCGACGAACTCGCGGACGCTGAATTGCACGCCGGTCGCGATCACGAAGTCCTCGGGCTCGGCCTGTTGCAGCATCAGCCATTGCATCTCGACATAGTCGCGGGCATGACCCCAGTCGCGCAGCGCGCCGAGATTGCCGAGATACAGGCAATCCTGCAGACCGAGCGCGATGCGGGAGATCGCGCGCGTGATCTTGCGGGTCACGAAGGTCTCGCCGCGGATCGGGCTCTCGTGGTTGAAAAGGATGCCGTTGCAGGCGTAGAGCCCGTAGGCCTCGCGGTAATTGACGGTGATCCAGTAGGCGTAGAGCTTCGCGACCGCGTAGGGACTGCGCGGGTAGAAGGGCGTCGTCTCCTTCTGCGGCGTCTCCTGCACGAGGCCGTACAGCTCCGACGTGCTCGCCTGGTAGAAGCGGGTCTTCTTCTCGAGGCCGAGGATCCGGATCGCCTCGAGCAGCCGCAACGCGCCGATGCCGTCGGCATTGGCGGTGTATTCCGGTTCCTCGAAACTCACGGCCACGTGGCTTTGCGCGGCGAGGTTGTAGAGCTCGTCCGGTTGCACTTTTTGAACGATGCGGACCAGGCTCGTCGAGTCGGTGAGGTCCCCGTAGTGGAGGATGAACGTCCGCTCGGGCACGTGCGGGTCCTGGTACAGGTGGTCGATGCGGTCGGTGTTGAAGAGGCTGCTGCGCCGCTTGATGCCGTGAACCTCGTAGCCCTTCCTGAGCAGGAATTCGGCGAGATAGGCGCCGTCCTGACCGGTGACGCCGGTGATGAGTGCGACCTTCTTCTTGGTGTCCATGCGAACGGTCCTCTGGAAATTCGGTTCGGATTGATCGCGGAGCGCGCTCAGTGCGCTGCGGTCGAGCGGAACGGCGCGCAGTCGTAGGCCATGCGGATGCCGTCGCGCAACGGCGTCTTCGCGGTCCAGCCGAGCGACGTCAGCCGACCCACGTCGAGCAGCTTGCGCGGCGTGCCGTCGGGCTTGCTGCTGTCGAACACGATGCGCCCCTCGAAGCCGACGACGTCCGTGACGAGTTCGGCGAGCTCGCGGATCGTCACGTCCTCGCCGGTTCCGATGTTGACGAGCGGGCCGGCGTAGTCGGACTGCATGAGGTGGACGCACGCGTCGGCGAGATCGTCGACGTAGAGGAATTCGCGGCGCGGCGTACCGCTGCCCCAGACCACGTATTCGGCGTCGCCGCGCAACCGCGCTTCGTGCGCCTTGCGGAGCAGCGCGGGGAGGACGTGGCTCGTCTGCAGGTCGTAGTTGTCGTTGGGGCCGTAGAGATTGGTCGGCATCACGCTGATGTACTGGCGACCGTACTGGAGGTTGTAGTTCTCGCAAAGCTTGATGCCGGCGATCTTGGCGATGGCGTAGGGCTCGTTGGTGGCCTCGAGCGGGCCGGTCAGGAGCGCGTCTTCACGGATCGGTTGCGGGCAGTCGCGCGGATAGATGCAGCTCGAGCCGAGCATCATCATCCGCTGGACCCCGGCGAGGTGCGCAGCGTGGACCAGGTTCGCCTCGATCACGAGGTTCTGGTAGATGAAGTCGGCCCGATAGACGTTGTTGGCCTGGATGCCGCCGACCTTCGCGGCGCAGTCGACGATGTAATCCGGCTTCTCGGCTGCAAGGTAGGCGAGGACGGCGCGCTGGTCGAGCAGATCGAGCTCGGAGCGGTTCGGCGTGAGGAGACGGGTCATGCCCTTGGCATGCAGCGCACGGACGATCGCGGAACCGACCATGCCGCGATGACCGGCAACGTAGATCTTGACTGTGGGCTGCATCGGATGACTGTGGGTGAAACGCGCGGGCCGCGGGCAGCGTCTTTGCCGGTCCGCGTCGATGAGACGCCTCGGGCTATCGGGAAATCGATTGTGACGCAGCCCGTGCGTGGTCAGACGCGCTCGAGGCGGTCACCGGTTGCGACGACGACGAACGCACCGTCGGGCCGCAGCTGCACCGGTCGGCCCTCGGCGGTCCGGAAGGCCCGGTCGACCGGCAGCCACGGGCTCGGTGCCTCGTCGTCGATCCGGCCGAACGTGGTCAGCTCGACGATGTAGTACTCGGACCCGTCGCTCGACCGTGTCTGGATCCGTTGCGTCTGCTCGAAGCGCTTTTTCATCATCCTGCCGATTGTCTCGCGTGAAATCACCGCGGCATCGTCACACTCGAGGATGTCAGGACAAACAACACACAGCGGCTCCAGTCGCAATCGTGCGAAATGGCACGGACACAACTGCCCCGACGAAAGAAGGCAGTCGAGGCTGCCGAACCGACCGGCGTTCGTCGCGACCCGTCGGGCGGCCCGACGACCGCCCGGTGCCGTCGTCAGTCCTTGGTGAACGCCGCCCGGTTGAGCCCCAGCGCGGCGAGCGTCGCGCCCGCGCCCGAGAGCAGGTAGACGCTCACATAGGCGAGACCGAAGTGCGCCGACAGGCCGAGCGCGACGAGCGGCGCGAACGCAGCGCCGATCAACCAGGCGAAGTCCGACGTCAGCGCCGCGCCGGTGTAGCGGAAGCGCGGCTCGAATTGCGCGGTGACCGCACCCGCCGCCTGGCCGTAGGACAGCCCGAGCAGGATGAAGCCGAGCAGGATGAACACGTCCTGCCCCAGCACGCCGCCGTCGAGCAGCGTCGGCGCGAAGCCGCTGAAGACGGCGATCGCGACGGCGAAGCTGCCGAGCGTGAAGCGCCGGCCGACGCGGTCGGCCATCGAACCCGACACCATGACGCTGACCGCGAAAAGCACCGCGCCGACGATCTGGACGACCAGGAACTCGCTGATCGACTGGGTCGTGTAGAGCCTGATCCAAGACAGCGGGAAGACCGTGACGAGATGGAAGAGCGCGTAGCTCGCCAGCGCCGCGAACGCGCCCACGATCAAGGTGAACCACTGTGCGCGGACCATCTCGCCGGCATTCGCAGGCTCGAGTTCGTGCGAATCGAGCAGATTCGCATACTCGGGCGTCGCGACCAGCCGCAACCGCGCGAACAGCGCGACGACGTTGATCGCGAAGGCGACGTAGAAGGTGTAGCGCCAGCCCCAGTCGAGGAAGTCCTCGGTCGAGAGGTTGGCGTAGAGGAACGCAAACAATGAACTCGCCAGCAGGAAGCCGACGGGCGCGCCGAGCTGGCCGAGCGCGGCGAACCAGCCGCGGCGTTCGGGCGGCGCGTTGAGCGCGAGCAGCGACGGCAGGCCGTCCCAGGCGCCGCCGAGCGCGATGCCCTGGCCGACGCGGAACACCGACAGCAGCACGATCGCCGCCGCGCCCAGGCTCGCGTGCCCTGGAAGGAACGCGATGCCGGCGGTCGAGATCCCGAGCAGGAAGAGCGCGATCGTCAGCTTCGCCTCGCGGCCGAGGCGCTGCTGGATGTGCATGAACAGCACCGTGCCGAAGGGTCGGGCGATGAAGGCGAACGAGAAGACGACGAAGGCGAGCAGCGTCCCTTCCAGCCCCTTCTCGAATGGGAAGAAGACCGCAGGGAAGACCAGCGCCGAAGCGATGCCGTAGACGAAGTAATCGAAGTACTCGGACGCACGCCCGATCACGACGCCGATCGCGATCTCGCCGGGGTCGATCACATGGTTGCCGCCATGGAGCCGACGGATGTCGTGCCCGAGGGCGGGAACGGGCTGGTGCGGGGCGGTGGAACTGGTCATGGGGAGGACTTCGAGCTCGGGAACAGACGCAAGCGTCGCACTCCTTCGTGAATCTTGCCATAGGTCAAAACGTCCACTGCCTGGATATCCCGAATGGCAGTAAATTGCCAGCCTGTTATCCAAGTTCCACCACTGCTGTATGTCCACTCCCGCCTCGTTTCGCCGGCTCCTGCTCTGCGCGGGGCTGCTCGTCGCCGGGCTGCTGGCGGGCTGCAACACGGTGCTGCTGAACCCGTCGGGCGACGTCGCCGACCAGCAGGGGCGGCTCATCATCGTCTCGACGGTGCTGATGCTGCTCATCATCGTTCCGGTGATCGTGCTGACGATCGTCTTCGCCTGGCGCTATCGGCAGTCGAACACCGAAGCCGCGTACGACCCTGACTGGGACCACTCGACCGCGCTCGAGCTCGTGATTTGGGCGGCGCCGCTCTTCATCATCATCGCGCTCGGTGCGGTCACCTGGATCAGCACGCACACGCTCGATCCGTACCGCCCGCTCGCCAGGGTCGACGCCGACCGTTCGTTCGCACCCGGCACCAAGCCGCTCGAGGTGCAGGTCGTGGCGCTCGACTGGAAGTGGCTGTTCATCTATCCCGAGCAGGGCATCGCGACGGTCAACGAGATCGCCGCGCCGGTCGACCGGCCGATCGTGTTCCGGATCACCGCGTCGACCGTCATGAATTCGTTCTTCGTTCCGGCGCTCGCAGGGCAAATCTACGCGATGCCGGGCATGCAGACGACGCTGCACGCCGTGATCAACAAGCCGGGCGACTTCGCCGGCTTCTCGTCGAACTACAGCGGCGCCGGCTTCTCGAACATGCGCTTTCGCTTCCTCGGGCAGAGCCCGGCCGACTTCGACCGCTGGGTGCAGCAGACGAAGTCCGGCGCCCTGGCACTCGATCGCGCCGGCTATCTCGAGCTCGAGAAGCCGAGCCAGCGCGACCCCGTCAAGCGCTACGGCCGCGTCATGCCCGACCTCTTCGACGCCGT
The DNA here is from genome assembly GCA_964249855.1 of uncultured Rhizobacter sp. Classification (GTDB taxonomy): domain Bacteria; phylum Pseudomonadota; class Gammaproteobacteria; order Burkholderiales; family Burkholderiaceae_C; genus LMDS01. Next base: position 41,643 of record CAXUDL010000023.1, on the reverse strand, counting down.
GCTCAACCGCTGCGTCGACGCCGCGAAGATGTGCATGAAGCAGATGATGGCGATCGATCGCGGCGGCCTCGGCTCGAGCGAGACCTATCGCGTCGCGTCGAATGCCGGCGCCGACGGTCGTGTGCCGGAGGCGAGCCGTCGCTTCGTGGCTGCGGCGATGTGCACCGTCGACGATCCAGAAGGCAAGCGCACGACCCGGCCGCCCGCGCTCGCGGCCCGATAGCACCCGGCCCGCGAGCGCACGACAGACATCCGACGACGACCGCCCGACGCGGAAACCGCGAGACCCTCATGCTCGACCACACCGATCTGCTGCAATTGATCTTCGGCCGCCTGACCTGGGAAGCGATTCCCTTGCACGAGCCGATCCTGCTCTTCACCTTCGCCGCCGTCGGCCTCGGCGGCGCGGCGGTCCTCGGCCTGCTGACCTACTACCGCGTCTGGGGCACGCTCTGGCGCGACTGGATCACGAGCATCGACCACAAGAAGATCGGGATCATGTACTGCATCCTCGGTCTGGTGATGCTGCTGCGCGGCTTCTCCGACGCGCTGATGATGCGGGCGCAGCAGGCGGTCTCGTTCGGCGACTCGACCGGCTTTCTGCCGCCGCACCACTACGACCAGGTCTTCACGGCGCACGGCGTGATCATGATCTTCTTCGTCGCGATGCCGCTCATCGTCGGACTGATGAACTTCGTCGTGCCGCTGCAGATCGGCGCGCGCGACGTCGCGTTCCCGTTCCTGAACAACTTCAGCTTCTGGATGACGACCTTCGGCGCCGGGCTGACGATGGCGTCTCTTTTCGTCGGCGAATTCGCGCGCACCGGCTGGCTCGCGTATCCGCCGTTGTCGGGGATCGTGGCGAGTCCGGACGTGGGCGTCGACTACTACATCTGGTCGCTGCAGATCGCAGGCGTCGGGACGCTGCTCTCGGGCGTCAACCTGATCGCGACCATCGTGAAGATGCGCGCGCCCGGCATGACGCTCATGAAGATGCCGATCTTTGTCTGGACCTCGCTCTGCAGCAACGTGCTGATCGTCGCCGCGTTCCCGGTCCTGACCGCCGCGCTCGCGATGTTGTCGCTGGACCGCTACGTCGGCACGAACTTCTTCACGAACGATCTCGGCGGCAACGCCATGATGTACGTGAACCTGATCTGGATCTGGGGCCACCCGGAGGTCTACATCCTGATCCTGCCCGCGTTCGGCATCTTCTCGGAAGTCGTCTCGACCTTCTGCAGCAAGCGGCTGTTCGGCTATGCGTCGATGGTCTACGCGACGGTCGTGATCACGATCCTGTCGTACCTCGTCTGGCTGCACCATTTCTTCACCATGGGCTCGGGCGCCAGCGTCAATTCGTTCTTCGGCATCACCACGATGATCATCTCGATCCCGACCGGCGCGAAGATCTTCAATTGGCTCTTCACGATGTACCGCGGCCGCATCCGCTTCGAGGTGCCGATGATGTGGGCGGTCGGCTTCATGATCACCTTCGTCATCGGCGGCATGACCGGCGTGCTGCTCGCGGTGCCGCCGGCCGACTTCGTGCTGCACAACAGCCTCTTCCTGATCGCCCACTTCCACAACGTCATCATCGGCGGCGTGCTGTTCGGGTTGATGGCCGGCATCAACTACTGGTTCCCGAAGGCCTTCGGCTACCGGCTCGATCCGTTCTGGGGCAAGGCGACGTTCTGGTTCTGGTGCATCGGCTTCTACATCGCGTTCATGCCGCTCTATGTGCTCGGCCTGATGGGCGTGACGCGGCGCCTCAGCCACTTCGAGGACCCATCGCTGCAGATCTGGTTCCAGATCGCGGCGCTCGGTGCGGTGCTGATCGCCTGCGGCATCGCCTGCTTCGTCGTCGATCTCGTCGTCAGCTTCCGGCGGCGCAAGTCGCTCGTCGACGCCACCGGCGACCTCTGGAACGGCCGCACGCTCGAATGGTCGACCTCGTCGCCGCCGCCGGCCTACAACTTCGCGTTCACGCCGGTGATCCATGACAACGATGCCTGGTACGACATGAAATCGCAGAACTACGAACGGCCGAACGACGGCTTCATCCCGATCCACATGCCGAAGAACACCGGCGCGGGCTTCATCATCGCGGCGTTCACCTTCGTCGTCGGCTTCTCGCTGATCTGGCACATGTGGCTGGTCGCCGGCCTCGCCTTCGCGGCGACGTTGACCGCGATCATCGTCCACACCTTCAACTACAAGCGCGACTACACGATCCCCGCGGACGAGGTCGTGCGGACCGAGGCCGTCCGCTCGCGGATGCTCGCTGTTCATGGCTGACATCACCGGAACCTCCCCGCTCGGAATGCCGGTGCCGGGCGGCGGCACCGGCGAGAACCCGCGCTTCTACATGCGCGACGAGGTGCACCCGGAGAACGGGACGCTGCTCGGGTTCTGGCTCTATCTCATGAGCGACTGCCTCGTGTTCGCTTGCCTGTTCGCGGCGTACGGCGTGCTCGGGCGCAGCTACGCGGCCGGCCCGACGGGCGCCGACCTCTTCGACCTGCCGGTGGTCGCGCTCAACACGTCGCTGCTGCTGCTGTCGTCGATCACCTACGGCTTCGCCATGCTCGAGACGCAGCGCGACCGGCTCAAGCCGGTGCTCGGCTGGCTCGCGGTCACCGGGCTGCTCGGCATGGGCTTCATCTTCCTCGAGCTGCAGGAATTCGCCCACCTGATCGAAGAGGGCGCAGGCCCGCAGCGCAGCGCCTTCCTGTCGTCGTTCTTCACGCTCGTCGGCACGCACGGCCTGCACGTGACCTTCGGCATCGTCTGGCTCGTGACGCTGATGGCGCAGCTCGCGCGCACCGGCCTCATTCCCGAGAACCGGCGTCGCCTGATGTGCCTGTCGATGTTCTGGCACTTCCTCGACGTCGTGTGGATCGGCGTCTTCACCTTCGTCTACCTGATGGGAGTGTTGAAATGAATGTCGACGATGGCAGGCACGGCGAGCGTGCAGACGGCCTCTCGCGCGACAACCCGAACCATGGTCCCGCGGATCACGGCCATGCCGGGCACGGCGAGGGTGCGAGCCACAGCACATTCAAGGGCTACATGACCGGCTTCGTGCTCGCGGTCGCGCTGACCGCGATCCCGTTCTGGCTCGTCATGGGCAAGGTGATCGCCAGCCCGGTCATGACGGCGATCGTCGTCCTCGCGTTCGGCACCGTGCAGATCGTGGTTCACATGATCTACTTCCTGCACATGAACACGAAGTCGGAGGGCGGCTGGACGATGCTCGCGCTGCTCTTCACGCTGGTGCTCGTCGCGATCACGTTGAGCGGTTCGCTGTGGGTGATGTATCACCTGAACGAGAACATGATGCCGCCCAGCTCGCACGACATGCGCAACATGCCTTGACCGCCCTGCACGCGAGCGACTCCGACCCCGCCACGCCCGTCCGTTCGGCCACGGCGCGCCGCGCCGCGCTGGCCGGCTTGGCGCTCCTGGTCGCGGTCTTCGCGGCGCTCGGCACGTGGCAGCTCGAGCGGCGGGCCTGGAAGCTCGAGCTCATCGCCCGCGTCGAGCAGCGCGTTCATGGTGAGCCGATCGCGCCGCCCGATGCCGGCCTCGCATCCGGCCGGCTCGCGGCGGAATGGGAATACCGTCGCGTGCGCCTCGCCGGCCGGTATCTGGCCGGCGCCGACACGTTCGTCCAGGCCGTGACCGACCTCGGGCCCGGCCTTTGGGTGTTGACGCCGTTCCAGCGGCAAGGCGGCGGGACCGTCGTCGTCAACCGGGGCTTCGTCGGCTCGAAGGACGTCGCGCCACCCGCAACCGAACCGACGACCGTCACGGGACTGCTCCGCCTGACCGAGCCCGGCGGCGGCTTCCTGCGCGACAACGATCCGGCGCGCGACCGCTGGTTCTCGCGCGATGTCGTCGCGATCTCGGCGGCCCGCGGCCTGCGCGATGTCGCGCCGTACTTCATCGACGCCGACGCCGGCGGCGCTGGCGCCGCGCCGGGTGTTCCCCGCGGCGGCCTGACCGTGGTGCGGTTCGCGAACAACCACCTCGTCTACGCCGTGACCTGGTACGTTCTCGCGGCGCTGAGCGCGGCGGCGGCCGTGCCGCTCGTGCGCGACGCGCGTCGGCGGCACGACCGGCCGCGACCCGAGGCGGTCGCGTGAGCCCGCTCGGTCGCCGGAAGGGTGACGACCGGAGCGCACAGCCCGAAGGTCGTCCGGTGAACGTCGGCGGCGATCGCGCCGCGATCGCCGCGCCGGAGTCCGGCGGCGTCGCCATGGCGACGCTGTTCGGGGCGGCGCCGTCGGTCTCCGATCCCGTCGCCGCCGGCCTGAAGAACATGCACCAGCTGATCCAGCTGCGCTGGATCGCCCTCGGCGGTCAGCTCGCGACGATCGCCGCGGTGCACTTCGGCTTCGGCATCCGGCTGCCGCTCGACGCGATGCTCACGGTGCTCGCGTGCCTCGCCGGCTTCAACATCCTTAGCCTGCTGCGCTGGCGCCGGCACCGCGAGGTGAGCAACGGCGAGCTGTTCCTCGCGCTGCTGCTCGACGTCGCGACGCTGACCGCGCTGCTCGGCCTCTCCGGCGGCGCGACCAATCCGTTCATCTTCCTGTACCTGCTGCAGGTGATGCTCGCCGCGGTGCTGCTCGAGCCGTGGTCGACCTGGACGATGGTCGGCGTGACGAGCGCCTGTTTCGCCGGCCTCGCGACCTGGGCGCCGCCGCTCGCCCTGCCCGTCGACCACGACGGCGGCCTGGCGAGCCCCTACGTGCAGGGCATGTGGATCTGCTTCGCGCTCAATGCCGCGCTCGCCGCGGTCTTCATCAAGCGCATCAATCGCAACCTCCGCGCGCGCGACGCCCGGCTGGCCGACCTGCGCCAGCGCGCGGCGGAGGAGGAGCACATCGTCCGCATGGGCCTTCTGGCCTCGGGCGCGGCGCATGAGCTCGGCACGCCGCTCGCGACCTTGTCGGTGATTCTCGGCGACTGGCGGCGCATGCCGGCGTTCAAGGCGAGTCCCGAGTTGCTGCAGGAGATCGGCGAGATGCAGACGCAGCTCCAGCGCTGCAAGAGCATCGTCAGCGGCATCCTGCTGTCGGCCGGCGAGGCGCGCGGCGAAGCGACGGCCAAGACGACGGTCGCCGGCTTCCTCGACGACCTGGTGCGCGAATGGAGTGCGACAAGGCATTGCCCGTCGTTCGAGTTCGACGACCGGTTCGTCGACGGCGCCCTGCCGATGGTCTCGGATTCGACGTTGCGGCAGACGATCCACAATGTCCTCGACAACGCGCTCGAGGCGTCGCCGGACCGGGTCCGGCTCGTGGCGGTGCGCGAGGGCGACGCGCTGCGGCTCGAGGTCTGCGACGCCGGTCCCGGTTTCGCGCCGGAGATGCTCGCGCAGTTGGGCAAGCCCTACCGCTCGACCAAGGGCCGGCCGGGCGGCGGGCTCGGCCTCTTCCTCGTCGTCAACACCGTGCGGACGCTCGGCGGCAGCGTTGCCGCGCACAACCGTGACGGCGGTGGCGCATGCGTCCGGCTGCTGCTGCCGCTCGCTTCGATCACGCTCGACCCGAAAGCCGACGACGATGGACGACGCTGACCGCACCTTGCTGATCGTCGAGGACGACGCCGCGTTCGCGCGCACGCTGGCCCGGTCGTTCGAGCGCCGGGGCTATACCGTGCTGCAGGCCGATCGGCTGGCCGCGGTCGACACATTGCTCGCCGAATCGTCGCCGGGCTATGCCGTCGTCGACCTGAAGCTCGCCGGCGAGGCGTCCGGCCTCGCGTGCGTCCGGCGATTGCACGCCCACGATCCGAAGATGCTGATCGTCGTGCTCACCGGCTTCGCGAGCATCGCGACTGCCGTCGAGGCGATCAAGCTCGGCGCCTGTCACTACCTCGCCAAGCCGTCGAACACCGACGACATCGAAGCCGCCTTCGACCGTGCCGAGGGCGACGCCGACGTGAAGCTGACGCAGCGCTCGACGTCGATCAAGACGCTCGAGTGGGAACGCATCCACGAGACGCTGGCCGACACCGGCTTCAACATCTCCGAGACGGCACGGCGGCTCGGCATGCACCGGCGGACGCTGGCGAGAAAGCTCGAGAAGCAGCGCGTGAAGTAGGCGGCGGGCGTGTGCCCGGTGCTGGGTCGAGGCCGCGGCGATGCGTGTGCGCGGACCCTACGATCCGATTTCGCCGCTTTGGTGACCGAGACCGCGGCATGAGTGGCCGAGGCGCAGAAGGCCGGGCAGGGTCATCGAAGGAAACCAGTGGCGAAGCGCAATGCTGTGGCGCAGGGCGCTCGTCGAGCTCGCCGCTTCCGAATCTGTCGCTCGCAGGCCGATCGCTGCCGGAAATGCAGGCCGACGGTCCGACGCGGCTGCCCGACCGTCGCGCAGGGCCTGGCCTCGCACCGCCTCGCCGCCCGGACTGCACCGGCTCGAGCGTCGCGTCGCGTCCTGCCTCGGACGCGGCCCTTCCGTTCAGAACCCGACCGCCTGCCCATCCCGCCGCGAATCGCTGGCCGCCACGTAGCCGTCCGCCAGGTCGTCGGAGAGCTTCCAGATGAACTGGCCGCTGCCGTAGTCCATGTAGGCGTCGCGCGTCGCTTCGGCCTGGTGACCGAGCGCGACGAGGCCGTCGACGAGCGACGCCGCCATCGTGTGCTCGAAGTCGACGCTGCGCCCTGCGGCGACCTTCCAGCGCGGCGCGTCGCACGCCGCCTGCAGTTGCTGGCGGTGCACGAGGATGCGCACCAGCGCCTGCAACTGCCCCTGCGGCTGCATGTTGCCGCCCATCACGCCGAAGCTCATCTGCGGCACGGTGCGGCCGCCCTCCTCGCGCGTCAGGAAGCCGGGGATGATCGTGTGGAAGGGCCGCTTGCCGCCGGCGACGGTGTTCGGGTGGCCCTCTTCGACCGTGAAACCGTGTCCCCGGTTCTGCAGGCTGACGCCGGTGCCCGGCACGACGACACCGCTGCCGAAGCCCATGTAGTTCGACTGGATCAGGCTCACCATCATCCCGCGCTCGTCGGCGGCGGTGAGGTAGACGGTGCCGCCGGCGGGCGGCGCGCCGTGCAGCGGGTCGCCGGCCCGCGTCGGGTCGATCAGCCTGGCTCGATCGGCGAGGTAGGCGCGGTCGAGCAGGTGCGCGGCCGTGACGCGGGTCATGTGCCGGTGGTCGCCGACCCAGCGGTAGGTGTCGGCGAAGGCGAGCTTCATCGCTTCGATCTGCAGGTGCTGCGACGCGACGCTGTCGACCGGCAGCCGCGACAGGTCGAGCGTGTCGAGCATGCCGAGCGCCATCAGCGCGGCGATGCCCTGCCCGTTCGGGGGAATCTGGTGCACCACGTGGCCGGCGAAGCGCTGCGCGATCGGCACGACCCAGTCGGGCCGGTAGTCGGCCAGGTCGGACGCCGCGAGCGCGCCGCCGTTCGCGGTCGAATGCGCGACGAGCCGCTCGGCGATCTCGCCGCGATAGAACGCTTCGCCGCGGCTCTCGGCGATCTTTCGCAGCGACGCGCCGGCGTCGGCGAAGACGAAGCGCTCGCCGGCTTCGGGTGCGCGGCCGCGCGGAAGGAACGCCTCGGCGAAACCGGGCTGCGACGCGAGCGCCGGCACCTGACGCTGCCATTTGTCGGCGACGATGCAAGCGACACCGTGGCCGCGCTCGGCGAGGTCGATCGCCGGCTCGAGCAGGTCGGCGAACGGCAGGCGGCCGAAGCGCGTCGACAGCGCGACCCAGCCGGCGACGGCGCCGGGCACGGTGACGCTGTCCCAGCCGCGCATCGGCATCGCGCCGCCATGCTTGCGGCGGAAGTGGTCGGCGTTCCACGCCGCCGGCGCGACGCCCGACGCGTTGAGGCCGTGCAGTGCCTCGCCGTCCCAGAGGATCGCGAAATTGTCGCTGCCGAGGCCGTTGGACACCGGCTCGACGATCGTCAGCGCAGCTGCCGCGGCGATCGCGGCGTCGACGGCGTTGCCGCCCTTGGCCAGCATGCGCAAGCCCGCCTGCGCCGCGAGCGGCTGCGACGTCGCGACGGCGTTGCGCGCCATCAGCGGGCTGCGTGTGGTCGGATAGGGGTTTCGCCAGTCGAATCGCATCGCTCGTCTCCGGAGTGCACGGGGCAGTGCTCGAGCATGCCACCGCCAGCGCGCCGGCACTCGTCCCGGCCAACGTGTAGGCTCGCGGACCGCCACCGACGAGCCTGCCATGCCGATCTGGAAACGCCCCGTCTCGGTCGAGATCCTGACCGCGTCCCACATCGATACCGCCGTCGCCTGCCTGGGCATCGAATTCACCGATGTCGGCGACGACTCCATCCGCGGCCGGGTGCCGGTCGATGCGCGGACGCGCCAGCCGATGGGCCTGCTGCACGGCGGCGTCTCGGTGGTGCTCGCGGAGACGCTCGGCTCGTGCGGCGCGGTGTATTCGACGCCGCCCGGCTGCAACGTGGTCGGCCTCGACATCAACGCGAACCATCTGCGCAGCGCGACGTCGGGCTGGGTCGAGGGCGTCTGCAAGCCGGTCCACATCGGCCGCACGACGCACGTCTGGCACATCGAGCTGTCGAACGAGGCGGGTCAGCTCACCTGCGTGTCGCGGATCACGATGGCGGTGCTGGCCGCGACCTGAGCGTCAGGCGTCTTCCTGGTCGGCCGCCATGCCGCCGGTCAGGTAGTCCTTGATCCTGTCGACGCGCGGGCCGACCTTGTGCACCGCTCCCTCGAGCGCTTCGCCGGTGACGCCGAGCGCACTCGCCCACTCGGCGAGCGACTGCGCGGTCGAGATGTCGACCTCGGCACGGGAGTCCGGCGGGGCGGCGGCGGCTTCTTTGTCTTCGGGCATGAAAGGTCCTCGAGATCGCGGCGGGGCGGCAATCGACGTGCCGGCGGCGGTCACTTGAGCTTCCGGTCTTCGAGCTTCGCCTCTTCCATCGCCTCGGGCTCGAGTTCCTCGGCGAAGCGGTTGAGGCGGACGAAGACGCCCCAGCCCGCGAGCAGTCCGCCGACCGCGAGCACGAGCGCAGCGGCCGGCAACAGTCCGTCGAGGTCTTCGTGCGCGGCGTGGAAGGTGGCGACCAGCCCCTCGATCGCGAGCGCGACGACGACGACGACCAGGAACCGCGACAGGAAGCGCCGCACTCGCGTCGGCCCGCTGACGTGGGCGTTGCGGACGACTTCCTCCTCGGCGATGGTCTGCGCGATCTGCAGCGCCACGACCGCGGCGGCGAGGATGCCCATCGCCTCCATCGCCTGCTGCGCGGCGCCGCGATCGAAGTCGCCGAGCAGCGCGACCGAGCCCATGCGTGCCGCGATGGCGATCAGCACCAGCGCCGCGCACATGAAGAGCAGCGCCATCAACGCATGGATCAACGAGACCAGTCGCCGCAAGAATCGCATCGACCGAATCTTGGCACACCCGAGTGCGGCTCTGCGGCCCCGTCGGCCGGCGCACGCGGAGCTGCGCCGACGAGGTGACGATCCGCCCGTCACGCATGTCGGTCGCCGACCGGCTGATCGCGAGCGCTCGGATGGATGTCGGCCCGGAGCTCGTGCAACTCCGCGGTTGGAGGATCATGGCGCTGCGGTCAGCGGCGCTGAGGCGCTCGACGCGGCGCTGAGGGCAGCCGGCGAGTCGGCCTGCGGCGCGGATGCTTCGCGCGTCCGGCACCGGCGCGACGGCGGCTGACACAACGGATCCGGCTCCGTCGAGCGACCGGCGAAATTGATCTCGGAGACTCGACCGTTCGGATCGGGTGTCTGCGTCGGGCGGATCAGCCGACCTTCACGACGGCTTGAAGCGTGCGAAGGACCACTGCTGCATCGGTCACCCGGGCAGGAACTCGAAGCCCATGGTGCGGGCGTGATAGTAGAGGCCACCATCCTGCACGATCAGGAAAAGCGCGCGCTGATCGCCAGCGTTGTGGTGCGAATGCGGTGCCCCGGCAGGAGTGACCAGCGTGGTCCACGGGCTCCAGGCGCAAACCCTGCCATCGACTGACGAATGGCAAGCGCGACCCTGCACCACCAAGGTGATGGCGGCTGAATTGTGGCGGTGCGGCGGTTGTGAGGCAGCTGGCGCGAGCGTGTTCAGACTCAGCGTCAGCGTCGGCATCAGGTTGCGGCTGGCCTCGTGGCGCTCGCTGGAGAAGATCAGCGCGTGACCGGACGTGTCGGCGTTGGTGCGCAGCGCGCAAAGGCGGTCGAGCTGCCGGTGGATGTCGGCACTCGGGTAATGAACGGCTTCGAGCGACTCCGGGGCCGGGCGCGTGCCCTCGAACGCGAGTTGCGGCTGGTTGCCGACGAACCACATCAGCGCGCCGTCGGCGCCGCCGAGCAAGCGATACGCCACGCCGCCCGGCAACAGCACGACGTCGCCCTGCCCGAGCTCGAGGTCGGCATCGCCGCCGCGGCAGACGGCGCTGCCGGCGATCACGTAGCCGATCAGGCCGGTGGCGACGCTGTCGACCGCGAGCGAGTCGCCGGCGGCGACCCGGCCGTAGCGCGCCAGCATCAGCGGCGTGGTGGCCGGAGGCCCACCGCCGAGCTGCGCCGACTGGTCGCAATCGAACCATCCGCTCCCTGTGGCGCCGAGCGCCAGGGCCGCGACGTCGTCGAACAACCGCGCCGGCACCGGTGGAAGTATCAGGTTGAACGCATTGCCGGAATTGAAGTAGCGGGCCCGGGCCTGCGCGTCGGTCGCGGGCGCCGATGGCAGCTGCACGGGCAGGTGGGCCATGTCGAGCGGTTTCATGGTGCGGGCCTCAGTCATCACGGAACACGCCGGTGCGCCGCGCCAGCACCTGCAGCAGCACGTTGGCACCCGCCTCGACGTGTGCCGGCTCGGCCCATTCCTGCTCCGCATGGCTGACGCCGCCGCGGCACGGGATGAAGACCATCGCGCTCGGTGCGAGCGGCGCCATGTGGCGGGCGTCGTGGCCGGCGGCGGACAGCAGCCGCAGATGGGGCAGCTCGAGCCGCCGGGCCGCAGCGGCGATCTCGTTCTGCAGCGCCTGGTCGAAGCCGTTGCCCGGCGCGTCGACGAGCGGCCGCACCGTCGCGGCGCAAGGCGGGGCCTCGGCCTCGCACACGGCGACCAGGCGGCGGCCCAAGGCGTCGAGCGTGGCGGCATCGGGGTGCCGCAGGTCGATGCGCAGCACTGCGCGTTCGGGCACCACCGATGGTGCGTTCGGCTCGACGCGCAACTGGCCGATGGTGAACTTGACGAAGGCATCGTGGCCGCCGATCTCTGCATGGAGCACCGACGCGACGCGTGCGAACGCCGCCAGCGCGTCGCGCCGCTCGGCCATCGCGAGCGTGCCCGCGTGGCCCTTCTCGCCGCGCAGTTCCACTTCGAAGGTCTTCTTGCCCTGGATGCCGGTGACGACGCCGATCGTCGCGCCCGCAGCCTCGAGCACCGGCCCCTGCTCGATGTGAGCCTCCACGTATCCGCCGAACGGGAAGCCGATGGGGCGCCGCTGCAGCGCCGGGAAGGCCGCATGCAGCGCGTCGAGCGCATCGGACACGGCCACGCCGTCGGCATCGCGCACCTGGCGCGAGCCAGTCAGGTCGCGCACACCGGCGAACAGCTCGGAGCCCATCATGCCGGGCGCGAAGCGCGAGCCTTCCTCGTTCATCCAGGCCACGGCGACGAGGTCGCACCGCGGACGCAGGCCGCGCTCGGCGCACACCGTCAAGACCTCGAGCGCCGCGACCACGCCGTAGACGCCGTCGAAGCGGCCGCCGGTGGGCTGGCTGTCCAGGTGGCTGCCCGAGAGCCACGGCAAGGCGGTCGGGTCAGTGCCCGGCAGCGTGACGAAGAGGTTGCCGGCAGCGTCGGTCGAGGCGGCAAGGCCGGCCGCCTCGGCCCAGTCGATGACCTGCCGCCAGGCGGCGACTTCCTCGGTGCTCAGCGCCTGGCGGTTCACCCCGCCCGCGGGCGTCGCGCCGATGCGGGCGAGCGCCATCAACCGGTGCCAGAGCCGGTCGGCGTCGACATGCAGCAGGCTGCCCATCAGCTCGTCTTCATGATCTGGCTCGGGATCGCCCGCGGATCGCGCGGAAGCCACTTGCCGGCCTCGACCTGGGCGATGAATTCGGCGAGCAGGGCGTTGAACGCAGCCGGTTCCTCGAGGTTCAGCGTGTGGCCGGTCTTGGGCAGGACGGCGAGGCCGCAGGCGGGAATCGTCTTCTTCAGGAAGATGCCCGGCTGCAGGCAGTGGTCGTCCTCGTCGCCGACGACGACCAGCGCGGGCACCGCCATGGCGCTGAGCCCGGCCTGCAGGTCGTAGATCGACGGACGCCGCGCCTGCACACCGCGCATGGTCTGGGCGGCGCCTCGGGCGTCGTGCTCGCCCAGCCGGTTCGCGAACTCCTGCCAGCCGCGCGGATCCTTGTTCTGGAACTGCACGCGGCTGGCGCCGAGCGAGTAGGTCTTCGCGAAGGTTGCCGAGCCCTGCTGCTCGAACTGGCGCGCCACCTCGAGCGACACGTTGCGGAAATAGTCCTCGTGCTCCTTCTCGGCTCCGTAGCCGGCACCGGCGATCGTCAGCGACAACGCACGGGACGGATGCCGAAGGCCGAAGTGCAGCGTCGCGAAGCCCCCCATCGAGAGGCCGACGACATGCGCCGCCGGCAGCGCCAGCGCGTCCATCACCGCGGCGATGTCGTCGGCGGCGAGCGCCTGCGAATAGCGCTCGACATCGGCAGGCACGTCCGACGGCGGATAGCCGCGCGCGGCGAAGCTGACGCAGCGGTGGCGCCGCGCGAAGAAGCGCAGCTGCGGCTCCCAGCTTCGATGGTCGCCGCCGAACTCGTGCACGAAGACGAGGGGCGTGCCGCTGCCGACGCTCTCGACATGCAGGCGCACGCCGTCGGGAGTGGTGGCGATGGTGGTCGATTCGGTCATGCGCAGGTCCGCATCAGTAGAGCGCGGCCGTGGCGGGCAGGCCGCGCGCGGCCTCGACCGCTCGCGGCAGCGCATCGCAGAGCGCCTGGGCCCATGCGGCGGGTACGGTGGTCGAGATCTTGACGAAGCGATGGCCGAAGCGCGGCGTGTGGTAGGAGCCCTGCCGCACCATGATGCCCTGCGCACCGAGGGCCGAGACCAGCGCCTCGGGCGTGATGCCGGCCTCGACCACTTCGACCACCATGAAGTTCGCCTGCGAGTCGGGCACCGGCAGGTGAAAGCCCGGAAGGCGCAGGAAGGCAGCAGCGATCAGCGCCTGGTTGGCACGCTGCTGCGCGCCGATCTGCGCCATCCATTCGGGCTTCACCGCCAGCCCGGCGAGCGCGGCGCGCTGCGCGATCACGCTCGCGCCGAGCGGCGCCTGCGAATGCGGCAGGAGCGTGTCGAGCAGCGCCGGTGCGGCGACCAGTGCGCCGAGCCGCAGACCGGCGAGTCCGAGCCACTTCGAGAAGCTGACGATGGTGACCGTGCCTTCAGGGTAGAAGCTCGCCGCCGGCGTGTGCGCATCGGCGAAGTCGCGGTAGGTGCAGTCGTGGATCAGGATCGCGCCGAGCGCCCGCGCATGGTCGGCGAAGGCACGGATCTCGTCGGCGCCGTAGGTGGTGCCCAGCGGATTGTTCGGGTCGACGAGGTAGATCACGCGGGTCGCGGCATCGGTGGCGGCGGTCAGCGCATCGATCGACAGTTTGTAGCCGTACTCCGGCCCGTAGATCGGGATCTCGGTGACGACCGCGCCGGCCGTGGCCGCGAACTGCAGCGGCCACTTCCAGCCCGGATCGGTGGTGACGAAGCCGCTGCCCGGCCGGCAGAAGGCGCGACAGGCCAGCGCGAGTGCCGAGACCGCCCCGTCGGTCACGACCGCTGCCTGGCCGGGCAGTTCGAGGTCCGCCACGATCGCCTCGCGCAACGCCTCCAGGCCGAGCGGCGGCGCGTAGGCGTGGAAGCTCTCGTCGTCGATCGCGTCGTGCAGCGCCCGGCGCACCGCCGGGTGCATCGGGAAGTGATTGGTGTTCTGGCCCAGCCATTTCAGCTCGGGGTTGCTGAACAGGCGGTCGAAATAGCGGTTGCGGCTTTCCGCTTCGGCGACGGCGGACGCGCTCATGCCGCGAGCTTCCGGGCCTGGTCCTGCGCCAGCGATCTGCGGCTGGTCTTGATGATCGATCCGCGCGCGGCGATGCCGCCGTCGATCGTGACCACCGTGCCGCTGATGTAGGCGGCACGTTCCGAGGCCAGGAAGACCATCAGTTCCGCCACCTCCTTCGCCTCGGCCGGGCGGCCGCCGGGGTAGTTGTCGAACAGCTCTTCCCAGCGACTCTCGTCGCCGTGCGTGTCGAGCGCGCGGCGTTTCATCAGCTTGACCATGCGGTCGGTCGCGACCGGGCCGGGATTGACGCCGACGACGCGGATGCCGTCGTCCATCGACACGCCGCCGAGCGCCCGGGTGAACGCCATGACCGCGGCGTTCGCGGTCGAGCCGGCGATGTAGTTGGCGTCCCAGTTCTCGCCCGAGTTGCCGATGTCGTTGACGATCACGCCGGCACCGGCGCGCTTCATGCGGGCGTAGTAGAGCTGCGCGAGCTCCATGTAGCCGAGCACCTTGAGCTGGAAGCCGCGACGCACGACCGCGAAATCCAGCGATTCGATCGGCCCCGAAGGGATGTCGCCGGCATTGTTGACGAGGATGTCGACGTCGCCGACGGCCTCGGCGAGCGCACCCATCGCGTCGGGTGCGGCGAGGTCGAGCGCATGCACGGCGACCGTCACGCCGTGCGCATTCATGATCTCGGCGCGCGCGGCGTCGAGTGCGGCGCCGTTGCGCGCGGCGAGGTGCAGGTGGCAGCCTTCGGCGGCGAACGCCCAGGCGGCGGCGAGGCCGATGCCCTTGGACGCGCCGGTGATCAGCACGGTCCGGCCTTCGAGTTCGAGCTTCATGCGGGGGAGTTCCTGTGGTCGGGTCTGGTGGAAGGGGGCGTCGTCAGCTCTCGCGCGCCGACAGTGCCGCGATCAGGTCGACCATGTCGTCCTCCAGCAGGCTGACGTGGTCGACCGCGGCCGCGAAGGCGGCGGCCGGGTCGTTGCGTTCGATGGCGTCGAGGATGGCACCATGCTCGCCGATGGTCGCGGCCATGCGGCCGGGCTGGAACGTGACGTAGCGGCGGTACACACGCACCCGCTTGCGCAGGTTTCGGGTCTGCTCGGCCAGGTACTGCGTGTTCGAGGCTTCGTAGAGCGCGTCGTGGAAGTCCTGGTTCACGTCGTAGAAACGCGAGTGGTCGGCCGACGCGAGCAACTGCGTCAGCTGCCCGTGCAAGGTCGCCAGGCGTTGCTTCTGCACTGCCGTGGCACGGCGCGCCGCGAACTTGGCGCACAGGCCTTCCATGACGGCCATCATCTGGAACATCTCGATCAGCGTGGGCAGCGGCACGCTCGCCACGCACACGCCCTGGCGGCCGCGGATGTCGACGAGGCCGGTGCCGGCCAGCGCCCTCAAGGCCTCCCGAACCGGCGTGCGCGAGACCTGGAAGCGCTCGGACAGCTCGGCCTCGTCCAGCCGCGTGCCGGGCTTGAGCACGCCGCTGACGATCAGGTCCTCGAGCGTGTCCTGCAGTTCATCGGACAGGGTCACCGATTTGTCGCGGGCGCGCTCGCGCGGGGTCGAGGCCGGCGGCACATCGGACGAGGCTGGTGTCATGGGCGTCTCGTTGTCGTTGTCGTTGTCGTTGTCGCAGGCGACCCGGCGGTTGCGAGCGGCAAGCTGCACACGCTGCCCGGCCTCGGTCGTCGCGTGGCGCTGGAGGGGTGTCACGTTCACTTCCACCAGATCAGCTTCTGGTCGATCCAGACCAGCAATCCGTAGGCGACCATGCTCGCCACCGACGCGAACAGCACCGCCGACCAGACGCTCAACAAGTCGATCTGCTGCGTCGATTCGTAGATCACCCGGCCCAGGCCGGCGTAGGCGCCGAGCATCTCGCCGACGATCGCGACGATCATGCTGCGCGGCACGCTCACGCGCAGCGCGGTCACCACAGCCGGCATGGCATTGGGCAGCCGCAGGCGCCGGACGATGCCGAGCCGGCTCGCACCGAAGCTGCGCATCAGGTCGACCGCCGCCTCGTCGACCAGCCGCAGGCCGTGCAACGCGTTCACCAGCATCGTGAAGCCGACGGCCAGCGTGATCAACCCGATCTTGGAAGCCGGCCCGAGCCCGAACCAGATGAGGAAGATGGGTGCGTAGGCGACGGTCGGCACCGAATTGACCGCCACCGCAACCGGCAGCAGGATGCGCTCGACCGGCTTGGCCAGCACCATCACCACCGCGAGCGCCAAGCCGAGCACGCTGCCCAGCACATAGCCACCGATCGCTTCCAGCAACGTCGCCCACAGCGCACCCGCCAGCGTGCCGAAGTTCGTCGCGGCATGGTGCACGATGCTCGCGAGCCGCGGCAGCACGAAGGGCGGAATGCGGAACAGCGCGATCGCGCCCTCCCATACCACCAGCAGCAGCAGCACGCCGAGCGCCACCGGCACGGCGCGCGAGGCCGCCAGGGAACGCGTCATGCTTCGCTGCGCCACCACACCAGCTTCCTTTCGACGAGGCTCAGCGCGCCGTAGAGCAGCATGCCCATCAACCCGCACGCGGCCATCACCACCCAGAGGCGCACGACCATGTCGCCGTTCATCGCCTCCATCAGCATCACGCCCAGGCCGAGCGTCTCGCCGAACCATTCGCCGACGACCGAGCCGATCAGGCTCAGGCCGATGCCGACCCGCAGGCCGACCATCACCTGCGGCAGCGCCGAAGGCAGGGCGAGCTTGAAGAACATCACCGCTCCGGTGGCGCCGAAGCTGCGCATCAGCGCGATGCGCTGCGCATCGCACGACTTGAGGCCGCGCAAGGTGTTGACGGTGACCGGAAAGAAGGTCAGGAAGAATGCGGTCATCACCTTGGCCAGCAGCGAGTTGCCGAACCAGATGACGACCAGCGCACCGAAGGCGACGACGGGAACCGTCTGCGACACCACGAAGAGCGGAAAGACCGAGCGCTCCATCCAGCGCGAATGGGCGAACACCGTGCCGCAGGCGCAGCCGACGGCGGCACCGAGGGCGAAGCCGAGCACCGTCTCGAGCAAGGTGCGGTTGAAGCTCGCGACCAGCTGCGGGCCGACCGACCAGGCGTCGCGCACGATGGCGCTGAGCGCCGGCAAGGTGCGCGGCGACGGTGCGAAGGCGACGACCGCGAGCTCCCACGCTGCCGCAACGAGCAGCAGCGAGAACGCCGGCGAGCGCAGCAGACGGACCGTCAGACCGGGGCGATGAACCATCGAACGTCCGGAGTCAAGAGGCGGCGGACTCTTCTTGCGCGAACGTCTTCCGGCTCTCTTCCTCGATGTCGTCGAGCAGCCGGCGCTTCAGCGCCATGAAAGCGGGCGTCGTGACGATGGAAGGTTCGCGCGGCCGCGGCAGATCGACGCGCGTCTCGCTCTTGATGGTGCCGGGCCGGGCGGTCATCACCAGCACCCGGTCGCCGAGCACGATGGCTTCGTCGATGTCGTGGGTGATGAACAGCACCGTGCGGCGATGGCGCGCCCAGATGTCGAGCAGCCAGTGCTGCATGCGGGTGCGGGTGAGCGCGTCGAGTGCGCCGAAGGGCTCGTCGAGCAACAGCAGATCGCGTTCGAAGAGGAACGTCCGCATCAGCGCCACGCGCTGGCGCATGCCGCCGGACAGCTGATGCGGGTAGTGATCGGCGAAGCCCTTGAGCCCGAACTCCGGCAGCATCGCCGCTGCCCGCTCACGCGCCTGGCGACGAGGCACGCCTTCGACCTCGAGCGCGAGGATCGCGTTGTCGAGCACGGTGCGCCAGGGGAACAGCAGGTCGCGCTGCGGCATGAACGAGACCTGGCCCAGCATCTGGCCGTCACGCTGCGAGGCGCCGCGCAGCAGCAGCGCGCCGTCGTCGTCCGGACCCAGCAGGCCGGCGATCATGTTGAAGAGCGTCGACTTGCCGCAGCCCGACGGGCCGACCAGCGTCACGAATTCGCCCTTGGCGATCTTCAGGTTCACGTTCGAGACCGCCACCGTCTGCGCCGGCGGATCGCCGAACCGCTTCCACACGTTGACGAGCTCGAGCATCGCGACCGGCGACTCCGGCGACGAAGGCGGCATGACTTCCAGGGGCGAATGCTTCATGGCCGGACCGCCGGCGTCAGAACTTCTTGTCGTCGACCGGCACCTTGGCCCAGAAGCTCGCGTCATACGCCTTGGACAGGTCGGCCGGAGCCTTCAGGGCCTTGTAGAGCACCAGCGTGTCGTGCACCTTGCCGATCGCGGGCATGTCGATCGCGAGGACGCCCTGGGCCGTGCCCTGCCCTGCCTTGAGCAACTTCTCGAATTCTTCGAGCATCGCCTCCTGATGGGGGCGGTTCAGGCTCGGCGACGCCGCCATGATGATGTCGATCGTCTCCTTCTTGTTCTGCAGGGCGTACTTCCAGCCCTTCGCCGAGGCGTTGAGGAAGGCCTGCACCTGCTCCGGCTTTTCGGAGCGCGTCTTCTCGGTCGTGAGCACGGTGTCCTGCTGCACCACGATGCCGTAGTCGTCGGGCGAAATCAGAGTGAGCTTGTCGCCCAGGCCCTGTTCCTTCAACGTGTTCAGCTCGTTGTAGAAGGTCGCCGCCGCGACGTCGAACTGCTTCTCGATGAACGGCGACATCGAGCCCGACTGGGGCACGATGGTGAGCTCGCTCTGCGCCACACCCTCTTTCGCGAGCATCGCGTAGAGCGTGTATTGGGTGCCGGTGAACCAGGTCGCGACCTTCTTGCCCTTGAAGTCCTTGACCGTCTTGATGCCGGAGTCCTTGTAGGCCACGTAGGTGAACGGCGTCTTCTGCACTCCGACGCCGATGCACACCAGCGGCAGGCCCTTCTCCCGGGCGAGCAACACGCCTTCGGTGCCGCCGGCCACGCCGAAGGTGTCGTTGCCCGCGGCGACCAGCGTCTCCACGTTCAGGTTCGGGCCACCGGGGTTGATCGTCAGGTCGAGCCCGGCCTGCTCGTAGAAGCCTTTCGCCTTGGCGACGTAGTAGCCGGCGAACTGGGCCTGTGCGACCCACTTGAGGCGAAGCGACACCTTGTCCGCGGCCCACGCCGGCAGCGCAGCCGACAGGGCGAGGCCCACCAGGACACCCGAGATCGAACGCAGCGTCGCTTTGTACATGTCTACCCCTTGTGTGGATACAGGAACGGCACTTGCAGTATTTGTGCCAAATGTCTCGGCCCGCGTCGTGGTCGGACGCAGTGTTTGCAGACCATCGAATGAACGAACTCTTGACGTTGGATGCCGGTGAAGCCGCCCGTCGCTTGGCATCGGGCAGCCTGCGCTGCGCCGACTATGCGGAGGCGCTGCTTGCACGCGTCGACGAGGTCGCCCACCTCGGTGGGCTGCTGCACCACGATGCAGCAGCGCTGCGTCGAGCGGCCGCCGCCGTCGACGACGGACCGCGCCCGGCGCCGGGCACCCTGCCGCTGTTCGGCGTGCCGCTCGCGTTCAAGGACAACATCGACGTCGCCGGCATGCCGACCACCGCCGGCAGCCCCTGGATGTCCGACCATGTGCCGCGCCGCCATGCCGACGTGACCCGGCGGCTGCTCGATGCCGGTGCATTGGTCCTGGGCAAGACGAATCTGCATGAATGGTCGCAGGGCGTCACCGGCCACAACCATGCCTACGGCCCGGCACGCAACCCGCACGACCCGGCGCGAATCGCCGGCGGCTCGAGCGGCGGCAACGCCGTCGTGCTCGCCACGGGCGCGGCGCCGGCGGCCGTGGGCACCGACACCGGCGGCTCGGTGCGGGTGCCGGCCGCGCTCTGCGGGCTCGTCGGCTTCCGCCCGACCATCGGCCGCTGGCCCGGCGAAGGGCTGGTCCCCATTTCGCCCACCTTCGACACCGCCGGCGCCATGGCGCGGACGGTCGCCGACTGCTGGCTGCTCGACGGCGCGGTCACCGGCGGGACAATCGCCGGGCCTTCGGCGTTCCTGCGGGGCGTGCGGCTCGGCGTCCCCCACCGCTACTTCTGGGAAGACCTGGACCCTTCGGTCGCCGCTGTCTGCGAAGACGCGCTGCGCCGGCTGCGCGAGGCGGGCGCGGTGCTCGTGCCCTGCGACGCCGGCGGCATCGGTGAACTCTTCGCAGCCGGCGCGATGTCGATCTCGCTGTACGAGATCCTTCCCGCGCTCGACGCCTACTTCGCCCGTCATGGCAGGGCCTTCGACGCCGTCGCGCTCACCGCTGCCGTCGTCAGCCCCGACGTGCGACCGCTGTTCGAGCGCCTGCTGGACGAACGCCGTGTCGGCGCCGAGACCTATGCGCACGCGCACGGCGTCTTGCGGCCCCGGATGCGGGCCGCACACCGAAGGTGCTTTGCCGACCACGGCATCGAGGCACTGGTCTTCCCGACGACACCGCTGCCGGCGTCGCTGATCGGCGAGGACGACACGGTGAGCCTCCGCGGCAGGCGGGTCTCGACGTTCAGCACCTACATCCGCAACTCGGGGCCCGCGGGCATGAGCGGCCTGCCGAGCATCAGCCTGCCCGCCGGGCTCGATGCCGACGGCCTGCCGGTCGGCATCGAACTCGACGGCCCGGCGCATTCCGACACCCGGCTCCTCGCCATCGCCCAGGCCATCGAAGCCGTCATGCCCGGCATGCGGCTGGCCGTGTGAACCGGCAGCGCGGCAGCCGCGCCGCGTCGACGATCAAGCCCTGAACATTGCCGCTGGCGCCGAACGACTCCGCTTGCCGCGGCATGTCGCAAGGGGACTCGCCGCCGGTGTCAAGGGCAGACCGTCCGATGGACGATGCAGCGCCGGGGGCGCGGGCAGGGGCATGGGCTCGCTCCCATGGATGCGGTGCAGCGCATGCTGAACCGGCAAGCAGTCCAGCGGTGGCCGGCGCACAGCGCGCGGCTTGATCCGTACAGTCGAGTCGCGGCCCCGCCCAGAGTCAGCGCACCGCCGGCAACAGACGCCTGCGCCCGCGCAGCGCCACCAGCCGCGGCAGCACCAGCACCCCGACCACCACCGCGAGCAGGAAGACCGAGCCCGGTCGCTCCACGAATACCGTCCACCGGCCTTCGCCGATGGAGAGCGCATTGCGCATCTGCGCCTCCGCCAGCGGCCCCAAGATCATGCCGATGACGACCGGCGCGGTCGGGAAGTCGAAGCGCCGCATCAGCACGCCCAGGAGACCGATGCCGTAGAGCAGCACCAGGTCGAACGCCGACTGCCGCATGCCGTAGACGCCGACGGTCGCGAAGATGAGGATCCCGGCATAGAGGTGCGCCTTCGGCACCTTGAGCAGCTTGACCCAGAGGCCGATCAGCGGCAGGTTGAGGATCAGCAGCATCACGTTGCCGATGTAGAGCGAGGCGATCAGCGCCCACACCAGTGCCCCGTTCTTGTCGAAGAGCTGCGGGCCGGGCTGGATCCCGTAGTTCTGGAAGGCGCCGAGCAGGATCGCGGTGGTGTTCGAGGTCGGGATGCCGAGCGTGAGCAGGGGGATCAGCGTCGTGGTGATGGCCGCGTTGTTCGCCGCCTCGGGTCCGGCCACGCCTTCGATCGCGCCGGTGCTGCCGAACTCGCCCTTGTTCCTGGACAGCTTCTTTTCGGTCGCATAGCTGAGGAAGGTGGGGATCTCACTGCCGCCCGCCGGAATGCAGCCGAACGGCGCGCCGATCGCCGTGGCGCGCAGCCACGCCGGCCACGAGCGCTTCCACTCGGCGGACGTCATGTGCACCTTGCTCATCGGGTTGCGCGTCTCCACCGTGCGGCCCTCGTAGAGCACCATGTAGAGCGCCTCGCCGACCGCGAACAGGCCGACCGCGATCAGCACGACCTCCAACCCGTCCATCAGCTCGGGCACGCCGCCGGTGTAGCGCGCCTGGCCGGAGATCTGGTCGATGCCGACCAGCCCCATCGCCAGGCCGACGAACAGCGCCGCCATGCCGCGCAGCGTGCTCTTGCCGAGCACCGCGCTGACGGTGGTGAAGGCGAGCACCATCAGCAGGAAGTACTCGGGCGGCCCGAGTCGCACCGCGTATTCGGCGACGACCGGCGCGAAGAAGGTGACCAGCACCGTCGCGATGGTGCCGGCGACGAAGGAGCCGATTGCGGCCGTGGCGAGCGCGGCGCCGGCGCGGCCGTTCTTGGCCATCCGGTTGCCTTCCATGGCCGTCACCATCGACGCCGATTCGCCCGGCGTGTTGAGCAGGATCGAGGTGGTCGAGCCGCCGTACATCGCGCCGTAGTAGATGCCGGAGAAGAAGATCATCGATGCCGTCGGATCGACCTTCAGGGTGATCGGCAGCAGCATGGCGACGGCGGTCGCCGGGCCGATGCCGGGCAGCACGCCGATGGCCGTGCCGATCGTGCAGCCGACCAGCGCCCAGAGCAGATTGACCGGCGTGCCCGCCGTGATGAAGCCCTGCAGCAGGTTGTTCCAGGTGTCCATCATGGCGGTCAGATCCAGCCGGTGGACGTGAGCCCGGGCAGGTTGATGGCGAGCAACTGGGTGAAGAGCCAGAACACCGGCGCGGCGATCGCGAAGCCGATCGCCGCATCCCTGCCCCAGGCGGCGACGCTCAGGTCCAGCCGACCCTCGGCCGACTTGAAGCCGCGCACCGCGAGCACGAAGCACAGGGTGCAGCTGAGGATGAAGCCGATGGTCGTGATGAGCGCCGCGTTCGCGAGCACGCCGACCGAGACCCAGGCGAAGCCCGCCCAGTCGCCGCGCGGCGCGCCCGAAGGCTCTTCGGCATTCCGAAAGCCGCCGGTCAGCGCCTCGCGCAGCAGCAGCACGCCGCAGAGCGCCAGCACGATGGCCACGACCAGCGGCAGGAAGTTCGGCCCGACGCCCGAGTAGCCGGCGTCCGACCGGATGTCGACGGCGCCGACCGCCAATCCCACGCCGAGCAGCAACGCGCCGGCGCCGATCGACGTTTGTTCCCGCCGCATCATGGTCAGATCATTCCCGACTTGGCCATCACCGCGCGCAGGCTCGCGAATTCCGTGTCGACGAAGGTCTCGAACTCCGTTCCGGTCATCAGCGCCGGCGTCCAGCCGTTCTTCTCGAGCGACTCGCTCCAGGCCTTCGACTTCGTCGCCTTGACGACCGAGTCGGTCAGCGACTTGCGCTGCTCGGCCGTGATGCCACCAGCGCCGTACACGCCGCGCCAATTGCCGAGCACGACGTCGATGCCCTGCTCCTTGAGCGTCGGCACGTCGATGCCCTTGATGCGCGTCGCCGAGGTGACGCCGATCGCCCGCATCTTGCCGGCGGTGATGTACTCGGCGAATTCGCTGTAGCCGCTGCCGCCGAGCGTGACGTTGCCGCCGAGGATGGCGGCCGTCGCCTCGCCGCCGCCACGGAAGGCGACGTAGTTGATCTTCGACGGGTCGACGCCGACCTCGCGGGCGATCATCGCCGCGGCGATGTGTTCGGTCGCGCCGCGTGAGCCGCCGCCCCACTTCACGCTCGCCGGGTCCTTCTTCATCTGCGCGACCACGTCGGCCATCGTCTTCAGCGGCGAGGCGGCGGGCAGCACGAAGACGTTGTATTCGCTGGTCAGCCGGGCCAGCGGCGTGATGTGGTTGAGCCCGACCGGCGGCTTGCCGGTGATGATGCCGCCGAGCATCACGGAACCCATCACGAAGAGCGCGTTCGGATCGCCCTTCGTGCTGTTGGCGAACTGCGCCAGGCCGATCGCGCCGGCCGCGCCGCCCTTGTTGTCGAAGCTGACCGACGAGGCGATGCCAGCGTCCTGCAGCGCCTTGCCGAGCGCGCGGCCGGTGCTGTCCCAGCCGCCGCCCGGGTTGGCCGGGATCATCATCTTCAGGTTCGCGGCAGCGGCGCGCGCGGCCGGCGGCAGGGCGCCGGCGGCAGCCAGTGCAAGCATCGAT
This sequence comes from uncultured Rhizobacter sp., assembly GCA_964249855.1. Classification (GTDB taxonomy): domain Bacteria; phylum Pseudomonadota; class Gammaproteobacteria; order Burkholderiales; family Burkholderiaceae_C; genus LMDS01. The sequence continues at coordinate 17,727 of CAXUDL010000023.1, read as the reverse complement.
TTCAGGAACGCGTCTCGGCGCATCGTCGTCTCCTCGGGGTCAGTTAGATTCGGGCGTGGGATGGGGCCAGGATTCGGCCATCGAATATTTTCGCCGCCCAAACTGTCAGTCGGCTGTCCGACCTCTCAGGGAAAGCGCGAGTGCCGGACGTCCGATGAAACTGCTCCTGGTCGAGGACAACGAGGCGATGCAGCTCACGCTGCGCCGCATGTTCGAGCGCCGCGGCGTGCACGTGATCGCCTGCACCGATGGCGCCCGGGCGCTCGACCGCTGGCAGCAGGGCCTCCCCGACGTGGTGGTGCTCGACCTCAACCTGCCGGGCCGCGACGGGTTGCAGGTGCTGGGCGACGCGCGGGCCGCGGGTCTGGCGACGCCGGTGCTGATCCTCACCGCGCGCGGCACCGTCGGCGACCGCGTGCTCGGACTCGACGCCGGAGCCGACGACTACCTGGCCAAGCCGTTCGAGCTCGACGAACTGGAGGCCCGCGTGCGGGCGCTGGCCCGGCGCGTCGGCGGCGCCGACGCCTGGGGCGGAGCAGCAGCGGCGGAGTTCTGCGGCCTGCGCGCCGACCCGGCCAGCGGCGCTGTGCATCTGCGTGGCACCGCGATGAAGCTGCCGCCGCGAGAGACGGCGCTGCTGCGCGCCCTGCTGGCCCGGCCCGGCCACGCGGTGGCGCGCGAGCGGTTGCTGGAGCTCGTCTTCGCCGACCAGCCGCAGGTGCACGCCAAGGCGATCGAGGTGGTGGCCTACCGCCTGCGCAAGCGCCTGGCGTCGACGGACGTCCAGCTCGTCACGCTGCGCGGGCTCGGGTATCTGCTGAAGGCCTCCGAGGCGTGACGACGAACCGCGGTCGCCGAAACACGCGGCAGGAGCGCGGCATCTGCGCGCCGACAGGTCGCCGCACCCGATGAGCGGTCCTCGATGGCCGCAAAGCGGCGGCCGGCGCTTCTCGCTCCGCGGTCGATTGCTCGCGGGAATTCTGTGGCCCGTCGCGCTGCTCCTGGTCGTCAACGCCGCGAGCCTCTACCGGCAGGCGCTGGTGTCGGCCGACACCGCCTACGACCGCACCCTGCTCGCCTCGGCCAAGTCGATCGGCGAGCTGCTCCAATTCAGCGGCAGCGGCGCCCAGGCGCGCCTGCGGGCCGATCTGCCCTATGCCGCGCTCGAGCCCTTCGAGGCCGACAACCGCAGCCGGATGTTCTACAAGGTGACCGGCACGGTGGGCGAGCTCGTGTCGGGCTACCCCGACCTTCCGGCCTGGCACGGGCAGATCCCGGCCAAGGGGCCGTACGCCGCGCTGGTCGATTTCTACGACGATTCGTTCCACGGCGAGCCGGTGCGGGTGGCGGTGCTGCTGCAGCCGGTCGCCGGCCCCGGCGCCCGGGGCATGGCGACGATCCAGGTCGCCGAGACGCTCGAGGTGCGGCAGACGCTCGCGCGGCAGATCCTCGTCGACACGCTCTGGCGCCAGGCGTTGCTTTTGGTCGTGATCGGCGGTGTCGTCGCCTGGGCGGTGCAGCGGGCGACCGCGCCCGTGCGCGAACTGAGCCGGCACATCGGCGAGCGCGACGCAACCGATCTGTCGCCGCTGGCGGCACCCGATGCGCCGCGCGAACTGCAGCCGCTGCTCGATGCCACCAACCACGCCATGGCGCGGCTGGCGGGTCTTCTCACCCATCAGCGGCGCTTCGTGCGCGACGCCTCGCATCAGTTGCGCACGCCGCTCGCAGTGCTGCAGGCTCAGGTGCAGTCGGCGCAGCGCGGCGACGTGGCGCCGGCGCAGGCGCTGGCCGAGATCGCGGTCACGGTGCAGGGGGCGGTCGAGCTGGCGAACCAGATGCTGGCGTTGGCGAAGGTCGAGCAGCTCCGCCAGCAAGGCGATCCGCCGGTGGTCGACTGGGCGAACGCGGTGCGGGAGGTGGCGCTCGACCTCTCGGCGCTGATCGCGGCGCGCGGGCTCGATTTCTCGCTGCAGACCGAGCCGGCCCGGGTGCGCGGGCACGAATGGGCACTGCGCGAGCTCGTGCGCAACCTGCTGCACAACGCGGTGAAGCAGTCGCCGGCAGGCGGGTTGCTCGAGGTGGTGCTGGGGGTGCGCGAGGGCGGCGCGACGCTCGTCATCCGCGATGGCGGCCCGGGGTTGAGCCCTGCACAACAGGCACGGTTGTTCCAGCCGTTTTCGAGCGAGACCGGGAGCAGCGCGCTTCAGGGCGGCGCGGGGTTGGGGCTCGCGATTTGCCAGGAGATCGTGACGGCGCTCGGCGGGCGCATCGGGCTCGACAACCGCCTGGTGGGGCGCACGGTGGTGGGGCTGGAGGCGAGCGTGTCGCTCAGGGTCGTGGACGGTCCTCCTTGAACGCCCGGCCCAGCGGCCCAGCAAAATCGGGGCGGCAGTGATCGGCGTGCGCCGACACCCACCCGCCGGATGCGCAAATTGGGCGGGCATGAAGACCGAATCGCCAATCTCCCGCTCAGTGCGGCCGCTGACGCCGGCGCAGCACGAATGCGATGCCGCCCAGACCGCCCGCCATCAGCGCCCAGTCCGAGGGCTCGGGCACCGAACTGACGAACAGGTCGCGTGAGGCCACGGCCAGATCGGCGTAGTTGCTGAACATGCCGTCCATGCCCATGTCGAGGTACCTCTTGTACTCGGCGGCCGCGAGCGTCGGGTTGGACTGCGCGAAGGTCCAGCCATGCACCTCCAGGCCTGCGTCATGCGCCTGGTCGATGAAACTCTTGGTGATCTGGAAGCCCGGCGTATTGATGACGACACCGATGCCGTCGGCGAACGAGGCCACGTCGGCGAAGCTGAGCGCGGTGATCGAATTGCTGGCGCCGAGCACGCCCATCATCGCGGTGCCGCCTGGCTGCGTCACGGCAACGCCGAGCACGATCAGCGGCACGTCCAGCCCCAAGCCCTGCTGCTTGACGTCGACACTGCGAATGGTGGCGTCGCTGAACGACTGGATGAAGACCTTGTCCGCTGCGTTTTTGTAGCCGTTGGCCTGCAGCGTGGCAAGAATCTTGTTCTCCATCACGGGGTCGGCCTGCTTGGCCTCGGGGTAGATGCCGACGGTGCGCCCCGCGATCAGGCTCTGCGACTTGGCGAGGTCGATTACCTCCTGGAAGGTCGGCACGCGCAGCGCCGGGTTGGCCGGCGTGAAACCCGGGTAGGTGTTCGAGCCGGTGCCGGTCGGAACGACGGTCAGCGTCTTGATCTCGGCGAGCGCGAAGTCGGCGACCTTGTAGCCACCGTTGCGGGCCGCGAAGAGCGTCGCCACGTTGGTTGTGCGCTGCAGAGTGTCGTCGTGCATCGCGACCAGTACGCCGTCGCTCGTCAGTTGCAGGTCGGGTTCGATGTAGTCGGCGCCCAGCTTCACGGCCAGCTCGTAGCCAGCCAGCGTGTGCTCCGGCAGGTAGCCGCTCGCGCCGCGGTGGGCAATGATGATCGGGTCGGCAGCCTGGACCGGAAGCGGGGCAGCCAACAGGCTGCTGAAGGAGAAGCTGGCGAGGACAACAGCTTTCAGGACAGGTTTCAAGTGTCATCTCCTGGACAGCGTAGAAAGTTCCACCATGAGTCTAGGAATTGCGGATGACATGGGCGTGAATCGACGCTGGCAGCGCCGACCTCGCGCAGGAGCGCTTGGTGACGATGGCGCGGCTTGCAATTTGCCGGCAACGCGCCGTCGAGCAGTTCAGCGCGGCGACCAGCATGGTCGTTCCGTGGCGCTCGTCGTCGTGCGAGACGTCATCGACATCGCCGAACAGGTGCGCGGCGGACCTGGGCATACGTTGTCGTGGAGAAGCGAGCGCGCCGTTTGCCGGCCGTGGCCTTGCCGATTTCGAGCCGCCCGGCGATCGAATGTTGGCTTCACCCTCGGCGCTGCTGAACGATGCACGTCCGCGGAATCGACGACTATGGCAACGGTCAGCTGAGCGCACACGACGTGAGTTGCGTTCGCTCGTGCCAGCGCCACAAACAAAAATGGATTAGCGCCTCATCGGAGCTAACCCATTGAAAACACTGGTCGGGACGGCGGGATTCGAACTCGCGACCCCTTGCACCCCATGCAAGTGCGCTACCAGGCTGCGCTACGCCCCGAACGGCCAAGTATAGAACGTCAGATCGCAAGCAGGCCGCGGATCGACAAAAGCTCCTGGCGAACTTGCGGCGCGGTCAGCGCCAGCACCGGCGGGGGCGCGGTGGCGATCGCCGCGTTATGGACTGTGCCGCCGGCATGACCGTCGAGCGCATCGGCCACGCAGTCGGCACCGTCGTGACCGTCGACAAGGCGGTCGGCCATATCGCCACGGTCCGGGACCGGACTCGTGCCGCGAGGATGCAGCGTCTCGGTGAGCCGGTTGCGCGCGCCGCTGATCGTGAAGCCCTGCTCGTACAAGAGCTCGCGGATGCGCCGGATCAGGAGCACCTCGTGGTGCTGGTAGTAGCGCCGGTTGCCGCGGCGCTTCATCGGCTTGAGCTGGGTGAACTCCTGCTCCCAGTAGCGCAGCACGTAGGGCTTGACACCGCAGAGTTCGCTCACCTCGCCGATCGTGAAGTAGCGCTTGGCGGGGATGGGAGGTAGAGCTTTCTCCATGCAGATCAACAGGCCCGCCCAGAAAGCTGAAACTCTACTCGAACTCCTCTTCCGGAGGAATGTCGCCTTGCACCACGCCCTTGAGCTTGTGGCTCGCGTGGAAGGTGACGACGTTGCGCGCCTTGATCGGGATCGCCTCGCCGGTGCGCGGATTGCGGCCCGGCCGCGGCGCCTTGCGGCGGATGTTGAAGTTGCCGAAGCCCGACATCTTCACGTCGTCGCCGGAAACGAGCGTCGCATGGATCAGGTCGAAGAACGCCTCGACCATGTCCTTCGACTCGCGCTTGTTCAGGCCGAGGCGCTCGAAGAGCAGATCGGCGAGCTCGGCCTTGGTGAGCGTCGGGGTGTCGAGCATCGGCAGCGCGACGCGCGCGGGAGGGGCGACGTCACGGCTGTTGTCGTCACTGTCGTCGCGCTCGTCGGCGCCGGGTTGCAGGGCGTGCTCGGGGTCGGGATCGTCGTGGGCGTGCTGCATCGCGTCCTCAGTGGCGGAGACGAACGCCGAGCTGCCGATCGAGCGCGGCGAGCACATCGGCGACCGCGGCGTCGACGCGCTCGTCGGTGAGCGTCGCCTCGTCGTCCTGCAGCTCGAGGCGCACGCTCAAGCTGCGCGGCGCGTTCGCCGGCGCCGATGCACCGGTGGGCTTCCAGACGTCGAACAGCCGCGCCGAGCGGACGAGGCCGTGGTTGCCGGCGGCGATGGCCGCCATCAACGCGTCGTGCGTGACCGTGTCGTCGGCGAGCACCGACAGGTCGCGCCAGACCGGCTGCTGACGCGCAACGGTGCGGAATGCCGGCAGCTCGGCCTCGAGCAGCGGCGCCAGATCGAGCTCGAAGACGATCGGCGCGACCGGCAGCTCGTAGGTCTGGCGCCAGCGCGGATGCAGCTCGCCGACGATGCCGATCGCCGTGCCGTCCAGCTCGATCCGCGCCGAGCGGCCAGGATGCAGCGCCGGATGCGCGGCCGCGAGGAAGCGCGCGGCGCGCGGCGCGAGCAGTGCCTCCACATCGCCCTTGACGTCGAAGAAGTCGACCGGCCGCGCCCGCACGCCCCACTGCACCGGCGCCGCGTCGCCCGAGGCGAGCCCGGCGAGGCGCATCGGCTGGTCGACGCCGGCGACGCTGCGATCGCCGTCGAGCGCCGCCGGGTCGCGGCGGAACACGCGGCCCGCCTCGAACACGCGGACCTGCGGCGCGCGTCGCGCCAGGTTGAAGCGCAACACCTGCACCAAGCCGCCGATCAGGCTCGAGCGCATCGCCTGCAGATGGCTCGCCATCGGATTGACGAGGCGGATCGGGTCGGCATTGCCGGCGAGCTCGTGCTCCCAGCGCGCATCGACGAAGCTAAAGTTGATCGTTTCCTGATAGCCGAGCGATGCCGTGCGGTGGCGCACAGCGTCGGCGCCGCGGCGGCGCTCGCTGCCGACGCGCGCCACCAGCGGCGCGACCGGTGGTGCGTCGGGCAGCGTCGCGTAGCCGATGACGCGGATCACCTCCTCGATCAGGTCCTCTTCGACGACGAGATCGAAACGCCAGCTCGGCGGCGTGACCTCGAGCAGGCCGGCGACTGCTGTGAACGGCAGGCCGAGGCGGTCCATCACGCCCTCGCACTGCGCCTGCGTGACGGGCATGCCGATGACCTTCGCGGCGCGGTCGACGCGAAGCGTCACCGGCCGGGCGACCGGCAGGTTCGGCGACTGGTCGTCGAGCGGGCCGGCCTCGCCGCCGCAGATCTCGAGGATCAGCCGGGTGATGTGCTCGAGGTGGACGACGGTCGTCGCGGGATCGACGCCGCGCTCGAAGCGGTGCCCGGCCTCGGTCGAGAAGTTGAAGCGCCGCGAACGGCCGGCGACCGCCTCGGGCCACCAGAACGCGGCTTCGACGTAGACGTTGCAAGTGGCGTCGGACACCGCCGTCGCCTCGCCGCCCATGATGCCGGCAAGCGATTCGACGCCGCTCCGGTCGGCAATGACGCCGACTTGCCGGTCGAGCGCGACCGTGGTGCCGTTGAGCAGCTCGAGCGTCTCGCCGGCGCGACCCCAACGCACCGTCAGGCCGCCGTCGATCTTGTCGAGATCGAAGATGTGCGTCGGTCGGCCGTACTCGAACATCACGTAGTTCGAGATGTCGACGAGCGCGCTGACCGGGCGCTGGCCGCAGCGCGCGAGCCGGTCGACCATCCAGGCCGGCGTCTTCGCGCGGATGTCGACGTTGCGGATCACGCGGCCCGAGAAGCGGCCGCAGAGCTCGGGCGCCTCGACGGCGACAGGAAGGCGCGTCGCGTGGCGGACCGCCGCTGGCACGATCGCCGGCGTGCGCAGCGGCGTGCCGGTCAGTGCCGAGACTTCGCGGGCGATGCCGTGGACGCTCAGGCAGTGGCCGAGGTTGGGTGTGAGCTTGAGCGTCAGCAGCGTGTCGTCGAGCCGCAGATGGCGGCGCAGGTCGACGCCGACCTCGGCCGCGTCGTCGAGGATCAGCAGGCCGCCGTGGTCGTCCGAGAGATGGAGCTCACGGGCCGAGCAGAGCATGCCCTGGCTCTCGACGCCGCGCAGGTTGCCGAGACGGATCCGGAAAGGCTCGGCGCCCTGCTCCGCCGGCGGCAGCGCGGCACCGACGAGCGCGCACGGCACCTTGATTCCGGCGCGCGCGTTCGGCGCGCCACAGACGATCTGCAACGGCTCGCCGCCGCCGACATCGACGCGGCAGACGTTGAGCCGATCGGCATTCGGGTGGCGCTCGACCGCGAGCACCTCGCCGACGACGACATCGCTGAACGGCGGCGCGACGGGCCGCGCCTCCTCGACCTCCATGCCGGCCATCGTCAGCAGCTCGGCGAGCGCCGCACTGTCGATCGGCGGATCGCAGAACTCGCGCAGCCAGGATTCGGGGAATTGCATCGTCAAGCCTCGGTGGCGCACGCCGCGGATGGGGCCCGCGTGCCCGGGTGACCCGTCCGGAATCGCCCGATCGGGTCGGGTCGCGCGGATGTCGTCCCGTTCGACGCAACCGTCTGCGTCGAAGGTCGGGCGCATGCGGGCAGTGCGGGCGGCAGATCGGGTTCGTTCACGTCGTGGTCAGTTGAATTGCGACAGGAAGCGCAGATCGCCTTCGAAGAACAGTCGCAGGTCGCTGATGCCGTAGCGCAGCATCGCGAGGCGGTCGATGCCCGAGCCGAAGGCGAAGCCGATGTGGCGTTCGGGGTCGAGGCCCATGTTGCGCACGACCTGCGGATGGACCTGACCCGAGCCCGACACCTCGAGCCAGCGCCCGGCGAGCGGGCCCGACGCGAAGCGGATGTCGATCTCGGCACTCGGCTCGGTGAACGGGAAGTAGCTCGGCCGGAAGCGCAGTTGCAGGTCGGTCGTCTCGAAGAACGCCTGGATGAAGTCGAGGTACATCGCCTTCAGGTCGCGGAAGCTGACGTTCTCGCCGAGCCAGAGGCCTTCGACCTGGTGGAACATCGGCGAATGCGTCGCGTCGCTGTCGACACGAAAGGTGCGACCCGGGGCAATGACGCGGATGTCGGGCATGTGGTCGGCACCGGCATGCTTCGCCGCATGCGCCCGCGCATAGCGCACCTGCATCGGCGACGTGTGGGGACGCAGATTGAGCCAGCGGCCGTCGGCATCCTTGACGTCGACGTAGAACGTGTCCTGCATCGAGCGCGCGGGATGGTTTTCGGGGTTGTTGAGCGCGGTGAAACTGGTCCAGTCGGTCTCGATCTCGGGACCGTCGGCGACGTCGAAGCCCATCGAGCCGAAGATCGCCTCGATGCGCTCGCGGGCGCGGGTGATCGGGTGCACGCCGCCGACGGTCGACCGACGGCCGGGCAACGTCACGTCGAGCGCCTCGGCCTCGAGCTGGGCGTCGAGCTCGGCGCGGGCAAGCACGTCGCGACGTGCGCTGAGCGCGGCTTCGACCTGCTGCTTCGCGGCGTTGATCAGCGCACCCCTGGCCTTTTTCTCGGCGGCCGGCAGCGTGCCGAGCGCCTTCAGCGCCTCGGTGATGCGCCCCGACTTGCCGAGGTACCGCGCCTTGGCGTTCTCGAGCTCGGCAGGCAGCGCCGCGGCGGCGAAGTCGGCGTCGGCCTGTCGCACCAGCGTGTCGAGGGAGGAGCTCGGGTCGTCGTTCATCGGGCTGTCCGGGCAGAAAAAAGGCCGAACACGTGCTCGGCCTCGTGGGAACCCGGACGCGTCGTCGCAGTCCGGGCTGGCGGCGCGCACCGGGCGCGCCGAGGGCTTCAGCCGAGCTGGGCCTTGACCTTCTCGACGATGCTGCCGAACGCGGCCGGGTCGTTGACCGCCATGTCGGCGAGCACCTTGCGGTCGATGTCGATCTGCAGCTTCTTGAGGCCGGCCATGAACTTGCTGTAGGTCACGCCCATGCCGCGGCTCGCTGCGTTGATCCGGGCGATCCACAGATTGCGGAAGACGCGCTTCCTGGTCCGGCGGTCGCGGTACGCGTACTGGCCGGCACGCATGACCGCCTGCTTGGCGATGCGAAACACATTCTTGCGGCGACCGCGGTAGCCCTTGGCGAGCGCGAGAACCTTCTTGTGACGGGCACGGGCGGTGACGCCACGTTTGACGCGAGGCATTTGGAGTCCTTTCGTTGAAGCTGGGAAGAACCGGGCTCAGAGACCCGCGAAGGGCAGCATCTGCTTCATGTGCCCCAGGTTGGTCTCGTGCACGTTGACGGCGCCGCGGAGCTGGCGCTTGTTCTTCGTGGTCTTCTTCGTCAGGATGTGGCGCTTGAACGCCTGGCCCCGCTTGACGGTGCCTCCCGGACGCACGCGAAACCGCTTCGCGGCGCTTTTCTTGGTCTTCATCTTGGGCATGACTGCTCCTTATGTTTGCTCCAGCAGGCGCCGGCGAATCGTTCGCCGTCTTGTCGGCCTGCAGTCGCTTCGATGGACACGCCGGCGACCAGACCGACGGATCCGAACCTTCTTCTCGATCCCTACTTCCGCTTCGGCGCCAGCACCATGATCATCTGCCGGCCCTCGAGCTTGGGCATGTGCTCGACGACCGCGACGTCGGCGAGCTCGTCGCGGATGCGTTCGAGCAGCCGCATGCCGATGTCCTGGTGGGTGATCTCGCGACCGCGGTAGCGCAGCGTGACCTTGCCCTTGTCGCCGTCCTCGCCGATGAAGCGGCGGAGGTTGCGCATCTTGATCGAGTAGTCGCCTTCGTCGGTGCCCGGCCGGAACTTCACCTCCTTGACCTCGACGATCTTCTGCTTGGACTTCGCTTCCGCTGCCTTCTTCTGTTCCTGATACTTGAACTTGCCGTAGTCCATCAAGCGGCACACCGGCGGATCGGCCTGGGCGACGATCTCGACCAGGTCGACGTCCTTCTCGCCGGCGAGGCGCAACGCCTCGGTCAGGCTCACGATCCCGAGTGGCTCGTTCTCGGGACCGTTCAAGCGAACTTCGGGTGCCATGATCTCCCGGTTCAGGCGGTGCTTGCGCTCAGCGTTGGGAGTACGGCGGTCGGCAAAAGTAGCGATGTTCAAACCCTTCGATGGACACCCAAGGCGTTAGGGGTCCGACACGGCGTTCAGTGCACGGCCACGGGACCGAGCCGCTGCGTCGCGAACGCAGCGGCAAGAGTCTCACAGGCGTCGGGCGAGGTCTGAAGCGATCTTCTGCATGAAGTCGGCCACAGGCATCGCGCCGAGGTCCTGGTTGCCCCGGGCGCGCACTGCCACGGTTCCGTTCGCCTTCTCCTTGTCACCCACGACGAGGATGTACGGAACCTTCTGCATCGAGTGCTCCCTGATTTTATAGTTGATTTTCTCGTTGCGCAAATCGGACGCCACCCTAAGTCCTTGTTTTTGCAACGTTTTGGTGAGCTCCCGAGCGTAGTCGGCCTGGCCCTCGGTGATCGTCAGGACGCTCGCCTGCTGCGGCGCGAGCCACACCGGCATGGCGCCGGCGTGGTGCTCGAGCAGCATGCCGATAAAGCGCTCGAAGCTGCCGACGATCGCCCGGTGGAGCATCACCGGCGCCTGGCGCCCGCTCGACTCGGTCACGAACTCGGCGCCGAGCCGTTCGGCCATGAAGAAGTCGACCTGCATCGTGCCGACCTGCCATTGCCGGCCGAGCGCGTCCTTCAGCGTGTACTCGATCTTCGGGCCGTAGAACGCGCCGTCGCCCGGCGCGATCTGGAACTCGACGCGTGCCCGTCGCAGGCTCTCCATCAGCGCCTGCTCGGCACGGTCCCAGCTCTCGTCCGAGCCGATGCGCGCCGCGGGGCGCGTCGCGACCTTGTAGATCACCTCGCGGAAGCCGAAGTCGGCATAGACCTTCTGGAGCTGCTCGGTGTACGCGACGCATTCGTCGAGGATCATGTCCTCGGTGCAGAAGATGTGGCCGTCGTCCTGCGTGAAGCCGCGCACCCGCATGATGCCGTGCAGCCCGCCCGACGGCTCGTTGCGGTGGCACGCACCGAACTCGCCATAGCGCAGCGGCAGGTCGCGGTAGCTCTTGATGCCCTGCTTGAAGATCAGGATGTGGCCCGGGCAGTTCATCGGCTTGAGCGCGTAGTCCCGCTTCTCGCTCTCGGTCGTGAACATGTTGTCGCGGTACTTGTCCCAGTGGCCCGTCTTCTCCCAGAGCGACTTGTCGAGCACCTGCGGGCCGCGCACCTCGAGGTAGCCGCAGTCCTTGTAGACCTGCCGCATGTACTGCTCGACCTGCTGCCAGATCGCCCAACCCTTCGGATGCCAAAACACGAGCCCGGGCGCGTGCTCGTCGACGTGGAAGAGGTCGAGCTCGCGGCCGAGCCGGCGATGATCGCGCTTCTCGGCCTCCTCGATGCGGCGGATGTAGTCGTCGAGCTGCTTGCGGTCTGCCCAGGCGGTGCCGTAGATGCGCTGCAGCTGCTCGTTCTTCGCGTCGCCGCGCCAGTACGCGCCCGACAACCGCGTCAGCTTGAACGACTTCAGGAACCGTGTGTTCGGCACGTGCGGGCCGCGGCACATGTCGACGTATTCCTCGTGGTAGTAGAGGCCCATCGCCGTCGTGTCGGCGGGCATGTCCTCGATCAGGCGCAGCTTGTAGTCCTCGCCGCGGCTGCGAAAGACCTCGATCACCTCGGCACGCGGCGTGATGCGCTTGACGACGTCGTAGTCCTTCGCAATGAGCGCATGCATGCGCGCCTCGATCGCCGCCATGTCGTCGGGCGTGAACGGCCGCTCGTAGGCGATGTCGTAGTAAAAGCCCTCCTCGATCACCGGGCCGATGACCATCCGCGCCGTTGGATGGAGCTGCTTGACTGCATGGCCGACCAGATGCGCGCACGAATGGCGAATGATCTCGAGGCCCTCCGGGTCCTTCGGCGTGATGATCTGCAGCGACGCGTCGTGATCGATGCGGTCGCTCGCGTCGACGAGTTCGCCGTCGACCTTGCCCGCGACGGTGACTTTCGCGAGGCCCGCACCGATCGATGCGGCGATGTCCGCCACCGACACCGGGCCTGGGAACTGGCGGCGCGAACCGTCGGGCAACTGGATCGAGATCATCGCGGGGAACCTTCGGAAATGACAAAGCGCGGGCCGTGCCGCGCTTGTCTGCCAGGAACGATGAAACGGTTCAGCAGGTCGACCGGCGCGCGACGGCATCGACCTTCGTCTCGAAGGACCGGGTTCGCGTCGTCGTAGGCATCGTCTTCATGGCGTTCGGAGGAGCGACGATTCTAGAGGAATCCCGGCATCGGCAGCAGCGAGACATTCGCCGTGCGTTCGACGAACCACAGCGCCCCGACGGCCATCGCCGCGAGCGAACCCCCGCGGATCACGAGCGCCGGATAGCGTGCGAGGTCGCGCAACAGGAACAGCAGCGCTGTCGTGCAGCACACGATGAGCAGCTGCCCGAGCTCGAGCCCGAGGTTGAACTGCAGCAGCGCCCAGGCGAATGCACCTGTCGGCAGATCGAGCTCGGACAGCACGCCGGCGAAGCCGAAGCCGTGGATCAGCCCGAACGCGAAGGTGACGACCACCCTCCGCACGGGAAACACCGGCCAGACGTTGTCCAGCGCCGCGAGCACGATCGTCACCGCGATCGCCGGCTCGATGATCGACGGCGGGATCGCGACGAGCTTCAACGCCGCGAGGCCGAGGGTGATCGAGTGTGCGACGGTGAAGGCCGAGACGATCCCGATCACCGGCAGCACGGCCTGCGAAAGCCGCTCGACCGGCCGCCAGCCGCGCGCCGTGCGCCGCATCACCGACGGCAGCAGCAGGCAGAGCAGGAACAGGACGTGGTCGTAGCCGGTGAGGATGTGGTGGACGCCCTCGCGCAGGAAGCTGGCCGGCGCATTGCCGGTCTGCGCCGTGGGCGCCCGATCGACGGCGGACTGCTGCGTCGGGTCGAGCATCGCGAGCGCGTCGGGACGGCCGGCGAGACGGATCTTCGCGATGCCGCGGTGCGTCGGGTCGATGTCGCGGAAGAGCGTGTAGTGCATCACCGGCGGCGCCGTGAGGACGCAGCGCGAGTCGAGGAACAGGACCGCGTACGCGCCGTCGTTGCGGCGCTCGAGCGCGCGGTCGGCCAGGCGCAGCGGGCAGCCGTCGATGCGCAGCCCGGCGGTCGCGTAGGCCTCGATCTTCGGCCAGCCGGCCTTGATCTCGCCCCAGGTCAGGCGGCCGTTTTCGTCGGCATCGAGGTCGACCGCGGCATCGAGATCACGCAGCGCGATGTCCCAGCGGACGGTGAGGCCGCGGGCGTCGCCATCGAGCTGCAGGTAGGCATCGCTCGCCTTGTGCGCCCACGCACCGACCGCCGCGCCGGACAGCAGCACGGCGAGCAGCACGCGACGCCAGAACGGCTTCACAGCAGGCCCTCGAGCCGCCGGTCTTTGAGTCCGGTGTCGGCCACGACCCGCGCGGCATCGGCCCGCGCCGACGCCACGCCGCTCTCGTGCGCGGCACGCGCCAGCACCAACAGATCGAGCGGCTCGCGCTGTCGGACGGCATTGCCGCGCGCCAGCTCGAGCGCCTCGGCCGGTCGCTTCTCGACCTCGAGCGCGAACATCGCCTGTTCGCGGCCGTGGAAGACCTTGGCGTCGGGACGCTGGTTGGCGAGCGCGATCCGCTCGCGCATCTCGGCGGCGTCGGCTGCGGCCCCGGCCGAGCGCGTCTGCGAGCCGGCGATCGCGAGGCGCAGCAAGACCGCGTCGCTGCGTACTTCGTCGCGCAGCAACGCGAGCGCCTCGGCAGGCCGCCGCTGCTCGATCAGCAGGTCGGCGAGCGACAGCACTGCGTAGGGATCCGGGTCGAGCTTCAGCGCAGTGCGAAACGCGGCTTCGGCCGCCGTCGGGCGGCCGGCGCGTTGCTCGAGCTCGGCGATGCTCGTGCTGAGCCACGCTTGCACCGAAGGCTGCAGGCCGGGCCGAAGCAGCAGGCCGTCGAACGTCGCGCGGGCGCGGACGAAGTCACCGCGCAGCCCGGCGTTCTCGGCCAGGCACGCCGTTCCGTAGAGGGCGGCGCCGTTCTCGGTGACCTTGCGGCACGCGGCGTCGGAGTCGGCGTACCGGCCCTGGACCCGGCGGACGGTCGCGAGCGTCAACCACGCCTGCGGTCGCGGGCCGCCCGGGCGCGCGGTCAAGCGCTCCAGGCTCTTCACCGCCGCATCGAACTCGTGGAGGTACTGCTGCAGCGTCGCCCGCATCATCAGGACGTCGTCGGGCGCGGCGGCGTCGTCGGACCAGGGCGCGATCGCCGACAGCGCGAGGCCGGCGAAGCGCGGATCGCCGAGCGCGTGTGCTTGCGCGAGGTCACGCTTCGCCGCGGCGAGAGCCAGGGCCGCATCGCTCGGCCGTTCGGCGAGCTGCCGGCGCAGCCGGCGCTCTTCGGCACGGTTGCCGTTGACGGCCGGCAGGACGTCGATGACCTCGTCGTCGCGGGTCGGTGTGATCGGTGCCGCAGGCGCGGCGCCGGCCAGACCGACCAGCGCCAGCGTCAGCGCCAGGAAGCGGAGCCGAAGCCTTCGCGACGACGAGCCAGCGGCGATGCGGCGATCCACGTGCGGCATGGCACAGGCGCGCCGTGCCGCGATCGCGACACGGCGCGGACCGTCGTCCGTCAGTCGACCGCGACCGGCGGATCGGTCTCGGAGGTCGGCGGCGTGACCGCGCTGACGTCCACCGGCTCGAGCGTGTCGGCCGACGCGGCGACGAGTTGCTGCAGATAGCCGATGAAGTTGGTCACCGAGACGCTCGCCGAAGCGGGCACCGATGACGTCACCGGCGGCGGCGGCGGGGAGTCGTCGCCGCCGCCGCACGCGGCGAGACCGGCGACGAGCGACGCCGACGCGACGATCGCGAGAAGTCGTTTCATGGGCCGCCTCCTGCTCACGAGCCGGCGCCGGCGAGCGGCGTGGCGAGGTACGGGAACGACGAGAGCAGCGGTCCTTGCGCCCTGACCCTCGTTCCGGCCTGGTCGACGCCGTCGTGAAGGTTGAAGACCTGTGCGCTGCCGCCCGCTGCCAGCGGCACCGCCGACGGATTGCACGTGGCGCCGAAGCCGAACGCATCGGTCGTCCCGTTGGCGACGCAAAGGCCGCCCATCACCGCGACGAGCGAGATGTCGACCACGTCGTCGTTCGGCCGGCGGCCGTTCGGATAGCCGGCGTTGTCGGTCCCGCCCGCGAGGACGTTGCCGACGATGCCGAGCCGGTTCTGGCTGGCGAGCGGCACGGCCGCGATCGACGTGTTGAGCCGCAGCATCTCCGACGGCGTGACCGTCGCCTGCTGGTTCACGCCCTTGATGCCGGTCAGGAAGGTTGTGACCAGGTCGGTCCGTGGGTAGTTGGTCGGCGCGAGCGTCGTCCCACCGGTGAGCACGGCGCTGATCAGCGTCGGCAGGGTCGGATTGGTCACGTAGTTCGCGAACTGCCCGTCACCCGACGGCTTCGACGCGTTGAACTTGTCCTTGTCGGGCAAACCGATCACGACTTCGTTGACGAGCGGCATGCCGAGTCGCGACACCTGCGTCCATGCGCCACCGGCGATCGCCGCGGTCTGGTAGCCGCTCTTCGGCGACGCGCTCAGCAGGCTGCCCTGGCGCAGGCTCGCGGTCGTCCAGCCACCGATCACCGGGTCGTTGCCGTTGACGAGGCAGCTCTTCGGCACCTCGAGCGCGATCGCGGTGGTGTTCTTGTTGGCGAGCGTGTCCGGGGCGGCGTCCTTGTTCGCGCTGTCGAGCAGGAACGTTGCAGGCGCGTTGACCAGGTCGAAGATCGTGCCGAGATTGACCGCGAAGGGATCCTTGCGCTGACCGACGAAGACGCGGCCGTCGGCGCTGCAGCCGGGGATGCTCACGGTGTAGACGAACTGCGCAGCGTACTGCGCGTAGTTCGAGATCGTCTTCGTGCCGATGTTGTCGGAGGGCTTCGCGAACACTGTCGCGCCGCCCGTCTTGTTCGTGACCGAGGCACGCGTGCCCGTCCGGCGGTCGCCGCGCACGATGTCGACCGTATAGCCTTCGGTCACATTGAGGTTCGCACCGGTCGCGTCGATGGGGCCGGACTGGGTGAGCGGGATCGCGACGTCCTTGTCGCCGATCTTCAGCGTCGTGCCCTTCAGCGTGTTGGTGAAGCGGAACTGGAAGGTGATGTGTTCCTTGGCGTCACCGACGTTGTCGACGTGGATCTCGTAGAGCGCGTTCGGGTCCATCTTGTAGTAATTGGGCCCGTCGCCAGGGTTTTGCAGCGGCTGGTAGTCGGCGATCAGCGTGACGTAGTCGGAGCGGCCGGCTTCGTAGCTGTTGAACATGTAGAAGTCGGTCGCGTCGACCTTCGGCGTCGTGGTGATCGACGGCGCTTCGCGGTGGCTCGATGCGAAGGCCGGCGTGCTCGCCAGGCCGTACGCGGCACCGAGGGCTGCCAGCAGCGGCAGCAGCTTGAGGGAGCCCGGGGTCGTTGATGTCATCTTCGTCATCCTCTGCGTTGGGTTTGGCGGATCGCCTGCGACCCGACTGCCGGCGAGGCGGTGTTTGCGGGTCTGCGTCGTTCTACGCGAGACCTCGAGCCACGGATGCGCGGTTCGACGAGAAAACGTCGTCGCCGGAGGCAAGCGAGGGTTTTGCCTGAAGCCGCGCGATGGCGTCGTGACCGCCGGCTGCGGCCGCGCGGGCGCGACGCGCCGAAGAGCCCGCGACCCATCGGCGGCGGGCGGCTGGAGCCTGCGCCCGGCACGACGCGGCGAGCCGAAGGCTGAGCGCGGTGCGCTTGCCGTCGAGTCGGCCTCGAGCTTCCGATGCGCATGATGTGGCCGGTCGGCAGCTCCTCGTGGTGGCGGGTGACAGACGGCACCATCACGCCGCAGTCGAACGGCGTGACGAAAGATTCGACCTGCCGGGCACATCCGAGGCTCCGCGGCGATCGTCGATCAATCGGATCCACAGGCAGGCAGGCAGACGCGGTGCCGCGCTCTCGGGCGGCGGAGTGAGCCACCGGCAACGCCCTGCCTGCCGCGCGCGGCCCGATCAGCCGCCGGCGCTGGCCGCGGGTTCGGCAGGGATGGTTTCCGCCGGACGCACGACCTCCTTGGTCCGCTTCTCGCGAAGGATGCCGCCACTGCCGACGCTGCCGCTCACGCTGCCGCTGCCCTTCATCCGCGCGAGGCAGTCGCGCTGCTCGTCGCCGGTGAGCGTCTTGCAGCGCTCCGTCTCGTTCCTGCGGTAGTCGGCATCGGCGTCGTTGAGCCGACCGCGCTTGGCCTCGCCCAGCGCCGCGCCGGCTTCCTTGAGGCAGGTCGCCTTGTCCTGGTTCGACTTGCCGGCATTGCATGCGGCGCGCTGCTGCTCGTACTTCGCCTGCGGCGACACCGCGTCCGCAGCGTGGGCCGCGAACGCGAGCGACAGCGCCGCGGAAAGGCCTGCAACAAGGCGCTGAAGCTGGAGCGTCATATTGTTCTCCGGTCGTTGAGAGTGGCGCCGAGTCTGCCGCCCACGGCGCCACCGCGGGGTCGGACGGCGGCTCCGTTCACCGGCCGTTCGTCCGAGCCGGCTGTAGGCGTGCGCCGCTCGCCGTCAGACCTGGGCGGCGGCCCCAAGATGACGCAGCACGCCTAGTGCGGCGACGACGCCGGTCGCGAAGCACGCCGTCAGCAGGTAGCCGCCGGTCGG
>CAXUDL010000022.1:52026-72647 GCA_964249855.1 uncultured Rhizobacter sp. | reverse complement strand
GCCCCCCGAGGGGGCGCCGGCCGTCCTCGGGGCGGCCCGGCGGACGGCCGGCCGGATGACGACCCCCGTCGCTGCGCTCGCACTCCGCGAGCGGACGTCAGCGGTTCCCGGGGCGGGCCGGCGGACGCTCGGCATCGCCCGCGCGATCGTCTCGCGCAAGGCTTGACGCGATGGAATGGTTCGCCGACTTCTGGTCGATCTACAGCAACCTGGTGCTGACGATCGGCATCAACGCGTTGTTGGCGCTGTCGATCTGGCTGACGCTGTCGTGCGGCCTGCTGGCGATGGCGAACGCGGCGTTCATGGGCATCGGCGCCTACACCGCGTCGATCCTGACGATGAACTACGCGCAGCCGTTCGCGATCGCGCTGCTCGGCGGCATCGCCGCGCCGACAGTCGTCGCGCTCGCCATCGGCGGTCCGACGCTCCGGCTCTCGGGCGTGTACCTCGCGATGGCGACGCTCGGCTTCGGCGAAGTCGTCCGCGTCGGCGTGCTCAACGCCGACCGCTGGACCGGCGGCGCGCTCGGGCTCAACGGCATCCCGCAATCGACGCAGGGCTGGCACGTGCTGCTCGCGCTCGTCGCCGTGCTCGCGATCCTCTGGCGCCTGCGCCGCTCGCGCATCGGCCGGGCGTTCGAGGCGATCAAGGAGGACGCGGTCGCGGCGTCGCTGATGGGCATCGGCGTGATGGCGCACAAGATGCTCGCCTTTGCGCTCGGCGCCGCGATCGCCGGGCTGGCCGGCGCGCTCAACGCCCACCTCACCTTCTTCATCGGCCCGAGCGAATACGGCTTCGACCGCGGCGTCGACATCCTCACGATGGCGATCCTCGGCGGCACCGGCGGCCTGACCGGCCCGGTGCTCGGCGCGGCGATCGTCACCCTGCTGCCCGAGCTGCTGCGCGGCTTCCGCGACTACCGCCTGATGCTCAACGGCGCGATCCTCGTCGCGATCGTGCTCTTCCTGCCGCGCGGCCTCTGGGACCCGCGGCTCTTCCGCCAGTGGTTCGCGCCGAAGCCGGCGGCGGCGCGGCTCGCCGCCGGGGCCGGCTGATGCTGCGGCTCGCGAACGTCTCGAAGCGCTTCGGCGGCCTGGCAGTCCTGCAGGACGTGAGCTTCGAGGTTCCCGAGGGCAAGGTCTTCGGTCTCATCGGACCGAACGGCGCCGGCAAGACGACGGTCTTCAACCTGATCACCGGCCTGCTCGCGCCGACCGGCGGCGACATCGTCTTCGACGGCGCGAGCCTCGTCGGCCAGCCGCCGCACGCGATCACCCGCCGCGGCCTCGGCCGCACCTTCCAGAACATCCGCGTCTTCAAGGACATGAGCCTGCTCGAGAACGTCGTCGTCGGCATGCACGCGCAGCTCGACTACGGCGTCCCCGGCTGGCTGTTCTCGCTGCCGACGTTCCGCGCGGCCGAACGCCGCGCGCGCGACCGGGCGATGGAACTGCTCGGCTGGGTCGGCCTCGCCGCGAAGGCCGCCGACCTGGCCGACAACCTGTCGTACGGCGACCAGCGCAAGCTCGAGCTCGCCCGCGCGCTCGCGACCGAGCCCAGGCTGCTGCTGCTCGACGAGCCGGTCGCCGGCATGAACACCGGCGAGAAGGTCGAATTGATGGGCGAGATCACGCGCATCGCGCGCCGCGGCTACACCGTCTTCATGATCGAGCACGACATGCGCTTCGTGATGGGCCTGTGCGAGCGCATCGCGGTGCTCAACTTCGGCCGCATCATCGCCGAGGGCAGCCCGGACGAGATCAAGACCAACCCCGCCGTCATCGAGGCCTACCTCGGCCGCGACGACGACGCCGCATGAGTCCGCCCGGCCGCCCGAAGGACGAATGCCGGAGCGCGAAGCGCGAAGGGCTCCAATGACCGCGCTGCTCGAGGTCCGCGACCTGCAGGTCGCCTACGGCCACGTCGAAGCGGTGCAAGGCATCGATTTCGACGTCGGCGAGGGCGAGATCCGCACGCTCGTCGGCGCGAACGGCGCCGGCAAGTCGACGACGCTGCTCGCGCTCTCCGGCCTGGTGCGGCCCAGGGCCGGCTCGATCCGCTTCGCCGGCGAGGAACTGACGCGCAAGAAGCCGCACCAGATCGTCGAGCGCGGCCTGATCCAGGTGGCCGAGGGCCGCGCCATCCTGACCACGATGACGGTGCGCGAGAACCTCGAGCTCGGCGCCTACCGCCAGCGCGATCGCGCCGGCACCGCGCGCCGGCTCGAGCACGTGCTGCATCTCTTTCCGCGGCTCGCCGAGCGCATCGACGGCCTGGCCGGCAACCTCTCGGGCGGCGAACAGCAGATGCTCGCGATCGGCCGTGCGCTGCTCGGCAAGCCGCGGCTGCTGCTGCTCGACGAGCCGTCGATGGGCCTCGCGCCGATCATCGTCCAGGACATCTTCCGGACGCTGCGCGAGATCCACAGCGAGGGCATCACCATCTTCCTCGTCGAGCAGAACGTGCGGCAGGCGCTGAAGATCGCGCAGCACGGCTACGTGCTCGAGAGCGGCCGCATCGTGCTCCACGGCCCGGGCGCGACGCTGATGGACGACCCGAAGGTGCTCGCGGCCTACATGGGCGGCTGAAGCACGGCGGCGGCGCCGGGCGCACCCAGGCCTGCCTGCGGCGGCGTCCAGCCGAGCGCAGCGGCGAGCGGCAGCTCCCAGCGGCCGCGGGCGAGCTTGGCGAAGCCGTCGGCCGTCGGATGGATCTCGTCGAGCCAGTCGCCGTCGGCGCCCGTGGTGCCCGGGCGCGCGATCGTCAGCAAGCCGCGCTGGTCGAGCACGGTGACGTTCGGCAGCACCGCGACATCGCTGCGCAGTCGCTCGTTGAGCGCATCGATCACGTCGGCCGCGGCGGCGCGCATGTCCTCGTCGGACATTCCGGCCTGCTTCAGCGCGGGATAGAGCCATGGGCCGCTGCCGATGCGCGAGCCGGCGAACAGCAGCGCGCCGGCCGGCCGCGGCTGCAGGTGGTCGTAGCCGTGCAGAAGGATCGGCGCCTTGCGCGTCGTCGGATCGCCGGCCTCGTCGCGCAGCTGAACGAAGCGCCGGATGTCCGCGACGACGCCCGCGAAGAAGCCGTCGAGCGTGCCGGCGTCGGCGAAGCGGCCGAGCGGGCTGCCCTTGCGCAAGGTGCCGGGTGCCGACGTCCGGTTCGCATCGGCGACGACGAGTTGCGCGAACGCGTTCTTCAAGTCGTTGCCGCCAGCCGACAGGAGGATCGCGTCGAAATTCCAGAGCTTGAAGAGCGCCGCGGTCTGCCGCGCCTGCCGGCCGTCGACCATGTCGCGCACTTCGTCGCCGATGTGCGAGACGTCGCAGACCGCCGTCAGGAACGGCGTGCGGATCGTCTCGAGCAAGTTCGTGCCGTGTGCGCCGAACGGCGTGAACTTGTCGAACCACGAGTCGCCCTCGGCATAGACCCAGCGCTCGGGCTGGAACGCGGCCTGTGCCGCGTTCAAGGGCCCGAGCGCGCCGCCGGTGTTCTCGACGTGGATCATCGACCGCCAGGGATGCACGGCGGCGTCGCCCGCCGTGTCCGCCGCGCGCATGTCACCGTTCACCATGGTTGTTCCTTCGCGTGTCGGCGCCGACAGCCGGCGGTGCGCGGATCGTGCGCACTCCGGCCGCGCAGCACATCCGTTCGTCTGATGATCGCCGTCATCGTCCGCTCCGTGGTCGGGGGTCGGGCAAAGCCGCAGTGGACGAGGCCAGGGCGAAGGGTTAAGGTCTTCGAAGCTCCGCTTCGCGCACCTCCGATGCCACATTCCTTGCAAGGCGCGACGCCGCCGCCCGCGAAACTCGCGACAGCCTCGTCGTCACGTTCTGCATCGGCGTCTCGAACTTCTTCCGGCTGCCGGTGATGGGGGCGCTCTCCGACCGTGTCGGCCGCAAGCCCCTTCTCATGGCGTTCCGCTACGGCAGCGACAACGGCGCGATGGTCGTCGCGCTGCCCGAGGTCATGCCGGTCGACGTCCGGACCGTGGGCTTCTCGCTCGTCTGCAGCCTGGCGACCGCGCTCTTCGGCGGCTTCACGCCCGCCATCGCGACGAGCCTGATCGAGGCGCTGCACGACCGCGCCGCGCCGCGCCTCTGGATGACTTTCGCCGCCGTCTGCGGCCTCGTCGCGACGCTGGTGCTGTACCGCCGCGCCGCCGAGCCGTCGACGCTCACTGCCCTGCTTGCCCGCTGACCGTCTCCAACGCGCCGAGGATGCCCCGAATGGAAAAGAAGCCTGTCGCCGAACTCTCCGCCGCGGAGGCGGCACTGCGCGACGCCGCGCTCGACTACCACGCCCACCCGGTGCGCGGCAAGATCAAGGTCGCGCCGACCAAGCCGCTCAGCAACCAGCGCGACCTGTCGCTCGCCTACTCGCCCGGCGTCGCGTACGCCTGCCTCGCGATCGCGGCCGATCCGTCGCTCGCGGCCGAGTACACATCGCGCGGCAACCTCGTCGGCGTCGTCACGAACGGCACGGCGGTGCTCGGCCTCGGCGACATCGGTCCGCTCGCCGGCAAGCCGGTGATGGAAGGCAAGGGTTGCCTCTTCCAGAAGTTCGCCGGCATCGACGTCTTCGACATCGAGCTCGCCGAGCGCGACGCCGACAAGCTCGTCGACATCATCGCTGCGCTCGAGCCCACGCTCGGCGGCGTCAACCTCGAGGACATCAAGGCACCCGAGTGCTTCTACATCGAGAAGAAGCTGCGCGAGCGGATGAAGATCCCGGTCTTCCACGACGACCAGCACGGCACGGCGATCATCTCGAGCGCGGCGCTGCTCAACGGCCTCGAGCTCGTCGGCAAGTCGATCGGCGAGATCAAGGTCGCGGTCTCGGGCGCCGGCGCCGCGGCCATCGCCTGCCTGGACTTGATGGTCGAACTCGGCGTGCGCCGCGAGCACGTCTTCGTCTGCGACTCGAAGGGTGTGATCCACGACCGCCGCGATGACAAGCTCGACGCGTCGAAGCAGCGCTACGTGCAGAAGACCTCGGCGCGCACGCTCGCCGACGTCATGGCCGGCGCCGACGTGATGCTCGGCTGCTCGGCCGCCGGCGCGGTCACGGCCGACATGGTCAGGTCGATGGCCGCGAAGCCGATCATCCTCGCGCTCGCCAACCCGGAGCCCGAGATCCGCCCCGAGCTCGCCAAGGCGGTGCGGCCCGACTGCATCATCGCGACGGGGCGGTCGGACTACCCGAACCAGGTCAACAACGTGCTCTGCTTCCCCTACATCTTCCGCGGCGCGCTCGACAGCGGCGCGACCTCGATCACCGAGGCGATGAAGGTCGCTTGCGTGCGCGAGATCGCCGACCTGGCGAAGGCCGAGATCAGCGCCGAGGTCGCGACCGCCTACCCGGGCCGCGAACTCCGCTTCGGGCCGGACTACCTGATCCCGACGCCGTTCGATTCGCGTCTCATCCTGCGCATCGCGCCGGCGGTGGCGAAGGCCGCCGAAGCGTCGGGCGTCGCGACCCGGCCGATCGCCGACATGGCGGCCTATCGCCAGTCGCTGATGCGCTTCGTGACCCACACCGGCCTCTTCATGCGCCCGGTGTTCGAGGCGGCCCGCCTGGCGCCCAAGCGCATTGCCTATGCGGAGGGCGAGGACGAGCGCGTGCTCCGCGCGGTCCAGGCAGCGCTCGACGAGAAGCTCGTGCAGCCGATCCTGATCGGCCGACCGGCGGTGATCGCGAGCCGCATCGAGCGCGCCGGCCTGCGCATCGAGGCCGGGCGCGACTTCGAGCTGATCAACCCCGAGGAGGACGCGCGCTTTCGCCAGTACTGGGAAGCGTACTACCGGCTCACGCAGCGCGACGGCGTCACGCCCGAGATGGCGAAGGCGACGGTGCGCCGCTCGAACGCGACGATCGCCGCGCTCGCCGTCCACCTCGGCGACGCCGACGGCATGCTCTGCGGCCTCGTCGGCCGCTACGACCACCATCTCGAGCACATCCACGAAGTGATCGGCCTGCGCAGCCGGGCTCACGGCTACGCGGCGATGAACGCGCTCATGCTCGACAAGCACACGCTCTTCATCGCCGACACCTTCGTCAACGACGATCCGACCGCCGAGCAGCTCGCCGATATCGCCGAGCTCGCCGCCTCCGCGGTGCAGCACTTCGGCCTGCCGCCGAAGGTCGCGTTCCTGTCGCACTCGAATTTCGGCAGCAGCAAGCGGCCGTCGGCGCTGAAGATGCGACGTGCCCGCGACCTGTTCGTCGCCCGCTGTCCGAACGTGCCGGCCGACGGCGAGATGCAGGGCGACATCGCCCTCGGCGAGGAACTGCGCCAGACGCTGATGCCGGACTCGACGCTCGCCGCCGGCAGCGCCAACATCCTCGTCCTGCCCAATCTCGACGCCGCCAACATCCTCTTCAACGTGCTGAAGATGACCGGCGGCCAGGGCGTCACGGTCGGCCCGATCCTGCTCGGCGTCGGCGCCGCGGCGCACATCCTGACGCCGTCGGCGACGGTGCGGCGCGTCGTCAACATGACGGCGCTCGCCGTCGCGCACGCCGGCGCCATCGAGGCGGCCCACGCGAAGTCGGGCTGAGCGCGCAGCGCGGTGGTTGGCGCTCGCGCGCAGCGCCTGGCCGGCGCTCGTGCGCAGCGGCCGGCGCTCCTTCGATCAGGGCCGTCCGCGTGCCTGGGACGGGGCGCCGCAGGTCGTGCGCGACGCCACGCCGCTGGTCACAGCCAGCGCCAGAGCCCGGCCGCCATCCCTGCCAGCGGCCCGTGCGCCCAGGTCGCGACCAGCCACACGACGACACCGCCCGCGTAGGTGTGCATCCCGGCGCCGCCCCAGCGCGCGCGGCCGTCGATCAGCGCGGCGAACGGCAGGAAGCTCGTCCTCGCCTCCCACGCGGCCCAGCGCTCGGGCTGCAGCACCGCCTTCTTGCGGTCCTGCAGTGCCGAGCCGACGAGCGCGAGCACGACGATCGCGCCGGCAACGACGATGTTCGCCGGCAGCGGGTAGACGGCGACGTGCACCAGACCCCAGAGCACGAACGACCAGTTCATCGGATGCCGGGTGATCGCGAACACGCCGCGCGCCTCCGGCAGCGCAGCGTCGGCGGGGACGCCTGGAGACGCCGGGTTGCGGACGAGCGAGCCCATCAGCAGCATCGAGGCGATCAGCATCACGACCGTCGCGGCCGCCCAGACCGCGTCGCCGACCGGCCACAGCAGCGGCGCCGACGGTGCCTTGCGGTACGCGCTCGACAGCCAGCCGATCGCGGCGATCGCGACCACCGAATAGACGACCAGGAAGAGCTTTTCGCCGACTGCGGCGACCAGCGGACGCCGCAGCGGATGCGACAGCAGGAAGTGCGTGCCGACGAAGACGACGGCCGCGATGGCGACCGGAGCGATGCCATTCATCGCCGGGCCTAGGCGCGACCGCCGCCGACCGACCCGCCCTTCAAGGTCTTCAGGTACTCGTCGAGCACCTCGAAGCTGCCCGACCAGCCTGCGCTCATCCCCGCATGGCTGATGTCGAAGACCGCCTCTTCGGCCGGCGTCGCCTCGTGCGGAAGCCATGTGAGCGTCAGCAGCGTCTTGCCGGGCTCGGGCGTCGTCAGCAGCGTCGTCGCGAGCGTGCGCAGCGGCCAAACCGGCGCCATCGGGTGCCGCGCGGCATTGCCGTCGGCATCCGAGAAGCACTGGACGATCGACAGCCGGTCGGGCGCGGCGATGTCGACGATCTGCCAGAGGCCCCACATCGGCGCGCCCATGAACTCGAGGCCGTAGTGGTAGCGGCCGCCGACGCGGAAATCCATGTCGGTGTGGATCGCCTTGCTGCCCTTGGGCCCGAACCAGTGGGCGAGGTGCTCGGGATCGGTGTAGGCGTCCCAGACGAGCGGCTGCGGTGCGTCGAGGACGCGGCTGATGACGAAGGGTTGGCTCATCGAAAGTCTCCTGGAGGTTCGACGTGAAGAGCGCGGCGGCGTCGGTCGACGACGCTCAGGCCGCGAGAAAAGGCCGCAGCAGTGCCATGAAGGCGGCCGGGGTCTCGACGGGACTCAGGTGCGCAGCGTCGGCGATGACCTCGAGCCGCGCGCCGGGGATGCGCTCGACCATCGCCTCCGACATCGCGACCGGCGCGCCGACGTCCTGCCCGCCGGCGACGACGAGTGTCGGGCAGCGGATGTCCGGCAACTGATCGAGCCAATCGACGTTCGCGACCGCATGACAGGAGGCGACATAGCCGGCCGGAGCGTTGCGCAGCAGCAGCCGCCGCCAGCCGTCGACGACCGCGGGCTCGGCGGCACGGAACGCGGTGCTGAAGTAGCGCTCGACGATCAGGTCGACCACCGCGGCCATGCCGCCGGCCTCGACCTTTTCGATCCGCTGCGCCCAGGCCGCGCGGCCGGCGTCGGGATAGCGGGCACAGGTGTTGGCGAGGACGAGGCGGGAGAGCAGCTCGGGATGCCGCAGCGCGAGCCCCTGCCCGACCATCCCGCCCATCGACAGCCCGACCCAGACGACCGGGCCCTGCCCCCATTCGCGCAGCAGCCGCGCCGCGTCGTCGACGAGGTCGTCCATCGCATATGGCCCGGCGGGCACCGCCGAGCCGCCGTGGCCGCGGTGGTCGTAGCGCAGGATGCGGTGCGCGGCGCCGAGCTCGGCGGCGACGCCGTCCCACATGCCGAGGTCGAGGCCGAGCGCGTGGCTCAGCACGATCGGCGCGGCGCCCGGCGCGGCCGCGCCCTGCACCGCGACGCGCAACTGCGGCTGGCTGAAGGTGTGGTGGATCGCGACGCGCGGCCCGTCGGACAACGGCGTCGGCGCCGGCAGCCGGCCTTCGGCGCGCAGCAGGTCCATCGTGATCTTGAACGCCGTGTTCGCCGCCGGCACGCCGCAATAGATCGCGCCCTGCATCAGCGTTTCCTTGATCTTGTCGAGCGACACGCCGCCACGGATCGCCGCGCAGCAGTGCAGCTCGAACTCCTCCCAGCGTGCGAGGCCCATCGTCATCCCGAGCACCAGCAGCCGCCGCGTGTCGTGGTCGAGCCCCGGGCGGCCCCAGATGTCGTTCCAGGCATAGCGCGTGATCAGGCTCTGGAAGTCGGCGTTGAACGCCGTCGCGTTGCCGAGGGACTTGTCGACCCAGGCGTCGCCGAGCACGGCGCGGCGGTTGCGCAGGCCGCGGGCGAAGTCGTCGTCGCGGGTGTCGTCGGTCGGCAGGGCGGCGGTCATGAAGAGCCTCGGGCAGGAGATGGAGCCGCCGCTCGGCAGGCATCGAGCTGCGGTCGCGCGATCGCGCTCGCGCGGCGGGCAACGGCATCGGCGTCGAAGAGCGCGGCGAGCTCGTCCAGTGCGACGTGGCCGCGCAGCTCGACGTCGGCGTCGACGGCGGCGAGCGCGAGATCGCGCAGCGGCAGCTTCTCGGCGACGACGCGACGCGACAAGGTCTCGAGCAACGCGTGCGCCTTCACCTTGCCGATGTGGCGCGCGAGCCGTGCCGACGCCGCCTCGGCGAACACAAGGCCGTCCAGCGCGTCGATGTTGGCGCGCATCCTCGCCGTGTCGACGGTGACGCCCGGCATCGCGTCGGCGAGAGCGTGGGCGGCCGCATGCACCGAGGTGAGCAGCGCCGGCCATTCGGCGAGCTCGGCCTGCCAGCCGCCGAGCGCGCGCTCGTGCTCCTGCGGCATCGCCGCGAGCAGTGCCGCGACGCGCTGCGGCGTGCGCAGCGCCGCCGCCAGCGCGATCATCGACGCGACCGGATTGCGCTTGTGCGGCATCGCCGACGAGCCGCCGCGCCCGTCGCCGCTCGGCTCGGCGAATTCGCCGACCTCGGCCTGCGACAGCAGCGACAGGTCCTTCGCGATCTTGCCGAGCGAGCCGCCGACGACGGCGAGCGCGCAGCCGAGCGCGACCCAGTCGTCGCGCTGCGTGTGCCAGGCGCCGGGCGGCAGCCGCAGCCCGAGCGCATCGGCCGTGCGTCGTGCGACCGCCGGACCGGCGTCGCCCAGCACCGACAGCGTCCCGACCGGCCCGCCCAGCTGCAGCTGCAGCGCCGCGTCCGCGGCCCGGCGCAGGCGCTCGCGGCCGCGCGCGATCGGCGCCGTCCAGGCGACGAGCTTGAAGGCGACGCTGATGACGAGCGCCGGCTGCAGCAGCGTGCGACCGAGCATCGGCGCGTCGCCGTGGCGGTCGGCGAGGCCGAGCAGCGCCTCGAGCAGCGTCGCGAGCCGCGCATCGATGCCGGCGAGAGCGCGGCGGGTCTGCAGCGCCATCGCCGTGTCGATCACGTCCTGGCTGGTGCCGCCCCAGTGGACCCAGGCGGCGGCAGCGGCGTCGTGGCGCGCCACTTCGGCGGTCAGGCGCTTGACCAGCGGCACGACCAGCGTGCCCGCGACGGTGCCTTCCGAGACGATCGCGTCGACGTCGAGGCGCTCGACGCGGCACGCCGACGCGATGGCCTCGGCCGCGGCGTTCGGGATCACGCCTTCGGCGGCCTCGGCACGCGCGAGCGCGGCTTCGACATCGAGCATCGCCTGCACGACCGACGCCGCGTCGAAGAGCGCGCTCGCGGCGTGCTCCGACAGGAAGCGATCGAACACCGACTCAGCCATCCCGATTCCGCTTCCGTCGTTCCGACGCGGCGCACCGCAACGCATCGATCCTAGCGCAGCGTGCGGCCGCTGCCGTCACTCCGGCGCGGGCTCGGGCTCGGGCGGCAGCCGCGCCGCGAGCACCTTGTCGACACGCTTGCCGTCGAGGTCCACGACCTCGAAGCGCCAGCCTTCCCACTCGACCGAATCGGTGATGTGCGGCAGGCGCCCGAGCAGCAGCATGATCATGCCGGCGAGCGTGTTGTAGCGGCCGCGGTCCTCTTCCGGCACGTCGCGCAGCTCGAGCCGGTCCTTGAGCTCGGGGACCGGGATCAGGCCGTCGAAGAGCCAGCTTCCGTCGGCGCGCTGCACCGCCCAGGCGTCGTCGTCGCTCGGCGTCGTGAACTCGCCGGTGATCGCCTCGAGGACGTCGCGGACGGTGATCATCCCCTGCACCTCGCCGTACTCGTCGACGACGAAGACGATCTGCGCGCTCGACGCGCGGAAGTGCTCGAGCAGCTCCATGCCCGACAGCGTCTCGGGCACGAACACCGACGGCGGCAGGTTCTCGGCGAGTGCGAGCGGCTTGCCCTCCATCACCCGGTGCAGCAGGCGCTGCGACGAGACGACGCCGAGCACGTCGTCGAGGCTGCCGCGGCAGACGGGGAAGCGCGAATGCTCCTCGGTCGCGATGACGCGCAGGACGTCGTCGTGCGTCGCATTGACATCGAGCCAGACGATCTCCGCGCGCGGGATCATCATCGAGCCGACCTGGCGGTCGTCGAGCCGGAAGACGTTGCGCACCATCTGGTGCTCCTGCGCCTCGATGACGCCGGCGTCGAGGCCCTCCTCGAGGCTCGCCGCGATCTCCTCCTCGGTCACGCCGCGGTTGAGGCCGGGCCGGATCCCGAGCATGCGCAGCGTCGCCTCGGTGCACACCGTCAGCAGCTTGACGAACGGCCGGCCGACGAGCGAGAGGCCCTCCATCGGCCGCGAGACGATGCGCGCCACCGCCTCCGGATGCGTCTGGCCGATCCGTTTCGGCACGAGCTCGCCGAAGATGATGGTCAGGAACGTGATCGTGATCACCACCATCGCGGTCGCGGTGATCTCGGCCGGGCGGTCGTGGAGATCGAAGGTGTCGCGCAGCCAGTGGGCGAACGGTGCCGAGAACGCAGCGTCGCCGACGATGCCGTTGAGCACGCCGATCGACGTGATGCCGATCTGCACGACCGAGAGGAACTTCGTCGGGTTGTCGTGCAGGGCCATCGCGGCCTTGGCGCCGGTTTCGCCGGCCTCGACCATGACCTGGAGCCGTGCCTTGCGGCTGGCCGTCAGCGCCATCTCGGACATGGCGAAGAGCGCGTTGAGCAGGATCAGGAACAGGACAATGGCAACGTCCATGCGGGGCGCGCGGCGTGTCGGTGGCTCAGAGTAGCAGAAAGCCCCCTGCAGACGCCGCGCGGCGACGGTCGGCTGGCCGCTGCACTAGCATCGGTCGGATGGACTACCTGATCGGCGACATCCAGGGTTGCTGCGACGCCTTCGACCGGCTGCTCGCCGAGCTCGGCTTCTCGCCGTCGCGCGACCGCATCCACGTCGTCGGCGACCTCGTCAACCGCGGTCCGGCATCGCTCGCGACCTTGCGGCGCCTGCGCGGCTTCGGCGACGCGGCGCTTTGCCTGCTCGGCAACCACGACCTCAGCCTGCTCGCGGTCGCGCACGGCGTGCGCAGGCCGCAGCGCGGCGACACGGTCGACGACATCCTGTCGGCACCCGACCGCGACGCCTGGCTCGACTGGCTGCGTGCGCGGCCGCTCGCCGCGTCGGTGCACGGCTGGCTGCTGGTCCACGCCGGCGTCGTGCCGCAGTGGACCGCCGAGGCGACGCTGCGCCACGCTGCCGAGGTCGAAGCCGTGCTGCGCGGCGACGGCTGGGTCGACTTCCTGCCGACGATGTTCGGCAACGAGCCCTCGCGCTGGGACGACGCGCTCGACGGCGCAGCGCGGCTGCGCTTCATCGTCAACGTGCTGACGCGCACGCGCTACGTCCGCGAAGACGGCAGCCTCGACATGAGCAGTTCGGCCGCGCTCGCCGACGCGCCGCCCGGCGCCGTACCTTGGTTCGACGCCCCGGACCGGCGGACGCGCGGCGTGCCGATCGCCTTCGGCCACTGGGCCTCGCTCGGCTTCGTCGACCGGCCCGACCTGCTCGGGCTCGACACCGGCTGCGTCTGGGGCCGCCAGCTCAGCGCCGTGCGCGTGGACGGCGGCCGGCGCGAGCTGTTCCAGGTCGCCTGCGGCTGAATGAAAAGCGCCCGGCGGCCGCATCTGGCCGTCGGGCGACAAGGAACACCGCGGCGATACACTTGGCCGCGGGAAGGCTGGCCGAGCGGTCGAAGGCAGCAGTCTTGAAAACTGCCGAGGGTTCACGCCCTCCGTGGGTTCGAATCCCACGCCTTCCGCCGCGCCGGCGCTGTCACGTCACTCGTCGCGACCCGCGGTCAGCCCGAACACCGCCAGCAACGACTGGAAGACGTTGTAGAGGCTCAGGTAGACGCCCAGCGTCGCGGTGATGTAGTTGGTCTCCTCGCCGTCCTGCACGCGCTTCAAGTCGTACAGGATGAACGCCGAGAAGATGCCGATGGCGATCACCGACAGCGTGATCATCAGCGCGCTCGACTGGATGAAGACGTTGGCGATGCCCGCCACCATCAGCATCACCGCGCCGATGAAGAGCCACTTGCCCATCGCGGACAGGTCGCGCTTGATCACCGACGACAGCGTCGCCATGCCGAGGAAGATGACGCCGGTGCCGGCGAAGGCCGTCATGACGAGCCCCGCGCCGTTGGCGAGGCCCAGCACGACGCCGACCATGCGCGACAGCATCACGCCCATGAAGAACGTGAACGCGAGCAGCACCGGCACGCCGGCGGCCGAATTCTTCGTCTTCTCGATCGCGAACATGAAGCCGAAGGCGCCGACCAGGAACACGACCAGTCCGACGCCGGGCGACATCGCGCTCGCGATGCCGGTCGTGACGCCGAGCCAGGCGCCGAGCACCGTCGGCACCATGGAGAGCGCGAGCAGCCAGTAGGTGTTGCGCAGCACGCGGTTGCGCTCGTCCGCGACGGCATGGAGTCTGCCGCTGCCGTCG
The DNA here is from genome assembly GCA_964249855.1 of uncultured Rhizobacter sp. Taxonomy (GTDB): domain Bacteria; phylum Pseudomonadota; class Gammaproteobacteria; order Burkholderiales; family Burkholderiaceae_C; genus LMDS01. The sequence continues at coordinate 58,928 of CAXUDL010000022.1, read as the reverse complement.
ACGGGCCGAAGAGTTTGAAGCGGATTCACGAGAGGCTCCTGGAGTTGGGGACGACACGGAAGATAGTCGTTGAGACACTTCGCGTAAATTCGTATTTCGTGAGCGTCGACATCGCGAAAACCGCATGATGGCGCGCCGTACCAGCGCCGGAGCCGAACGTGAACTTCAAGCACCTCCATTATTTCTGGGCCACCGCGCGCGCCGGCGGCGTCATGCGCGCCGGCGAGCAGCTGCACATCACGCCGCAGACGCTCTCGGGGCAGATCAAGCTGCTCGAGGAGCGGCTCGGCTGCGCGCTCTTCCGCAAGAGCGGCCGGCGGCTCGAGCTGACCGAGGAAGGCCGCACCGCGCTCGGCTATGCCGACGAGATCTTCGCGCTCGGCGCCGAGATGGAAGCGGCGATCGGGCAGACGCGCGCCGGCGAGCGCACGCTCGACTGCCGCGCCGGCATCGCCGACTCGGTGCCCAAGTCGATCGCCTACCGGCTGCTGGAACCGGCGCTCGACGTGGGCCGGCCGGTGCGCCTGATCTGCCACGAAGGCAGGTTCGAAGACCTGCTCGGCCAGCTCGCCATCCACCGCCTCGACGTCGTCATCGCCGACGAGCCGATGCACCGCCAGATGAGCGTCAAGGCATTCAACCACGCGCTCGGCACGACGGCGATGAGCTTCCTCGCCGCGCCGGCGCTGCGCCGAGGTCTGAAGGGCGCCTTCCCCGCCTGCCTCGACAGCGCGCCGATGCTGCTCCAGGGCACGGCGTCGGCGATGAGGAAACGCATGGACCTGTGGTTCGCCGAGCGGCGGATCCATCCGCGCGCCGTCGGCGAGTTCGACGACGCCGCGCTGATGCAGGCGTTCGGGCGCGAGGGACGCGGCGTCTTCATGTCGCCGTCGGTGCTCGACGCCGAGATCTGCAGCCAGTACGGCGTCGAACTGGTCGGCAGGACCGGCGAGCTCGTCGAGGAGTTCTTCGCCGTCTCGGTCGAGCGCCGCATCACGCACCCCGGCGTCGCCGCGATCACGCAGGCAGCGCGCAGCATGCTCGTCGGCAGCTGAACCGCGGTCAGCGGCGCTCGGACAGGAACGTGCGCACCGGCGCGAGCGACGCGGCGGACGCCTCCTCCTGCGGGACGTGGCCGGTGCCGTCGAGCGCGGCGAGGCGCGCGCCGCGCAGCTCGCGCAGGTAGTCGGCCGAATGCGCGAACGGGATCAGGCGGTCCTCGCGCCCCCAGAGCAGCAGCGTCGGCGCACGGATGCGGCCGAGAAGCGGCCGGGGATCGACCAGCACGGTCTGCTCCATGCGGGCGAGCAGCGCGCCGCGGGCGCCGGGGGCGCGCAGAAGGTCGCGGTAGCGCGAGAACACGGCGTCGGTCAGCCGCACCGGGTCGGCGTACGCCGCCTCCAGGTTCTTCCGCAGCAGCGGCTCGGGCAGCGCGTAGCGCATCAGCGCGAACACGGCCGGCACGTGCGGCGCCTTGCCGTACTCGAAGCCGGGGCTCGCGAAGCCGTCCGGCGAGATCAGCACGAGCCGTTCGACGCGCGCCGGGAACTCTGCGGCGAAACGCCAGGCGATGCGGCCGCCGATCGAATGGCCGACGAGACTCGCCTGACGCAGGCCGAGCTGGTCCATCAGCGCCTGCAGCAGTTGCAGGCTGCGGCGGTCGGTGTAGTCGCCGGTCGAATCGGGCGGGCTCAGGCCCGAGCCCGGGAGGTCGACGCGGACGACACGCCGCCGCTCGGCGGCGAGCGCCTCGGCCCAGGGCTCCCAGGTCTCGAGGCTCGCGGCGAAGCCGTGCACGAAGAGCACCGCCGGCGCGGCGCGCGGGCCGGTGTCGCGCACCCGCAAGATGGTGCCCGCGACGCTCACGAACGTGTCCGCCGGCGTCGTGTAGCGGCGCTCGAGCGCCGCGCGGTCCAGGTCCGGCGTCCACGCCCAGAGCGCGGCGCCGAGCACGGCGGCCGCGGCGACGACGCCGACGGCGAAGCGCCAGCCGATGCGCCGGCGCTCAGCCAAGCGCGCGGTCCTCGACCGCCACATCGGACGTACGGACGTCGCCCGGCCAGACCGACAGCACCCGCTCGACAGCTTTCGGCGCTGCGGCCGGCGGCCTCAAAACGACGCTGCCGATACTGACGAAGCCGGCGAGCACCTCGTCGGCACGGACCCCGAGCGCAGTGCGCAGCACCGCATCGGCGCAACGCTCGCCGCTCAGCAGGATCGCGCCGAAGCCGAGCAGCTCGAAGGCGTTGAGCACGTTCATCAGCGCCGCGCCCGCGGCGAGCCACTGCTCGTGCTCGGGCACCGCGGCGTCGGCGCGCGGACCGACGACGAACGCGAGCAGCGTCGGCACGTCGATCGCGTGGGCGCTCGCGCGGGCGAGCTCCTCGGGCGATGCCGACGGGTCGCGGCGGCGTTTCTCGTCGACGAAGAGCCGGGCGAGCGCCGGCCGCTGCGCCCGCTCGACGACGACAACGCGCCAGGGCGAGAGCCCGCCGTGATCGGGCGCTCGCAGGCCCGCGGCGACGGCCGCCGCGATCTCGTCGGCCGCCGGCCCGGGCTCGCAGAGCCGCCGCGGCGAGACCGAGCGCCGCGCGAGCAGCGGCTGCAGGCGGTCGGCGGATGAACCGCCGGTCATGGCGCCGGCCTCGCGCCGTCGAGACCGACGCGGCCCGGATGGCTGTAGACGACGAAATCGTCCTGCCGCGCGAAGCCGACGAGCGTCATGCCGATGCGCGCGGCAGTCGCGACCGCGAGCGAGGTCGGCGCCGAGACGGCGGACAGCAGCGCGACGCCGGCGGTCGCCGCCTTCTGCACCATCTCGAAGCTGGCGCGGCTGGTGATCGCGAGGAAGCCGGTGCGCGGATCGAGGTCGCGCGTCGCCAGCGCGCCGACCAGCTTGTCGAGCGCGTTGTGGCGGCCGATGTCCTCGCGCAGGTGCCGGACGTCACCGTCGGCATCGCACCACGCCGCCGCGTGGACCGCGCCGGTCGCCTTCTGCAGCCGCTGCTGCGCCGCGAGGCCGGCCATCGCCCGGGCGATCGCCGCGGGTGCGACGGCATCCAGCCCGGCGACCGGCGGCAGGTCACGGACGACGTGCGCCAGGCTTTCGGTGCCGCACAGCCCGCAGCCGGTGCGCCCGGCCATCGACCGCCGTCGGTCCTTGAGCCGCGCGAAGGCGGCGCTCGAGACCTCGAGCCGCAAGGTGATGCCGAGCGGCGACGTCTCCTCGTCGAGCCCGTAGAGCTCGTGGCGGCCGTCGAGCAGGCCTTCGCTGAGCGCGAAGCCGAGCGCGAAATCGGCGAGCTCGAGCGGCGACGCGAGCATCACGGCGTGCGAGATGCCGTTGAACTCGAGCGCGACGGGAACCTCGGCGGCGACGCGGTCGAGCGCCGAGAACGCGCGCGCCTGCCGGATGCCGCGAACGTCGACCGTCGCCATGCCCCGCACGGCAACGCCGTCCGCCGCGGCGGTCACGCGCGCTCCGACGACCTTCGGCGGCTCAATCGAGCCACAAGAGATTCCCGCGCATCATCGCCGCTTCCATCGCCTGGCTGGTGAGCACTGCCGATTCGGTGCCGTCCGCGCCCCAGATCAGCTCGACGAGCTGGCCTTCGAGCTGCTCGACGACGCAGGGGCCGGGCGGAATGCTGATCGTCCGGCCGTCGCCTGCCTCGTACGGAATCGGCCCCGTCACGCGAGCGTTGTGGGTGATGACCGTCATCGCTGAGCCTTTCCTTCAGACGCGAACGGCAGGAGCCTAGCAGCCGGTCGATGACCACGCAGCGGCACCTGGATCTGGACGACCGGGTCTCCGGCCGCGTCGCCGAAGGGCTTCGGGCCGATCGAACCGGGCCGACGCGGACGCCGCGACGCATTGATGCCGCCAGGGCGCGTCGTGGCGTCCACAATCCGACGAGCTTCGGGGAACCCGCCATGATCGTTCGCATCGAGATCCACCGCGCCGACGACAGCCACGAGTACCGCGTGGTCGACGACGGCACGGTGCTGTTCGCCGACGGCGGTTTCGGCTCGGTCGTGCACTGCCTCGCCGCGGCGGTCGAGGGCTTGCCGCCGGCGGTCCGGGCGGTCGAAGTGGCGTGTGGCGGCGTCGTCTCCGGCACCTATCCGCTCGATGTCCTGGCGACGAACGCGGCGCAGGTCGCGCAGCACGCGGTCAACACCACGGCCGCCGTGTTCGAGGCGGTCCGCGACGACCGGTGAGGCGAGCGTCCGGTCAGCGCCGGATCCAGCCGCCTTCGTGGAGATGCCAGCGGCCGCCGTCGCGCACCCAGGCGTGCGGGCGCCAGCCGTAGCCCGGGCGACCGCGTTCCCAGTGGCCGCCGACCCATTGGTGCCGGCCTCCCGACCAGCCCCAGTAGCCGCCGAGCCAGACGGCGCCGTCGAACGGCACGGCCGACACGACCTCGGCGTAGGGCGCGGGGGGCGGCGCGTCGACCACTGCGATCGGCGGGCCGTAGACCGGCGCGGCGTAGACGACGCGCCGCGGAGCCGGCACGACGACGCAGGCCGACAGGGCCAGGGACGCGGCGAGCGCCGCCGATACCAGCTTGAGGACCCGGAACGTGTGCATGCGCAGCCTCCCTGTGCGGCGGGTCGACGACGCGGCCCGCTCCGACAGTTCAACTGTCGACGCCCCGCGCGCGCCGACAGGCGTCGGCGGCTTTACAGACAGTTGCAGGACGATGTCACGCGCACGGCCGCCCGGCGACCGGCGCGTCAGCCTCCAGCCGCTGCGAGGCGATCGGCGGCGAACCGCAGCGCCGCCGAGTAGCCGCTCGGACCGAGGCCGGCGACGACGCCCTCGGCGAGCTCCGACAGGAACGAGTGGTGGCGGAACGCCTCGCGCCGGTGGACGTTGGTCAGGTGGACCTCGACGAACGGCAGGGCGACGCCGGCCAGCGCGTCGCGCAGCGCGACGCTCGTGTGCGTCAGGCCGCCGGGGTTGATGACGATGAAGCCGGTGCCGTCCGAGGCCGCGGCGTGGATGCGGTCGATCAGCGCGCCTTCGTGGTTGCTCTGGAAACAGGCGAGCGCGACGCCGAGCGCCGCGGCCTCTCGCCCGAGCTGCGCCTCGATGTCGGCGAGCGAGCGACTGCCGTACTTCTCCGGCTCGCGGCGGCCGAGAAGGTTCAGATTCGGACCGTTGAGCAACAGGACCTGCGGCATGGCCTTTCTCCGGATGTCGTTCTTCGGACATTCTCCCCCGGCCGCCCGGCGAACCGGCGGCCGGCTGGGTCACACTTCAGTCCAGGGACGAAAAGCAGGAGTTCGGGCATGGCCAAGCACATCGCAACCATCGCGGGCGTCGGCGTCGCTGCCGCGTTCGTCGCGATCTTCTTCGTCGGACGCACCGGCACCAAGGACTTGAAGGACATCGCGCCGAAGATCGGCATGAGCACCGACGAGCTGCTCGCCATCGGGCCGAGGATCGCGACGCAGACCGGCGCGACGCTCGGCACCTCGCGCCGCGTGGTCTACCTGCTCGCCTGCAGCGGCAAGGTCACGAAGACGACGCTCGAGTCGGAGGCCGTCGTCGCGAGCCGGCTGGCACGTGAGCAGCGGCTCACCGACCGCGAGGCCGTGACCGCGCTGCTCGCCCAGCGCAGCGTGGGCGGCGCGGTCGAGAGCCTCGAAGGCTGCTGACGAGCGCGCCGCGCATCGTCAGGCCGTGCACGTGCGGTTCTTGCCGGTCCGCTTCGCGTCGTAGAGCGCCTGGTCGGCGCGCTCGAGCGCGTCCTCGATGCGCTCGCCGTGCCGGTACGCCGTGACGCCGGCGGAGAAGGTCACGAAGACCTGCTTGTGCTCGTGCATGAACAGGCCGCCCGTGAGCGAGCGCTGCAGCCGCGTCAGGATCTGCCGCGCCTCCTCGACCGGCGTCGCCGGCAGCAGGACGACGAACTCCTCGCCGCCGTAGCGGGCGACACGGTCGGTGGGCCGCAGCGTCTTGCCCACGATGGCGGCGAGCGCCTTCAACGCCTCGTCGCCGGCGGCATGACCGAGCTCGTCGTTGAGGCGTTTGAAGTTGTCGATGTCGAGCAGGCCGACCGCGAGCGGAAGGCCGTCGCGCTCGACGCCGGCGCGTTCGGCGTCGAAGGCGAGCATCAGGCCGCGCCGGTTCGCGACCTGCGTCAGCTGGTCGGTCGCGACTTCGTCCGACAGGCGCCGCATCTCGGCTTCGAGCTCGACGACGCGCTGGGTCAGGTCGCTGGCGCGCCGGTGCTCGTCGCTGAGACGGCTCTGCGCCTGCTCGACCAGCGACTGCACGCTGCGGCTTTCCTCGACCATCTCGCGGACCGCGCCGGCGAGGCTCTCGAGCGTGTCGGCCTGGCCGATCGCGACGGCGTATCGGCCGACGCTGTCGTGGAAGTGACCGGTGTGCGCGCCGAGGTCGTCGAGCTCGCTCAACATGCGGTGGATCAGCCCCTTGAGCGCATCGCGCGCCTGCTCGCGCTCGGTGCGCAGGCGGCCATGGCGCTCGCGGGTGTCGCGCAGCAGCTCGCTGACCGCACGCACGCCGCGCGGCGTCAGGCCTTCCTCGATCTTCACCCGCATCGCGTCGCACTGGCCCTTCGCCCAGCTCTCGTTCTCGGCCAGGTCGGTGAGGCTCGCGGTGAGTTCGAGGCAAAGGCCGGCGAGCTGGTCGACGAGCCGATGGCGATGCTGCAGCACCGGGTCGGCGCGCGCGCAGAGCGCCTCGATCTGCTCGACCAGCGGCAGCGATGCGCCTTCGGCCTGCAGGCGGCGCGTCAGGCCGTCGAGTTCGGCGGCGAGCTCGTGCGGCGCGCCGCCCACGTCCGGCAGCGCGCGCTGCACCGAGTGGCCGAGCGGCACGACCGCGCGCGACCAGCCGGCGGCGTCGGCGGGCGAGGACGCGAGCGGCG
>CAXUDL010000022.1:3946-51926 GCA_964249855.1 uncultured Rhizobacter sp. | reverse complement strand
GTCGGCGGGCCGGTCGATCTCGCCGAACGCGGTGTCGGCCGTCGCGTCGACGACGTCGCCGTCCCAGCTCGCGACCAGCTGCGAGAGGCGTTGCTGCAGGCGGTTGGCGTCGCTGCGACTGCCTTCGAGGACGCGGCGCAGGCCGTCCTTGCGGCGTGCCGTGGTCCACTGCCGGCCGCCGCGCTCGAGGCCGCGGACGATGCGCTCGATCAGCGCCGCGAGCGCCGGTCCGTCGGGCTGCGGCGCTGTCGGCCGCGCCGGCGCCGGCGCCTCGCCGGCCTCGGCGAGGTACGCACGCGTGTAGTTCTCCGGCGTCGGCTCGAGCTGCTCCTGCGCGAGGCGGCGCAGCGCCGCCTTGGCGAGCTGCGCCGGGACGTCGGTGGTGCCGCTCGCGGCTGCCGGGCGGGGCTGCATCCTCAGACGTACGGCTTGGCCCGGGGATCGAAGACGTCGACCGAGCGACGCACGTCGGCGGGCTCGACGTCCTCGGCGTTGCCGATCCACGGCGCCTTGCGCGGCAGGACGGTCTGCTCGAGCCAGGCCTCGATGTCGTCGGCCGGCAGCGGCCGGCTGAAGAGAAAGCCCTGCATCACGCCGCAGCCGAGCCGGTGCAGCACTTCCATCTGGCGCAGGTTCTCGACGCCCTCGGCGATCACCCGCAGGCCGAGCGAGCGCGCGAGCGCGATGATCGCCGTGACGACCGCCGAACTCTGCGGCGTCATGCCGAGATCGCGCACGAAGCTGCGGTCGATCTTCAGTTCGCTGATCGGCAGCGTCGTTAGATAGGCGAGCGACGAATAGCCGGTGCCGAAGTCGTCGATCGAGATCTCGACGCCGATCTCGTTCAGACGGTGCAGCGACGGGATCACGTTCTGCAGGTCCTTCATCAGGCCCGTCTCGGTGATCTCGAGCTCGATCGCGTGGTGCGGCACGCCGAAGGTCGTGACCGCGTGGTGGATGTACTCGACGAGGTCGGTGCGCTCGAACATCCGGTTCGGCAGGTTGACCGCGATCGAGTGCGAGAAACCGAAGCTGTCCTGCCAGAGCCGCGCCTGCCGCGCAGCCTCGCGGATCGCCCATTCGCTGAACGGCACGATCAGACCGGTTTCTTCGGCGAGCGGGATGAAGTCGCCCGGCGCGACCAGCACGCCGTTGCGGCGCCAGCGCATCAGCGCCTCGGCGCCGACCATCCGGGCGCCGCGGACGTCGATCTTGGGCTGGTAGTGCAGCACCAGCTCGCCGCGTTCGATCGCCTTGTGCAGCGCGCTCTCGAGCTCGAGCTTCTCGCGGCCCTGACCGGCGAGCGTCGGCCGGTAGAGCGAGGCGGAATTGCGGCCGGCCGACTTCACCGAGTACATCGCCACGTCGGAGTTGCGCATCAGGTCGGCGACGGTCAGGCCGTCACGCGGGAAGAGCGCGATGCCGACGCTCGCCGTCACGAAGCACTCCTGGCCGCCGACGAGTATCGGCTCGCGCATCAGGTCGAGGATGCGGCCCGCCACGCGCTCGGCGTCGCGCTCGTCGACGACCTCGGGCAGAAGCGCAACGAACTCGTCGCCGCCGAGCCGGCCGACGGCCTCGAGCGTGCGATGCGAGCGCGACGCCATCGACTCGATGCTCGACTCCATCACTTGGTCGGAGTGGCGGACGCACGACCGCAGCCGCCGCGCGACCTCCATCAGCAGCTCGTCGCCGGCGCCGTGGCCGAGCGTGTCGTTGATGACCTTGAAGCGGTCGAGGTCAATCAGCAGCAGCGCCACCTGGTGGTTGAGCCGGCGGCCCTGCTCGAGCGCCCGCTCGGCGCGCCAGATGAGCTGGCGGCGGTTCGGCAGGCCTGTGAGCGTGTCGAAGTTCGCCAGGTGGCGGATCTTGTCCTCGGCGAGACGCCGGTCAGTCACGTCCTGGACGATGCCGCTGTAGCCGACCAGCGCGCCGTGCTCGTTGAACTCGGGCTCGGCCTCGACGTGAACGACGCGCTGGCGACCATCGCGCAGCATCGCGGGAATGTCCGTCGCGAGCACGGTGCTGTGCTTGACGACGTCGCGCAGCACCGCGGCGAGCCCGCGGCGGTCTTCGGCCGACAGCATCTTCATCAGCGGCCGCACCGGCAGCGACTCGTTCGGCGCGAGGCCGAAGACGCGCAGACCCTCGACCGAGAACGTCAGGCCGCCCTGCCCCGGCTTCCAGTCGAAGCTGCCCATCCGCGCCAGATCCTGGGCGCGCGCGAGTCGCGACTTGCTGCGTTCGAGCTCTGCCCGCGTCCGCGACGCGCGCAGGAGATAGCGCAGGCGGCCGGCGAGCAGGCTCCACTGCGCCGACCTGACGAAGAAATCGTTGGCGCCTGCTTCGTAGGCACGGGTGATCGACGCGTCGTCGTCGAGACCGGTCAGCATCAGGACGGGCATCGATTCGACACCCGGCAGGCTGCGCAGGCGGCGGCAGGTGGCGAAGCCGTCGAGGCCGGGCATCAAGGCGTCGAGCACGACGACGTCGGGCAGCCAGTCGGCGAGCAGGCGGAGCGCCTGTTCGCCGCCGGTCGCCTCGGTCACGAAGAAGCCGCGCTCGCGCAGCGCGATCGAGGTCAGCAGCAGGTTGACGGCGTCGTCGTCGACGAGCAGCACCTTCGGCAGGCCCGGCAGGTCGTCGTCGAGCTCGCCGGCCGAGGAGTTCATCATCGGCGTTCCAGTCGCTGCAGGACCGCCGCCACCGTGACGCGGAGCGCCGCGGTCATCGCCTCGATCTCCGGCGTGAGGTCGGTGCGCGTCGCGACGCCGGTCGCCGCCTCGAGCTCGGCGCAGCAGCGCGCGAGCTGCGACGCGCCGATGTAGCCGGACGACGACTTCAGCGTGTGGGCGACGAGGCGGATCGCCGCACGGTCGTTCGAGGCCCGTGCGGTCTCGAGCTGGTCGGTGAAGCGAGCGGCGGAGCTCACGAACGTCGACATCACCCGCTGCAGCAGCTGCAGCTCGCCTTTCGGATCGAGCTCGGCCAGGCGCGCGAGCGCGGCACTGTCGAGCACCGACGCGTCGTCCGCAACGGCTTCGGACGGCGAATGCGCCGCGACCGGGCGCTCGGAGGAAACCACTTGGGGGCTGGGCATGGTCGACTGCGATCGGGCGTGCGGGGAAGATGACGTGGCTGCGGGCGGACCTCGACTCGTCGGCATGCGCCCGGCGCGGACGCCACGGCCGACGATTGTGTCGCACGCAGCCGCTTTGCGGGACGAGCGACCGGGCAAGGCTGCGCTCGGTCGGGACGGCGGTGAACGACCTCGTTCGTGGAGTGTGAACGGATTTCGGCCCCGGGCGGCGAAACTTGATCCCACGCAGCGCCGTGCGGTGGGCAGCCGCGGCCGCTGCGCCTCGGCCGGGCCGACGACCTACCTACAATCCGCCCATGCAGCGAGCCGGTGGCAACAGCGCGAATCTGCGGCCGCCGTGGTGGTCGGTGGCCGTGGGCGCCTTCGCTGCCGCGGTCGCCGCCTGGAGCTGGATCGGCTGGAAGGCGCTCGACGGCGAGCCGCCGGGCGCCGCGGCGCTCGCGCTCCCGATGGCCTTGCTGCTCGTCGCCGCCGCCGCCGGCGCCGCCGGCTTCGAAGCGCGCGCCCGTGCCGAACACCGGCGCCTCGCCGAGGCGCTGCGCGAGACCCGCTCGCGGTTGCACTGCCTCGACGACGTGCTCGACGTCTGGCAATGGCGGACCGACGCCGCGCACCGTCTGGTCGAGATCCGCCCGCCGCACGGCGCCTCGGCGGTCGACTGGCGGCCGCCGGTCTTCCCGGCCGAACTCTGGACCGTGTTCCACAGCGCCGACGAGATCGCGCTCCGCGCCAGGATGGCGAGCGGCGCGCCGCTCGACGACGTCGAGGTCGGTCGCGCGGGCGCCGACACCGCGCCCGGCTGGCACGGCGTGCTCCGCGGCCGTTCGCTGCGCGATGCGCTCGGTGACTTCGCCGGCTATCAAGGCGTGGTCCGCGAGCGGATCGCAGCCGCGGCGGAACCGCTGCCGCAGCCCGCGGCGACCGACGCCGCGGGTGCCGAGCAGGAATCGTTCACCTACACCGTCTCGCACGACCTGCGCGCGCCGATCCGTGTCGTCGAGGGCTTCACGAAGATCGTCAAGGAGGACTACGGGCGCCTGCTCGACCGTGTCGGCAACGACCACCTCGACCGCGTGCTCGGCGCCGCGGCGCGGATGAACAACATGATCGACGCGCTGCTCGCGCTGTCGCGACTCGCGTCGCAACCGCTCGCCCGCCAGACGGTCAACCTGTCGCAGCTCGCCGGCTACGTCGCCGACGACCTGCGCCGGCAGTCGCCCGAGCGCAACGTCCTGCTGACGATCGAGCCGGGGCTGAGAATCCAGGGCGACCCGACGCTGCTGCGCGTCGTGCTCGAGAACCTGCTCGGCAACGCCTGGAAATACACCGCGAAAGCGCCCCAGGCGCACGTCCACTTCGAACGCAACCCGACCGCGCCCGACACCTTCACCGTGCGCGACAACGGCGCGGGCTTCGACATGCGCTTCGCCGACCGCCTGTTCGGCGTCTTCCAGCGCCTGCACAGCGCCAACGACTTCGCCGGCACCGGCGTCGGACTCGCGTCGGTGCGGCGGATCGTGCGACGGCACGGCGGCGAGATCTGGGGCGAAGCCGAGGTCAACCGCGGTGCCCGCTTCCACTTCTCGCTGCCGCAGCCGGCCGGCGCGTCGACCTGGGTGCTGCCGCCCTCGCCGGTGGCGTTGCCGCCGCGGTCACCGGACGTCGCGGGTCCGCTCGGCGGCGTCGCCGAGACCGGCGCGGCGCTGCCGCTGCGCGGTCAGCTCGCCGGTGCGCCGGCCTCGAGCGTCTCGAGCAGCCGCAGCGCCTGATCGAGCGATGTGCCGCCGTGCAGGCTGGCGAGCGCGTGCAGGCGCTTCAACGCCGATCCGCGCGCGAGCCGGTGGCGCTCCATCAGGATGCCGACGGCCATCCAGACCATCGGATTCTCGGCACCGGCGGCCGGCGCCGGGTCGGCAGCCACGCCGCGCCGTGCCTCGAGCACCTGCCGGACCACCGGCAGGATCTGGCCGACGTCGAGCGGCTTGACCAGGTAGGCGACCGCACCGAGCGCGCGCACCTTGGCGACGGTCTCGTCGTCGGCGAACGCCGAGAGGAACATGAACGGCACCTGGCCGTAGTCGCGCAGGTACTCGGCGACGTCGAAACCGCTCTTGCCCTGCATCCGGATGTCGAGCAATGCGAGGTCGGGCCGATGTTCTCGCGCGAGGAGGATCGCATCGTCGCCGTTGTCGGCATCGATGACGTCGTAGCCGGCTTGCGACAAGCCGTGGGCGAGCGTGGCCAGCACCAGGCGGTCGTCGTCGACGACCAGGATCTTTCCCTTGGAATGCAACGTCATCTTCTTGGCCTCGGCCGCTCGCCCCCGGGCTGCTCTGTGGGGGTGGACACGGGTCGTCGATTGTCGGTGCAACGCCCTGCGCCTCCAGGGGCGGACAAGCCCTGCTTCGGGGGGTGGGCGGCCGTCCGCGAACCGGGGTTGGACGCCACGCTCAGCCGGCGCGCGCCACGCCCGGCGGCACGATCCGCACCGTCGCGACGACGTCGCCGTCGATCTGCGCCAGGCTCAGCGCTGCGCTGCGCCGCGGGAGCAGGGCGCGGACCAGGCCGAGACCGGAGACGCCGCCGGGCACGCGCAGCAGGTCGAAGCCGTCCGGCAGCCGTCCGGCATTGGCGATGCGCACGCGCACGCCTTCGTCGCGGCATTCGAGGAGGCAGCGCACCGCCGCGCTCGCGTCGCCGTGGCAGTGCTTGACGGCGTTCGTCAGCAGCTCGTTCAGCGTCAACGCGATCGGGATCGACTCGGCCTCGGGCAGCACCCACCGGCACCGGTCGGGCGTGTCGACATCGCAGCGGATCGTGCGGCCGAAGGTGCGCTGCACCGACGCCGTGATCGCCTCGACGACGTCGACGACGAAGAGCGCGCCGCCCTGCCCGACCTGCAGGCCGTAGACCTGCGCGATCGCCTGCACCTGGCCGACGACCTCCGAAATCGCGCCGGCGACCTCGGGCTTCCTTTGCGCGATCTGCTGCAGCAGGCCGGCGACGCCCTGCAGATTGTTCTTGATGCGGTGGTGGACTTCCTTGACGAGCATGTCGCGCTGCTCGATCGCGGCCTCGAGCTGCGCTTCCTGCGCCGCGCGCTGCTCGGTGACGTCGGTCGCGACCATCAGCAGCTGGTCGGGCGCCGCGCCGGGCACCGCGGCGAGCGGCAGATAGCGGGCGTCCCAGAGCCGGGTCTCGCCGCCGCCCTGCATCGCGTACTCGCGGCGCGTCACGTCGCGCGACGCGAGCGCCTGCTCCATGTCGCTCCGGTAGCGCGCAGCGGTGTCCGGCGCCATCGCTTCCTCGGGCGTCGAGCCGATCAGCGCCTCGCGGCTGCGGCCGAGCGTGGCCGCGGCGACCTCGTTGGTCTGCACGATGCGCAGCGTCCGCGCCTCGCGCAGCGTGATCGCGAGCGGCGCGGCCTCGATGATCCGCTGCAGCGACGCCTGCGCGGCCGACATCCGCGCCTCGGCGTCGCGGCGGCGCTCGATGTCGAGCAGTGCGTAGGTCAGCTGGCGCTCGGTCGACTCCCGGGCGATCGAGACGACGTTGCCGACGATCCAGAACTCGCGGCCGTCGCGCGCCTGGACCTTGCACTCGAAGGTCTCGGCCTGGCCTTCGATCAGCTCGGTGAGGTACTCGGTGCGGCGGAACGGATGGTCGGGCTCGGGCGTCGCGACGGTCGCGATCGGCAGGTTGATGAAGTCGGCCAGATCGCCGCCGAACATCCGCCGCGCCGAGCGGTTCATCCAGTCGATGCCCTGCGGCCCGACGGTGACGATGCCGACGAGCACCGAATCGAGGATCGAACGCGTGCGGTCGGCCTGCATGGCGATCGCCTGCTCGGCGCGGTAGCGCGCGTCGACGTTGACGAACGACGCGATGATCCCGTCGCCGAGGTGGCCCGGCCGCACCAGCCGCTGGCTGGCCTGCACCCAGAGCAGCCGGCCGTCGCGCGCCCGCAGCGGGTGCTCGCCGCTCCAGCGGCCGTAGATCCGCAATTCGCGTTCGATCTGCGGCCAGCGCGCCTCGAAGTCGACGGCGCTCGCGTAGAGCTCGGCCAGCGGCATCGCCGACAGCGCCTCGACCGCGCAGCCGGCGAGCTGCGCGAGCGCCTGGTTGGCGCGCTGCACCCGGCCGTCGCGGATGAACGCGATGCCGACGCCCGAGAGGCTGAACATCAGCTCGCGGTCGCGCGCCAGCAGCTCGAGTTCGTGCTGCTGCGTCTTCAGCCGGGTGACGTCGGTCAGCACGGCGATCGCCTCGGTCTCGCGCGACACCGCGCCGGTGCGGCGCACCGACAGCGAGAACCAGCGCGTCTCGGCGGTCGCCGCGTCGACGCGGTCGAACTCGGTCTCGTAGATCGAGCCGTTCTTGAGCGCCTCGAGCACGTCGGCGGCGACGTGGCGTGTTGCTGCCAGCGCGCCGAAGAGGGCGACGGCGTCGCGACCTTCGGCACTGCCCGGCGCGAGGCCGAGCATCGTCTCGAAGCGGCGGTTGCAGCGCACCAGCACGTCGCCGCGCAGCGAGGCGATGCCCGCGGTCGAGCTCTCGAGAATCGTCGTCAGCTCGCGCAGCAGCGCTTCGCTGCGCTGCTGGCTCTGCTGCTGCTCGGTGATGTCGAGCGTGACGACCGAGGTCGTGCGCTGGCCCGACGACAGCGTCGCCGGCTCGACGCGCGTGAGCAGCCAGCGACGCCCGAGCTCCGGATGCGCGATCGCGTAGCGAACCTCGGCGCGCGACGCTTGCCGCAGCGCATGCTGCAGCTTCTCGTATTCGGGCAGCGTCTCGGGCGTGACGATGTCGCGGCTGATGCGCTGGAGCGCCGCCGACGCGACCGGCTCGGGTCCTGCGCCGCGTGCGGTCTCCGCGGGCCGCGGCTGGCGCAGCCAGCCGGACGACTCCTGGAAGGTCGCGATGCCGACGCCGGCGGTGTCGATCAGCGCGCCGATCTGGATCTGCGCGAGATCGCGTTCCTCCTCGACGCTGCGGTCCTCGACCACCGCCATGTAACGGCGCTGGCCGCCGGCGGTCACGTAGCAGCGGACGATCGATCGCAGCGCGCGCGCCGCGCCGTCGCCGACGGGCGGCAACCAGGCCTGGCCGTGCGCCGCCTCGGCGCCCGGCGAGAGCCGCGCCAGCGCCCCGCCGGCATCGACGTCCCAGAGCAGCAGCCGGCGCAGCTCCTCGGGCGCGTCATCGAGCAGCGCACCGAGCGCCTGCGCGGACGCGCCGGCGAGCGCATGGAACGCCTGGTTCGCGCGCAGCAGCAGGCCGCGGTCGTCGAACAGCACCATGCCCACGGGGCTGAAGGCGAACCAGTCGTCGAGCTCGCGCAGCGACCGGTCGGCCTGCTCGCGCGCGATGTGCTCGGCGGTCGTGTCCTGCAGCACGCTGACGTGGAGCGTGCGGCCGTCCTCGCCGACGAGCGCGCGGTGCGCGCTGAGGTAGCGGCGGTCACGGCCGCTCGCGTCGATCAGGCGCGCCTCGGCGGTGCCGCGGCCGTCGGCGCGGTGACCGGCTCCGGCGAGGCGCGCCCGCTGCGCGTCGATCGCCGGCCACTCCGACGGCGGGTGCAGCTCCTTCGGATCGCGGCCGATCAGCTGCTCGCGCGGGTAGCCGACGAGCTCGAGGAACGCCGGGTTGACGTCGATCAGCCGGAAGTCCTCGCCCTGCACCATCGTCGCGAACGGCGATCCCCAGAACAGGCCGAGCGTCTCGCGCAGCGTCGCCGCGTCGAGCCGTTCGAGCGACGCTCCGCTGCCTGCGACCGGGCCCGGCGGCAGGACCGGCGGGCCGGGCCGGTCGTCCGCCGACAGCAGCCGCAGCGCGCCGAAACGCTCGTCGAGGCGCCGCCAGGCGAGGCGCACCGGCTTGCCGCCGAGGTTTCCGACCGGGCCGTCGTCGGCATCGGCCGTCGCGGCGACGCGGCGCAGCCAGTCGACCGCCTCGGCGCCGAGCCGCGGACGCAGCTGCTCGGCGGCCATGCCGGGCTCGCACGGCAAAAGGCGCAACGCGGCGGTGTTGGCGAGGGCGACGCGCGCCTGGGCGTCGAAGACGACGACCGCGTCACCGAGAGAATCGAGGAAGTCGCGCCAGCCCGGCGAACGGGTCCACGAACCGGCACCGACGGCGGCGCTCACCGGTGCACCCGAGGGCCTCTGGCCGGCGCCGCCGTGCGCGTGCAGGCTCCTCCGGACGGCCGGGCGACGCTCATGAGCCGCGTCGGCCGGAACGCCTCAAGAGATCTCGCTCGCCGCGAGCAGCGCCCGCAGCTGCGCCCGATTGACCTCGCCGATGCCCATCATCAGCGTCTCCGCGGCCTCGCGCAGCTCGTAGAGCGACTCGCCCTCGACGGCGCGGACGAGCTCGAGGTACGGATGGAACGGTCCGGCATGCTCGATCAGCGCCTGCTGCACGCCGTCGGGCACCGGGAGCGAATCGAGCAGCTCTGAGAACGGCTGGTGGAACATCCGGTCGAGCAGCGAGAACACGCCGCAGATGAAGAGCTCGCTGCGCATCCCGTCGTCGCCGACGCCGCGCGCGAGCTCCTCCATCAGCAGGCCGCGGCGCACGGCGGCGAACATCACCGGCTTCAGGTTGACGTCCTTGCTGGCCGTCGCGAGCAGCAGCGCGAGCCAGCGCTTGAGCCGCTGGTAGCCGAGCATCATCAGCGCATGGCGGAACGAGCCGATCTCGACGCGCAGGCCGAACGCCGGCGAGTTGATGTAGCGCAGCAGCTTGAAGGCGAGCGGCGGATCGCGCTTCAGGGTCGCCTCGAGCCTCTCGATCGGCTCTTCCTTGTCGACGCGGTGGATCAATTCGACGATGACCTGCATGCCCGGCGCGGCGCCGCTCGACTTGCGGCCCGGCGGCTTCGCGCCGAGCTCGTCGTCGATCGGCCAGCCGAGCACCGCCTGCGCGCCGCGGTTGAACGAGGCCTCCATCTCGGCCAACGTCCGGATGCCCGACTGCACGAAGTCGACGGTGCGACTGACGCCGGCGGGCGCCGCCGTCTCGGTGAGCCGCCGGTCGTCGCCGATGTCGATGATCGAGTAGCGGAAGCACGGCAGGACGCGGCGCGGCAGCTCCTTGAGCGGCCGGCCCTTGATGAGCAGCGTCGTGCCGCGCGCATGCAGCGCGACGAGGTCGTCGGCATGCGACGGGTCGACCGCCATGAAGGCCGGGACCTCGACCATCAGGTTGGTCGGCGGCTCGGCGCGCATCAGGTCCTGCAGCAGCGTCTCGCTCGCGATGTTGAGCGAAACGGGCGCGCCGGTCGCCGGCCAGACCGAGGCGATCGCGGCGAGCAGCTGCGCCGCGTCGAGCACGACGTCGGAGCGGAGCGGAAACACCGTCAGGCGCGTCGCCGACACCGCGCGTTCGCGATCGATGAAGGGCGAGTAGCCCAACGCGATCTGGTCGAGGATCGGACTCCCGTTCACCGCACGCCCCGCATTGCCCGCGCCATGTCAGGACGAGATGTAATTGAAGAGCGAGAGCTTCTGGACCATCGAGTACGCCTTGAGCGCCGCATCGTAGCCGGTCTGCTGGTTGTTGAAGTCGGAGATCGACTGGACCTGGTCGGCGTCGACCGCGTTCGAGAGCGCGGTCTTGCTCGAGAGCTGCTGGTCCGAGATGCGGTCGGTCACGTCGGCGATGCGGTCGAGCTGGGTGCCGATGTTGCTGTGGGTGGCGGTGATGCCGCCGATGACCGAATCGAGCGCGGCGAGGTTCTGGGTGTTCGCCTGGGCGATCCGGCCGCCGCTGCGGCCCGGCGTCCTCAGGTCGACGATCGCCTGGTCGAGCGCGTCGAAGACGCCGAGCGTCGCGGTCGATGGCGTCATCTCGAAGACGTCGCCGTCCGCGGGGCTGCCGCTGACGGTCGCCGTCATGCCGTCGATGTCGATCGCGGTGCCCGGCCGGAAGCCTACGCCGGTCTGCGCGGTGGGGTTGCCGTCCTGCAGGACCGAGTACGTCGTCGCGCCGCCCGCGACGGCGAACTGCACGCTGTACGACGAGCCGGTGAGCGCCGACGGATCGGTGACGTGGCCGCCGTCGATCCAGCCGCTGCCGGTGCTCGTCACCGCCGCCGTCCTGAAGACGCCGTTGCCGGTGCGGTTCTGCATCCACGTCGACCTGCCGTCGGTGGTGAGCGTCAGCGCGTCGCTCGACGCCGCCTGCACCGCGCCGGGCGCGCCGCGGAACTGCACGCCCGCGCTCGTGTCGACGAAGGGCGGCTGCCGCGCACCCTGGCCGCCGAACAGGTAGGCGCCGCCGCCGTCGGTGCTGTTGGCGACCGACAGCAGCTGCGAGCGCAGTTGCTGCAGCTGCGCCGCGAGCGAGTTGCGGTCGGCATCGGTCAGCGATGCGTCGCCGGCCTGCACCAGCGTCTCGCGCGCCGACTGCAGCAGTTCGCCGGCGGTGCGGAGCGCGCTCTCCGAGAGCGTCATCGCGTTGTTGCTCGCGTCGACCGCCTTCTGCGTGGCCTCGCCGCGGTTCTGCGCCGCGAGCGCCCGCTCGGCGCGCGACGCCGCCGATGGATCGTCGCTCGCGAGATTGACGCGCCTCAGCGTCGTCATCTGCTGCTGCGTCGTCGCCATCGACGCCTGGCGGTCCATCAGCGCCTGCAGCGAGGCGGCGTAGGTATTGGCGGTACTCAGTCGCATGCGGGTCTTCTCGTTCAGCCGGCGGCCATCTGCAGCATCGACGTGAAGATCGTCTGCGCGATCTGCAGGATCTTCGCCGCGGCCTGGTAGCTCTGCTGGTACTGGATCAGCTTGGCGGCTTCCTCGTCGAGGTTGACGCCGGCGCTGTTGGTCTTGGCCGAGCTCGCGACGGTCGCCGCCGCGCTCGAGATGCCGGCGGCCGTCTTGCCGCCCTGCACGCGCACGCCGACGTCGGCGAGCGCGCTCGCGTAGGCGTCGGTGATCGTGTAGCCGGGCGATGTCGGCGAGACGCCCACGGTCGCCGCGTCGCCGAGCTTCGAGAAGGCGAGCGCGTTGCCGTTGTTCGACGCGACCGACACCGTCGGCGCGACCTGCACCGTGTCGCCGCTGCGCGGGGCGCCGTCGAGCTGCAGCTGCCAGCCGTTGAGCACGATCGGCTGGCTCGGCCTCCAGGTGCCGGCACCGGTCGAGCCGTCGCTCGTCAGATAGCTGTAGTCGCGCGTGCCGGGCGACGCGGGATCGGCCGTGCCGAAGGTGATCGTCGTCGACAGGGTCGGGTCGTAGCTCGGGCTCGCGGCGTCGAGCGACCGGATGCTCGCCGTGCCGGTGTTGGTGCCGCCGGTGCTGCCGCTGAACGGCGCCGCGGCGGCGATGCCGTTCGGATCGGTGAGCACGCTGCGGATGCCCTGCGAGCCGCCGATCACCGGCTGCAGCAGGAAGCGGTCGCTTGCATTGGCCGTGCCGCCGGACAGCTGCATCGTGAAGCCGTCCACCTGCACGCCCGCGGCGAGCTGCGCCGGCGAGTACGGGCTGCCGGCCGCCGTCGTGTGGTCCGACAGCCGGGTCAGCGCGTAGTCGCTGCCGTCGAACGACAGCGCGTATTCGCTCGCCTGCAGCTGCGACGCCGCGTCGATGGTGACGCTGACCGCGGCCGTGCCGGTGTTGGACGACGCCGGCAGCACGCGCGGCGCGGCGACCGAGAACAGGTCCGAGCCGGCGCGTGCGGGCTGGCCGAGGTCGAGGCCGAGCGCCTGCTGCGCGTTGATCGCGCCGCCGATGGCGGTCGCCATCTGGCCGAGCAGGTTGTTGGCGGCGACGAGGTCCTGGTTCTGGAAGCGCAGCAGCCCGGCGAGTGAGCCGCCCGAGAGGCTTTGCGGCGGGATCAGCCGGGAAGTCGCGCCTTCGACCATCGCGAGCTGCAGGTGGCCGGGGTCGTAGACGTCCGGCACCGCCTTCATGACGCTCGCGTTGGCGCCGAGCACCAGGGTCTGGCCGCCGCCGACGAAGAGGCCGACGCTGCCGTCGTCGGCCTCGACCGTCGTCACATGGATCAATTGGCTGATCTGCTTGACGAGCTCGTCGCGCTGGTCGAGCAGCTGGTTCGGCGACTGGCCGGTGCCCTGCAGGCCGGAGATCTGCTGGTTGAGCGCGGCGACCTGGCGTGCGTTGCTGTTGACGCTCGCGACGCCGGCGGTGAGGTCCTGCGCCGTGCCGATCTGCAGCGAGGTGAGCTGATCGCCGGCGGCGTTGAAGCGCGCGGCGAGCTCCTGCGCCTGACTGATCACCACCTGCCGCGCGGACGAGTCCGACGGATTGTTCGAGACGTCGACGAACGCGTTGAGCAGCTCGCCGGCCGAGTTGCCGATGCCGGCCTTGCCGATCGGGAACACCGTCTCGAGCTGCGTCAGCTTGTCGAGCCGCGCGGCGTCGGCCGACGAGGTCGACGCCGTCGACAGCTGTTGGAGCGTCAGGTATTTGTCGTACGAACGCGTGATGTTGGTGACGTCGACGCCCGAGCCGACGAAGCCGCCGCCGGTGTACTGGCTCGGCGCGTCGGCGAGCGCGACCGACTGCCGCGAATAGCCGGTCGTGTTGGCGTTGGCGATGTTGTTGCTCGCCGTCTGGAGCGCGGCGTAGCTCGCGAACATCGCGGTCTTGCCGACCGACATGAGGTTGCTCACGGCCGCGTCCTCATGCCATGTTGTCGTTGGTCCGCGCCGTCACCGCGCGCTGCAGCCGCAGGCTCGTGTTGATGACGCGGGTGAGCTTGTCGGCGTAGGCCGGATCGGTCGCGTAGCCGGCGCGCTGCAGGCCCTTGGCGAAATTCTCGGCGCTGTTGCCCGATGCGACGACCTTCGCGTAGCGCGGGTTGTCCTTCATCATCGAGGCGTAGTCCCGGAACGCTTCCTCGTAGCTGTTGTACGCGCGGAACTTCTGCACCACCTTCTGCGCCTGGCCGTCGACGACCTCGGTCGTCGTCACGTTCGTCGTCCGGCCCTTCCAGCCGCTGCCGGCCTTCATGCCGAAGAGGTTGAACGACGTGGTGCCGTCGTTGTTGCGGATCTCGTGCCTGCCCCAGCCCGATTCGTGCGCCGCCTGCGCGACCATGAACGTCGCCGGGATGCCGGTCTGCGCCTCGGCGGCACGCGCCGACTGCTGGTGCACGGTGAGGAAGTCGTCGCGCGAGAGCTTGAGCGGCTTCATCGCGCCGCTGCCCGTCGGCGCGCCGATGGCGTTCGACGGCGGCAGCGCCGCGGCCGGCTTGAGCCTCGCCGTCGCCTGCGCATCGCCGCCCATCTGCCGTTCGAGCTGCTTCGCGATCAGGTCGGAGAGCCCGCCGGCGAGGCCGGTCATCTGGTTCGCGTACTGGGTGTCGAGCATGTCGGCGCCCATCTGCGTGCCGGCGTTGTCGAGCATGCCCGACGACGTCGTCGCGTCGCGCATGCTCTTCATCACCTGCTGCATGAAGATCGCCTCGAACTGCTTCGCGGCCGACCGGATCGCCGCCTTCGGGTCGACGCTCGCGCTCGCCTTCAGCGCGCTCGCGGTCGGGTCGCGCAGCGCGTCGGTCGCGCTGCTGCCGTCGACGGAAGACAGGCGAGGCAGGTCCATGGTCAATCCACCTCGATCTCGGCGTTCAGCGCACCGGCGCTCTTCATCGCCTGCAGGATCGCCTGCAGGTCCTGCGGCGTCGCGCCGAGCGAGTTGAGCGCCTTGGCGACCTCGGTGAGCTTCGTTCCGGCAGGCATCTGGATCAGCGAGCCCGGGTCCTGCTTCACCGTGATCTCGGCCTTCTCCTTCGAGACGGTCGTGCCGTTGCTCGAGAACGGATTCGGCTGGCTGACGACGGGAATCGCGTTGATCGTCACCGACAGGTTGCCGTGCGCGACGGCGCACGGGTTCAAGGTGACGTTCTGGTTGACGACGATCGAGCCGGTGCGGGCGTTGATGACGATGCGCGCGCCCGCCGCGGCGATCTCGACCGGCAGGTTCTCGATGTCGGCCATGAACGCCACCCGCGCGTCGCTCGACGCCGGCACGCGCACCTGGACGACGCGGCCGTCGAGCGCCGTCGCGACCGGCTCGCCCATCTTCCTGTTGACCGCGCGGGCGACCTCGCGGGCAGTCGCGAAGTCGCTGGCATTCAGGTCGAGATGCAGGAATTCGCCCTGCGCGAGCGACGTCGCGACCGCGCGCTCCACCGTCGCGCCGTCGGGGATGCGGCCCGCGGCGAGGCTGTTGATCTGCACCTTCGAGCCGGCCGCCGACGCGCCCGCGCCGCCGACGATCAGGTTGCCCTGCGCCATCGCGTAGATCTGGCCGTCGGCGCCCTTGAGCGGCGTCGCGATCAGCGTGCCGCCGCGCAGCGACTTGGCCGTGCCCATCGACGCGACGACGACGTCGATCGCCTGGCCCGGCTGCGCGAACGCGGGCAGCTGCGCGGTGACCGTGACCGCGGCGACGTTCTTCAGCTGCATGTTGGTGCCGGGCGGCACGGTGATGCCCATCTGCTGCAGCATCGCGTTGAGCGTCTGCACGGTGAAGGGCGTCGAGGTCGTCTGGTCGCCGGTGCCGTCCAGGCCGACGACGAGGCCGAAGCCGTTCAACTGGTTGGTGCGCACGCCGCGCACCGTCGCCACTTCCTTGAGCCGCACCGCGTGCGCCGGCGCCGGCCACCAGAGCGCCGCCGAGGCGAGCAACGCCGCCAGGAGGATCAGCCGGCGCAGCACTTTCTCGGTCGAACGGTCAGCGGGATTCATGGCCGGATTCTGGGCAGGCTCAGCTCGGCAGAATGTTCAAGAAGAACCGGCCGAGCCAGCCTATTCCCTGGGCGTCGGCCTGCTGGCCGCGACCGCGCTGCTCGATGCGCACGTTGGCGATCGATGCCGACGCGACGCTGTTGCCGGTCTGGATCGCGCGCGGGTCGACCTGCCCGGAAAAGCGCAGCACGTCGACGTTGTGGTTGACGCCGATCTGCTTCTCGCCGGCGATCATCAGGTGGCCGTTCGGCAACACCTCGGTGACCGTCGCGGTGATCGTGCCGGAGAAGTCGTTGCTGCTCTCGGTGCTGCCCTTGCCGGCGAAGGTGTTGCTCGAATTCATGCCGATGCTCGCCCGGCCGTTGCCGAACGAGTTGAGCTTGATGCCGGGGATCGCGGTGACTCCGCCGCCGACCGTGCCGCTCTTGTCGATCGAACTCGTGCTGGTCTGCGTCGCCGAGATCTTCTCGACGATGTTGACGAGGATGGTGTCGCCGACGAGGCGCGCGCGGTAGTCCTCGAACAGCGGCCGGTACTGACTCGACTGGAAGATCGCGCCGTTGGTCGGCGGCGCCTGCGCCATGACGACCGGCCGCACCGAGGTCGGCTGGGTGATGTCGACCGGCGGCCGCGCGTTGAGCGTCTCGCTCGCGGTCTGGCAGCCGGCGAGGCCGGCCGCGACGAGCACGACGCCGATCGGCACGAAGCGGAGCATCGCGGACCTCACAGTTGAACGAGCGCGCCGAGCATCTCGTCGGACGTCTTGATCGCCTTCGAGTTGAGCTCGTAGGCGCGCTGCGTCTGGATCATCCCGACGAGCTCCTCGACGACGTTCACGTTCGATGCCTCGGTGAAGCCCTGCTGGATGTTGCCGAGGCCGTTGAGCCCCGCCGTGCCGGCGGTCGGCGTGCCCGACGCCGCGGTCTCGGCGTAGATGTTCTGGCCCTTCGGCTCGAGGCCGGCCGGGTTGATGAAGTTGGCCAGGCCGAGCTTGCCGACGACCTGCGGCGCGGCCTGCGTCGGCAGCGTCGCGCTGACCGTGCCGTCGGCGCCGATGCTGACCGAGAGCGCATTCGCCGGAATGGTGATGCCCGGCTGCACCGTCAGGCCGTTGTTCGTCACGATCGTGCCCTGGGCGCTGACCTGGAACGCGCCGTCGCGGGTGTAGCCGGTCGTGCCGTCGGGCATCTGGAGCTGGAAGAAGCCCTGGCCGTTGACGGCGACGTCGAGCGGGTTGCTGCTCTGCGTGAGCGCGCCCTGCGCGAAGCTGCGCGAGGTCGCGACGGCGCGCGTGCCGAGGCCGATCTGCAGGCCGGTCGGCAGCGTGTCCTGCTCGGTCGCGTTGGAACCCGCCTGGCGCAGGTTCTGGTACATCAGGTCCTCGAAGACGGCGTGCGATTTCTTGTAGCCGTTGGTCGAGGCGTTCGCGAGGTTGTGCGAAATGGCGTCCAGCTGGGTCTGCTGGGCCTCCATCCCGGTCTTCGCGATGTAGAGGGATCGCATCATGGCGGAGCTCCGTTGGGAGCGGCCATCTTCGCGGCCGGGCGGCCGACTCAAGCGCCGAAAAGAAGGCGGCGGGCGCCGCTTCTCCGGGCGCGGACGGTCAGGGTGCGAGCGCGGACGCGGTGCGTTCGACCATCCGCTCGACGGCGATGCGGGCGATGGTGCCGTCGTCCGCCGAGACGTCGGCGTCGACGAACGCACGGGTCGAGGCCGCCGCGGCGGACAAGGCGATGACGGCGGCGACGGCGACGAGGGAACGGCGGATCACGATCGGCTCCTGCGGTGCATTGGATGGATCGAGATACGGCCGATCCGCAGCGCCGGATGAGCCGGCGTGGCAGTTGCGCATGTCGGCGGTGTCCGACACGGTGCCGACCGCCGGAGTCAAGCCGCGAGCCCGGCGCAGATCGCGTCGGTCTGCGCGGCGGCGTCGGCGGCGGTCGCTGCCCAGAACTCCGGTGTGACGCCGAGCGTCGCCCAGGCACCGCCGCCCGCGGCGCCCGCCGGGTCGGCGCCGGCGGCGGCCGCTTCGACGAGCCGGTCCGCCGCGCTGACGATCTGCCCGAGCGTCGGCAGCGCACCCGCGGCGAGCGGTCCGTCGAGCGCGCCGATCGCGGTCGACATGCTCGGCGGAAAACGCCAGTGCTCGACGACGCGCGCGCCGACCTGCGCATGGTCGATGCCGAGCAGGTCGCGCTCGATCTGGACGAGCGGGCTGCCGGTCGCCGCAGTCACCGCGAGCACTTCGGCGTAGCGCTCGGGGAACTGCGCCGCGAGCACGATCTGGCCGACGCGGAACAGCAGGCCGGTCGTGAAGGCGGCCTGCGGATCGGCGTCGACGGCGAAGCCCAGCATCTGCGCGCCGACCGCCCTCGCGACGCCGTTGCGCCAGAACGTGGCGAAATCGAAGCCTTCGCACGCCGGCGGCTTCAGCGCGGCGCCGAGCGCCGCGGCGGTGACGAGGCCCTTGACCATCCGCAGGCCGAGCAGCGCGACCGCGTCGGCGACCGACGTGACCTCGCGCCGCAGGCCGTAGAACGACGAATTGGCGAGGCGCAGGATCTTCGCGGTCAGCGCCATGTCGACCGACAGCTTCGCCGACAGCTCGGCCGGGTCGAGGTCGTCCCTGCCGAGCATCGCCATCAGCTCCATGACGGCCGCCGGCAGCGCGGGCAGGTCCCGCGCCCAGGCGACGGTGACCGGCGGCAGCGGCGAAGGCAGCGGCTCGAGCGCCGCCGCGGCGGCGGCGAAGGGGGGCGAGAATTGGATCATCGGTGCGGCTCGTCGGGACAGGTCGGTGTCGTCAATTGGCGGACAGGAGTTGCGCCGCCGCCTTGTCGTCGGCCTCGGCGGTCGACAGCAGCTTCATCTGCGCCTCGAACTGGCGCGACGCGGCGATCATCTGGACCATGCTCGCGACCGGGCTGACATTCGAGCCCTCGAGCGCGCCGTCCTCGACGCGGGCGGTCGCGTCGGCGGGCAGCTCGCCGGTCGCGCTGCGGAACAGGCCGTCGTCGCTGCGCGTGAGCGGCTGCTCGGCGGTCGGCGTGACGAGCTTCAACTTGCCGATCGGCGCGCTCTTGCCGTTGGCACCGGTGGCGCTCACGGTGCCGTCGGCGCCGATCGCGACGACCGAGTTCTGCGGCACCTGCAACGGGCCGCCGTCGCCGAGCACCGGCAGGCCGCTGCGCGTCGTGAGCGTGCCGTCGTTCGACACTTCCATCGAGCCGCCGCGGGTGTAGCCCTCGGTGCCGTCCAGCGCCTGCACCGCGAACCAGGCGTTGCCCTTGGCGGCGACGTCGAGGTTGCGGCCGGTCGCGTTGACCGGGCCGGGCGTCGGGTCGTAGCCGGTCGTCGTCTCGATCGAGAAGACGCGCGTGCTCGCGCCGCTGCCCTCGACCGGCACCGCGCGGAACGCCTGCAGCTCGGCACGGAAGCCGGGCGTCGAGGCATTGGCGAGGTTGTTGGCGAGCGCATCCTGGCGCTGCATGTTCGCCTTCGCGCCCGACATCGAGAGATAGATCATCCGGTCCATCGACCACCACCTTCCTTGAACGGCCTGTTCGGAGCGCCGCGCCGCGCCGCGCCGGGGCCGACCCGCTCGGCAGACCCTGCGACGCAGCCGCCGAACCGCTTCAGCGGATGTTGACCAGCGTCTGCAGCACCTGGTCCTCGGTCTTGATGCTCTGCGCGTTGGCCTGGTAGACGCGCTGCGCGGTGATCATGTTGACCAGCTCGTTGGTGAGGTCGGTGTTCGATTCCTCGAGCGCGCCGGCCTGGAGGTTGCCGAGATTGCCGCTCGCCGGCGTGCCGACTGTCGCCTCGCCCGACGCGAAGCTGCGGGCCCACAGGTTGCCGCCGAGCGGCGTCAGCGCCTGCGGATTGCGGAAGTTCGCGATCTCGATCTGGCCGGCGGGCTTGGACTGGCCGTTCGAGTACGTCGCCGTGACGATGCCGGTCTTCTCGATCGCGACGCTCGTCAGCTGCCCGGCGGCGTAGCCGTCCTGCTTCAGGCTCGTCACGCCGAACGGCGAGCCGTACTGGGTCGACTTGGTGACGTCGAGCAGCAGGCCGGCGATCGGCAGCGTCGTGCCGCCGCTCGCGTTCGTGGTCTGCGGGATGTCGAAACTGACCGGCACGGCGGGCGAGGTCGGCGCCGCGCCGCTGTCGGGGAAGACGATCGACGTGATCGGCTCCGGGTTGCCCGAGGCGTCGGTCTTCACCGGCGTGCCGTCGGCGGTGGCGTAGACGTTCCAGGTGTTGAGGTCGCTCTTCTGGAAGTAGTAGGTGAGCGCGACGTCCTGGCCCTGCTTGTCGAAGACGGTGACCGAGGTCGCGTTGTTGTAGGTCGTCGCGTCGCCGAAGTCGATCTGCGGCGTCGTCGTCGGCAACGTGACCTTCTGCCGCGAGTCGAGGTTCATCTCGATGTTGTTCTTGCCGGTCGTCTTCGGCGCGACGTTGCCGGTCGGCAGTTGCAGCGGCACGGCGGCGCCGGGCTGGATCGTGCCGTCCTCGCTCGCCGGATAGCCGACGAGCTTCAGGCCGGCGTTGCTGACGATGAAGCCTTCCTTGTCGGCCTGGAACTGGCCGTTGCGGGTGTAGAGCGTCTGCAGGCCGTTGTTGACCTCGAAGAAGCCGTTGCCGTTGATCGCGAGGTCGAGCGGATTGCCGGTGGCGGTGATGCTGCCCTGCGTGAACTGCTGCGTCACCGCCTGCACGTTGACGCCGATGCCGACCGAGGTATTGCTGATCGCGCTCGCGTACATCGAGCCGAATTCGGCCCGCGACTGCTTCGCGCCGACGGTGTTGGCGTTGGCGACGTTGTTGCCGATGACGTCGAGGTTCTGGCTGGAAGCGTTGAGGCCCGAGAGGCCTTGCTGGAAGCTCATGAGCGGTCCTTGTGTGGAAGCAGGAAGATCAGTTCAGCGCCTTGACCGTGCTGTACGCGACGGTGCCGGACTTCTGCAGCTCGAGCTGCAGCGTGTCGCCCGAGGTGTTGATCGCGACGACCTTGTCGGTCATCAGCAGCGTCGGCGTCAGCGCGCTCGTGCCGCTGCTCGCCGTCACCTTGAACGTCAGGCCGTTGGTCGTGTCGACCTTTCCGGTCGCCCAGTCGAAGCCGTGCTGGCCGGCCGTCTGCGGGCCGAGCTTCATGCTGCCGACGACGACGCCGGACGAGTTGACCATGTCGACCTTGACGGCGTCCGCGGGCGTCTCGAGGCTGAAGGCGCCCTGGGCGATGCCGTCGGCGACATCGAGCTTGTTGCCGGGGACGACGACGTCCTTGCCGACGAGCGACACGCTCTGCAGCGCCTGCATCTGGGTGAACTGGCCGGCGAGCGCCGTGACGTTGGCGTTGAGCTGCGAGATGCCGCTGACGGTGTTGATCTGCGCGATCTGGCTCGTCATCTGCGCGTTGTCCATCGGGTTGAGCGGATCCTGGTTCTGCAGCTGCGTCGTCAGCAGCTTCAGGAACTGCGCCTCGGAACCCGCGCCGGTGGTCTTCGTCGGGTCGGAGGCGGTCGTCGCCTTGCCCGCGGCGGACGTGCCGTTGAGGCTCGAGAGCAGGCTGTCGGAGAGCGTGGCGGACATGGCGGGTTCCTCGGTGCGTCGGCGGATCAGGACTGACCCATCTGCAACGTCTTCAAGAGCAGGCTCTTCGCCGTGTTCATGACCTCGACGTTGTTCTGGTAGGAGCGCGACGCCGAGATCATGTTGACCATCTCCTCGACCGCGTTGACGTTGCTGTAGGTGACGTAGCCGTCGGCGTCGGCGCTCGGATGCGCCGGCTCGTGCACGCGGCGGCCGGGCGTCTGGTCTTCGGTGACCGCGCTCACCTTGACGCCCGCGGCGCTCGGGTCGCGCGCATTGGCGCCGACGAGCACGGTCTCGAAGGTGACCTGCCGCGCCTTGTAGGCCTGGCCGTTCGGGCCGGCGACGGTGTCGGCATTGGCGAGGTTGCTCGCCACGACGTTCAGGCGCTGGCTCTGCGCGCTCGCGGCGCTGCCGGAGACGTTGAAGATGGTCATCATGCCCATGGCGATCGGTCCCTTCAGCTGCCGGTGATCGCGCTGAGCGCGGTCCGGACGTTGCTGTTGATGAAGCGCAGCGTCGCTTCGTACTTGATCGCGTTGTCGGCGAAGCTCGCGCGCTCGCGGTCCATGTCGACGGTGTTGTCGTCGATGCTCGTCTGGCTGGCGCTGGCATAGAGCAGCCGGGACTCGGCAGCGGCACCGGTCGGCGTCGCGATGTGGCCGGCGCGGCTCGTGGCGAGCGTCGCCGCGGGGTTGCCGGCGCCGGTCGCCTCGGCGAGCGCCTGGCTGAACTTCATGTCGCGGGCGACGAAGCCCGGCGTGTCGGCGTTGGCGATGTTGCTCGCGATCAGCCGCTGGCGTTCCGAACGCAAGGTCAGCGCCCGGGCCTGGAAGTCGAGCGCATCGGTCAGTCGGTTCAGCATGGCGGGTCCGGGCACGGGGTGCGAGGGGACGATGGCCGATTGTGGTGATCGGCCCCCTGCCGCAGCCTGTGAACAGACGGCGCATTGCCGGCCAATTCGGCCCCCATGGGGTCGTGTCGGCCGCCTACAGTGCTCGCCATGCCGACCGTCCGCACATCCTCCTTCGTCTTGCGGTTCGCCGTCGCGTTCGTGATGGCCGCGAGCGTGGCGCCGACCCTGGCGCAGGCACCGGCAGCGACCGACGCGGCCGCGCTCGAGGGACGGGTCCGCGAGCTCGCCCAGGTCGAGTTGCCCGCCGGTGCGGCCGTCCGCCCGCGCATCGAAGTCAGCGTCGGCGCGCTCGACGCCCGGCTGCGGCTCGCGCCGTGCCAGCGCGTCGAGCCCTATCTTCCCGACGGCATGCGCCTCTGGGGCAGGAGCCGCATCGGCCTGCGCTGCGCCGACGGCGCGGTCCGGTGGAACGTGTTCCTGCCGGTCACGGTGAAGGCGTTCGCGCCGGCGCTGGTCGCGACCGCACCGGCCGCGGCGGGCAGCGTGCTCGCGGCCGCCGACGTCACGATCGGCGAAGTCGATCTCGCCGAGGACCCGTCGGCCGCGGTCGTCGAGCCCGAGCGCGCCGTCGGCCGGGTGCTGAACCGGGCGCTGCGGCCGGGCCAGAGCGTGCGCCAGTCGCATCTCCGTCCGCGCCAGTACTTCAGCGCCGGCGAGACGGTCTCGCTCGTGGCGCAGGGCCCGGGCTTCAGCGTCGAGGGCGAAGGCCAGGCGCTCGGCAACGGCGTCGAAGGCCAGGCAGTGCGCGTGCGGACCGAGAACGGCCGCGTCGTCACCGGGCAGCCGGTCGGCGGACGACGCGTCGACCTCTCGCTCTGACGCCGGCGCCACCGCTCCGCCGCGCCGTCGCAAGGGCCGTCCGCGCGCGGCCGTGCGTACCGCCGTGAAAGTTCTAAAGTGCTCGAAAGTGGCGCCGATACCACCTTCATGTTGAACGGTCGGGCCCTTTGTCCGGCCCTCTGGAGAGCACCATGAAGATCGGCCAACCTGGAGAGAAGCCCGCGGCGACGAAGGCGACCCAAGGCGCGAACGCGCCGGCGGACGCCGCGAAGTCGACGGCCGCGCCCGCTGCTGCGCCCACCGCCATTCCCGCGAAGGCGGATCCGAGCGCGAAGATCGCGATCTCGACCGAGGCGACGAACCTGCTGTCGAACCAGAGCAGCGCCGATTTCGACGCCGAGAAGGTCGCGCGGATCTCGCAGCAGATCGAGGACAAGACGTTCAAGGTCAATCCCGAGGCGATCGCCGACAAGCTGATCTCGAACGCCAGGGAACTGCTGACCAAGACCTGATCGAGCGATCCGGGCGCGGCAGCAGCGCCCGAATTTCCCGGCTGCTGCAGCAACCGCCCCGACGACGAACCGAGACCGCCGATGTCCGCAGTTCCTGGCCACCCGCCGCGCCACGGCGCCGACGCCCCGCAGCTCGAGGGCGCCCTCGCGAGCGTCGAGCTGCGGCTGGCCGCGCTGGGCGAAGCGCTCCGCACCCAAGACAGCCAGGCGATCGACCTGCATGCGACCGAGCTGCACCGCGCGCTCGCCGGCGCGGTCGACCAGTTCTCGCGCGCCGCACGCAGCGGCTCGCTGCCACCGGCACTGCGCCACCGCTTGGCGAGCGCGGGCGGGCAGGTCGCAGCACAGCGCGAATCGCTCGCCCGCGCCACCGCAGCGCTCGACCGCGCGATCGACGTGCTGATGCCGCGCGACGGTGTCGGTCTCTATTCCAACTCCGGCGCTGCGGAGCGCAGCGGCCGCAGCGGCGCACTGCAGGCCTGACCGCCGCGACGACGCGGCCAGCGCCTCAGGCCGCGCCGAGGCGCTTGGCCATCCGCACCGCCGCCTCGCGGCCCTGGTAGTAGCCGGGCAGGCGCTGCAACTGGCGATAGCCGAGCCGCCTGTAGAACGTCTGCGCCCCGGCGTTCGCGGCACGCGCCTCGAGCAGCACCTGGCCGATGCCGGCGGTGCGCGCCGAGGTCTCGAGCCACTCGACGAGCGCGCGGCCGACGCCGCGCCGCGCCGCGCCCGCCGCCACCGCCAGAAGCAGCAGATGCGCCTCGTCGTCGTGGTACTCCATGATCCCGAAGCCCGCCAGCTCGCCCGCCCACACGGCGACGACGACGTTCGTCGCCGGGTCGGCGATGCTCCGCTGCACCCTCGCCGCGGTCCAGCTCCAGCCGAGCCCCGACTCGATGCGGTCTCGGGACAGGCGCGCGATCCGCACCGCGTCGGCAGCGGTCGCGAGCTGCAGCGTGGGGCGCCCGACGATCGCCATCGGCCGCTCAGCGGACGGTGACCGCGAACGTCGCGACCGCGGTCGGCGGCTCACGGCTGCGCGGCACGCGCAACTCGAAGCGGAGCAGCGTCTGGCCGGGCTTAGCCGCAGCGAAGCGCCAGCTCTGCGTGCCGGCGATCTCGCCGTAGACCGCCGCGGTGGCGTCCTGCTCGAACCGCGTGCCGCCGACTTCGGTCAGCACGCCCGGCTGGAAGTCCGCGAGCACCCAGTCGCTGCGCGTGCTGCCGGCCAGGCGCAACCTGACGGTGAGGCGCTGGTCGGCGCGCAGTTCAACCGGGCTGCCCGACTGGTCGTCGCCGACCGTCACCGTCGAGCCGCTGCCGGACACGAGCGTCGGCGGCGGCTTCGGTGCGGGTTCGCGGTCGGTGGCGAATGCGCCGCAGCCAACGAGCGCCGCACACGTTGCGCCGGCGACGACAGCCGCTTCCGTCGCGCGAAAAATGCCCCACATCGTCGTCTCCTGCGGGCTCGCCGCGTCGCGACGAGGGTATCAAAGATCGAAGGTATCCTTGCCGCCCCTCCGCTGCCGCCCTCCCGTCCGATGGCCGCGCTCCACATCACCGACATCGAGGCGGCCATCAACTGGTGGCGCGAGCGCTCGCCCTCGCCCGACGGCATCACGGCATGCCCCGAGGTGCGCGCGCTCGCGACGGTGTATGCGCTGATGGTCTATCACCACGAGACCGAGTGCGACGAGGCGACGCTGCCCGAGAACGCACGCGCCGCCTGGCTCGCCTGGTACGCGACGACACCCGACGCGCCCTGCATCGCGATCTGCTCGACGAGCCAGGGCGACGCGGTCTGCAAGGGCTGCGGCCGGACGTTCGAGGAAGTGCGCCACTGGACGGAGATGACGCCCGGCGAAAAGCGCGCGACCTGGCGCCGGATCACGATGGACGGCAGCGCCTGGCGCTTCAACCGCTATGCCGAACGCGCACCGGCCGCGGGCCCGCGGCCCGGGCCGCGCGAATGACGCCCCGCGGCGGGACACTTCGAACCGACCTCCGGCGCATCGCCCCGCTCGCCTGGCCGATCCTCGTCGGCCAGGTGGCGGTGCTCGCCTTCGCGACGATCGACACGGTCATGGCCGGCCGCTACGACTCGCTCGACCTGGCCGCGCTCGCGATCGGCGCCGCGGCCTACGGCACGGTGTTCGTCGGGCTGATGGGCGTGGTGCTCGCGGTATCGCCGATCGTCGGCCAGCTCTACGGCGCCGGCCGGCTGGAGGACTGCGGCCACGAGCTGCAGCAGGCGATGTGGCTCGCGCTGCTGCTGTCGGTCGTCGGCTGCGCGCTGCTGCTGTTCCCCGAGCCGTTCCTGGCGCTCTCGCGTGCGCCGCCGCCGGTGGCCGACAAGGTCCGCGCGCAATTGACCGCGCTCGCCTTCGCGTTGCCGCCGGCGCTGCTGTTCACCGCGTTCCGCGGCTTCAACACGGCGGTGTCGCGGCCGAAGATCGTGATGCTGCTGCAGCTCGGCGCGCTGGCCTGCAAGGTGCCGCTGACGGCCCTGCTGGTGTTCGGCTTCGGCGAGCCGTCGAGCGCCTGGCACCTCGCCGGCCGCGGCGCGCCGGGCTGCGGCATCGCGACGGCGTGCCTGATGTGGCTGCAATTCGGCGCCGGCCTGCTGATCCTGCGCCGCGATCCGTTCTACCGGCGCTTCGGCGGCACGGGCCGGCTCCGCGCGCCGGACCGCGCGAGCCTCGCCGGGCTGCTCCGGCTCGGCGTCCCGATGGGCCTGTCGATCGCGATCGAGGTCGCCGGCTTCACCTTCATGGCGCTCTTCATCTCCCGGCTCGGAACGACGCCGGTCGCCGGCCACCAGATCGTCGTCAACCTGGTCTCGATGATGTTCATGGTGCCGTTCGCGATCGCGAGCGCTTCGAGCACGCTCGTCGCCCAGCGTGTCGGCGCGGGCGATCCGGCGGACGCGCGGCGCGTCGGCTGGACGGGGCTCGAGGTCGGCATCGCGACCGCGGCAGTCGTCGGCGGCTCGGTCTTCCTGCTGCGCCACACGATCCTCGGGCTCTACACCCGCGACGCGATCGTCGTCGCCGCGGCGCTGCCGCTGCTCGCCTGGGTGGTCGTGTTCCACATCGCCGACGCCGCGCAGACGATCGCCGCCTTCGTGCTGCGCGCCTACCGGGTCGCCACCGCGCCGCTCGTGATCTACGTCGTTGCGGTGTGGGGCATCGGCATCGGCGGCGGCTACTCGCTCGCCTTCAACGTCGGCGGCTGGACGCCGACGGCGCTGCAGGGCGCACCCGGCTTCTGGTCGGCCGCGACCGCCGGGCTGACCGTCGCGGCGATCGCGCTGACGGCGTTCCTGCGCCGGATGCTGCAGCGGCAGGTCCGCTGAACACCCGGCTTCGAGACGCCGCGGCCGTGGTCAGTGGTGGTGCTTCAACGGCTTGCCGTTCACCGTCGTCGCCTCGACCGCCCAGCCCGAATCGTCGGCGAGGCGCTGTGCGTCGCCGTCGGCCTCGACCGGATCGCCGACGCGGAGCTTCAGCTTGGCCATGCCGTCGGGGCGGGTGTGGATGAAGTCGCCGCTGTCGAGGACGACGCCGTTGGCCGCACCATGGCGGGCGAAGTTCAGGCGCACGACTTTGCCGCGATAGGCCGGACCGCCCGGTGGCGCCGCGGGTTGCGGCGGCGGCGCGCCGTCGACGCCGACGAGCCGCGCGAACGCGTACACCGGATGCTCGCCGCGGCCCTTCGGCGACGGGCCTGCCGGCACCGCCTCGACGTCGACGGTTTGTCCGGGTCGGACACCCGCGAAGGCGCGCGGCGCCGCCTCGTCGCCGTGCTCGAAGACGAGCTGCAGCGGCTCGCCCCCGCGCTCGAGCAGCACGCCTTCATGCTCGCCGTGCGGGCTGTAGACGACGTGGCGGAACAGGGCCTGGAAGGTTTCGGAACGGGTGGTCATCGTTTCGCTTTCGTTCGGTTCTGATGGTCGATGGCTCAGCGCATCGCGCCGGCGGGATCGCGGACCGCTGCGGGGCGCGGCGGCGGCGGCACCCCGGCGTCGGGCGCGGGACCCACGCGTTCGCCGCCCGGCGGGGGCGGATTCGCGCCCGGCGAAGGCGGAGTGGCGCCCGGCGAAGGCGGAGTGGCGCCCGGCGGAGGCGGAGTGGCGCCCGGCGGAGGCGGAGTGGCGCCCGGCCGGGGCGGCTTCGCGCCCGGACCGGCCGGACCGCCGGCGGCGCCGCGCGGCGTCGGAAACACCGTCTGGACCGCGCTCGCGCTGGCGCCGAGTTCGGTCGCCTCGAAGGCGCTGCCCTGCGCGCCGCGAGTGCCGTAGCCCTGCGCGAACAGCGTGCCGCTCGGCGTCAACAGCGACGCGAAGCGGGCGCCGGCGTGCGGCGGAAAGCGGACGACCGTGCCGCTGTCGAGGACGACGCCGTTCACGTCGCCGCGGTCGCTCCGCAGGACCTGCGCGATGCGCCCGCGTTCCTTCATCGCCGTCAGCGCCGCATGCTCGCGGGGCACGGGCGGCGGACCGTCGGCGGACCGGTCGTCGGTCACTGCGCGCCCCGACGACACACCGCGGAGCTGCATCGCGCGGACGACGCGCGGCGACGCCGACGTCGTGCTCGCCGAGCCGGTGACCTGGACGCTGTCGCCGAGCTTCGCCGCCGCGAGCACGCGGCTCGAGAGGTGGGGCGGAAAGCTGACCTGCGTGCCGTCGTCGAGCAACAGGCCGTCGACCTCGCCGTTCGGATTGGGCAACCAGCGGGCGATCTTGCCGGTCACGGTCGCCATCGGCGCCGCACCGTCCGGCGGACCCGGCCGGGCGCCGTCCGGCGCACCGGGGCGGGCGCCGTCCGGCGGACCGAGGCGAGCGCCGTCCGGCGGGGCGGGACGGGCGCCGTCCGGCGGACCGGGACGGGCGCCGCCTGGCGCCGGGGGCGCGCCTCGAGACGGCTCGCGCGGCGGCGGCGCGACGCGGCCGGCGTCCGGTGCCGGCGCGGGGCCGGCGGCCTCCGGGGGCGGAGCCGGCGGAGCGCCGGCCGGCGCTTGCGCCTGTGCAAGGGCGGCACCGCCGACGAGAAGCGCGGCGAGCGCCAGGCGGGACAGTGGAAAGCGGAACGAGGACATCGAGGACTCCAGCTCTGGACGAAGCGTCCGGGTGCCTGTCCTATCCAAGCGGCGTGCCCGCGCCGCCGCACGACGAATCAACGGCTTGCGGCGGGCCGCCGGGCAGAGTGGATGATTCGCGGACAGCCGCATGTCCGCGGTCCGGACGGTCATTCCAGCCGGTACTGCGCCAGCTTGCGGTAGAGCAGCTGGCGGTGGATGCCGAGCCGCCGCGCGGCCTCTGCGCGGTTGCCGCCGCTCGCCGCGAGCGCATGCGCGATCAGCGTCCGCTCGAGCGCCTCGGTCGCCTCGGCCAGGCCGAGCGCGAGCCACGCGGCAGGCACATCCTCGCCGGTCGGCGCGACGCGCGCGGCGGCGGCGTCGAGCCCGAGGTCCGCCGCGCCGATCACTGCATGCCGCACCAGTGCCTGGCAGCGCTCCATCAGGTTGCGGAGCTCGCGGACGTTGCCGTTCCAGGGATGCGACAGCAGCCGCTGCGCCGCCGCCGCCGACAACGCCTTCGGCAAGCCGCTGCCGGCGGCGGCTCGCAGGAAGTGTTCGGCGAGCGGCAGGATGTCGGCGAGCCGCTCGCGCAGCGGCGGCAGGCGGATCTGCAGCACGTCGAGCCGGTAGAGCAGATCCTCGCGGAAGCCGCCGTCGCGCGCGCCGGCGGCGAGGTCGCGGTGCGTCGCCGCGACGACCCGCACGTCGACGCGCTCGGTCCGGTGGCTGCCGAGCGGCGTCACCTCGCCCTCCTGCAGCACGCGCAGGATCTTCGCCTGCACCGAGAGCGCCATGTCGCCG
Organism: uncultured Rhizobacter sp.; assembly: GCA_964249855.1. Taxonomy (GTDB): domain Bacteria; phylum Pseudomonadota; class Gammaproteobacteria; order Burkholderiales; family Burkholderiaceae_C; genus LMDS01. The sequence continues at coordinate 22,431 of CAXUDL010000022.1, read as the reverse complement.
ATCTCGTCGAGCAGCAGCACGCCGCCGTCGGCCGCGCGAAAGCATCCCGGCCGCTCGCCGACGGCACCGGTGAAGGCGCCGCGCACATGGCCGAACAGCTCGCTCTCGAGCAGGTCCTTCGGGATCGCCGCGCAGTTGACGGCGACGAACGGCCGCGCGGCACGGGCCGAATGGCGGTGCAGCGCGCGCGCGACCATCTCCTTGCCGGTGCCGGTCTCGCCGAGCACGAGCACCGGCACGTCGCTCGCGGCGGCGAGACCGATGCGCTTGTGCACCTCGCGCATCGCGGCGCCGACGCCGATCAGCGCGTCGCCGGGCTCTGCGGGCGCGGCGCCGGACTGTGCCTCGGCGGCACGTTCCCGGCGCAGCGCGCGGCTGAGCACGTCGACGACGTCCTGCCGCCCGACCGGTTTCGCGAGGTGGTCGAACGCGCTGAGCCGCATCGCCTCGATCGTGTTGCTGCCGCTCGCGTGCGCGGTCAGGACGATGACCGGCGGCGGCCGCGGAATGCGCTCGGCGATCGCGGCGAGCGTCTGCAAGCCGTCGAAGTCGGGCATGCGGTGGTCGAGGAAGACGGCGTCGAAGCGGGAGGCCGCGAGCTCCCGCACGCCGGCGCGCCCGCCCGACGCCTCGACCGCCTCGTGGCCGAGGCTCGAGAGCGTCTCGGCGAGCGTCTCGCGGAACGCGTCGTCGTCGTCGATGATCAGGAGGCGCGCCACGGCAGCTCCATCTCGAAGCGGGTTCCCGGCTCCAGCGCCACGTGGACCAGGTCGCCACCGTGCGCGAGCGCGACTTCGCGCGACAGCGCCAGCCCGAGGCCGGTGCCGTCGCGGCGGCCGGACGCGAACGGCTCGAACAGCCGCTCCGCGACCACGGGCGCGATGCCCGGGCCGTCGTCGTCGACGCGCACGCGCAGCGCACCCCGCGCGGTGCGCTCGATCGTGACGTCAACGCGCCGGCTCGCGTGCCGGACGGCGTTGTCGAGCAGGTTGTCGAGCGCACGCGACAGATGCAGCGGGTCGATCGACATGACCAGCGGCTCGGCCCGGACCACGACGACCACGCCGCGCGATTCGGCACGCGTCATGATCGCCGCGACGCGCTCCGCGGCCCAGGCGGCGAGGTCCACGGGCCGCGGCTGCAGCTGGATCGGCTGGACGACCGCGAGCAGGCTCTGCACCAGGGCGTCGAGCCGGGCGATCTGCTCGAGGATCGTCCGCAGCGCCGCCGGCTGCCGCGCAGGCGGGCCGGCGAGCGCGTTCTCGGCCTTCAGGCGCATCGCGGCGATCGGGTTGCGGATCTCGTGCGCGACGCCGCCGGTCATCCGGCCGAGCGCCGCGAGGCGCTGATCGCGGGCACGCTGCCGTTCGCCCTGGCGCAGCGCGGCGCGCGCCTCGTCGATGCGCTGCCGGTAGCCGTTGAGCGCGCCGACGATGCGGTCGAGCTCGGCGATACCGGTCGGCGCGAGCGGCCGCGGGTCGTCGCCCGCGAGCTCCGACTCGAGCCGCTGCACGTGGCGCAGCCCGCGCTGGAGGATCGCCCCCAGCCAGACGCCCGAGATCAGCAGCACTGCGAGCAGCGCGCCGAGCCCGAGCCAGAGATGGCGCTGCGCCGCGAGCGTGCCGATCGGCGTGCGCGTCATCGTCCAGGCGACGAGATCGCGCTGCGGTGACTGCAGCGGGCAGGCCGCGACCACCAGCGCCTCGCGCGCGCCGCGGGTCGCGTCCGACTGCGGGCGCTGCGTTCGCGCCGCGACCTGCGCGAGCTCGGCGATGTGCGCCTGCTCGGCCCGGGGGACGTCGCTCTTGACGCTGCTGCCTTCGTAGGTCGGATACGCATAGGCGAGGAAGCCGCCGCTCGCGCTCCACGCGCCGCCCTCGATGCCCTGGGCCTCGAGCAGCACGAGCTGCAGCAGCACCTGCAGCAGGTCGAGCTGCGGCGACTCGGCGCCCGGGTCGGCCAGCGAAGCGGCATAGCGCGACGCGATCGCGGTGCAGGCCTGCTCGGCCTGTCGGCGCACGCTCGCGACCTGCGCCGTCGAGCTGCGGCTGTAGAGCAGCCACATTACGACGCCGAGCGCGAGGCACATCGCCAGCAGGATGAGCCAGAACGCGACGAGCTGGGCGCGGAGCGACTTCACGCCGACGGCGCGCGCGGGGCCGCGTGCCGGTCCGTGGCGACGTGACGTCGTCCGATCGTTCGTGACTGCACCCGCACCGTGCTCTCCTCGGCCGCGAGTGTGGCATGCAGCGCCGAGGCGGTCAGGCGCGTCGCGGCACGCTCAGCACGAAGCAGCTGCCGCCGCCCGCGTGCGCTTCGCAGCGCACCGAGCCGCCGTGGCGCTCGGCGATCTGCTTGACGAGGCTCAGGCCGAGGCCGACGCCGCCGGCCTGCTCGGCGTGGCCCGGCAGGCGGAAGAACGGCTCGAAGATGCGTTCGCGCATCGCCTCGGGCACGCCGGGGCCGCGGTCGCAGACGCGCAGCGCCGCGAAGGCTCCGGCGGGCGCGAGGTGCACGCTCACGTCGTCGCCGCCGTAGCGCCGGGCGTTCTCGAGCAGGTTGCGCAGCGCCCGGCGCAGCAGCCGCTCGTCGCCGTCGACGACGATGTCGCTGCCTTCGACCGCGACGTCGACGCGCGCCGCCTCTTCGGCCGCGACCGCGAGCAGGTCGACCGGATCGCGCGCGGCGGACTCGTGCGCCGCGCCGAGCCGGCTCGCCAGCAGCACTTCCTCGACGAGCGCGTCGAGCTCGGCCACGTTGGTGTCGATCTCCTGCTTCAGGCGTTCACGCTGGCCGGGCGGCGCGTCGCCGAGCATCGACACGGCCATCTTCATCCGCGCCAGCGGCGAGCGCAGCTCGTGGCTCGCGTTGGCGAGCAGCGACCGATGCGATTGCAGCAGCGCCTCGATGCGCGCCGCCGCGACGTTGAAGCTCGACGCGACGGCAGCGACTTCGTCCCGCCCGCTGACCTCGACCCGGTGGCTCAGCGCGCCGGCGCCGAACTGCTCGACGCCGAGCTTGAGCGCCTCGAGCCGCCGCGTCAGCCGGCGCACCACCGGAAAGGCGCCGGCGGCGACGGCGACGAACAGCAGGACGAGCACGATCACCACGCCGATGCCCTGCAGGCCCGGCGGCATGAAGGGCACGAGCGGCGGGAAGTCCGCCGGTCCGAGACGCCCGCCGGCGCCGTCGAGCGACAGCGGCGAGCCCTGCAGACCGGGTCGGCGCATCGTCGGCCGCATGATCCAGAGCGTGCGGCCATCCTCGAGCCGCACCGCGAGCGCGCGCACCACGCCGTCCTGCTGGCGCCGCACGAAGCTCTCGGATTCGGCGACGCGCTCGCCCGCGGCGCTGTCGAGCGCGAGCGGCAGCCGCAGCCGCTGCGACCATTCGCGCAGCGCGTCGGCCTGGTCCGCGGACGACGCCTCGACGCCGGGCAGCGAGCGCTGGATCAACTCGGCCTGTGCGCTCATCCGGTCGGCGAAGACCGATTCGGCTTGCGCCCGCTCGCGCTCGATGTGGCGCTGGAACACCCAGCCCGACGCCGCAGCGAACAGCAGCAGCACGAGGACGACGGTGACGTAGATCCGGAGATAGAGGCTCTTCATGCGCCCGCCCGCGGCGGCGCCGGCTCACCCCGCGTCGGCATCCTGCTTCCGCGCGAACAGGTAGCCGGCGCCGCGCACGGTGAGCACGCGGCGCGGCAATTTGGGGTCGTCCTCGATCACGGCACGGATGCGCGAGATGTGGACGTCGATCGAGCGGTCGAACGCCTCGAGCGGATGGCCCTTGAGCGAATCCATGATCTGGTCGCGCGACAGCACGCGCCCGGGGCTCTGCGCCAGGACGACGAGCAGATCGAATTGGTGGCCGGTCAGGTCGCAGATCTGGCCGTCGAGCCGGGCGACGCGGGCGCCGAGATCGACTTCCAGCCGACCGAAGCGGAGCACGTCGTCGGCCGCCGGCTGCGGCGCGCTGCGGCGCAGCAGCGCCTTGACCCGCGCCAGCAGCTCGCGCGGCTCGAACGGCTTCGGCAGGTAATCGTCGGCGCCGAGTTCGAGCCCGACGATGCGGTCCATCGGTTCGCCGCGTGCCGTCAGCATGAGGAGCGGCAGCGAGCGCGTGCGCGGCTCGTTGCGAAGCTGGCGGCAGAGATCGAGACCGTCGCCGTCGGGCAGCATCAGGTCGAGCACCAGCGCGTCGAACGAGCCGGCGGCGAGCCGCTCGCGGCCCGCGGCGAGCGAGCCGGCGGCCTCGACCTCGAAGCCGGCATGGCGCAGGTAGTCGCCCACCATGGTCGACAGGCGGAGGTCGTCGTCGATCAGCAGCAGGCGGGCGGTCATGGACGGTCTCGTCTTCGGCATCCGGTCGAACGGTTGGACGGTGCGGCGGAGCACGACGGCCGCCGGGTCGACGGAGCCCGCGAGCCGTGTCATGGCCTGGCCGGCGGCTGGCGGCGCTCCTGTTCCATGCGCTCGCGACGGTCCTGCCGGATCGCTTGCCGCTCCTTCAGACGCTCGCCGATCTTCGCACGCTGCTCGGGCGTCAATACCTTGGCGATCTCGAGCATCGCGGCGAGCTGCCGGCGGCTCGCGTTGTCGTGCTGCGTCTCGAGCTCCTGCCGCAGCGCCTCGGCAGCCGACGCGTCGACCGTCGGCGCGGTGAAGTTCTGCATGCCGCGTTCGCGCAGCCTGCGGCCCGCCTCGCGTTGCGGCTCGAGCTCGGACGCCGCCGCGGCGGCGATCTGCCGGATCTGCGCGCGCTGCGCCGGCGTGACACCGAGGCCGTCGAGCATGCGGTCGACGTGGCGCCCAAGCGGTCCACCCGGTGAATCGAACATCGGGGAACCGCCCCGCGCGTGCGCGCCCCAGGGCGGCTGTGCCGCTGCGGGGACCAACGCTGCGCCGAGCGACAGAAGAAGTACTCCGGTGGCGAGCGCGACGGCTCGGACTTGCGCCGGTGCCGAGTGCTGACGTCCATCCAACGATTTCATGGCTCGGTCCACCTCTCGCGTTCCGCGAAAAACACCGCGGGAGCGCGGTGACGAATCGTCGATCGCCGGGGTGAAGTCGCCTTGACCGCGCGGTAAAGTACTGTGAATCGTCCGGCGCGGCGGCCCGCCGCGTGGGACAAACCCGACTCCGAAGTCCGCTCGCCGGCACAGCCGAACCGAACCACCCTCATGCCGTCCACGAACACTGCCCGCTCGCCGCATCGCTTCTCTTCCGCCGGCCGGGCCAGGGCGCTGGTCGTCGCAGCTGCCGCCTGCATCGCTGGCTGCGCATCGGCGCCCCCCGAGGAGCCGGTCGTCCGGTCGATCCCTCCGCGCAACCCGGGTGCCGCCATCACGAACTACTTCGACCTGACCGTCAAAGGCGTCGACCGCAACCGTGAACTGACGATCGGCACGCCGCAACGCGGTGCGTGTCCGATGGGCGGCGGAACCGGCGGCTACGTCGGCTGGGTCGTTCCGGTGGAATACAAGACGCGCAGCAAGGACAACGGCACCGTCATCGTCACGAGCTACTTCTTCTGGTTCAGCGACGAGACGATCCGCGGCGTGACGCGCCGGATGGAAGTCTGCCCCTGAGCAGCGAGCCGGCGCGGGACGCCGGTGCCGGGCGACGCCGGCGTTGTCCTACAGATTGGCGTTGACGCACTGCCGAGAATCCGTTGCATTCGCAGCCGGAGCCGCGCAATGCAGTCCCCCTACGCCCCCAGTCATCCGCGGCCCGAATGGGTCAAGCGCTTCGCGCTCCACGCCATGCGTGTGCAGCCGGCGATCGACTCCTTGTCCGCTGAGATGATCGCCGACAGCCAGTTCGACGATGCCGCCGACCTCGAGCCCGAGCAGGCAGCCGAGATCTTCGCCGGACCGCACTGAGCGCACCGTTCCGGCCGACCCATTGTTCGACAGCCGTCTCCACTCCTTCGCAGGAGCCCCGATGCTTCCTCAGATCCGCCCACCGCGTGTCCATGCCACTCCTCCGTGGTCGACCGCGTCCGTCGCATCGATCGCCAGCGTCGCCGACGAGTCGCGGTGGGACGTGGCGCGCGAGCGCTGGATGGCAGCGTTCAGCCAGCGGCTCGCGGAGCTGCGGCCTCATGACGACGCCGACGCGCTGCGCGCGGTCGCCGCGGACCTCTGGGTCGACGTGGGCGGTCATGACCCGGTGATCGCGGCCGAGATGGAGTTCGAAGCCAGCAGCGGCTGACAGGGGCTCACCGGCCCGTGCCGGGACAGGTTTCCTCACGAACGGCGTGCCGGACTTGGTTCGGTTGATCGGCGGTCGCTGACCTGTTGGCCGAGACCGAAACTGCGCTGACCAAGTTCGGAACATTGCGGGTTGGCCTGCGCAGTGCACGGCTTGCGCACGTCGTCGCCGCGAACATGTCAGCCCAGTCGCTGACAACGCCACGGCCACGAATGGAGCGGTGCCCACCGGCGCTCTCGACGATGGGATGCCGCAAGCCTCGAACGCGAACGACAGGTGCCGCCTTAAAGAACGGCCGGGCCGATACGGCACCGCACACAGCACGACGAAGCGCCGTCACCGCTCGGTCTCGCCGCAGACACGCCACGCGCGAGCGATGCTGTCCAGCGTGAAACGGCAAAGCGCGGCAGCTGGAGGAGAGGGAGGGATTCGAACCCTCGGAACCTTGCGGTTCGCCTGATTTCGAGTCAGGTACATTCGACCACTCTGCCACCTCTCCGGTGTCGGCGGGTCGGCGCCGAGTGCAGGATTCTAGCCCAGCAGGGCATGGATCCGGCGCACCGGCGACTTCAAGGCCGCAGACGTTCGACGCCACCGAGATACGGACGCAGCACCTCGGGGACGACGACCGAGCCGTCCGGCTGCTGGCCGTTCTCGATCACCGCGACCAGCGTCCGGCCGACCGCGAGCCCGGAGCCGTTGAGCGTGTGCACGAGCTCGTTCTTGCCCTGCGCGGTCTTGTACCGCGCCCGCATCCGTCGGGCCTGGAACGCCTCCATGTTCGAGCACGAACTGATCTCGCGGTACGCAGCCTGCGCCGGAATCCAGACTTCGAGGTCGTAGGTCTTCGCGGCGCCGAAACCGAGGTCGCCGCCGCACAGCAGGACGACGCGGTACGGCAGGCCGAGCCGTTGCAAGACCGCTTCGGCATGGCCGACCATCGCCTCGAGCGCCGCGTCGCTCGCGTCGGGCGTGGTGATCTGCACCATCTCGACCTTGTCGAACTGGTGCTGGCGGATGAGGCCGCGGGTGTCGCGGCCGGCGCTGCCCGCTTCGGACCGAAAGCACGGGCTGTGCGCCGTCAGGCGGATCGGCAGTTCGCTCGCCGCGAGCACGCGGTCGCGGACCGTGTTGGTGAGCGTGATCTCCGACGTCGAGATCAGGTACTGCTCGGCCTCGCTCGCGTCGCCGCCTCGGCTGACCCGGAACATGTCGTCGCGGAACTTCGGCAACTGGCCGGTTCCCTCGAGGATCTCGCGGTTGACGATGTAGGGCGTATAGCACTCGGTGTAGCCGTGCTCCACCGTCTGCAGATCGAGCATGAACTGGGCGAGCGCGCGGTGCAGCCGCGCCATCGGGCCACGCAGCAGCGTGAACCGCGAGCCCGACATGAGCGCGCCGGTGTCGAAGTCGAGGCCGAGCGGCGTGCCGACGTCGACATGATCGCGAACCGGAAAGTCGAACTCTCGCGGCGTGCCCCAGCGCCGCACCTCGAGGTTGTCGCCGTCGTCGGCGCCGAGCGGCACGTCGTCCTGCGGCAGGTTCGGGACGCCCATCAGCATCTGCGACAACTCCGCCTGGATCGCGTCGAGCCGCTCGGCCGAGCGCGTCAGGTCCTCGCCGATACCGCCGACCTGGGCAAGGAGCGCCGCGGCATCGGCGCCGCGCGCCTTGGCCGCGCCGATCTGCTTCGAGAGGGTGTTGCGCGTCGCCTGCAGGTCCTCGGTGCGGGTCTGCGAGGTCTTGCGTTCGGACTCGAGCGCGACGAAGCGGTCGACGTCGAGGAACGGCTGCGGCGACTTGCGCCGCTCGAGGCGGGCGATGACCTGCGGCAGATCCTTGCGCAGCAAGCTGATGTCGAGCATGGCGGCGGCACGCGCGAGGCGGCCGGTAGTTCGGGGGCAGCGCCGGATTGTAGGGAGCGCGCTCGGCGGCGCCCCCATTCCGCGTGGTCAGGCGCCTTGCAGCGCCGACGGCCGAACGAACGCGATCGGGACGACCGCGCTGGCGCGGCTCGTTGCGTGCGCGAGCGGCCCTCCGGCGGCGTCGGAGAGCAGGCGCATCGCACAGTCGGCGCACCGGCCGCATTGCGTCGCGACGCCGAGCTCGAACTGCAGGCACTCGAGGCTGTCGGCGCCTTCGGCGACGGCCTGACGGATCTGCCGGTCCGACACCTTGCGACACACGCACACGATCATCTCGTCCGCTCCTCGTCTCGAGCGCCGACTAGCCGAGCTCGCCCATCTGCGACTGCAGATAGTTCTCGACACCGACCTTCGCGACCAGGTCGATCTGCGTCTCGAGGAAATCGATGTGCTCCTCGGTGTCGTCGAGGATGGTTTGCAGCAGATCGCGCGAGACGTAGTCGCGCACCGACTCGCAATAGGCTATGCCGTCCTTGATCGTCGCCTGCGCACCGGTCTCCATCTGCAAGTCGCAGTGGAGGATCTCGGGAACGTTCTCGCCGATCAGGAGCTTGCCCAGGTCCTGCAGATTGGGCAGGCCGTCGAGCAGGAAGATGCGCGCCATCAGCCGGTCCGCGTGCTTCATCTCGCCGATCGACTCCTCGTATTCCTTCTTCGCCAGCTTGTCGAAGCCCCAGTGCTTGAGCATCCGGTAGTGCAGGAAGTACTGGTTGGTCGCGGTGATCTCGTTCTTGAGCTGAGCGTTCAAGTGCACGAGGACATGGGGGTCGCTTTTCATCGGGGCTCCCGTAGGTCGATGCGGTGTGCGCCACACGTGGCGTGGCCGGCGGATGCGCATCCGGGAATCCATGACGCGACGGGCACCGCGAACGTCTGCTGCAGCACGCGGTTCTCGCGCAGGATAATGCAAATCGTTCGCGTTTGCAAAGCGCTGGAAAGACCCGCCCGCCGCGACGCCGGTCGCGTTTGCCCACCGTCCTTGCCTGGCGCATGAGAGACAATCTCATTCTCATGCGCATCCCCGCCGCTTTCAGCTGCCGGAAGATGACACCGCTCTTCGAGTCACCCGCCATGTTGCTGAATAATTTGCCGGACGGCGCCCGTGCGACGGTCTCGCGCGTGATCGCAGCGTCCGCCGACATCGACGCGGTGGCGCTGCGCCGCCTGGGCGAGATCGGCTTCATTCCGGGCGAGCCGCTGCAGCTGCTGCGCCGAGGCCCCGGCGGTCGCGAGCCGCTCGCGGTGCAGATCGGCGACACGCTCTTCGGTCTGCGCCTGCTCGAAGCCCAGTGCATCGAGGTGGAGGCCGCATGAATTCGGTCGCGGTCGCGCCCTGGAACATCGCGCTGGTCGGCAATCCGAACTGCGGCAAGACGGCGCTCTTCAACCTGCTGACCGGGGCACGCCAGAAGGTCGCGAACTACGCCGGCGTCACCGTCGAACGCAAGATCGGCACGACGCGGCTCGGCAACGGCCAGACCGCGTCGGTGATCGACCTGCCGGGCACCTACAGCCTGACGCCCGCGACGCCCGACGAGCAGATCACGCTCGAGGTGATCGAGGGCCGCCGCCCGGGCGAGGCGGCGCCCGACGCCGTCGTCGCGGTGGTCGACGCGACCAATCTGCGGATGAACCTGCGGCTCGTGCTCGAACTGCGCCGCCTCGGCAGGCCGATGCTGGTCGCGCTCAACATGGCGGACGTCGCCCGTGCGCAAGGGCTCGCGATCGACGTCGACAAGCTCGCCGCGGAGCTCGGCTGCCCCGTCGTCGAGACCGTCGCCGTGCGCAGCGACGGCCACGCACGGTTGCTCGAGACGATCGAGCAGTACCTCGGGACCGCGTCGCGCTCGACGCTCGCGGCGCCGCTCGTTCGCGACGAAGCCGGCTCGTCGGCCGATCTGCAGCGGGAGGTGCGGCGCATCCTCGCGATCGCCGCGCCGGCCGCGTCGAGGACGTCGCGCTTCCATCCCAGGATCGACGCCGTCGTGATGCATCCGGTCTGGGGCCTCGTCGTGCTGGCGCTGGTCCTGTTCCTGATCTTCCAGGCGGTGTTCTCGTGGGCGACGCTGCCGATGGACGCGATCAAGGCGGCGATGGACGGCCTGGGCGGCTGGACGACCGGGCACATGGCGGCCGGGCCGCTGCGCAGCCTGCTCGTCGACGGCGTGATCGCCGGTGCGGGCAGCGTCGTCGTCTTCCTGCCGCAGATCCTGATCCTCTTCCTCTTCATCCTCGTGCTCGAGGACTCGGGCTACCTGCCCCGCGCCGCCTTCCTGCTCGACACGCTGATGGGCAAGGTCGGGCTGTCCGGTCGCGCGTTCATCCCGCTGCTCTCGAGCTTCGCCTGCGCCATCCCCGGCATCATGGCGACGCGCACCATCGCCAACTGGAAGGACCGGCTCGCGACGATCATGATCGCGCCGCTCATGACCTGCTCGGCACGGCTGCCGGTCTACGCGCTCCTGATCGGCGCCTTCGTGCCCGACCGCAGCGTCGGCGTCTTCAACCTGCGCGGCCTGACCCTCTTCGCGCTCTACGTCGCGGGTGTCGCCTCGGCGATGGCGGTCGCCTTCTGCTTCAAGCGGATCTGGCTGAAGAGCCGCTACCAGCCGCTGATGCTCGAACTGCCGCCGTACCGGCTGCCGGGGCTGCGCAATCTCGCGCTCGGCCTCTGGGAGCGGGCGCGGATCTTCCTGGCTCGAGTCGGCGGGATCATCTTCGCCCTGATGGTGATCCTCTGGTTCCTGTCGAGCTACCCGGCACCGCCGGCCGGCGTCGACCTGCAGACCTCCGGACCGGCGATCCGCTACAGCATCGCCGGGCAACTCGGCCAGGCGCTGCAGCACGTGTTCGCGCCGATCGGCTTCAACTGGCAGATCTCGATCGCGCTCGTGCCCGGCCTCGCCGCTCGCGAGGTCGCGGTCGGCGCGCTCGGCACGGTCTACTCGATGTCGGCTGCGGGTGGCGAGGTCGCCGACACGCTGTCGCCGGTGATCGCGCAGGGCTGGGGCCTGGCGACGGCGTACTCGCTGCTCGCCTGGTACGTGTTCGCGCCGCAGTGCATCTCGACGCTCGCCGTCGTCCGCCGGGAGACGAACTCCTGGCGCTATCCGGTGCTGATGGCGGTGTACCTCTTCGCGCTCGCCTATGCGGCGGCGTTCGTCACCTATCGCGTCACGCTCTGGCTGGCAGGCTGAAGACGCCGTGAAGAAACCCCACACACCCGCTCGTGTGCCGCGAACGACGCCACTCGTCGTTGCAAATGCTCGCCGCAGCCCGGCTTTGGCTGCGCCTTGCGCCTCGATCGGCACCGCCTTCGACGCCCGCTCGGGCGCGCCGGATTCCTTCACAGCGTCTAGACCCCATGCAAGTCCTCATCGTCGCGTTGCTCGTCGTCGGCTGCGCCGGCTATGCCGTCTGGACATTGATGCCTGCGGCGCTGCGCCGGCCGCTCGCGACCGCGCTGCTGACCTGGCCGCTGCCGGCCCGGCTTCGCCGCACCATGGAAGCGGCGGTGCGCCAGGGCAGCGGGTGCGGTTGCGACGGCTGCGACCACGCCGCCAAGCCCGCGCCCGCGGCGGTCCAGCCGATCCGCTTCCATCCGCGCGCCCGGCGCTGAGCCGGCCGGGGCAAGCGCCCGGGTCGCCGACGGCCGTCGCGGTCCGCGCACGTCGAAGTCGGGCGGTCGTGGCGACGCGTCGGCGCCGACCGCTTTCGGTTGCAGCCGACACGCGCTTCCCGCGCGAGGCGTTCGCGCTCAGCCGCCCGTCGGCAGCAGCCCCATCGACTTGTCGCCGAGCCCCATCGGCAGCGGGAACCGGATCGTCTCCTCGACGCCCGGCAGCTTGCGCACCGACACCGCGCCGAGCGCCTTCAAGCGCGCGATCACCTGCTGGACCAGGATGTCGGGTGCCGACGCGCCGGCGGTGAGCCCGACGCTGCGCTTGCCCTCGAACCATTCGGCGCGCAGGTCGTCCGGAAGGTCGACCATGTGCGCGTCGGTGCCGAGCCGCTCCGCGAGCTCGCGGAGCCGGTTGCTGTTCGAGCTCGTCGGGCTGCCGACGACGATCAGGACGTCGACCGTCGGCGCGAGCACCTTGACCGCGTCCTGCCGGTTCTGCGTCGCGTAGCAGATGTCCTGCTGCTTCGGCTCGCGAACGTTCGGAAAGCGGCGCTTGACCGCCGCCAGGATCTCGGCCGCGTCGTCCACCGAGAGCGTCGTCTGCGTCACGACGGCGAGCTTCTGGTCGGTCCCGACATCGACGCGCTCGACGTCGGCGACGTCCTCGACGAGGTGGATGCCCGAAGCGAGCTGACCCACCGTGCCCTCGACCTCGGGATGTCCCCGGTGGCCGATCATGATGAATTCGTAACCTTCGCGGTGCAGCTTCGCGACCTCGACGTGCACCTTCGAGACCAGCGGGCACGTCGCGTCGAACACCGAGAAGCCGCGCGCCGCCGCCTCCTCGCGCACCGCCTGCGAGACGCCGTGGGCGCTGAAGACGAGCGTCGCGCCGGGCGGCACGTCCGACAGGTCCTCGATGAAGATCGCGCCCTTGGCCTTCAGGTCGTTGACGACATAGGTGTTGTGCACGATTTCGTGGCGCACGTAGATCGGCGCGCCGAACCGCTCCAGCGCGCGTTCGACGATCTCGATCGCGCGGTCGACGCCGGCGCAAAAACCCCGCGGCTCGGCGAGGATGACTTCCTCGAGCACGTTCATCACAGCACCCCGATCACGTGGACTTCGAAGGTCACCGGCCGCCCGGCGAGCGGATGGTTGAAGTCGAAGACGAGGACGTCGCCATCGATGTCGCGCAGCACGCCGGCGAAAACGCCCCGGCCGTCGGGCGTCGGAAACTGCACGACGTCGCCGACGGTGTACTCGGCGTCGGGGTCGCCCCATTCGTCGAGCAGCGCACGCTTGATGCGCTGCTGCATCTCGGGATTGCGCTCGCCGAAGGCCTCGCCGGGCGCGAGCGCGAAGGTCCGGCGCGCGCCTTCGGGCAAGCCGAGCAGCCGCGACTCCATCGCCGGCGCGAGCTCGCCGGTGCCGAGCGACAGCGTCGCCGGCTTGTCGTCGAAGGTGTTGATCAGGTCGGCGCCGTCGGGCCCCGCGAGGCGATAGTGCAGGGTCAGGAACGATCCGGGCTGGATGAGATTCAAGGGGACGGTTCCGCTCGGGCTGCCGATAGACTGCTGATTTTACGAGCGCCGCCGCGGTCGGCCGCGGACCCCATGGCCCTGAAGGACATCCCGAGCGGTGCGCGTCCGCGCGAGAAGCTGCTCGCCGCCGGCGCCGCGGCGCTCGCCGACGCCGAGTTGATCGCCCTATTGCTGCGGACCGGCCTGCCGGGACTCTCCGTGCTGCAGCTCGCGCAGCAGTTGCTCGACCGCTTCGGCGGCATCCATGGCCTGCTGCGCGCAGACGCCGCGGCGCTCGAGCGCGTCAAGGGCCTCGGACCCGCCAAGCGTGCAGAGCTCTCGGCCGTCATCGAGCTCGCCCGGCGTGCGCTCGCCGAGGAGCTGAAGGCGCGCCCGGTGTTCGATTCGCCGGCACCGCTGAAGGACTACGTCCGGCTGCAGCTCGGCGGTCGCGGCCACGAGGTCTTCGCGGTGCTGTTCCTCGACGCCCAGAACCGGCTGCTGCAGCTCGAGGAGATGTTCCGCGGCACGCTGACGCAGACGAGCGTCTATCCGCGCGAGGTCGTCATCCGGGCGCTGGCGCTCAACGCCGCGTCGGTGATCTTCGCGCACAACCATCCGTCGGGCGCCGCGGAGCCGTCGCGCGCCGACGAACACCTGACACGCGCCCTCGCCGCCGCGCTGAAGCTCGTCGACGTCCGCGTGCTCGACCACCTCGTCGTCGGCCACGCCGAGGTGGTGTCGTTCGCCGAGCGCGGACTGCTCTGACCGCGAACCCGGCGACCGCACCGTGCGGCGTGCTGCGCGGGCTGGCCGACCCCCGCACCGGCCGGACTGCGCCGATGCGGCAAGATGCGCGGCATGACGAAGCTGCACGCGCTCGACGAGCTCGGCGAGCTGCGCCGGGCGCTGGCGCAGGCGCGCGCCGACGCGCTCGAGGCCGAGCGCACGGCGCGCGAGCGGGCCGCTGCGGAGGCGCGCGAGCGCGACCTGTTCGCGCGCACCGTCGGGCCGGTCGAGCCGCTGCGGCACGCCGCATCGCCGCCGCCGTGGACCGAGCCGCCCGCGCCCGTCCCGCGGCAGCGCCTGCGCGACGAGGCGCGGGTGATGCACGAGGCGATCTCCGACGAGTTCGACGTCGAGTCGCTGCTCGAGACCGACGACGCGCTGTCGTTCCGCCGCCGCGGCATCGGCGCGGAAGTCGTCCGCAAGCTGCGCCGCGGCGCCTGGGCGGTCCAGGCGCAATGCGACCTGCACGGCCTGCGGCGCGACGAGGCACGTGAACAGCTCGCGGCGTTCCTGCGCCAGTCGGCGCGCGCAGGTCACCGGTGCGTCCGCGTGATCCACGGCAAGGGCCTGGGCTCGCCGGGGCGCGAGCCGGTGCTCAAGGGCAAGGTCAAGAGCTGGCTCGTGCAAAAGAGCGAGGTCATCGCCTTCACGCAGGCGCGGGCGTCCGACGGCGGCACCGGCGCGTTGATGGTGCTGCTCGCGGCGCCGGCGTCGCGGCACCCGGCACCGGGCGCCGGCGCGGTGCCGGGTCGTCGAGACGACTGACGACTCCACGCACGGACCCGACACGTCGCTCTGCAGATCGACGACGCGAGCACGGAGCGCAAGTCGCTCCGCAGATCGATCCGGCGCCTCTCGGTCGGCGCGAAGTGTTCGCCGCCGGGAGACGACGCCCGCGCATCGCGCCTCGACCGGCGCCGCGGCACGCCGACGCTCGGGCGCGCCGGATCCGGTCACAGGTTCTGCAACAGGTCGGCCGGGTCGTCGAAGATGTGCAGCGCGCCGGCGAAGTCCGGGTCGCTCCAGCCGCCGCCGCAGCGCAGCACGATGCACGCGACGCCGGCGGCACGCGCCGCCTCGATGTCGTGCGGCGTGTCGCCGAGCATGACCGCCTTGTCGGGTGCGACGCCGGCTTTCTCGAGCGCCGCCCGGACGATGTCCGGGTCGGGCTTCGACGCATCGGCGTCCGAGGAACTCGCGGCGTCCTCGATCAGGTCGGCGACGCCGGCCTGGCGCAACAAGCCCTGCAGTTCCTCGCCGCCGGCCGAGGTCGCGACCGTCAGCGTCGACCCGGCGTGCTGGAGCGCCTCGAGAAGTGCGCGAGCGCCGCGCGTCGGTGCCAGCGTCGGCAGGAACTCGCGCTCGAACAGCGCCTTGCGCTCGTCGGACATCGTGCGCCCTTCGCCGGTGTCGTCGTCGAGGCCGACGAGTTCCTGCAGCAGCTTGTCGCCGCCTTTGCCGATCAGCGGCCGGACGTCGTCGTAGGCCACGGCGTGGCCGTTCGCCGCGAGCACGTGACACCAGGCGCGCGCATGCGCATCGTTGCTGTCGAGCAGCGTGCCGTCGATGTCGAGCAGGACGGCCTTCCAGGGGAAATTTTTCATCGCTCGGGTTCGGCAACCGACGGGCCCGGACACGCGCCGAGCGTGTGGATGGTTCCAACGTGCCGCGGCGGCGGCGAGCCGAACCAACGCGCGGACGCGGCTCTCTCGTCGGCGCGCGTTCGCAACGACGCTCGGCGCCGTCTCCGGCCGCAGCGGGGCGTCGCCGGTGCGTCCGCGGTGTCGTCAGCCCATGACGACCCGCACGCGGTGCCTGCCGCCGTCGTCGGCCAGCGCGATGCCGTCGGCGACCGCCTGCGCCTCGCCGTCGACCTCGATCATCGCGACACCGCGGCTGCGGCGCGCCGGGTTCTCGACCGTGATCTCGAACGTCGTCGGCGTGCCGCTCGCGCCGCGGCGGCGGTAGACGAGCTCGAAGCCCGGCCAGTCCGGCGGAATGCACGGTGCGAGCCGCAGCCGGTCGCCAGCGAGGCGAAAGCCGAGCACCGCCTCGAGCCCGGCGCGGTAGAGCCAGGCCGCCGAGCCGGTGTACCACGTCCAGCCGCCGCGGCCGAGGTGCGGCGGCTCGCCGTAGACGTCGGCACAGACGGCATACGGCTCGACGCGGTAGCGCGCGACGCCGTCGGCGCTCGCTGCATGACGAACGGGATTGAGCAGGTCGAACGCGGCGTGGGCACGCGCGCCGTCGCCGAGGCCCGCCCAGGCGAAGACCGTCCAGGTCGCGCCGTGGGTGTACTGGCCGCCGTTTTCGCGAATGCCCGGCGGATAGCCCTTGATGTAGCCCGGATCCTTCCGGCTCGCGCTGTCGAAGGGCGGCGTGAAGAGCTTCGACACGCGGTGCACCGGATCGACGAGATGGCGCTCGACCGACGCCATCGCCCGTGCCGGACGCTCGCCCGGCGCGTCGGGATCGGCAGCGGCGATCACGCTCCACGACTGCGCGATCGTGTCGATGCGGCACTCGTCGCTCGTCGCCGAGCCGAGCGGCGTGCCGTCGTCGTAGTAGCCGCGGCGGTACCAGTCGCCGTCCCAGGCGGCGTCGAGCGCAGCGCGCAAGGCGGCCGCGTGGTCGCGCCACCGGGTCGCGCGATCCGCGTCGCCGCGCGCGTCGGCGACGGGCGCCAGCGCGCCGATCGCCGCCAGCAGCAGCCAGCCCAGCCACACGCTCTCGCCCTTGCCGGCCTCGCCGACGCGGTTCATGCCGTCGTTCCAGTCGCCGGTCTGCATCAGCGGCAAGCCGTGGACGCCGGTCGCGAGGCTCGCGTCGAGCGCGAGGACGCAGTGGGCGTAGACGCTCGCCGCCGCGTCGCTGCGGCCGGGCTGGAAGAACGCGTCGGCGGCCGGCGGTTCGACCGTCGGGCCGGTCAGGAACGGAATCTCGACGTCGAGCACCGACCGGTCGCCGGTGACCTCGACGTAGCGCATCGTCAGCAGCACGAGCCAGGCGCGGTCGTCGCTGATGCGGGTGCGCACGCCCTGCCCCGACGGCGGCTGCCACCAGTGCTGGACGTCGCCCTCGGGAAACTGCCGTCCGCAGGCGCGCAGCACGTGCTCGCGGGCGAGATCCGGCCGGCTCGGCAGCAGCGCCATCACGTCCTGCAACTGGTCGCGGAAGCCGTACGCGCCGCTCGCCTGGTAGTAGGCGGTGCGCGCCCAGACGCGGCTCGCGAGCACCTGGTAGAGCAGCCAGTGGTTGAGCATCACATCCATTGCGCGATCGGGCGTGCGCACCCGGACCGCCCCGAGCACGTCGTGCCAGACCGCTTCGGCCGCAACGATCTGCGCATCGGCGTCGGCGCCGCGGTGGCGCTCGATCAACTCGCAGGCTTCCTTAACGTTCGCGGCGTCGCCGAGCAGCCAGACGAGGTCCAGGCGGGTTCCCGGCGGCAGCTCGACTTCGACCTGCACCACGCCGCACGGGTCGAGTCCGGCACCGACGCGGCCGCCGAGCCGTCCCGGCGCCCGCGGGCCCGCCGGGCCGGAGACGTCGCCGAGGTCGCCCGAGACCGCCTGCGCGACGTCGCCGAGGTCGACGAACGCGACCCGGTCGCCGAAGTCGCTGCGCCAGCCGTTGCGGGCGAAGAGCGCGCCGGTCGCCGCGTCGCGCGACGTGACCACGAAGGGCTGCGGCACCGTGCCGTTCGCGCCGAGCGCCCAGCGCACGACGCCGGTGACCGCCAGCCGACGCGGCCGGTCGCCGCGATTGGCGAGCCGCAGCCGCGAGCGCTTGACCGGCTCGTCCACGGCGACCGACACGACGAGCTCGACGTCGATGCCCTCGGCGTCGGTCTCGAAGCGCGTCCAGCCCTTGCCGTGCACCGCAGCGTAGCGCGCACCGGCAACGCGCACCGGCGACGCCGTGGCGGTCCAGGCGGCGCCGCCGTCGAGATCGCGCAGCCAGAGCGTTTCGCTCGGCGCGTCGGTCACCGGGTCGTTCGGCCACGGCGTCAGCGGATTCTGCTGGCTGTTGACTGACCAGGTATGGCCGCCGCCCTCGGCCGAGACGAAGCAGCCGAAGACCGGATTGGCGATGACGTTGATCCACGGCGCAGGCGGCGTGCGGCCGTCGGCGAGGTCGATGCGGTAGGCGCTGCCGTCGTCGACGAAGGCGCCGGTGCCGTTGGCGAATTCGCCGCTCGTGGCCGGGTCGAGGAAGCTTTCGGCACGCGCGCCCGCCGGCTCGGTCGCGACGCGCGTCGCTCCGGCGGTTGCCGGCGGCGAGGGTTCGGAGGGTTCCGAAGGTTCCGAGGGTTCCGAGGGTTCCGAAGGTTCCGAAGGTTCCGAAGGTTCCGAGGGTTCCGAGGGTTCCGAGGGTTCCGAGGGTTCCGAGGGTTCCGAGGGTTCCGAGG
>CAXUDL010000022.1:0-3846 GCA_964249855.1 uncultured Rhizobacter sp. | reverse complement strand
AGGGTTCCGAGGGTTCCGAGGGTTCCGAGGGTTCCGAGGGTTCCGAGGGTTCCGAAGGTTCCGAAGGTTCCGGAGGTTCCGAAGGTTCCGAAGGTTCCGAAGGTTCCGAAGGTTCCGAGGTTGCCGAACCTGCCGAGGTTGCCGGGATCGCCGGCGTCGCCGCAGTCGGCTCGTCGCCCAAGACCAGGCGCGCCGCCGCCATCAGGCCGTCGCGGAACGCCGCGTCGTGCGCATCGGCGCGCAACGCGAAGACGGCAGCGGGGATGTCGATCGCATCGGCGTCGTGGCGCCGGCGCTGCGCGTCGACGAGCGGTTCGAGCGCCGCCTGCAGGACGTCGGCCACCGCCCCGGCGGCAGCGTTGAGCACGACGACGTCGACGCCGAAACGCTTGCTCCGCCACGCGTCCTGCGCGCGCAGCAGATCGCCGACGGCGTCGAGGCCGTCGGGCCGCGCGATCGTCAGCAAGGCGATCGGCCGGTCACCCGAGATGCCGGCCGACCAGAGCAAGGGCGGCCCGCCGCGGGCGCGTTCGACGACTTCGGTCGGGGCGCGCCAGTTCGGGTCCGCGGCGATCAGCGGCGCGAGCCATTCGTCGCAGCGCGCGGTGGCTTCCGGTGCGATGGAGAGCCGGGCGTGCTCGGCCACGGCATGGCGGACCGCCGCTTCGACGAGGTCGGCGGACGCGCCCGGGCGCAGCGCGGTCGCCTCGGCGGCGTCGCGGGTCGGCGCGGCGGCGAGCCGCAGGACCAGCTCGATGTCGGAGCCCGGCGCGAGCACGACGCCGCGGCGCAACGCGAGCACCGGGTCGAGCACGCACCCGGTCGTGCCGGACAGCGTGGCGCCCGGCGCCATCGCCGCGGCGTCGACGATCCGCCGGCCACGGCCGAGAAAGCGCATCCGGTCGGTCTCGCACGACAGCGCCGCGGCCGCACCGCCGACGACCTCGAGCGCGCAGCCGAGCCAGATCGGCGGCTCGGACGCACTGCGGCGCCTGCGCGTCAGCAGCAGCACGCCCCGGGCCGCGTCGAACTCGCTCTCGACGAACATCTTCGAGAACGCCGGATGCGCGTCGTCCGGGCCGAGCGCGCCGACGACGGCTTCGGCGTAGGCGGTGAGCGACAGCGTCCGCGCGGCGCTTCCGACGTTGCGCAGCCGGATGCTGCGGACCTCGAGGTCGGCGTCGGGAGCGACGGCGATCTCGACCCGGCTCTCGATCCCGTCGACGCTGCGGGAGAAGACCGCGCGACCCAAGCCGAAGTCGGCGACGATCGGCGCGGCGTCGCGGTCGATGCCGGCGCAGGTCGTCGACCACACGCAGCCGGACGCCTCGTCGCGCACGAGCAGATGCAGCGCGGCGTCGACGCTCGCTGCTGCCTCGCGCCAGCGCGTCAGCCCGAGGCCCTGCCAGCGGCTCCAGCCGGCGCCGTCGGCGCGCAACAGCACGGTGTAGCGACCGTTGGAGAGCAGCGTGCTACGCCGGTGCGCCGCAGCGGCGGTCGCGACGTCGGTCCGGGGCGACGCCACGGGCTCAGCCGAGCGCGCCATCGACGAGGACCTGCGCTTCGCCGAGCAGCCGCTCGAGGTGCTCGCGGCTCTGGAAACTTTCGGCGTAGATCTTGTAGATCGCCTCGGTGCCCGACGGCCGCGCCGCGAACCAACCGCTCGGCGCGACGACCTTGATGCCGCCGATCGGAGCGTCGTTGCCCGGCGCCCGGTCGAGCACCTGCGCGATCGTCTCGCCGGCGAGCTGGTTCGACCGGAGCCGATCGGGCGAGAGCTTCGACAGCTTCTTCTTCTGCTCGGGCGTGGCTGCCGCCTCGACGCGGTTGGCGAACGGCTCGCCGAGCTCGGCGGTCAGGCGCCGGTAGTGCTCGCCTGGATCCTTGCCGGTCGCCGCGGTGATCTCCGCCGACAGCAGCGCCGGCACCAGGCCGTCCTTGTCGGTGGTCCAGACCGAGCCGTCCCTGCGCAGCAGCGAGGCGCCGGCGCTCTCCTCGCAGCCGAAGCCGAGCGAGCCGTCGAAGAGGCCGGGCGCGAACCACTTGAAACCGACGGGCACTTCGAGCAGGCGGCGGCCGAGCCGTGTCGCGACACGGTCGATCAGCGACGTGCTGACGACCGTCTTGCCCACCGCGGCACCCGCACCCCAGCCCGGCCGGTGCGTGAACAGGTAGTCGATCAGCACCGACAGGTAGCGGTTCGGCTCCATCAGGCCGCTGCTGCGCGTGACGACGCCGTGGCGGTCGTGGTCGGTGTCGCAGGCGAACGCGACGTCGTAGTGGTCCTTCAAGTCGACCAGGCCCTGCATCGCGTATGGCGACGACGGATCCATGCGGATCCTGCCGTCCCAGTCGACGCACATGAACGCGAAGCGCGGGTCGACCGCGGTGTTGACGACGGCGAGGTCGAGCCGGTAGCGCTCGGCGATGCGCGGCCAGTAGTGGACGCCGGCGCCGCCGAGCGGATCGACGCCCATCCGGATGCCGGCGGCGCGGATGGCGTCGAAGTCGACCACGCCGGCCAGGTCGTCGACGTAGTGGCCGAGATAGTCATGGGCGTGCGTCGTCGCGGCGCGGCGGGCGTCGGCGAGCGGCATGCGCTTGACGCCCTGCAGGCCGTTCTCGAGCAGCGCGTTGGCGCGCGCTTCGACCCAGCCGGTGATGTCGGTGTCGGCCGGGCCGCCGTTCGTCGGGTTGTACTTGAAGCCGCCGTTGTCGGGCGGGTTGTGCGAGGGCGTGACGACGATGCCGTCGGCGAGGCCCTCGCGGCGGCCGCGGTTGTAGGTCAGGATCGCGTGCGAGATCGCCGGCGTCGGCGTGAACTCGTTTCCGGTCGACACCATCGTCTCGACGCCGTGGGCCGCCAGCACCTCGAGCGCCGTGTCGAACGCGGGCGCCGACAGCGCGTGGGTGTCGGCACCGATGAAGAGCGGGCCGGTGATGCCGTGGGCGGCGCGGTATTCGCAGATCGCCTGGGTGACGGCCAGGATGTGCGCTGCGTTGAAGCTGCGCTCGAACGCGTTGCCGCGGTGGCCCGACGTGCCGAAGGCAACGCGCTGCGCGGCGACCGACGGGTCGGGCGTGAGGTCGGCGTAGGCGGCGAGCAGCGCGTCGACGTCGACGAGGATCGATGCGGGCGCGGGCTTGCCGGCGAGCGGACTGATCTTCTGATTCATGAGTCGTTCCTCACGTGTGGGATGCGCGGTCAGGCGCGCTTGCGGGCCGCGGTCTTGCGCACCGGCTTCTTCGCCTCGGGCTCGGCGTCGCCGGCCTTCTTCTTGCCGAGGCTGCGCGCGAGCAGTTCGGTCAGGTCGACGACGTTGCCCGTCGACGCCGGCGCGGCGCCCTCCTCGAGCGGCTCGACGCTCTCGGTCTTGCCGGACTCGACGCGTTGCTGCACGAGCGCGTGGACGGCCTCGGTGAACCTGTCGTTGTAGCGGTCGGTCGCGAACGGCTCGGTCATGTCGTCGATCAGCTGCGCCGCCATCTTCAGCTCTCCCTCCTTCAGCCCGAGCGCCTTCTTCCCCTCGGCCGGGAGCTTGAGTTCGTTCCACGGCCGGATCTCGTTGGCCCAGCGCAGCGTGTTGAGCACCAGCGCCGGCCCGGCCGGAACGAGCGCGGCGAGGTACTCCTTGGTGTGCATGACGACCCGCGCGATGCCGATCACGCCGGCGGCGAGCATCGCTTCGCGCAGCAGCGCGTAGACCTTCTCGCCCTTGGCCAGCGGCTCGAGGTAGTAGGGCTTCTCCAGATGCGTGAACGGGATCTCCGCGGCATGGACGAACGCCTCGATCTCGATCGTCTGCGTCGTCTTCGGATACGCCGCCTTGATCTCGTCCTCGCTCA
>CAXUDL010000021.1:48272-75368 GCA_964249855.1 uncultured Rhizobacter sp. | reverse complement strand
ACTCGCCGGCATCAAGCTCTGATCCGCGTCAATAGGGCCTTGGGGCGACGCTTACCAAGATTCTCGGGGCGCGAGAACTGATGAACGCGATGCGGGCGTAGGTCGAGAGACCTTCCGCGTTCCCAAGCCGCTCCGAGCAGATCGGAGTCGATGCCGCTGCCACCTCAGCTCGTCGCATTGCGTTTACACACGGCCTCAGTCTTAACCGGCCTAACGCGAAAATTGCCTCAGGGCGGTGCTCAGGGCTGGCACAGCGGCTCGGCCCGTCCGTTGGTCGGCTAACAACCGCCCGCATGCGATGAGGTCCAACGACCCGTAACTGCCAATAGCCCGCGTCGACTCAACTCCGGATCTAAGCCGAAAGGCGCTAGTCACGCTGAGCCGCTGAGCCGCTGAGCCGCTGATTGTGCAGTTCCGATCAATCGGCGCCGGGCCTTCGCTGCCCAACGTCAAGCTTAAGCGGCGCCCAATCCGTTCACCTCAAGGGCGGCTACAACTGCTTCGAGAGCCAATCAGACGACTTCCCGCTTGCCTCCGGATCGGCCAACGTTTGCAGGGGATCCGCGACCACAGTTCCACCGATTCTGGCAACGTTCTGGCAATGACAATTCGCCGAGAACACTTGCGATCTGGCAGACAACTCTAAGCTGTTGAAATAAATGGAATTTTTGGTGGGCCCTGAGTGGCTCGAACACTCGACCTACGGATTAAGAGTCCGCTGCTCTACCAACTGAGCTAAGAGCCCCACGCTGTCCTGACTTGCCGGGCCTGGCCGCCGCAGCAACCCGAGCCGCTGGTGGGTTGTGCGGGGCTCGAACCCACGACCAATAGATTAAAAGTCTACTGCTCTACCAACTGAGCTAACAACCCGGCAAGCCTTGCATTATAAGCCGGTTTCCCGGGCGTCCGCGATGACGCCGAGCACCCGGCCGACGGCCACCATGCCGAAGGTCGCGGTCACCGCGACCGACGAACCGTAGCCGTGGCAGTTGAGGCTGCCGTCGATCGCGACGTCGCAGCCAGCCGCCTCCGGGCGGGCCACCGGCTCGCGCGAGAACACGCACGCGACGCCGATCGGGCCCCTGCGCGGCGCGGCAGCCGACTGGCGCAGCCGTTGCCGCAATGAAGCGAGCAGCGGGTCGTGCGTCGCGAGCGCCAGGTCGTCGAGCTCGACCGCCTCGGGCCGACGCTTGCCGCCGGCAGCGCCCACGACCACGATCGACCGCTGTCCGGCGAGCGCCCATGCCGCCATCGCCGCCTTGGCGCGCACCTGGTCGCAGGCATCGACGACGACGTCGTTGCGTGCCACGGGCAGCAGGGACGGCCAGTTGCCTGCGTCGACGAACGCCTCGACGCAGGTCAGGTCACAACCCGGATGGATGTCGCGCAGCCGCTCGGCGAGCGCGACGACCTTGGCCTGCCCGAGCGTCGCGCCGAGCGCCTGCACCTGCCGGTTGATGTTCGACTCGGCGACATGGTCCAGGTCGACGAGCGTCAGCCGTGCGACTCCGCTGCGGGCCAGTCCCTCGGCAACCCACGAACCGACGCCACCGACCCCGACGACGACGACGCTCGCCGCGCGGATCCGCTCGTAACCGGCGTCGCCGTAGAGCCGGCGCAGACTGCCGAAACGCCGTTCGAGATCGGGCGCCGCGTCGCCGTCGACGGGCAGCGACCAGGCGAGAGGCGCGTCCACGTCCGCAGCCGCCCGCGACCGCTACTTGAGCGACGCGATGCGGTCGCGACCGGCCTGCGCGGCTTCCGATTTCGGATGGAGCCGGATCAGGTCGTCGAGCGTGCGCCGCGCCGCCTTGGTGTCGCGCAGCTCGGCCTGGCAATTGGCGATCGCGAGCAAGGCCTCGGGCGCCTTCTCGTGCTCGGGCGCGGCGGCGAGCATGGCGCGGAACGACGCCACCGCCTCCTTGTACTGGCGCAGGCCGAACTGGGCGTTGCCGAGCCAGAACTGCGCCGACGGGCCGTAGCCGCTCGCCGGGTATTTCTTGCGGAACGCGACGAGCGCGTTCGCCGTGCCCTGGAAGTCGCTCTTGCGCAGCAGGTCCAGCGCATCGTCGTACTGGCGCTTCTCTTCGGGGTCGGCGGTGAACTCGCGGCCGTCGACGGTGACCTTCTGCGGCTCGAACTGGCGCAGGCGGTCATCGACGCCCGACTGCAAGTCCTTCTGCTTGCGCTGGACCTCGGCGAGGTCGCGCGCGAGCTGCTCGTTCTGGCCGCGCAGCTTGGCGTTGTCGCCGCGCAGCTGCTCGAGCTGGTTGTTGAGGTCGAGCAGGCTGCGCCTCAACTGTTCGAGCTGGGCACCGAGCTGTGCGGCCGACTCGGCCTGGCGCGCGCGGCTCTGCTCGGCCGACTGGTCGATGCGCTGGCGCAAGTCGAGGATCGCTCTGCGGGCCTCGTCGTCGTCGAAGAGGCCCGCGCTCGCGGCCGGCGCGAACAGGCTGGTGCCGACCGCCAGCGCGAGCAACACCGCCGCGCGCAGCGACCGCCTCGTCACGGGCGCGATCACCGGTAGGCGAGCTCGGCGCGCCGGTTCTTCGCCCAGGCGGCTTCGTCGTGGCCCTGCACCGCCGGGCGTTCCTTGCCAAAGCTGACGGCCTCGACCTGCGAATCGCTCGCGCCGAGCAGCGTCAGCGACTTGGCGACTGCCTCGGCGCGCTTCTGGCCGAGCGCGAGGTTGTACTCGCTGCCGCCGCGTTCGTCGGTGTGGCCCTCGACCGCGAGATGGCGCTGGCGGCCGGCGGCGAGCGCCTTGGCGTACGAATCGATCACCGGCCGGTACTCGTCCTTGACCGCGAAGCTGTCGAAGTCGAAGTAGATGATGCGCGGCAGGTTGGTGTCGGCGCCGGCATTGGCGCCGAGGTCGACCGGCGTGACCTGGCTCTGGCCGCCGCCGCTGGTCGTGGCGCCGCCGGTGCCGGCCGCTGCCGCGCCGGGCGTGCGCGACTCGACCGGCACGTCGGGGTCGAGCTTGACGCTCGAACAACCGGCAATCGCCCCGGCGGCGAGCAGCAGGGACAGGGTCTTCGTCAGCTTCATGGTGGACGGTTCCTCGGAGTTGCGGATCGGGTGTCGACGGTGGCGATCAGCGACCGAACGGGCCCCAGGCGGGCTCGCGGACGTCGACGCCGTTGGAAGTCAGCCGCGCCTTGATTCGACCGTCGAGCGTGGTCGTCATCAGGACATCGCGGCCCTGGGCGCGAGAAGCATAGATGATGAGCTTGCCGTTGGGCGCGAAGCTCGGGTGCTCGTCGTCGCTGGTGTCGGTGAGCGCATTGGCGGTGCCGCCGGCGCCACCGAGATCCTGGGTGTAGAGCCGGAAGGCGTTGCCTTGCCGCGAGATGTAGGCGAGCGTGCGGCCGTCGGGGCTGACCGCCGGGCTGATGTTGTAGCTGCCGCCGAAGGTCACGCGCTCGGCGCTGCCGCCGCCGGCAACCGCGGTGCGGTAGATCTGCGGGCTGCCGCCGCGGTCGCTGACGAAGTAGATCGTGCGGCCGTCGGGCGAGAACGTCGGCTCGGTGTCGATCGCCGTCGTGGTGGTGATGCGGCGCACATTGCCGCCGTCGCGGGCGATGAGGTAGAGCTGCGAGCCGCTCTCACGCGACAGCGTCACCGCGAGCGTCTGGCCGTCGGGCGACCATGCCGGCGCGCTGTTGGTGCCGCGGAAGTTGGCGACCGCGCGGCGCGCACCGGTGAGCGTGTCCTGCGTGTAGACGACCGCCTTCTGCGTCTCGAACGACACGTAGGCGAGCGTCTTGCCGTCGGGCGCCCAGGCCGGCGAGATGATCGGCTGCGGGCTCGTGACCGCGACCTTGCCGCCCTCGCCGTCGGCATCGGCGACGCGCAGCGTGTAGCGGCCTGCGCCGCGGGTGACGTAGGCGATGCGCGTCGAGAAGACGCCCTTGTCGCCGGTCAGTTTCTCGTAGACGTAGTCGGCGATGCGGTGCGCGACGAGGCGCAGGTCGCCGGCCTCGACCGCCGTCGCCTGGCCGCCGAGCTCGTTGCCCTTGACGACGTCCCAGAGCTTGAAGCGCACGTCGAAGCGGCCGTCGGCGAGCCGTGTCACCGAGCCGGCGACGAGCGCGTCGGCGGCGCGGGCGCGCCAGTCGGGCATCGCCGGCCGGCTGGTCTCGTCGAGGTCGCCCGGCGCATCGACGCCGCGGAAGACGCCGCTGCGCTCGAGGTCGGCGCGGACGATCGCCGAGAGCGAGAGCGACGGCGTGCTCTTCTCCTCATCGCGGAACTTGGTGATCGCGATCGGCAGCTGCGTCGCGCCGACGCCCGAGATCTCGACGCGGAACTGGGCCCGGGCCACGGGGCTCGCGACGAGCATCAGGACCAGGAGGAAAAAGCCGCTCGCGGCTCGCAAGACCTTGGATGTGGCAACGAGTTCCGGACGGGACGACCGCGACATGAAGGAGTCCCGCGACCGGCCGGCGCGGGTGAATCTGGGAGAATCGTGATGATAGTCACGTTCGCACAGGAGCCCGACTGCAGCCGCCGATCATCCCCGCCGCATCGCCCGGCTTCTCTGCGGTCCGCGCGCCGGGTCTGACCGTCGTCATCGTCGCGAAGAACGAGGCGGCAAACATCGCCGACTGCATCGCGAGCGCTGCCTTCGCCGGTGCGGTGCTGGTGCTCGACTCGGGCAGCAGCGACTCGACGGTCACGCTCGCACGAACTGCCGGCGCACGCGTCGTCGAGACCGACTGGCCGGGCTACGGCCCGCAGGTCGCGCGCGGCTTCGCGCTCGCCGAAACCGATTGGGTGCTGTCGCTCGACGCCGACGAGCGCATCCCGGCCGCGCTGCAGGACGAGATCGTCGCCGCGCTCGCCGCCGGCACGCACACGGGCTGGCGCATTCCCCGTCATTCCGAGTTCTGCGGCCGCTTCATCCGCCACGGCGGCTGGCGGCCCGACCGCACGCTGCGGCTCGGCCGCCGCGCGCTCGCCGGCTTCAGCGGCCACGTCCTGCACGCCCACATGACGGTCGACGGCCCGGTCGGCGACCTGACCGAGAGCCTCGTCCACTACAGCTATCCCGACATCGCCGACGTGCTCGAGAAGCTCGACCGCTACTCGACCGGCCACGCCCGCGACATGCTCGCCCAGGGACGCACGGCGGGCCTCGGCACGGCGCTGGCGCACGGCCTCGCGGCGTTCGTGCGCACCTACCTGCTGCGCCTGGGCTTCCTCGACGGCGGCCACGGCGTGATGCTCGCGATCTACAACGCCGAGTACGCCTACTACAAGTACCTGAAGCTGATGTTCCTGCGGCACCCGCCGACGCGGCCGGCGCTCGCGACGACGCCGTCGTCGCCGCTCGAATGAAGGCGCGCCGGTGAGCCCGCCCGGCATCCCGAAAGGCGAACCCGGCGATGCGGAGCGCGAAGGTACGCCGACGAGCCAGGTCGGCACGGCGCGATCGACCGCGGGCCTGCTCGGCAAGCTCCGAGTGCTCGCGCCCTACTTCGCCGGCACGCAGTGGGCGTTCGTGTTCGCGGCGCTTGCCGCGGCCGTGGGCGGCGCCTGCGAATCGAGCGTCGGCTGGCTGATGGTGCCGTTGATCGACGGCGGCTTCCGGAACATCCCGATCAAGGCGCTCGCCGAGCTGCCGCGGCCGCCGCTCTGGGGCATTCCGATCGCGCTGATCGTGCTGTTCGTGATCCGCGGCGCGGCGGGCTTCGTCGTCGACTACCTGCTCGCGTGGGCGTCGAACCAGGCGACGCTGCGGCTGCGCTCGAAGCTCTTCGGGCGGCTGCTCGACGCCGATCCGAAGCTCTTCGCCGAGCGCTCGGCGAGCAGCCTCATGAACACCGTCGTCTACGAGATCCTCGGCGGCGTGAACCAGCTCGTCGGCGCGGTGCAGACGCTGATGAAGGACACCTTCACCGTCGCCTTCCTGCTCGGCAACCTGCTGCTGATGAACTGGCGGCTGACGCTCTTCATCGCCGCAATCGGCCCGGCGCTCGGCATCACGATGCGCGTCTTCGGCCGGCGGATGCGGCGCATCACGAAGGAGTCGCAAGTCGCGGTCGACCGGCTCGGCTACGTCGTCGAGGAGAACGTGATGGCCTGGCGCATGGTGCGCCTGCACGGGGGTCAGGGCGTGCAGCGTGACCGCTTCGAGCACGCCAGCGCGGCGCTGCGGCGCCTGCTGATGAAGTCGACGATCGCCGGTGCCACGGTGAGCCCGATCACGCAGCTGCTCACCGTCTCGGCGATCGCCGCGATCATCGCCTTCGCGCTCTGGCAGACGCCGACCGGCGGGATGGGCATCTTCATCGGCTTCATCACCACCGCCATCGCGGTCGCCACGCCGCTGCGCCGGCTGACCGACGTCTCCGCGCCGATCGCCCGCGGCATGGCGTCGGTCGAGCGGGGCCTGGAACTGATCGAGCACGCGCCGGCCGAGCGCGGCGGCGGCCACCGGCCCGCCGGCCGCGCCCGTGGCGAGTTCGCGCTGCGCGGCGTGACGATGCGCTTCGGCAACGCGTCGTCGCCGGCGCTCGACGCCCTCGACCTCGCGATCCGCGGCGGCGAGACGGTGGCGCTCGTCGGCCCCTCGGGCGCCGGCAAGAGCACGCTCGTCAACCTGCTGCCGCGTTTCCTCGACACGACCTCCGGCGAGATCACGCTCGACGGCGTGGCGCTGCGCGACTGGGACCTGCACGCGCTGCGCGAGCAGTTCGCATTCGTCGGCCAGGAGGTCGTGCTCTTCAACGACACGGTCGAGGCCAACGTCTGCCTCGGCGCCCGCGCCGACCGCGAACGCGCGCGCGCGGCGCTCGCGGCGGCGAACCTCACCGGCTTCGTCGACGCCCTGCCCCAAGGCCTCGAGACCGTCGTCGGCCACAACGGCACGCAGCTCTCCGGCGGCCAGCGCCAGCGGCTCGCGATCGCGCGCGCGATCTACAAGGACGCGCCGATCCTGATCCTCGACGAGGCCACGTCGGCGCTCGATTCCGAGTCCGAGCACCTCGTGCAGCAGGCGCTCGAGACGCTGATGCGCGGCCGCACCAGCATCGTCATCGCGCACCGGCTCTCGACGATCGAGCGCGCCGACCGCATCATCGCGATGGACGCCGGCCGCGTCGCCGAGCAGGGCAGCCACCGCGAGCTGCTCGCGCAACGCGGCCTCTACGCGCGGCTGCACGCGCTGCAATTCAGGAGTTGAGACGATGCCCACGCCACCGATCAGCCGCTACCCCGTGCCCGCGCTCGCCGACCTCGACGACGACGTCCGCACGAAGATCCTCGAGGTCCAGGAGAAGGCGGGCTTCGTGCCCAACGTCTTCCTCGCCTTCGCGCACCGCCCGGCCGAGTTCCGCGCCTTTTTCGCCTACCACGACGCGCTGCTGCTGCGCGAATCGGGCCTGACGAAAGGCGAGAAGGAGATGGTCATCGTCGCGACGAGCGGCGCCAACCGCTGCCTCTACTGCGTCGTCGCCCACGGCGCGATCCTGCGCGTGTACGAGAAGAACCCGCTCCTCGCCGACCAGGTCGCGGTCAACCACTTGAAGGCCGACATCACGCCGCGGCAGAAGGCGATGCTCGGCTTCGCGATGAAGGTCTGCACGGCCTCCGACACGGTCGGCGACGACGACTTCGCCGCGCTGCACGCCCACGGCTTCAGCGACGAGGACGCCTGGGACATCGCCGGCATCACGGCGCTCTTCGGCCTGTCGAACCGGATGGCCAACGTCATGTCGATGCGGCCGAACGACGAGTTCTACCTGCTCGGCCGCGTGCCGAGGCCGGCGAAGGCCTGATCGGCGTCGATGTTCTCGATCGTCATCCCGAGCTGGAACAACCTCGCGTACCTCGAGCTCGCGGTCGCGACGATCCGGCGCCATTCGGCGCACGACCACCAGATCGTCGTCCACGTCAACGACGGCAGCGACGGCACGCTCGCCTGGGTGCGCGACCAAGGCCTCGCGCACACGGCGAGTCCCGGCAACGTCGGCATCTGCTACGCCGTCAACCGCGCTGCGACGCTCGCGACGCAGCCCTTCCTCGTCTATCTCAACGACGACATGGCGGTGCTGCCCGGCTGGGACACGCGGCTGCTCGAGATCGCGCGCCGTCTCGAGGGCCGCCGCTTCATGCTGTCGGCGACGATGATCGAGCCCGGCGGCGAGGACAACCGCTGCACCGTCGCCGCCGACTTCGGCCGCGACACCGCCTCGTTCCGCGAGGCCGAGCTGATCGCCGCGCAGCCCGCGCTGCGGCGCTCGCACTGGCTCGGCTCGACATGGCCGCCCACGTTGCTGCCGACCTGGATGTGGGACGAGGTGGGCGGCTACAGCGTCGAGCTCTCGCCGGGCATGAGCAGCGACAACGACTTCTCGATGAAGCTCTGGCACGCCGGCTGCCGCACCTTCGTCGGTCTCGGTGACAGTCTCGTCTATCACTTCGCCTGCGTCTCGACGCAGCGCGTCGTCAAGAACGACGGCCGGCTGCAATTCCTGCACAAGTGGGGCATCAGCCAGCGCGACTTCGACCGCATCTGCCTGCACCGCGGCGAACCGGTCGAGCTCGAGACCGCGCTCGCCGGCCGCGCGCTCGACGCCGTCGACCGGGACCGGCTCGCCAAGGCCCGGTTGCGAGCGCGGCTGTCGCTCAAGCTCAAGGCGCCGGTCGCGTTCGGCGACGGCGGCTGGAACTGACGGGTGGAACGCCCCGCAGTCGCGCGGCTCGCGATCAGCAATCACGGCCTGCGCGCGGCCGGCGGCATCGAACGCTACGGCCTCACGATCGTGCGCGGCCTGCACGACCGCGGTGTGCGGCCGACGCTGATCGCCAAGGTCATCGACCGGACGCTGCCCGAAGCCGCCTTCGTCGACCCGGTCGTCGCAGGCGTCGGCGCCGTGCCGGGGAAGCTCCGCGACTTCGCCTTCGACTGGCGCATCGGCCGTGCAAAGCGCCGGCTCGGTCTGTTCCCCTTGATCGGCCTGAACCAGACGCGCTGGTCCGACATCGCGATCTGCGGCGGCACGCATCCGGGCTTTCTCGCGGCGATGGGGCGCGAACCGGGCACGATCGACCGCTGGAAGATCGCGCTGGAGCGCGCGCATTTCGAGAACGCGGCGGTGGTCGTCGCCCACGCGCAGCGCATGGAAGTCGAGCTGCTGCGGCACTACGCCATCGACGCCACGAAGATCGTGCGGCTCTATCCGCCGGTCGACACCGCGCGCTTCGCCCCGGTCGCGGCCGACGAGCGCGCCCGGCTGCGGAAGGCGCTCGACCTGCCTGGCGACCGCGCCGTCTTCCTGCTCGCGTCGACCGGCCATGCGCGCAAGGGCCTCGCGCGCCTCGCCGACCGCTTCGCCGCGACGCACCTTCCCGCGACGCTCGTCGTCGCCGGCCGGCCGCCGGAGCGCTCGCTGCCGAACGTCCGCTTCCTCGGCTACCGCACCGACCTCGAGAACGTCTACCGCGCCGTCGACTTCACGGTGCTCGCGTCGACCTACGAACCGTTCGGCCTCGTCGGCGTCGAGTCGGTGCTCTGCGGCACGCCGGTGCTGCTCGCCGACTCGGCGGGTTGCGCCGAGGTCATCCGCGAGCCGGCCGGCATGCGCTTCGCCGTCGACGATCCCGCGAGCCTCGACCGGGCGATGCGCCGCGCCGTCGCCCGCTGGCAGGGCGGCGAGACGCGGCTCGCGGAGCCGCTCGGGCACTTGAGCTACGACCCGGACGTCGGCGTCCACGTCGACGCGCTGCTCTCGCTCGGGCGCCGTCTCGTCGAGTCGCGCTGACCGCCTATCATCCGCGCCCGCGCCTCCGAGCCGACCGCATGGCCCATCCCGAGCAAGCCGACTTTTTCAGCGGCGTCCGCCGCCGGTATCCCGCCGCCTTCGCGAACTGCCGCGTGCTCGAGGTCGGCTCGCTCGACATCAACGGCTCGGTGCGCGAGCTGTTCGCGGGCTGCGACTACACCGGCGTCGATCTGCAGCTCGGCGCCGGCGTCGACCTCGCCGTGCAGGGCCAGCTCGTCGATTTCCCGACCAGCCATTTCGACACGACGATCTCGGCAGAGTGCCTCGAGCACAACCCGTACTGGCGCGAGACCGTCGCCAACATGCTGCGGATGACCCGCCCCGGCGGCCTCGTGCTCGTCAGCTGCGCGACGACCGGCCGGCTCGAGCACGGGACCTCGCGCACCAACCCCGACGCCTCGCCCTTCACGACCGCCGAGCGCTGGGACTACTACCGCAACCTGACCGCTGCCGACCTCGACGCCGCGCTCCACCTCGAGGGCTGGCTCGCCGACCGGGCGAGCTGGGTCAACTACCTGACGCGCGACCTGTACTTCATCGGCCTGCGCCGCGGCGGCGGCGACGCGCTCGACCCGGCGATGAAGGCCGACTTCGACGAGCGCTATGCGTTGACCGCGACCGCCAAGTCGCTGCGCCGCGGTCTCAAGGCCAAGGTCTTCGGGAACCTGTTTTCGAAGCCGTGATGCCCGCCGCGCCGCCGGTGTCGATGCTGCTGATCGCCTACGAGCAGGAAGCGACGATCGGCGCGGCGGTCCGGGGCGCACTGGCTCAGACGTATTCGCCGCTCGAGATCCTAATCTCCGACGACGCATCGACGGACGGCACCTGGGCCGAGATCGAGCGCGCGGCGCGCGACCACCGCGGTCCGCACCGGCTGGTGCTGCAGCGCAACGCCGTCAACCTCGGCATCGGCGCGCACCTCGACTCGCTCGTCGCCCGGTCGAACGGCGAGCTGCTCGTCGTCGCGGCTGGCGACGACGTCTCGCTGCCGCACCGCTGCGCCCGGCTCGTCGACGCTTGGCTCGCGGCCGGCCGCCGGCCCGACCTGATCGCGAGCCGGCTGCTCGACATCGACGCCGAGGACCGCGAGGGCGGCGAGATCGTGCCGACCGACCTTGCCGCTTACCGCGACGCCCGCGACTGGATCGCGAGACCGCCGCACGTCGTCGGCGCGGCGCAGGCCTGGACGCGGCGGGTCTACGACCGTTTCGGGCGGCTGCCCGCGGGCAGCGTCGCGGAAGACCGGCTCATGGTCTTCCGCGCGATCCTCGCGGGCGGCGCGATCACGCTCGCCGAGCCGCTGGTCCGGTACCGCCGCGGCGGCATCTCGCAGCGCCGCCGCGCGCTGTCGGCCGACGTCGTGGCGCGCCGGCTCGTCGCGAACAGCCGGCACGCGCTTGTCGAGGTGCCGCAGCTGCTCGCCGACGCGGCGGCCGCGGGTCAGCTCGCCGCCGTCGAGGGCCCGCTGCGGCGCGAACTCGCGCGGGAGGCCTTCGTCCGCGACGTCTTCGCGGCGCGCGGTCTCGCCGGTCGGCTTCGGGCGTTCCGCGGCGCCGCGGGCGTGCCCCCCGGGTGGCGGCTGCGCGTGCTGGTGTACGCGGCGTGCCCGGCGCTGACCGCGCCGTTCTTCGCGATCAAGCGGTGGGCGGCTCGGCGCCGA
This sequence comes from uncultured Rhizobacter sp., assembly GCA_964249855.1. Lineage (GTDB taxonomy): Bacteria > Pseudomonadota > Gammaproteobacteria > Burkholderiales > Burkholderiaceae_C > LMDS01. The sequence continues at coordinate 63,917 of CAXUDL010000021.1, read as the reverse complement.
GCGGACGCGGCGCCTCGCGGCTAGCATCGACCGCCGACCGTCCGCGGCCGTCTCGATGCCCACGCCCCGTCCGCCGTCGTCCCTTCTCCTTGCCGCCACGGCGGCGCCCGCCGTCGACCACCGCGCCGTCGCGACCATCCTCATCTCGGTCGCCCTCGCGACGATCGACACCGCGATCGCCAACACCGCGCTGCCCGCCATCGCCGCCGACCTGCACGCGGCGCCCGCCGCGTCCGTCTGGGTCATCAACGCCTACCAGCTCGCGCTCGTCGCGACGGTGCTGCCGCTCGCCGCGCTCGGCGACATCGTCGGCCACCGGCGCATCTACGCTGCGGGGCTCGGCATCTTCACGCTCGCGTCGCTGGCCTGCGCGCTGGCGACGACCTTGCCCACGCTCGCCGCGGCGCGCGCGCTGCAGGGCGTGGGCGCGAGCGGGATCATGGCCGTCAACGCCGCGCTGCTGCGCTTCGTCTTCCCGCCGGAGCGGCTCGGCCGCGGCGTCGGCCTCAACTCGCTCGTCGTCGGCGTCAGCTTCGCGGTGGGCCCGAGCATCGCGTCGCTGATCCTCGCGGTCGCGTCGTGGCCGTGGCTCTTCGGCATCAACGTGCCTCTCGGCATCGCCGCGTTCGTGTTCGCCGCGGGCTCGCTGCCCGACTCGCCGCGCGGCGGTCACCGCTTCGACACGCCGGCGGCGCTGCTCACGGTCGTCGCCTTCACCGCGCTCATCGTCGCGCTCGGCACCGCGGCGCAGCGCGAGCCGCTCGTGCTGTCGGCCGGCGCGCTCGGGCTGGCGGTGGTCGCCGGCATGCTGCTGGTCCGCCGCGAGTCCGGCAAGCCGTCGCCGATCCTGCCGGTCGACCTGTTCCGGAGGCCGGCGTTCGCGCTGTCGTCGCTGACGGCGGTCTGCACCTTCGTCGCGCAGGGCGTCGCGTTCGTCGCGCTGCCGTTCTACTTCGAGGGCGTGCTGCACCGCAACCAGGTCGACACGGGCTTCCTGATGTCGCCGTGGTCGATCGTCGTCGCGCTCGCGGCGCCGATCGCCGGGCGGCTGTCGGACCGCTATCCGCCGGGCATCCTGGGCGGCATCGGCCTCGCCGTGCTCGCGCTCGGCATGGCGTCGCTCGCGCTGCTGCCGGCGCAGCCGAGCGCCGCCGACATCGTCGTCCGGATGGCGATCTGCGGCGCCGGCTTCGGCTTCTTCCAGGCGCCCAACCTGCGCGCGCTGATGTCGAGCGCGCCGCCGGAACGCGCCGGCGGCGCCAGCGGCACGATCGCCACCTCGCGCCTGCTCGGCCAGACGACCGGCGCGGCGCTGACCGCGTTCTGCTTCAGCCTCGGCGGCGTCGAGGGCTCGACCGGCGCGCTGTGGCTCGGCGCCGGCTTCGCGGCGGTGGCGAGCGTCGCGAGTTCCCTGCGGCTGGCGGTCCGGCCGTAGACCGCCTCAAGCCTTGAACGGGTTGCGGATCGTCAGCGACTCGACGCGCTGACCGTCCTGCAGGTCTTCGCTGACGAGTTCGCTGCAACCGGCCGAAAGCGCCGCGGCGATGATCAAGGAATCGTAGAAGCTGAAGCGCCAGCGATCCTGGAGGTCGACGGCGCGGTGGTACAGCGCCGGAGTGGGATAGACGCGCAGCAGGGGGACCAGCACGGCATCGAGGTAGGCGCGCGCCGCTTCGGGACGGAGTGCGACCTCGGCCTTTCGCAGCGCGATGTTCAGGCACTCCTGCACCACCTGGAAGCTGATGCAGGCGCGGCCGCCCTGTAGCGCTTCGCGGACGATCCGCTCGGCCACTGCGTGCTTGCGAGGATCCGAGGCGTCGAGGTGGTAGACGAAGACGTTGGTGTCGATGAAGAGCTCAGCGCTCATTCATCTCGTCTCGCGTCAGCTTGCGCCCGACGATCAATTGCCCGCGAAGCGTCGACATGGCGTCCTCGTAGCGTTGCAGACGGTCACGCGCAATGGCGTAGTCGGCGAGCCAAAGGCGAAATTGTTCGTTCAGCGTGGTGTGCTCAGCACGCGCCCGCTCACGGGCAGATTCGATGACGAACTCGTCGGCGCTCAGCGTGATGTTTTTCATTTGAACCTCGAAATCCATGACTCCAGTGTACACGGGTGCCGTGCACACACATGCCGGTGCTTACCATGCAGCGATGGTGCAATTCGGCCCCTGCCTATCCTGTCCCCTGTTGGCCGCCGCTCTCGGCGTCCGGTTCGGGCGCATCGAGAGCCTCGGCCCGTCCCGCCACGATCTCCCGAATCCGTGCGATCGCTTCCGCCGGCCGGGCCGTGCAACGGTCGCCGACGACGCAACCCTCGTCGATCCAGTCGAGCGCCAGCAGCTCGTAGACCGGCCGCCAGCCGTCGTCGACGCGCAACCGCATCTACGGGTTCGGGAAGTCGTGGCCGTTGCACGTGCGCACCCAGAGGCGTCGCGCCGGCTGGTAGGCGCTGAAGACCTCGGCACGGGCGAGCACCTGGTTGACATAGCTTCGCTTGCGGCGCCTGTCGGCCCAGAGCCACGGCGGCAGTTCGGCCAGCACGTCGTGCAACGGCAGCACATGCGGGTACTCGAGCCCCTTGGCTTGGTGCACCGAGAAGATCAGCGGGGTGCGGAAGGCCTGTCGCGCCGCGGGCTTGTCCTCGTCGCGCAGCACGATCACCGCATGCCGGGCCGACTGCCTCGTCGCGGCGTCGAGCTGCTCCTCGGCGTCGAGCAGCCGGACCTGGCCGCCCTCACCCGAGGTGCTCGACACCAGGAAGTTGCTTTCGTGGTCGACCGAGCCGAAGCGCGCCTGCTTGATCTTCAGCAGCCGGTTGGCCAGCTCGGTCACCTGGCGGGTGTTGCGGAAATTCGCCTGCAGCAGGTGCAGCGGCTGGCGCTGTGCCGCGTCGCCGGCGAGTCCCTGCCAGAAGAGACTCTTCAGCGTCGCCCAGCTGAAGAAATTGGGGTGGACGATCTGGTGGCTGTCGCCGCAGAGGACGAACCGGCCCGGATTCTTCAGCAGCGCGAGAACGAGCGCGAGCTGCACCGGCGTGAGGTCCTGGCCTTCGTCGACGACCACGAAGTCGTAGACCGGGCCAGCGGGTTCGGCGATTCCGGTGCGCCAGGCATGGGCCACGAGGTTGCTGTCGAACAGCTCGCTTTCGGCGAGCCAGCCCGGTAGCGCTGGAAGAGACCGTGCGCGAGCTCTCGTCGGGCGGTGTTCAGCAGACTTTGCCGCGTGCCGAGCGCGAGGTAGTCAGCGAGCGTCAGCGGGCCGCCCGGCTGGGCGCCGATGACGCCGCGGAACTCCTCGAACAGCGCCTGCGCATCGAGACCGCCGAGCAGCCGCAGGGTTTGGCGATGCCGCTCGCACCAGGCAGCGAAGGCCGGCAGGCCCACTTCCCGACCGGCCGGGACCCGCAAGGTCTCGAGCAGTTTGCGGTCGCTGAGGAAATCGACCTCCTGCTTCGGATTCTCGAAGCCGTGCGCGGCGTAGAGAGCTCGCGCACCTTGCGCCAGGTAGGCCGAGAGCGTCACGTACAGGACGCGCCCCTCGGCTTCGCGCAGCCGCGTGAGCGTCACGGCCGTCTTGCCCGACCCGGCCGAGCCGATGACGACCAGCGGCGCGGGATGCTCGACGGCCCGGGCCTGCGCGTCGTCGAAGACGATCGGCTTGTCGAGCAGTTCGAACACCGTCTTGCTCGCGCCGAGCCAGCGCAGCGGCACCGCATCGGCGCCGAGCGCGGGCGCCGCCGACGCCGCCGGCGGCTCGCGCTCGATGCGTGCTTCGTCGACGGTCGCCCCGCGCAGGAAGCGCGAGCGCTCGTAGGCGTGGTTCTCGATCACCTCGAGCGCCAGGCACACGGTCTCGCCGTCGCCGGCCGGGTCGACGCGCGCGAACTGCAGCAGCAGGCGGTTGGCGTGGTCGAGCTTGGCGCGGTCGTACGGGCCGGCGTTGAGCTTCTCGACGTCCGCCGAACGGAAGTCGTCGGCTCGATCGCCGCCTTGACCTTGTCGAAGGCGGCGCGGACGCGGCGCAGGTTCAGGCCCTTGTAGTGGAGCAGGCGCATGGGAAAAGCCGGACAGGAATGCGCCGCCTCAATCGGAACCGGACGCCGCATCGCGCAGCAGCAGCGCGCGGCTGCAATCGAGGAATTCGTCGAGGTGCCGCTCGATGATGTTCACGGTGACGGGCAGTTGCAGGCTCTGGTCCTCGTGCACGGCGATGTTGCGAAAGCCGACCAAGGGCTTGAGTCCGTCCGCGAGCGCAGCGTCGATCCAGCCGCCCGCGGCCAAGCCTCGTCGAAGAGCATCTCTACATCAGCACGATGTCGTACTGCTCCGGCGAACCGAGCGCCTCGGCCTGCAGCGAGATCGGCTTGCCGATGAAGTCCGAGAGCCCGGCGAGATGCTGGCTCTCCTCGTCGAGCAGCATCTCGACGACCGACGCCGCGGCGATGATCCGGAATTCCTTCGGGTCGAACTGCCGCGCCTCGCGCAGGATCTCGCGCAGGATGTCGTAGCAGACGCTGCGCGGCGTCTTCACCTGGCCCTTGCCCTGGCAGGTCGGGCAGACCTCGCACAGCATGTGCGCCAGCGATTCGCGCGTGCGCTTTCGCGTCATCTCGACGAGGCCGAGCTGCGTGAAGCCGCTCACCGTGACCTTGGTGCGGTCGCGCGCGAGCTGCTTCCTGAGCTCGGCGAGCACGGCGGCCTGGTGCTCCTCGCGCGCCATGTCGATGAAGTCGATGATGATGATGCCGCCGAGGTTGCGCAGGCGCAGCTGCCGCGCGATCGCCTGGCCGGCCTCGAGGTTCGTGCGGAAGATCGTGTCGTCGAAATTGCGCGCGCCGACGAAGCCGCCGGTGTTGACGTCGACCGTCGTCAGCGCCTCGGTCTGGTCGATGATGAGATAGCCGCCCGACTTCAGGTCGACGCGGCGGGCGAGCGCGCGAACGATCTCGTCGTCGATGTTGTGAAGGTCGAAGATCGGCCGTTCGCCGGAATAGTGCTCGAGCTTGCCGACCGTGCCGGGCGTGAACTCGCGGCCGAAGCGGGCAAGTTCGTCGAACTGCTGCTTCGAGTCGAGGCGGATCGTCTGCGTCTGGTCGTGCGCGAGGTCGCGCAGCACGCGCTGCAGCAGGCTCAGGTCCTGGTGCAGCAAGGTGCCCGGCGGCGACTTGAACGCGCGTTCTCGCACCGCGGCCCAGGTCTTGCGCAGGTAGCGGATGTCGTCGGAGAGCTCGGCGTCGGTCGCGTCCTCGGCATTGGTGCGGAGGATGAAGCCGCCCGTCGGCCCGGCGTCGGCCGGCAGCGCGGCGAGCGCGGTCATGCGGCTGCGCAATTGTTCGCGCAGCTCGTGCGAGCCGATCTTCTGCGAGATGCCGATGTGGTCGTCCTGCGGCAGGAAGACGAGCAGCCGGCCGGCGATGCTGATCTGCGTCGACAGCCGCGCGCCCTTGGTGCCGATCGGATCCTTGATGACCTGCACCGTGAGCGCCTGACCCTCGAAGACGAGGCGCTCGATCGGCGCCGGCGGCGCGACGCCGCCCGGGCTCTCGCGGCGTTCCGGCGCGCCGCCGGCCCGCGCGGCGGTCGGCCCGCGGCGCGCCGACGCCAAGCCGCCGGCACCGCGCGGTGCGACGCCGTTGACCTGGACGTCGGCCACGTGGAGGAACGCCGCGCGCTCGAGACCGATGTCGATGAACGCCGACTGCATGCCGGGCAGCACGCGAACGACCTTGCCGCTGTAGATGTTGCCGACGAGGCCGCGCTCGAGCGTGCGTTCGACGTGGAGCTCCTGGACGGCGCCGTTCTCGACGGTCGCAACCCGCGTCTCCTGCGGTGTCCAGTTGATCAGGATGTCTTGCATCGGCCCGCGCACTTCCTTGTCGAAATCGGCGCCGGAGTCAGTCGCCGAAGCCCGCCTGGCGAAGCAACCGGGCCGTCTCGAACAGGGGCAAACCCATGATAGCGGAGTAGCTCCCGTCGATCCGTTCGACCCACGCCGCGATGCCGGACTGGATGCCGTAGGCGCCGGCCTTGCCGAACGGGTCGCCGCTCGCGACGTACGCGTCGATGGCGGTCTCGGGCATCGGCGCGAAGCGGACCCGCGAGGTGCTGAGCGCGAGCGACTGCCGATCGCCGTCGGCCACGGCGACGGCGGTCAGCACACGGTGCGTGCGGCCGGACAGCAGTCGCAGGACCGCTGCGGCATCGGCCGCGTCGACCGGCTTGCCGAGGATGCGCTCGCCGAGCGCGACCGTCGTGTCCGCACAGAGGATCGGGGCCGGTTCGCCGCCGCGGCGAACGAGCCGGCGCCGCGCGGCGTCGAGCTTCGCGAGCGTCACACGCTCGACGTAGGCGTCGGGCGACTCGCCGGCGCGCTCGGCCTCGAGGGCTTCGGCGTCCTCGTCGGCATCGGGCAGGAGCAGCCGGTGCGCGATGCCGATCTGGTCGAGGAGCTGGCGGCGGCGCGGACTCTGCGACGCGAGCCAGACGAACCGCTGCGGCGGCTCGGCGGGACGTTCACTCACGGTGGTAGGGATGGTTCGTCGTGACCGTCCAGGCGCGGTAGAGCGCCTCGGCGAGCAGCACGCGGACGAAGGCGTGCGGCAACGTCAGATCGGAGAGACGGATCGTTTCGTCGGCGCTCGACTTCAGCGCCGGGTCGAGGCCGTCCGGGCCGCCGACGAGCAGCGCCACGTCGCGGCCGTCGTGCTGCCAGGCGCCGAGCCGCGACGCGAGCTGCAGCGTCGTGACGCGCTCGCCGTGTTCGTCGCACACCACCCGTCGTGCGCCGCGCGGAAGCGCCGCCTCGATGCGCTGCGCTTCGGCCGCCATCAGCTGCGACGCCGGCCGCTGGCCGCGCGGCTCGGCCTTCACCGCCTTCAACTCGAGCCGCATCTCGGGCGGGAACCGCTTGGCGAAGTCGCCGTAGGCCGTGTCGGCCCAGCCCGGAAGGCGCTGGCCGACGGCGACCAGCACGAGCTTCATGCCCGCGGCGGCGCCTTCTTCGCGGGCGGCCGCCGCGCGCCGGTCGTGCGCGCCGGCACGGCCGCCTTCTTCGCGGGCGCCTTCTTCAGGCCGACGACGCGCGTCACGATCCGCTGCGGCGCCTTCTTCGCCGCCACGGCCTTCTTCGCCGGCGCTCCCGGCATGACGACCGCCTTGCGCGGGGCCGGCGTCGTCCTCGGGGCGGCCTTCCGGGCCGGTGGCGGGTCGGCGCGGCGCCGCGCCGCCTTGCGCGCCGGTGCGCTGCCGGCGTCGTCTTCGCCGTCGGCCTCGGCAGCCTTGACGAGGCCGGTCGCAACCGCACCCGTCCGCATCTTCACCGGCTTCCCGCCCCAGATCTCCTCGAGCCGGTAGAACTCGCGGATCGTCGGCTGCATCACGTGGACGACCGCGGCGCCGCAGTCGACGACGATCCATTCGCCGTTGGCCTCGCCTTCGGTCCGCGGCACCGGGAAGCCGGCGCCCTTGACCGCCTCGCGGACGCTGCTCGCCAGCGACTTCGTCTGGCGGTTGCTCGTGCCCGAGGCGATGATCACGCGCTCGAACAGCGACGACAGGTGCTCGGTGTTGAACACGGCGATGTGCTGGCCCTTGACGTCTTCGAGGCCGTCGACGATGGCGCGCTGCAGTTTGCGGATGTCCATTCAGCTCCTGGTGGACGGGTCCCGGACGTCGGAACCGTAGAGGTCGTGCGATTCAATATAGCGTGCGACCGCCGGCGCAACCAGGTCGTCGATCGACCGGCCGGCAGCACGGCGTCGGCGGATCGCGGTCGACGACACCGCCTGCGGCGGCAACGTGACGACGACGCGCGGCGCGCGCAGCACCGCCGGATCGGCGCTCGGCGTCGCGCCCGGCCGGTCGGCGACGGCGAGCGTGACGCGGGCGACGATCTCGTCCCAGCGCTCCCAGGTGTGGAAGCCCGCGTACTGGTCCTGGCCGATGACGAGGAACCAGTCGACGCCGGGCTCTCCAGCGACGAGCTGCACGACGGTGTCGGCGGTGAAGCTCGGACCCGCGCGCTCGAGCTCGATGCGCGACAGCGTGAAGCGCGGCTCGTGGTGAATCGCGAGCCGCACCATCGCCTCGCGGTCGGCGGCGGGCGTCATCGGCCGCAGCTTCTGCCACGGCTGGCCCGCCGGAATCCAGCGGACCTCGTCGAGCGCGAGCTGTTCGAGCGCCTGGCGGGCGAGCGCGACATGCGCGGCGTGGACCGGATCGAAACTGCCGCCGAAGAGTCCGACGCGGCGGCGGGCAGGCGCGTTCAAGCGGTGTCCGGCGCCTCGGCCCAGTCGCGAGGCCGCAGGAAGTCGCTGTAGAGGCGCGCCTCCTCGGTGCCGGGCGCGGGGCGCCAGTCGTAGCGCCACTTCACGATCGGCGGCATCGACATCAGGATGCTCTCGGTGCGGCCGCCCGACTGCAGGCCGAAGAGCGTGCCGCGGTCGAAGACGAGGTTGAATTCGACGTAGCGGCCGCGCCGGTAGGCCTGGAAGTCGCGTTCGGCCTCGCCGAAGGACATGCCGCGGCGACGCTGCAGGATCGGCAGGTAGGCCGGCAGGAACGCGTCGCCGACCGCGCGCATGACGGCGAAGGACACGTCGAAGCCCGGTTCCGAGAAGTCGTCGAAGAACACGCCGCCGATGCCGCGCGGCTCGTTGCGGTGCTTGAGGAAGAAGTAGTCGTCGCACCAGTGCTTGAAGCGCGGATAGAGCTCGGGGCCGAACGGCGCGAGCGCGTCGCGGTTGACGCGGTGGAAATGCGCGGCATCGGCCTCGAAGCCGTAGTAGGGCGTCAGATCCATGCCGCCGCCGAACCAGGTGACGATCTCGCCGCCTGCCGGCGTCGCGGCGAGCATGCGGACGTTCATGTGCACCGTCGGCACGAACGGGTTGCGCGGATGGAAGACGAGCGACAGGCCCATCGCCTCGAACGGCGCGCCGGCGAGCTCGGGCCGGTGCTGCGTCGCCGACGGCGGCAGCACGCGGCCGCGGACGTGCGAGAAGCTGCAGCCGCCGCGCTCGAGCAGCGCCGCGCCCTCGATGAGCCGCGAGCGGCCCTCGCCCTCGAGGCCGACGCCCGGTCGCGCGCCGCCGGGCGCCACGGCCGCCGGCGCGGTGGCGGTCGGCATGTCCTCGGCCGACGGCCCGGTCGCCTCGCGCCGCCAGCTGTCGGTGCCGAACGGCTCGCCGCCCTCCGTCTCGAGTGCGGCGACGATCCGGTCCTGCAGCCCGAGCAGGTATTCGCGCACCGCGAGCGGGTCGGCGCCGGCGCTCACCGCTTGATCGCCCGATGGCCGATGTCGCGGCGGTACTGCGCGCCGTCGACATGGATCTGGCGCACGACCTCGTAGGCCCGCGCCTGCGCGAGCTTGGTCGAATCGGCGAGCGCGGTCACGCAGAGCACGCGGCCACCGGTCGTGACCGTCGTCCCGTCGACGACGGCCGTGCCGGCGTGGAAGACCATCGCATCGGCCTGTTCCGGCGGGATGCCTTGAACCGGGTCGCCGCTGCGGGGCTGATGCGGATAACCGTGCGCCGCCATGACGACGCCGAGCGCGACGCGACGGTCCCATTGCAGCGCGACGTCGTCGAGCGTGCCGTCGGTCGCGTGCAGCAGCACCTCGACGAGGTCGGTCTTCAGCCGCATCAGGATCGGCTGCGCTTCCGGGTCGCCGAGCCGGCAGTTGAACTCGACCGTGCGCGGCCGGCCCTTGGCATCGATCATCAGGCCGGCGTAGAGGAAGCCGGTGTAGACGATGCCGTCCTTCGCCATGCCGTGGATCGTCGGCAGGATGATCTCGTGCATCACCTTGGCGTGGACGTTGGGCGTGACGACCGGCGCGGGCGAATACGCGCCCATGCCGCCGGTGTTCGGACCCTGGTCGTGGTCGAGCAGGCGCTTGTGGTCCTGCGCGGTCGCGAGCGAGACGACATTCTTGCCGTCGCACAGCACGATGAAGCTCGCTTCCTCGCCGGCCATGAAGTCCTCGATGACGACGCGCGTTGCGCCGTCGTCGGCGGCGGGCAGCATCGCGTCGATCGCGGCGTGCGCCTCGGCGAGCGTCGTCGCGACGACCACGCCCTTGCCCGCCGCGAGGCCGTCGGCCTTGACGACGATCGGCGCACCGGCGGCGTCGGCGTGGGCATGCGCGGCGGCCGCGTCGCCGAAGGTCCGCGACGCCGCGGTCGGGATGCCGTGACGCTGCATGAACGCCTTGGCGAACGCCTTCGAGCTCTCGAGCTGCGCGGCGGCGCGCGTCGGGCCGAAGACGCGCAGGCCGCGGGCGCGGAACAGGTCGACGACGCCGGCGGCGAGCGGCGCCTCGGGGCCGACGACGGTCAGCGCGACGCGCTCGGCCTTGGCGAAGTCGGCGAGCGCCGCGGGCTCGACGATGTCGACGTTGGTGAGCCGCGGATCGACGGCCGTGCCGCCGTTGCCGGGTGCCACGAAGACCGTCTGCGCCCGCGGCGACTGCGCGAGCTTCCAGGCGAGCGCGTGCTCGCGGCCGCCGTTGCCGATGACGAGGAGCTTCACGCCGCGTCGGCCAGTTCGGCGTTGTGGAACACGGCCTGGACGTCGTCGAGATCCTCGATCACGTCGATCAGCTTCTGCATGCGTTGCGCGTCCTCGCCCTCGAGCGCGACCGTGTTCTCGGCGCGCATCGTGACCTCGGCGACCTCGGGCTCGCAGCCGGCCTTGGCCAGCGCCTCGCGCACCGCCTCGAAGGCGGCCGGCGGAGCAAGCACCTCGATCGCGCCGTCGTCGCCCGTGAGCACGTCGTCGGCGCCGGCCTCGAGCGCCGCTTCCATCAGCGTGTCTTCGTCGGTGCCGGGCGCGAAGACGAGTTGCCCGACGTGCCTGAACTGGAACGCGACCGAACCCTCGGCGCCCATGTTGCCGCCGTACTTGCTGAACGCGTGGCGGACCTCGGCGACCGTACGGACGCGGTTGTCGGTCATGCAGTCGACGATCAGCGCGGCGCCGCCGATGCCGTAGCCCTCGTAGCGGATCTCCTCGTAGCTGACGCCTTCGAGGTTGCCGGTCGCCTTGTCGATGTTCTTCTTGACGGTGTCGGCCGGCATGTTGGCCGCCTTCGCCTTCTCGACCGCGAGGCGCAGCCGCGGGTTCATCGCCAGATCACCGCCGCCCTGCCGCGCCGCGACCGTGATCTCGCGGATCACGCGCGTCCAGACCTTGCCGCGCTTCTCGTCCTGGCGGCCCTTGCGATGCTGGATGTTGGCCCACTTGGAATGACCGGCCATAGGGCTCCTGTTGGTGGCGCTGGTGCGTTCATTTTGTCCCGCGAACGGCGCCGCGGATGTCGTCTTGGGGATGGCTGCCCGATTTTATCGGCGCACGGCGGAATCGACGGCCGATGCGCACGGCCGCCGCCGCGCCCGTCGGTGACGGGGGCCGCGCGTCGGTTGGGTGGCCCCCTTCGTCGCAGCGGCCTTCCTGGCAGGGTCCACCACGCGGAAAGTCGCTCCATCGGGACGGAATCGAGGCGCGACCCACGCCGCCCCCGTCACGATCGCCGCCAGCACGCCCGACACGGTCTCGCGCGGGGACGCGGCAGCCACCGATACGTTCAACGTCGCGCGCGCCGCGACCGGAACGCCGGAAGAGATGCAACCGGTGTGTGCGGTCGACCTCGCGACCGTGCACGTCGCGATGTCCGACGCGTCCCGGATCAGGCCGGCGGCGCTGGCGCGAGCAGGCGCCGGCAGGCCGCGACGACAGGGGCGAGTTGAACGGCCGGCGCGCGACGGGGATGGCGCCGCTGCAGTTCGCGCGCCGCCTCGCGGTAATGGGGCGAACCCAGCAAGTCGCGGACCGCAGCGAGCAGAGCGTCGACGCCGTTGCCCGGCAGCACCCAGCGGCCCGCGCCCGTCCGTGCGACGCGCTCTGCGGCGATGCGCTGCTCGGCGCTCAGGGGCAGTCCGAGCACCGGAACGCCCGACTGGGCAAGGCCGTGCAGGGTGTCCGACCCGGAACACACGACGAGGTCGGCGTCGCGCGCAACCTCGCGCAGCGCGACGAGGCCGGTCGCGAACCGCAGCCGGGGCGTCCGCCATGCCGCGGCCACCGCCGGCGCGAGACCGGGCGACGCGACGAGCACCGCGGCGCCGCTCAGCCGGAGGGCCGTCAGCACGGCATCCAGGCCTGGCAGCCCGGGGCGCAGATAGGCGAACACACGCGGCGACCGGCCGTCGGCGTCGGGCCAGTCGGCGGGCCCGCCGACGTCGTCGAACCAGAGCGTGCCGACGTAGCGGTCCAGGTTGCCGCGGCCACCAGCGACACCGCTGCCACGGGCCGGATAGTGGTCGAGTTCGGGCGTCGTGCAGAGAAAGTTTTCGACGTCCCCGTAAAGTGCCGACAGCCCCGGGAGCGCAGGTGCGCCGAACGCGACGAGGCAGCCATTCAACGCATCGAGCAGGCGCTGCCCGGCGCTGTCGATGCGGTCGACGGCGACCGGCTCCCAGTCGCGGAACACCGGCCACCCCGCGGGCGGTACGAAGAAGCCGTGGCCGAAGAGCAGCGTCGGCAAGCCGGCGCAGCGCGCAGCCAGCAGCGCGCTCGGCGAATGGTCGGCGATGACGAGCCGGGTGCGATCGGCCTCGAACAGCGTCAACCAGCCGCGGACCCTGCCCTGCAGCGCGGCGGCGTCGCCGAAGCCGGCGTGCAGCAGCAGTTCGGCGTGGCTCGCCGGCTCCGGCGCGCCGCGCAGGCGGGTCCAGCCGACCGGCGCCTGGTAGAGGCGGTGGTTCGCATCCGGCAGCACCGGATGGGTGATGGCGAGGTCCCTCACCGCGAACGAGACTTCCATGCCCTGGGCTGCCAGCTGGTCGGCGAGCAACAGGCCCTTGGCGACGTGGCCGAGGCCGCCGCCGAGCTCCCAGGCGTACATCACGGCGGGCAGGTCTTCGTCGGACATGGTGGACGCGGTGGCGGGGCGGTCGTTGCAAGGACGCAGCGCGAATGCGTGCGGGACTTCTCTTGAGCGCAGGCGGCGTCAGGCGAGCCCCCGACAACGAGGATGCGGCCCTGGCGAGCGCTTCCTAGAGTCGCGCTGCCATCCTAGCCCCACAACCACAGGCAACACCATGACCCCTTCGAATCGACCCTTCAAGGCATCCCAGCTGTCCGCCTGCATCGCCATCGCGTTCCCGTTGTGGTCGGGCGCCGCGATCGCCCAATCGACGTTCGAGGCCAACGGCAGCTACCACATCGGCGCCTCGCGCTACGGTGTCAGCACCCCTGCGAGCGACAGCTTCACGCTGCCGGCCACCGCAGGCGTCGCGGGTGCGGGGATCGCAACGCCGCCGCCGGTCCAATGGGAGTCTTACGGCTCGGCCTCCGCCGCCTCGCTCGGTGACGGGCATTTCGGCGGCTCGATCCTGACGAGCCAGTCCTACGGTTCGCAGGCGATGATGAGCAGCGACCTCAAGCTGGTCTACCGCGACCAGATCACCAATACGGCCGGAGTGGCGCAGCAAGCCGACTTCGGTCTCGACATCGCCGCCTTGACCTTCTCCTACGAGTACGGCACGCGCTACGGCACGAACCGCGTGAGCTTCGCCGCGGCGGTCTATGTCGACGGCAGCTCGGCACCGATCTGGTCGAGCACCTTCACCTACGACGATGGCTCCCGAACCGGAAGCCTGTCCGGCGCCGACATCGGCCTGACCGTTGCCCTGGCCACCGCCCCCCCCGACGACTGCAACGACGGGTCCAACTCGGGCTGCCTGTTCCGCTCGAGCACCTTCGGCATCTCGAATTACCAGACGACGGTCGCGCTCGGCACGGTGGCCGCGGGGCAGACGCTCGGCCTTCGCTACGAGGTCGACCTCAGCACGGAGACCGACATGTACGGCGGCAGCGCCGGCATCTCGTTCAACGATCCGGCGAGCCTCGGCTCGCACGGGCCTGCGGGCCGCCTGGCCTTCGACGCCGCCGGCGGCAACGTCGCGGCGGTGCCCGAGCCCGAGACCTACGCGATGATGGTGGCCGGCCTCGGGCTGCTCGCCGTCGGCCGCCGCAGCCGCAGCCGCGGCCGCGGCCGCTGACCGCTGACCGCAGTTCCAGTGCCGGAAGGGCGGCCATGGGACTCGGACGCGTCGGCGCACGGGCTCCATGAGCCAGCCGAAGACGATGGCGAGCACCGATCGAGCGGCGGTTCGCGTCGGGCGCTCCACTAGACTTGCGCCATGCCCGAGCCGATCCTGATCGCCAGCCATGCCGCTGCCACCGGCGCCGCGCCCATCGGGTGCTTCCTGCGCCCCGAGATGGCCAACCGGCACGGCCTCGTCACCGGTGCCACCGGCACCGGCAAGACGGTGACGCTGCAGAAGCTCGCCGAGGGCTTCAGCCGGATCGGCGTGCCGGTGTTCCTCGCCGACGTGAAGGGGGACCTCGCGGGCATCGCCGAGGCGGGCCGCGTCGGCGACAAGCTCGCCGCGACGCTCGCCGAGCGCGGCATCGAGGTGCCGCCACCGGCGGCCTGCCCGGCGACGCTCTGGGACGTCTTCGCCACCGACACGAAAGCGCAGGGCCACCCCGTCCGCGCGACCGTCAGCGACATGGGGCCGTTGATGCTGGCGCGGATGCTCGCGCTCAACGACACGCAGCAGGGCGTGCTGCAGCTCGTGTTCCGGATCGCCGACGACCACGGCCTGCTGCTGCTCGACCTGAAGGACCTGCGGGCGATGCTGAAGCACGTCGGCGACAACGCCGGCAGCTTCACGACCGACTACGGCAACGTCAGCGCGGCGAGCATCGGCGCGATCCAGCGCGGCCTGTTGCAGATCGACAGCCAGGGCGGCGACCGCTTCTTCGGCGAGCCGATGCTCGACATCGCCGACCTGATGCAGACGGTGGACGTGAACGGCAAACAAGCAGGCGTCGTCAACATCCTCGCCGCCGACCGGCTGATGACGAGCCCGCGGCTCTACGCGACCTTCCTGCTCTGGCTGCTGTCCGAGCTCTTCGAGCGGCTGCCCGAGGTCGGCGACCTCGAGAAACCGAAATTCGTCTTCTTCTTCGACGAGGCCCACCTGCTCTTCGACGATGCGCCCAAGGCGCTCGTCGAGCGCATCGAGCTCGTCGTGCGCCTGGTGCGCAGCAAGGGCGTCGGCGTCTGGTTCGTGACCCAGAACCCGCTCGACGTGCCCGACAGCGTGCTCGCGCAACTCGGCAACCGCGTCCAGCACGCGCTGCGCGCGTTCACGCCGCGCGACCAGAAGGCGGTCAAGGCGGCGGCGAGCACGATGCGGGCGAAGCCGGGGCTCGACGTCGAGACCGCGATCACCGAGCTCGCCGTCGGCGAGGCGCTCGTCAGCCTGCTCGACGACAAGGGGCGGCCTTGTCCCACCGAGCGCGTCTTCGTGCTGCCGCCGGCGAGCCGGATCGGGCCGATCGACGACGGCGAGCGCAAGGCGCTGATCGACGGGTCGCTGGTCGCGGGGGTGTACGAGAAGACGGTCGACCGCGAGTCGGCGTACGAGACCTTGAAGGGGCGGGCGGCGCGGAGCGGTACGGCGTCGGGTGGCGGTGGCTCGGCACGCGACGGTGCGGCGGCGGGTGGTGGCGGTTCGGCACGGAACGGTGCGGCGGCGGGCGGTGGCGCCTCGGCGCCGAGTGCGCCGAC
>CAXUDL010000021.1:0-48172 GCA_964249855.1 uncultured Rhizobacter sp. | reverse complement strand
GCGGGTGGCGATGCGGGCGGGCTGCTCGGCGGCTTGCGAGACGCGCTCTTCGGCAGCACCGGCCCGCGCGGCGGCCACCACGAGGGCATCGCCGAATCGGCGGCGCGGTCGGCGATGCGGACGATCGGCTCGAGCGTGGGCCGCGAGGTCGTGCGCGGCGTGCTCGGGAGCCTGCTGGGCCGACGGCGCTGACCGGTCCTGAGGCGCGGGGCGGCGTGTCATCGGCGCCGCCCCGCGGCATCAGGCGCGGGTCAGCTCCGGGCGGCGTCTCGGCGGCGCCGACAGAGAGCCCCGGTCACGGGTCGGCCCGGGGTCGGCGTCTCGTCGGCCGACCGCAGTCTCGGGCGCGGGTCAGTCCCGCGGCGTCTGGTCGGCGCCGGCGCAGCCCCGGGCGCGGATGCACGCGGGGCGGCGCCTCGTCGGCTGAGCTGGCTCAGGCGCGCGCCGGTACCTCGTCGGACGGCGGTACTTCGTCCCAGAGCCGCTCCGCCGGGACGACGAGGTCGACGCTCGCGAGCGTCAGCGGCTCGTCCGGCTCGACCGGATGCAGCACCCAAAGGCCGTTGGAGCCGAGCCGGTAGAGGTCGGAGCGGCGCGTCTGCGGATCGATCAGCAGGTATTCGCGCAGCGACTGCAGCCGGCGGTAGTTCGCGAACTTGTCGCCGCGGTCGTATGCGGCGGTGCCGGGCGACAGCACCTCGACGACCAGCACCGGCTCGCGCTTGATCAGCCGGTCGGCGGCGTCGGCGGCGCTGCAGGTGACCATCACGTCGGGGTAGTAGAAGCAATCGGCCACTTCGACGCGGAGTTTCACGTCGGCCATGAAGGTGCGGCACGGCGTGCCGCGAAGGTGAGCGCGGAAGGCGAGATAGAGATTGCCGGCGATCGTGACGTTCCGATCCTCCCCGCCCGCCACCGCGAACACCTCGCCGCGGACGAATTCATGGCGCACCGGCTCGTGCTCGTCCCAGCGGAGGAAATCGGCGGCGGTCATGCAGGTCTTGGCGATGGCGTGTCCCATGGCGTCGCCGGTCGTTGCAGCGGTCGTGCAGTGTAGGCAGGGTGGTGCCGCGCGTCTCGGTCGATTCGGATCGAGATCGCCGACGGATCGTTCACCGTGCCGGTCGGCCCGTCGGGCTGCGGCAAGTCGACGCTGCTGCGCGTGTTCGCCGGAGTCGAGCCGATCACCGTCGGCCAGATCCGCACCGGCAGCCCCGCCTTCGAGGTACGCAAGGCGATCGATCGCCACGCAGGCGGCCGCCCCTCGAACGACCGGAACGCCGCGGCTTGTCAGATCCCCGCGTACCACTCGTAGCCCTGGTCCTCCCAGTAGCCGCCCTTGCCGTCGCCGATGTCCTTGAAGCTCTCGACGAGCTCGAGCCGCATCAGGTACTTGGCGTGCTTGTAGCCGAGCTGCCGCTCGATGCGCACGCGCAGCGGCGCGCCGTTGGCGACCGGCAGCGGCTTGTCGTTGAGGTCGTAGGCGAGCACCGTCTGCGGGTGGTACGCGTCGTCGAAGTCGACGCTCTCGTAGTAGCTGCCGACATCGTCGTCGGCGTCCTCGCCGGGCTTCGCTTCGTCGAGCGAATCGGCGCAGCGGAAGACGACGAAGTTGGCCGCCGGCTTCGGCTTGACGAGCGCCAGCACGTGCGCGAGCGGCACGCCCTTCCACTTGCCGATCGTGCTCCAGCCCTCGACGCAGTCGTGCCGCGTGATCTGCGTGCGCGACGGCATCGCGCGCAGGTCGGCCAGGCTGAACGATGCCGGGGCTTCGACGAGGCCGCCGACCTCGAGCCGCCAGTCTCGAAAGCCGTTCTCCTTCAGCGCCTGGTAGCCGTCCGACGCCGGCTCGAGCGTGCCGTTGCCCTTGAAGTGCGCGGCGATATCGGCCTCGGCGAACTCCTGCGCCATCGCCCTGCGCCCGGCGACGCGGCGCTGCGCCGCCTGGTTGAGCGCCTCGGCACGCTGCAGCACGTCGACGAACGCCGGCGAGTTCGAGAGCCGATCGCAGCCCGCGAGCGACAGCCCGCCGACCGCGCCGAGCGCCGCGCGCAATGCGGTGCGACGGCTCGCCGCGCGCTTCGGGTGCCCGCTCGCGATGGTCTTCCGCGGCACTGTTGTCACGACTTCACCCGCTTGTCGGCCGGCAGCACGTAGTAGCCGGTCACCATCGAGCGGAGCTGGTTCCAGACACCGCCGACGATCACCTCGAACACATGGACGGCGACGAAGAGCAGCAGCCCGAACGCCGCGAGGAAATGCACCGAGCGCGCGCCCTGGCGGCCGCCGAACACCTCGATCCAGCCCGGCCAGACGGCGTTCAACCTCGGCGACATCGCCAGGCCAGCGACGATGACGAGCGGCAGCAGCCCGAACACGACGCCGAGGTAGGCGAGGTTCTGCAGCACGTTGTAGCGCCTCGCCGCCTCGCCGGTCGGATGGCGCAATCGCAGGTGGTCGCCGATCGAGGCGCCGATGCGCCGCAGCTCGGCGCGCGTCGGCAGCAGGTCGCGCCGGAGATGGCCGCTGGCCACGGCGTAGAGCACGTAGCAGACACCGTTGACGACGAAGAGCCAGGAGAAGAAGAAGTGCCAGTGCCGGGCCATCGACAGCCACTGCCGGCCGGGAATCGTCGCCCACGACGGGAATGCGCGCTGCGTCCGCTCGCCCGTCTCGCCGAGCTTCGAGACGCCGAGCACGCCGTCGGTGCCGAACGACTGACCAGCGATCGTCGTCACGCCGACCGCGCCACCCGGCGCGGAACGCGATCCGATGCTGAGCCACGGATGGGCGAAGTCGGAATCGATGCCCCAGTACAGATGGGGATGGGCATTGAAGATCGTCAGCCCGCTCATCAGCAGCACCGTGAGGCACACCGCGTTGATCCAGTGCATCAGCCGCACGGGCAGCCGGTGGCGATAGATGCGGCGCGCCTCGGCGCGGCGCGGCGGCAGCGGCGTGAGCGTTTCCTGGGCGGTGACGGTCGTCGTGTTCATCCGGAAATCAGGGGAGGCACTTGGCAAGATGGGCTTCGCTCGGGCCTTCTTCAAGGCAGCGGCGTCATCCGGACTTCGGGCCGCACCATCAGGCGAGCCGCGCCGCCGACGCGGCCGACGACGCCGCTCGCGAAGAAGCTGCTCTGCGTGTCGGGTTCCAGCGCGGCGACGACCAGATTGGCGAACGGCTGCTCGAGCGAGACATAGTAGCTGCCGGCCGCGGCGTCGACCAACGCCGGCACCAGCGTGACCTTGACCGACACGGCATCGCCCGCGTCGGCGATGCTGCCGCGGACGTCGCGGCGCGGGCCGACGTCGCGGGCGGTCTCGTGGTAGGTCTCGCCGCGCAGCGCGGCGGCTTCGTCGATGCGCTGGATCTGCACGCCGAGCGCGCGCAGCCGCATGACGGCGTCGGTCTGCTCGGCGTCGAGCCAGTAGCCGCAGGGACGGCTGCGCGTCTTCGACGGGATCAGCGCCAGCGCCGAGTCCCACGCGACGGTCATCGGCTTGTCGGCGCCGGTCGCCGGATCGAGCATGGTGAGCGAGTACTCGCTCGGCGTCGGCCCGGCCTCGACGACGACGTCGCCCTGGCAGGCGCGCGCGGCGAGATCGGCATTGACGAACTGGCGCAGCTTCAGCAGGTCGCCGGCGCGCGCCGCGGCGCTCGCGAGCACGCTGCCGATCGCGGTGACGTGCGTCGCGACGCGTCGCTTCAGATGGGCACGGCCGAGGTCCGAGCCGCGCGTCTCGACCAGAAGGCTCACGGCGTTGCGCAGGCCGTCGACGTTGCGGCCGGTGTCGGGCTGCACGCCGCCCATCGAGAGCTTCTTGTCGGCGAGGTCGGACGAGGTCGTGTAGTACCACTCGCTCGTCAGCCCGGCGTCCTTCAGCTTCTTCACGATCGGCTGGCGGAACCACGCCTCCGAGGCCTTGGTGACGAACTCGGGCAGGTTGGCGACGGTCGCGTACTGGAGCAGCGCGTCGAAGCGCTGCACCGCGCCGAACTTCTGCAGATAGCGGCCGACCGCGGAGTACTCGTGGGCGTCGACGACGACGACCGGATCGAACTCGCGCACGAGTTGCGCCTGCGCCTGCGCCTCCGGCGTGCGCAGCAGGAGATGGTCGCGGTTGATGTCGATGCCGCTCGCCGACGACCGGCGGCCGGCCGACGCGCCGTCCGGGTTGGCACGCGGCAGGACGACGACGTTGATGCGGTCGAGCAGCGACGCGAGCGGACCGCCGGCGAGCGACTGCACGACGACGAGCAGCGCCTCGGCGCCGGCCGGTTCGTCGCCGTGCTGCTGGCCGATCAGCAGCACCGTCGGCCGCCCGGGCGCGGCGCCGGGTTCGGCGCGCACCGGCGCCGGCTCGCGCGAGAACGCGAGCGCCTCGATCGGCACGCCGGTCTGCGAGCTGCCGACCTGGAGCCGGCGCACCGTCTCCGCGTGTTGCGACGCGATCCGCTGCAGCATCAGGGCGAGTTCGGCGTTGCTCGTGAAGTCGCTGCGGCCGGGGGCGAAGGCCGGCGTCGCGAAGTCGGGCAGCGCCGGTTCGGGGAAACGCTCGGCGACGGCACTGCTCTCGCCCGGCGCCGACGCCGCAACGGCGGGCGCTGGCGCCAGCACCGGCGGCGGCGGTGGTGGCGCGACGATCGGTGGTGGTGGTGGTGGCGGAGGCGGTGCGGGCGCCGGCGGCGGCACGGTCGGCACGTCGGTCGGCGGCGGCCGCGCAGCGGGCGGCCGCACCGACGGCGCCGACGCGCACGCCGCGAGCGCGGCCGCGAGCGCCAGCGCGGCGCCGCGGCGCCAGGCGCGACCGGGCTCAGCCATCGAACGCCTCCGCGAGCCGCCCGGGCCCGACGCCGCGCGCGACGAACAGCGCGCCGGCGAGCGGCGACTGTGCCAGGGCGCTCTCGGTGACGCCGCTGCGCGCGGTCGTGATGTAGAGATCGGCGAGCGCCGGGCCGCCGAACGCGACCGAGGTGACGTTCGGCGCGGCGACGACCACGGTGCGCAGCACGCGGCCCGAGCGCGCGTCGCGCTGCGTGACCCGGAAGCCGCCCCAGTGCGCCACCCAGAGATGGCCGTCGGCATCGGTCGTCATGCCGTCGGGATGGCCTTCGTAGCGGTTGAACTCGGTCCAGACGCGCTTGTTCGAGAGGCTGCCGTCGCGCGCGAGGTCGAACGCGTAGATGCGGCGCGCGGCGCTGTCGGTGTGGTAGAGCGTGCGGCCGTCGGGGCTGAACGCCGGACCGTTGGCGACGCGGTAGCCGCGGTCGACGACCTCGGGCGGGCCGGCGCCGACCAGGCGGTAGAGGACCGCGTCGGCGGCGTCGGCGGCATCTCCATCGGCATCGCGCGTCGAGCCGAACCAGAGCCGGCCGCGCGCATCGGCCTTGCCGTCGTTCAGCCGCATCGGCGAGCCTTCGTCGTGCACGCGGTGCACGAGCTCGACGCGCAGCTCGGGTTCGAGCGTCACCGCCGCGACGCCCTGCGGCAAGCCTGCCAGCCAGTCACCGCGCCGGCGCGGCACGAGCCAGCCGGGCTTCTGCGGCATCGGCCAGCGCCGCCGTCCGTCGCCCTCGGGTGTCCAGCGGAGCAACTCCCGGCCGTGGATGTCGACGAAGTAGAGCGACGCGTCCCGCGGGTGCCAGACCGCCCCTTCGCCGAGCTCGCAGCCGGCGTCCCAGACGAGTTCGCTTTGCATCCGGCCCGCCTCTCAGGACCAGCCGGCGTCGACGACGAACTCCTGCGCGGTGATCATCCGCGCCGTGTCGGCGGCGAGGAAGACCACCATGTTCGCGATGTCGGCGCCGACGATGCGGCCGGGCAGGCACTGGTTGCGGTCCAGCGCCTCCTCGCCGGCGGCGTCGACCCAGAGCGCGAGCTGCCGCTCGGTCATGACCCAGCCCGGCACGACGCAATTGACGCGGATGTTGTCGGGCCCGAGCTCCTTGGCGAGCACCCGGGTGAAGCCGCTCATCGCCGACTTGCAGGTCGCGTAGACGACGAGGTTGCGGTCCTTGTTCTTCCAGCTCACCGAACCGACGTTGACGATCGCGCCGCCGCCGCGCTCGCGCATCGGGCCGACCGCCGCCTGGGCCGCGAAGAAATGCGGCCGCAAATTGATCGCGACCCGGCCGTCGAAGTACTCGGGCGTCACCGCCTCGAGCGAATGGCGATCGTCGTTGGCGACGTTGTTGACGAGCACGTCGACGGCGCCGAGGCGCGCGACGAGCGTCGCCATCGCGGCGAGCAGCATCGGCACGTCGGTCACGTCGCAGAGCTGGAAGTGGACGTCGGCGAGGCTCGCGGCGAGTGCCTGGCCGGCCACTTCATCGCGGTCGAGGAAACCGACCGCGCAGCCCTGCGCCGCGAAGCCGCGGACGATGTCCGCACCGATGCCGCTCGCGCCGCCGGTGACGATCACCGCCTTGCCGCGCAGGCTCGCGAAGGCGGCGCCGGCGAGCTGTGCCTGCGGGGCGGTCACTTCGGCCGGCGGGTCGGTCGCGACGCCGGCGTCGGCGGCGGCACCGACCTCGTCGGCCACGCCGGTCACGACATCGGGCACGACGGTCTCGGCGGCGGTCGCGGCGCCGTGGGCATGCGTCTCGTGGGTCATGGTCGGGTTTTGCGTCCGGACGGCCGTCGGATGGTCCGGGCGGCGTCCGATGCGATCGGTGGAGGCGGGATTCTGCAGCAGCCGGCCGGGAGCGTGCGCAGCGCGGGCATCGCCCGCTCGGTGACGCGCTGCCGCATGCGACGAGGCGCAGGCCGAGGCCAGCGGGCGCTGCGCGGGGCGCGCAGGCGACGCCGAGCGTGCCGCGATCGGCTGCGGCCCGATCGGCAGGCGCCGTGCACGGTGCGTGCGGCGTGCCGACGCTTCTCCGAGCGCAGCGCCACGCGTGGGCTTCTTGCAGCGGCTGCTGGCGAAGGTTGCGCAGCCGAGTGCCCCTTCGCGAAAGCCGGCTGCCCGGCGCGTCCTCGATGCCTCGGCACCGTCGAGCCCGCCCGCCCGTGTGCGTGCGCGCGTCCAGCACCCAAACCTTCTTCCCGCGCCCCACGATCGGCGCTCCCGACGCCGGCAGGACGGCGCTTCACGCCGCGCCTCGACGTTTCGTCGCAGTGCGCTGTCGACGCCCGGCGGCGGCGCGCAGAGTGCGCTCCATCGGCGCTGACGCAGTGCCGTCCAACCCCCCAGACAGGAGCCCGCCATGTTCTTCGCCATCCTTCTTCACATCCCCGCCTGGGTCGGGTTCGTCCTCGCCGCGCTGGTCGGCCTCGGCCTCTCGCAGACGCGGCCGCGCGAGGCGAGCGTCGGCCGCATCGCGGCGCTGCCGGTCGCGATGGTGTCGCTCTCGGCCGTCGGCGTGCTGAGCACCTTCGGTCCCTCTCTTCTGGCGCTCGCCAGCTGGGCCGCCGGTCTGGTCGTCGCGCTGCTGGCCGGCCGCCGTGCCGTCGCCGTCCGCGGTGCGCGCTGGTCGCTGGCGACGCAGCGCGTGCAGCTTCCGGGCAGCTGGCTGCCCCTCGCGCTGATCCTCGCGATCTTCATCCTCAAGTTCGGCATCGGCGTGAGCCTCGGCCTGCATCCGGCGCTCGCGTCCGACCCGGGCGTGGCGGCGAGCCTGAGCGCTGTCTCCGGCTTCTGCAGCGGCCTCTTCCTCGCCCGGGCGCTGTCGCTGCGCGGCGTGATCGCGGCGGGCCGCGGCGCGATGCAGCCGGCGTGAGACCGGCGAGCACCTCCTGCCTGCGCCCTGCCCCAGAATCCCGATCGATGCAAGCGCCCTTGGCTCCACCGCCGAACGCCGAGGACGAGCGGCCGACGGCGGCGTTCCTGCGTCGCGGCGCGCGGACGTTCGTCATCGGCCTCGCGCTCGGCGGGCTCGACACCCTGGCGACCGGCACGGCGCCGACGACGACCGTGGCCCGCTCGGTGTGCATCGCGATGCTCTGCTGGTTCTGCATCGACGGCGCGCGACGGCAGGTCTCGCGCTGGCAGCACCGCCGCAAGGTGGTGCGGCATCCGCTCGAGGTCAAGCGCGACTGGCCGGGCTGGCCCTGGATGATCGCGATCATCTTCGGCGGCACGGTCATCGGCTTCGCCGCCGGCAACACGCTCGCCGGTTGGCTGATCGGCCAGGAGCTCCCGGGCTTCTTCCGCGGCACGGTTCGCCAGGCGCTCGCGCTCTTCGTCGGTTCGCTCGTGCCGGGCCTCGCGATCACCTACTGGTTCTATTCGCGCGAGACCATCGCCGCGAAGGAGGCGGCCATGCTCACCGCGCAGCGCCAGGCCGCCGAGCACCAGCTGAAACTGCTCGAGTCGCAGCTCGAGCCGCACATGCTCTTCAACACGCTCGCCAACCTGCGCGTGCTCATCGGCCTCGATCCGGTACGCGCGCAGGCGATGCTCGACCAGCTGATCGCCTTCCTGCGCGCGACGCTCGCCGGCTCGCGTGCGGCGCAGCATCCGCTCTCGGCCGAATTCGCGCGGCTCGCCGACTACCTCGCGCTGATGCAGATCCGGATGGGCGACCGCCTGCAGGCGCGCTTCGAGCTGCCACCGGCGCTCGCCGACCGGCCGGTGCCGCCGCTGCTGCTGCAGCCGCTGGTCGAGAACTGCATCAAGCACGGCCTCGAGCCGGCGGTCGACGGCGGCCGCATCGAGGTCAGCGCCGCGCGCGAGGGTGGCGACCTCGTCCTGCGGGTCCGCGACACCGGCATCGGCCTCGCCGGCAGCAGCGTCGACGGCACGCGCTTCGGCCTCACCCAGGTCCGCGACCGCATCGCGGCGCTCTACGGCGACCGCGCGTCGCTCGCGCTCGCCGACGCTGCCGACGGCGAGGGCGGTACCGTCGCGACGCTGCGCTTGCCGATCGATTCCATGCCGCGATGACGCCACCCGGCCGCCCGCGAGACGATGTCCGACGCCGAACCCCGGAGTCATCTGCATGAACGCCACCGCCCTGATCGCCGAGGACGAGCCGTTGCTCGCCGACAACCTGCAGGCCGAGCTCGCGGAGCTCTGGCCCGAGCTGCGCATCGTCGCCAACGTGCGCCACGGCGCGGCGGCAGTGGAATCGGCCCTGGCGCTGCACCCCGACGTCGTCTTCCTCGACATCCGGATGCCCGGCATGACCGGCCTCGAGGCCGCGCAGTCGCTCGCCGAGGACTGGCCGGACGCCGGCAGCGGCGCGCCGCTACCGCTCGTCGTCTTCGTCACCGCCTACGACCAGTACGCGCTGCAGGCGTTCGAGCGGGCCGCCGTCGACTACGTGCTCAAGCCGGTGCAGACCGAGCGGCTGCGGCAGACGTGCGCCCGGGTGCAGGCGGCGCTGCGCCGGCGTGCCGAGCCGACGGGCGCCGCGCAGTCGCTCGACGCCACGCTGCAGCAGCTCCGCGGCCTGCTCGCGAACGGCGGCACCGCGACGACCGCGACAGCGACGTCGGCGACCCGGCTCACGGTCATCCAGGCGGCGATCGGCGCGACGATCCACCTCGTCCCGGTCGCCGACGTGATCTATTTCGAGGCTGCCGACAAGTACGTGCGGGTCGTCACCGCCGAGCGCGAGTACCTCGTCCGACAGTCGCTGCGCGAGCTGCTGCCGCGGCTCGACCCGCAGCAGTTCTGGCAGGTGCACCGCGGCACCGTCGTCCGCGCCGACGCGATCGCGACCGCGGTGCGCGACGACTCGGGCAAGGTCGCGCTGACCTTGCGCGGCCACGGCGACAAGCTCGTCGCGAGCCGCCTCTACGCGCACCTCTTCAAGGCAATGTGAGCGCGCATCCGGCGCCGCGGCGGCACGGTTTCGTCGGCGCTGGAGCGCGTTCGTCGCAAGGCGCCACCCGCGCGGCGACGATGGCGCGACGATGCGCTCGACGCCGCGACGACCACGGCACACAATGAAAGGACTCCTCATGAGCACGACCGAACCGACCCGCCCCGCCGATCTCGAGGCGCTGGCACGCCGCCGCGCCGGCCGCAAGATGGGCTTCTTCATTCACGCGACGGTCTACGTCCTCGTGAACCTCGGCCTCGTGGCGATCGACGCGCTCTCGGGCGGCCCGCACTGGGCACACGTTCCGCTGCTCGGCTGGGGCCTCGGCCTCGCGATCCACGGCATCGTCACGTTCGCTGCCGGTTACGGCGACGCCTTCCACCGCAAGCTGGTGCAGCGCGAGCTCGAGTCGCTGCGCCGCACCGGGCGCTGAGGCCGCCCGCCAGGACACCGCGACCGGCTCCGGCAGCCAGGTGGCGCGCGGTGCCGGCGGCGGTCCGGCTGCCGGAGGGCATCGGCTCGCCGGGCATCGCGTCGACCACGGCGCCGACGGGCATCGTGCGGCGCCCGAACGGAGCATCGAAAGCGGCTCCGTCCAAGGCATGAAGCGCGAACGCCGCCTCGTCCGGAGCAGGTTTCCGCAACGAAAGTCGGCGGCGTTCCGGGCTGCGGTGCCGGCTCCGAGAACAGGCAGTCAGCGGCGACCGTCCCAGCGATCGCGCTCCCAGCGGCCGCCGTGCCGGTGCTCGCCGCCGTCGGCGCGGTAGCCCGGGTGGACGACGACCGGCGCGGGTCGGTCGTACACCGGCGGGCCGTACACCACCGGCGCCGGCAGATAGCGCACGACCGGTGGCGCGACATAGCGCGGCACCGAGCGGTAGACCGGCGCCGGCGCATAGACGACCTCTGGCGCAACATAGATCGGCGCGGCGCGGTACACCGGCCTGTTCGAGACCACCGTCGACACACCCGGCGCGTCGAACCCGATCGACCACGCGACCCGCGCTTCGGCCGCACCTGCGGCGAGCAGCGCGCCGGCGGCGGCGAACGACAGCATCAGCATCCTGTTCTTCGTCATCTCGGCTCCTTCGGACGAGCCGCGACGGCGGCCCGCATGAAGATTCAACGCGGCGAAGACCTGCCGCGTCGACGCGAACCGCTGTAAATCATTGTTGCTCGGCGCCGAGAGGCGGCGCGGCGAACATCGCCATGTCGCCGAGGCCCGCGTCCGCGACGACGCGCTCGAGCGCCTGCTCGAACGCCGTCCGTGCGCCGCCGGCGAGCCCGCTGAGGCGCCGATGCAGTGCGGCGTCCTCCGGTCCGGTCACGGCGCAATCCTGGCTGTAGCGCTCGAAATATCCGAGCTGGGCGACGATTTCGCTGATGTGGCGCAAGCACTCGCAGGCGATCGGCGACGGCATCTCCGCCAGCCGGGCGAGCGCCTCGTCGCCGAAGCGGCGCGGCGCGATCGGCCACGGCGATGCCGGCACGGCGGGTGCCGGATCGCAAAGCCACTGCACGAGCTCGCGCGCTCCGAGGGGTTCGCGGCGCACCCGCGCGCCGGCGCGACGCAGCGCGTGCGCACTCGCCTCGGTGCCGAAGGCGTAGACGACGAAGACCGCGGCGGCGCGAAACTTCCGGCCGAGCGCCAGC
Organism: uncultured Rhizobacter sp.; assembly: GCA_964249855.1. GTDB lineage: Bacteria > Pseudomonadota > Gammaproteobacteria > Burkholderiales > Burkholderiaceae_C > LMDS01. Next base: position 36,748 of record CAXUDL010000021.1, on the reverse strand, counting down.
ACCCGGTCGACCGCAGCCGGCTGCAGCGACGCCAGCCGCACGACGAGCGCGTCGACGCCACGGTCGGCGGCCGGCGCCGCCTCGGCCGTGTCGAGGTCGTCGTGCACCGAGCGCAATGTGCAGCCGGGTGCCGCACGGAGCGCCGCCGCGGCACTGCGACCGACGACGACCGCGTCGACCGCCGGCCCGCCCGATGGCGCAGCGGGCAGCAGCTCGGCACCCGCGAGCGCCTGCAACGTGTCGAGCTCCAGGCCGGCGATCGTGCCGATCGCATGGCCGGCGTGGGTGAGCTGCCGCAGCAGGCGCAGCCGCGCGACGTCGTGCGGCGCATAGAGGCGCTGACCGTTCGCGGTCTTCGCGGCGGTGGCGACGCCGTACCGCCTCTCCCAGACGCGAAGCGTGGTGACCGGCAGCCCGGCCAGCCGCGCCGCCGTGCCGGCCCGCAGACGATGGGAGGCGAGCGCAGACGCGGGCGCCGCGGGCGATATGGCCGATGGCCGCGTCGCGAGCGAGGGGGGCGTCGCGGCCGCTGTGGCCGCTGTGGCCGCTGTGGCCGCTGTGGCCGCCGTGGCCGCTGTGGCCGCTCTGGCCGCTGTGGCCGCTGTGGGCGGTACGGGCGGTGTGGACCGCATGCGCCTCGGCGGCGGCGTCGCCGTCGTCGCGGTATTCGCACTCGTGATCGGCGCGCCGGATGCCGGCGAGGTGCGCGACGCGTTCCGTGTGTTCGTGGTCATGCTGTGTCCTGGCTGCGCATCCATGGTACGCGATGACACGCTTTTGACTCGACGATTTCACAGTGCATCGCAAAAAGCGCTTCAAATTTGGTTCACTCTATGCAACCATCTTCACCATGAATTCAATACCGCGTCAGTCAGCAGATGCGCCGCGCCTGACGGTCTACTTCGACGGCGCTTGCCCGGTGTGCTCTGCAGAGATCGCGCACTACCGCCGACAGCCCGGCGCGGACGCGTGTCGTTGGGTCGATGCGGCGCGCTGCGACGACACCGAACTCGGCGCCGGCTTGACCCGCACCGCCGCGCTGCGTCGGTTCCACGTTCGTGGGCGCGACGGTCGGCTGGTTTCCGGCATGCGCGGCTTCGCGTCGCTGTGGCGCGCCTTGCCGCAGCTCGCGTGGCTCGGCCGGCTCGCGTCGTTCGGGCCGATGCCGGTGCTGCTCGAATGGGCATATCGAGCCTTCCTCGGCGTCCGGCCGCTGTGGCGTGGCAGGGTCTGACATGCGCCGCCCCTCGCACTCGATCCGCATCCGCACGGCCACGCGGCCGCATCGCCGTCTCCCGCTCACGGAGGGTCGCTGACATGGCCCGCCACGTTGTGCCGCCCGGCACCGAGCCTCTCCGCGTCGCCGTGATCGGCGCAGGCCTTGCCGGCGCGGCGTGTGCCGCGAAGCTCCTGCGCGCCGGGATCGACGTGACCGTGTTCGACAAGTCGCGCGGCGTCGGCGGCAGGATGGCGACGCGCCGCGTCGAGTGGACCGATACCTCCGGCGCGAGCCGCTCGGCAGCATTCGACCATGGCTGCGGCGGCTTCGCCGCGACCGGCGCGCGCTTCCGCGCGGTCGTCGACGACGCGGTCGCACGCGGCGCTGCAGTCCGCACGCGGCCATGGCTGTACGCGCGCTTTCCCGCCGCAGGCCGGCATGACCTTGTCGTCGGTTCACCCGACATGCCGGCGTTCTGCCGCCATCTGCTCCACGGCGTGCCGCTGCGGCTCGGCGACGCGGTCACCCGGCTCGTGCGCGACGCCAGCGGCTGGCGCCTGCACTTCGCCGAGCGGCCTGCCGACGGGCCGTTCGATCGGGTCGTGATCGCGATCCCGTCGGTGCAGGCGGCGGCGCTGCTGCGGGGCCATCGCGACGACTGGGCCGACATGCTCACCGTCGAGCGGATGGCGCCCTGCTGGACGCTGCTGGCCGTCACCGACGATGTCGACTGGCCGTGGGACATCGCCGAGCTCGAGCGCGGCGAACTCGCCGTCATCGCCCGCGCCGACCGGACGTCCGGCCGTGCGCGGGCCGACGGCGCCGCCTGCTGGGTCGCGCACTCGAACGCCGCATGGAGCCGCGAGCACCTCGAAGACGATCCGGCCACGGTGCGCGAGCTGCTCTGCGCCGCACTCGGCCGCGGTCTCGCCGGCGGCGCGCCGCCGCGCCTGCACCACGCCGCGGTCCATCGCTGGCGCTTCGCGCGGTGCACCGAACCGGTCGTCGCCAACATCGACGCGCGCTTCTGCGCCGTCACCGGCGTCGGCATCTGCGGCGATGCGTTCGGCGACGGCGTCGAGGCCGCCTGGACGTCGGGCGACGACCTGGCGGGCCGGATCACCGCCCCGCTGGCCGTTCGGCCCCCGGACGTGCGTGTGCCGCGCGAGATGATGTCGACGCGCCCGCGACAGCCGTCCGCCGCCTCGGCGTCGCCGCTGCCTGAAGGCGCCCGATGGGCTCCGTGACGCTTGGCGCTGGCATCCGGGGCGCCGGTGCGCGACGTCGCGGCGCCGCTGTCCGCGGCGCGACCATCCTCCGTGGTGCCGAGTCGCTTCGCGCCGCCGCTCCAGTCGCCGTCGACGCGACAACGCCCTCCTTCGCCACTGCCGCGATCGATGCCGCCGGCGCCTGCTCGAATCCACTTTCTCGCCGCGCCGGCAGAGCTGCGCTCGGCCGGCCGTGCACGCCGGATCGACCCGGGCGCGCCGCACCTGCAGAGGCTCGGTCCGACCGCCGCGCCTCGATGGATGCTGCGCGATGCACATGATCTTCGCGCCGTGCGCGCGTTACGACCCCCTACGCGCCGCATGACCGCTGCTGCACGTCGACCGCCTCTCGCGCCGCCGATGACGCGCCGCACGCTGCTCGGCGCGATGGCGCTGCCGTGGCTGCTCGCGGGTTGCAGCACGCCGCTACCGCTCGTCCAGCCGCCGGCGAGCGACGACGGCGCCGCCTCCCGCCTGCGCGACAGTGCTGCGGCGCACGGGCTCGACGCCTATCGCGCGCTGAACGACATCAACATCGCCTATGCGGGCGAGTGGCGGCCGTTCATCGACCGGATCCAGCCGGAGATCGTCGACGCCGGCCACCGCGGCGGCTCGCAGGAGCGGCTGCTGCCGCATGCCGGCCTCGTCGCGCAAGCCTATGCGGGGCCGTCGGGGCGCAAGCACGTCGTCTGGCGTCGTGAGCCGGTGCGGCCGGCGGGCCTCGGCACTGCAGCGGTGTGGTTCGACGGCGTGCGGAGCAGCGATCCGGCGGCGCTCGACGCCGCCGCGCTCGTCGCCGAGTGCTACGGCCTCTTCCTGCTCGGGCCGCTCTGGCTGGTCGACCGCGGGCTGGCGACGCGGGCGGGCGGCACCGAGCGCGTCGACGGTCGCGTCTGCGATGTCGTCGACGTCTGGATGGCGCCCGGACTCGGCCGCGTCGCGCTCGACCGCGTCGCGCTCTGCATCGACCGCACGGACGGCCTGGTGCACCGCCTGCGCTTCACGCTCGAGGGCTTTGCGGGCAGCAAGGGCGCAGTGGCAGAGGTCGACACCTACGACCACGACCGCCGCTTGGGCATCGTCTGGCCGATGCGCTCGTACGAACGGATCGTGCATCCGATCGCCCTGCCGGCACACGACTGGCGCATCGCCGGCCTCGACGTCGACCGCGGCTACACGGCAGCCGACGTCGACGGTCGTTCGTTCACCGGCAAGGCAGCCGCGCCGGCAGCGGCGGTGTAGGGCTTCGCGACGGGCGACGCTTCAGCAGGAGCCGGCGGCGCGCCGATGCGCTGCGCGAATGTCGGGCCGCGAGATGGCCATCCCGCGGGCGCGTGCCGCGAAACTCGATTCGCGGGACCCGATCGACTGCGGCAGCCACCGCGCCGGGCTTTCGCGCGACACCTGCAGCGCGTCGTCGACGGCGCAGCGCGTCGGCCGATCGGCGGCAGGCGCGCACGAGGCGTCCCTGCAGAGCACTCCTAGAATCCGCCGACCCGCCTCCGATCGACCGCCCATGACCTCTCCCGCCGACCCGTCGAAGCCCGGCAGCAATTTCCTGCGGCAGATCGTCGAGCGCGACCTCGCCGAGGGCACCTACGCCGGCCGCCGCTTCGCCGGTTCGCCGGGCGACGCGGCGCACCATGCGGCGGGCGACATCGACGCAGCGCGGATCCGCACCCGCTTCCCGCCCGAGCCCAACGGCTACCTGCACATCGGCCACGCCAAGAGCATCACGCTCAACTTCGGTCTCGCCGCCGACTACGGCGGCATCTGCCATCTGCGCTTCGACGACACCAATCCCGAGAAGGAGGAACAGGAGTACGTCGACGGCATCCTCGACGCGGTGCGCTGGCTCGGCTTCGACTGGCAGGCCGGCGGCACGAGCCATCTCTACCACGCGAGCAGCTACTTCGACTTCATGGCCCGCGCCGCCGAAGCGCTGATCGCGGCCGGCCTCGCCTACGTCGACGAGCAGACGGCCGACGAGATGCGCGCCAACCGCGGCGATTTCGCCCATCCCGGCGTCGCGAGCCCCTACCGCGACCGCACGCCGGCGGAGAACCTGGCGCGCTTCGCCGACATGCGCGAAGGCAGGCTCGCCGACGGCGCCGCCGTGCTGCGCGCGAAGCTCGACATGGCGAGCCCGAACATCAACCTGCGCGATCCGGCGCTCTACCGCATCAAGCACGCCGAGCACCACGCGACGGGCAGCACCTGGTGCATCTACCCGATGTACGCCTACGCGCATCCGATCGAGGACGCGCTCGAAGGCATCACCCACAGCATCTGCACGCTCGAGTTCGAGGACCAGCGGCCGTGGTACGACTGGCTGCTCGACACACTGTGCACGCTCGGCCTGCTCGCCCAGCCGCGGCCGCACCAGTACGAATTCGCGCGGCTCAATCTCACCTACGTCGTCACCAGCAAGAGGAAGCTTCGCCAGCTGGTCGACGAGGCGATCGTCGACGGCTGGGACGACCCGCGCATGCCGACGCTCGTCGGCCTGCGCCGCCGCGGCTACACGCCCGAGGCGATCCGGTTGATGTGCGAGCGCGCCGGCACGAGCAAGGCTGGCGGCTGGACCGACTACGCGAGCCTCGACGGCGCGCTCCGCGAGGACCTCGAAGGCAAGGCGGCGCGAGCGATGGCGGTCGTTGACCCGGTGAAGCTTGTCCTGACCAACTGGGCCGACCTGTTCGGCGGCGACGATGTCCGCGAACCGTGCAGCGCGCCGGCCAACCCTCACCGGCCCGAGCTCGGTCAGCGCAGTTTCGGCCTGGGCCGCGAGGTCTGGATCGAGCGCGACGACTTCGCCGAGGCGCCGCCCAAGGGCTTCTTCCGCCTCTTCCCCGGCAACAGGGTGCGGCTGAAATACGGCATGGTCGTCGCGTGCACCGGCTGCGAGAAGGACGCATCGGGAACGGTCACGGCGGTGCTGGCGACGGTCGTGCCCGACACCAAGAGCGGCACGCCGGGCGCCGATGCGGCCAAGGTCAAGGGCACGATCACCTGGGTGGCCGTGCACGACGCCCTGCCCGCCGAACTCCGCCTCTACGACCGGCTCTTCACCGAGCCGCAGCCCGACGCCGGCGGCCGCGACTTCAAGGCCGCGCTGAACCCGGCGAGCAAGCGCGTCGTGAGCGGCTGGGTCGAGCCGTCGCTCGCCGGCGCGGCGCCCGACGACAAGGTCCAGTTCGAGCGACACGGCTATTTCGTGGCCGACTGCCGCGATCACACGGCCGCACGGCCGGTGTTCAATCGGATCGCGCAGTTGAGGGATGGATGGGGGAAGTGATGCGGCACGGTGGGAGTCAGCGTCGACGCCGCACCGAGCTTGGACTTGACTTCGGCGAAGGACGAGCCGGGCGAGCACGACACCGAGACGCGGCTTGGCGCGCAACGAAACGGTGGCACTCCGGCAAGAAAGCTCCTGTCGGCGGTGATGCCGAGTCAGCGCTGGTCCACAGCATCAGCGGCGCGTCGGGCGCGTCGACATCATCCCCGGGTCGACAGACTGTTGCACGGTGAGCAGCGACGGTCCTGTCCGACTCGGACCGACGCAGTGCTGCAAGCGCATGGGCTGCAATCGAAAGTCACGGCGCAGGGACCCGGAGCCGGCACTGACGGGCCCTTGGCGTGCGCCTTGGCCATCAGTCGCTCGGGCGTCGGTGACCGTGCTCGCTTCGACACGATCCATCGCAAATCGCACGCACTTGCCATCTGGGCATGTCAGTCGACCCGGAGTCACCGCAGCCTTCTCGGAAATGCCGATGCAGTCGACGGCGTCGCGGCGCGATGACGATGCGTTTCTTCAACGGCTCGGTCACATGCCTTCCAAGGCGCTTTGCGAGTGCCGAGTCACCTCGCCGACCTGCTGAACAAACTCAGCGCATTCACGCTACAGCCTCGAATGCGAGCGCGCACGCCGCTCTCGAGAAAACGGCCCGCAAGCCAAGGCTTGCGGGCCGTCGACGTCGATGACCCCTCTGGGGCCCTCCGTCTGGGGATGCGACTCAGGCCGCGGGGAGCAGCACCGCGTCGATGACGTGGATCACGCCGTTCGTGCAGGCGATATCGGTCGCGACCACGTTGACTTCGCCGTTCAGCTTCACGCCGCCTGCGGTGCTGATCTTCAGCAGCGCACCGTTGACGGTGGCGGCGGTCTTGCCGTCCAACGTCATCACGTCTGCGGCCATAACCTTGCTCGCCAGCACGTGGTAGGTAAGGATCGCGGTCAGCTTGGGGATGTCCTTCAGCAAGCTTTCCACCGTGCCGGCTGGCAATCTGGCAAAGGCTTCGTCACTGGGGGCGAATACCGTGAACGGGCCCGTGCCCTTCAGCGTGGGCACCAAGCCGGCGGCGGTGACGGCTGCAGCCAAGGTCTTGAAGGTGCCTGCGGCAACGGCGGTATCGATGATGTCATGCATGTGAAATTCCTGGATCGATCGTCGGTGAACCCTGAATAGGATGAAGCAGGGTGACAGCACGTGCGCTGCGATGAATCGAGATCGCCCCTGTTGAATGGGCTGACTCCCGCTCGCGCTGTGATTGCAGGGTAAGCGTCTTTCCATGCAGGTTGCCGAGCAAGGCCTTTGCGATCTGTGCTACGAATTCAAAGGTCGCAAACCGCAACGTACGGAGTGACCGGAATCAAGCAAACCAACGTTTGCAATGTCGAAGGTCACCCGATCCGCCAAGAGGACATTTGATCGGGGTGACAATTCTGAAGCTGCGATCTATTTCGATACGCAGCCGAATGACAGGATCATCCATGAAGAAGATTTTCATCGCCGCGGCACTCGCCGCCTCAGCCTTCGCCAGTCACGCGGCCGACATCGTCGACACTGCCGTTGGCGCAGGGAACTTCAAGACGCTCGTGGCTGCCGTGAAGGCGGCTGGACTCGTGGACACGTTGAAGGGCAAGGGTCCTTTCACCGTCTTCGCCCCGACCGATGAAGCGTTCGCCAAGATTCCGAAAGCTGATCTCGACGCCTTGCTGAAGGACAAGGCCAAGCTCACCGCCGTACTGACTTACCACGTCGTGGCGGGCAAGGTGCTGGCCAAGGATGTCAAGGCCGGCAAGGTGAAGACGGTGCAAGGCAGCGAATTGAGCATTGCCACCACGGGCGGCGTCACGGTGGACGAAGCGAAGGTCGTCAAGACCGACATCGTCGCCGACAACGGCGTCATTCACGTCATCGACGGCGTTCTGATGCCCAAGTGACCTTCGGCCGACGCCTCGATGGCGGTTGGTGAGATCGAGCCGGGCTACCACCCGGCTTTTTCAATTCTGCGACCTCTTGCTCCCGACGGAGGGCGGTGAGAGCCCGCCCCAGCTTGCGCGATTCAAAGCGACGATCCGCGACCGAGGGAGAGATTCGACGCAAGTCGGTCGATGAAGGAAGGCCACAGCCAAGGTAAGCGACTTCATCGAATGCCTGCAAGGCCGGATCGGTGAGAGCCGATGGTCCGACCCCGACGTAACACGGCGGGTGACCCTCACCACGCGACTTCTCGCAAGTCGGCGACTCCTTCGATACTCGGCAGCCGCAGAGAGCAACAAGATCCGTTCGGTCGCCATGTCCACGGCGGCGGCGCGAATCGCCGCGACACGATGCGGGCGTTCGACCCTGACCCGGCCAGCTCTTCGACCCGGAACCGCGGCGGTGGCCCGCGTAGCGATGGTGGCCCGCCCGAATCATTGGATTGTCATGGGACAGGATCGCTCCATTGGGTGCGGTTCTTGCGTTCGGAGCTGGATCCTCTTCCAGACTGGAACCGACCCGTTGCCCGAGCGCGACGTTCCCTGCGTTCATGAGCGAACTCCAGCTTGACCACCTCACCAAGAACTTCGGTGATCAACATGTCGTGAAAGACATGCACCTGCATGTCGCCGACGGCGAGTTCATCGTTCTCGTGGGCGCGTCCGGTTGCGGCAAGTCGACGACGCTGCGCATGATCGCAGGATTGGAGTCGCCTTCCTCGGGTCACATTCGCATCGATGGGCGCGACGTCACCCACGTGTCGCCCGCGGAACGCGACATCGCGATGGTGTTCCAGAACTATGCGCTCTATCCGCACCTGAACGTGGCCGAGAACATGGGCTTCGCACTCAGCCTCGCCGGCGTGGACCGCAAGACGATTGCGAGCCGGATCGACGAGGCCTCGCGGATCCTGGCGATCGAGCACCTGCTCAAGCGCAAGCCCAAGGAACTGTCCGGCGGCCAGCGCCAGCGCGTGGCGATGGGACGCGCCATCGTCCGGGAGCCCAAGGTCTTTCTGTTCGACGAACCGCTCTCGAATCTCGACGCCGCGCTGCGCGGTCACATGCGGACCGAGATGGCCCTGCTTCATCGACGTCTGCGCAGAACCACCGTCTACGTGACTCACGACCAGGTCGAGGCGATGACCCTGGCCGATCGCATCGTGGTCATGGACGGCGGCATCGTGCAGCAGATGGGCAGCCCGGAGGCGGTCTTCAACCGTCCGGTAAACCGTTTCGTCGCCGGCTTCGTGGGCAGTCCCTCGATGAATTTCCTTGCAGTCCGGATGCGCCAAGGCCAGAAGGGATTCGTCTTCGAGGCGCCCGGCATCAGCGTGCCGGTGCCCGCGTCCAAGGCATTGCCTGCCGGTCGGCTCGACAACGACCTCGCAGTGCTCGGCCTGCGGCCGCAGTCCCTGCGCCTGGGTACGGCGGCCGGGGCGGATGACCTCCAGCTCGATGTCCGGGTCGACGTGTGCGAATACTTGGGCACCGAAACCCATCTGATGTGCAGTGGACCGGTCGGCTCCGACTGGCGCCTGTGCGTCACCGTGCCGGGCCGCGCTCCCGCGCGTGAGGGCGAGCTGGTCTCTGTCACCGCCGCCGCCGAAGACCTGCATGCGTTCGCGCCCGGGATGCACGGCGCGACGCTCGAAGAAACCCACCGATGAAACCGCAGGGCGATCCGAGTGACGGGCCGTCCTATGACAATCCGAGATTGTCGTCATGCGGCTGACACCGCTCCCTACCATCGATGAACACCCCATTCATTTCCATTGCGGAGTCGCCCATGAAGCGTGTTTCCTCGAATCGCCTGGTTCTCGCCTTCCGGGTCGCAGCGATCGCGCTGTTCACGGTGCCGAATGCCTTCGCGCAGGGCCCGCTTGCCGGCACCCGCATCACCGTCGCGTCGATGAACGACCCGTTTGCCGCGGCGTTCGTGCAACTGGCGCCGGAATTCAAGAGGACCACCGGCATCGATGTGAAGGTCGACATCCTCAGCTACCCCGAGTTGCTTTCGAAGTTGACTGCCGACTTCGTCGGCAAGACCAAGAACTACGATGTCGTGACCATGGACATCGTCTGGGCTGGCCAATTCGCCGAGTCCGGCTACACCGTCAACCTCGGCGACTGGATCAAGCGTGACGCCTCGCAAATCCGCATCGACGACATCTATCCCGCGGTGATGGCCGGGCTGGGCAATTACAAGGGCCAGCAGATCGCCTTCCCGTTCGCGGCCTACTCGAACGTGCTCGTCTACCGCAAGGACCTGTTCCAGGCCGCGGGCATCCAGCCCCCGGAGACCATGGACCAGTTGATCGCGGCGGCCGCGAAGATCTCGGATCCGGCCAAGAACATCTACGGCTGGGCCGGCAACGGCCGCAAAGGCGCTCCGGCGGCCCAGGACTGGATGACCTACAACTCGCAGATCGGCGGCTCGATCCTCGGGCCCGACGCGAAGCCGGCGTTGAACAGCCCGGCCAACATCAAGAGCCTGACCGTGTACCGCGACCTGTTCATCAAGGCCGCGCCGCCGGGTGCGACCAACTACGACTGGTCCGCACGCCACGAGGCCTATCGCCAAGGGCTGGTGGCTTCGCACGAGACCTGGAGCATCTCCCTGGCCAGCTATGAAAACCCCGAATTGTCCAAGGTGGTCGGCAAGACAGGTGTGATGCTGGCTCCGACAGCCTCCGGAATGCCCAAGTTGTATGGGATGGGCGGCTGGGCGCTGGGCATCAATGCCACCGTCGACGCGAAGAAGCAGGCGGCCGCGTGGGAATTCATCAAGTGGGCCAGCAGCGCCGAGACGCAGAAGAAGTTTCTCGACGTGGGCGTGGGCGTGTTCACTCGCAAGTCGACCGTCGAAGACGCGGCGATGCAAGCCAAATACCCGTTCCTGAAGGTGATCGGCGAATCGCTGCAGCACGCTGACGCCGACTTCCGGCCGCGCATCCCGCAGTATCCGCAGTTGCAGGACCTGCTCGGGACGGCGGTTAACGCGGTGCTCGTGGGAAATGTCGATCCCAAGGCGGCGCTGGACGAGGCGCAGTCGAAGGCCGCGAGGCTGTTCTGAGCGCGAGGCCGACGAAACTGGAGGTCGACACCCTGTCGTCACCACGCTCGGGCGACAGCCGGGCCGGGCGTGCACCGGTGGGGCACGACGACCGCCGGCGCCTCTTCCTCTACCTCATCGGGCTGCCGGCGCTGGCCTATGTGGTGTTGGTGGCGCTGCTGCCGCTCGCGCAAGGCGTCTACTACAGCCTGTTCGACTACAACCTGACGCGCCCTGCAGCGCGCGCCTTCGTCGGCTTTCAGAATTACCGCGATCTCTGGGCGGACGCATCGAATCGCCGGGCGATCGTCAACACCTTCGGCTTCACGGCGGTCGCGGTCACGGTCGAACTCGTGCTCGGCATGGGAATCGCGCTCCTGCTCTGGGCGGACAGCTTCTTCAACCGGCTCTGCCTGTCACTGATCCTGATCCCGGTGACCATCACGCCGCTGGCGGTCGCCCTGATGTTCAGGGCCTTGCTCGAACCTGATTTCGGGCTGGTCGGCTACGTTGCGCGCGAGGCCGGCTGGTCGCCGGCGAACGGCTTCCTCGCGAGCCCGGCGACGGCGATGGCCACGCTGGTGTTCATCGACGTCTGGCAGTGGACGCCCCTGATGTCATTGATGCTGCTCGCCGGTCTGAAGGCGCTGCCGGAAGAGGTGATGGAAGCCGCCGCCATCGACGGTGCCAAACCGTGGCAGAAGCTGTGCCGTGTGGTGCTCCCGATGATGACGTCGTCCATCCTGTTGGCGTTGATCATGCGCATGATGGATGCCTTCAAGGTCTACGACAGCGTTCTCGCGACGACCGGCGGCGGCCCTGACGACGCGACCAACGTGCTGATGTTCGCGGCCGCCAAGACGGGCCTTGAGTTCTTCGAGGTCGGGTCCGCCTCGGCCATCTCCTCCTTCATGCTGCTCTGCATCGCGGCGCTCACGGCATTGTTCATCGCGCTCATGCGGCGCATCGACCGCGACCGCGCGCCAGGAGCCACCTTGTGATGACGACGGCTCGCACGCCGGGGTTGCGCCTGGTGGCGGGGCTGCTGGCGCGGTTGCTGGTCATCGCGGTGTTCGTGTTGCCGGTGGCCTGGCTTCTGAGCACCGGCTACAAGCCGGCCCTCGACATCTTCGGCGTGCCGCCGCATCTCGGCTTCTCGCCGACCCTGTCGAATTTTCGCAAGCTCTTCCAGTTCTTCGACCTCACCCAACTCACCGTCAACACGCTGGTCATCAGCCTGGGAACCGCCGCGCTCGCGCTGGTGCTGGGCACACCCTGCGCCTATGCGCTGGCGCGGCTCGAGAGGCCCTGGGCCCGCGCAGTCGCGTACTTTTTCCTCGCCGTGCGCATGGTCCCGCCGGTGGCCGTGCTGATTCCGTTCTACTTGCTGATGCGCGATGCCGGGCTGCTCGGGACGCGGCTCGCGGTCGTCGTCATCGACACCACGCAAAGCGCGGCCTTCGTGGTGTGGATGATGTTCGGGTACTTCAAGGCGATCCCCAGGGAAGTCGAGGAAGCGGCGCTGCTGGACGGCTGCTCTCCCTGGACCTGCTTCCGGCGGATCGCGCTGCCGATGGTGCGGCCGGGCCTGGTCGCGGCCGGGCTGTTCTGCGTCATCTTCGCCTGGAACGGCTTCCTGTTTCCTTCGTTCCTGACGAACTCCGAGAGCCGGCCGCTGGCGGTCGCGATGATCTCCGCATTCGGCTCGCTCGAGATCAACTGGGGCACGCTCGGCGCGATGGCTCACTTCTCGGTGCTGCCGATCGTGGCACTGACGCTGTTCCTCAACCGGTACTTCGTCTCGGGGTTGATGCGCGGGGTCCACTGACACGGCCGGGCGGCCGTCCGCGGTCTGCCGGCTACCGGGTCAGTAGCGGTGCCGGCTGGCGCCCAGCGGCAAGCCCAGGTCGCGATGGAAGCGGATCGCGAGCGAAGCCTGGAGCGACTCCGTGAAGGCGCGGCCGAGGAAGGTCACGCCCAGCGGGAGTCCGTCGGCCCGAAAGCCCGCGGGCACGGCGACCGCGCACAGGCTCATCAGGTTGGCGAAGTTGGTGTAGATGCCGAGGCGGGAATTGAGCTCGATCGGGTTGGCCTCGATCTCCGACTTGCGGTAGGTGGTGGGCGTGGTCGGCACGAGCAGGGTGTCGATGGCGTTCCAGGTCGGGCGGGTGGCGCAGCGCAGCTCGGCCACGCGATGGATCGCGGCGAAGGTGTCCTTCGCGGAGTAGGCGCTGCCCTGGCCCAGGATGCGGCGCGTGACCGGGTGCATCTCGTCGCCGAACTTCTCCACGGTCGAATCCAGCCCCAGCGAGCGTTCGGCGATCCAGGCGCCGTCGTACAGGATCCTCTGGGTTTCCTCGAAGGGAGAGAAATCCACCTCCACGCGCTGGCCGCCCAAGCGTTCAAGGCGGCTCACGGCGCCGCGATAGAGCCGCTCGGCTTCCGTGTCACCGAAGAAACGCAGGGCGTCGCCTGCGGGCGTGCCGAAGCGGAAGGTCGCGGGCGCGTCGTGCGCGCTCAGGTCGACCTGGTCCGCTTCCTCGCGCGAGAACGGGTAGGAGGGGTCGTAGCCCGCCATGCAACGCAGGACGGTCAAGGCGTCCTCGCCGGTGAGCGCGAACGCCGTCACCGTCTCGATGGTCTTCACACAGCCGCCGCCGGTGACGCAGGCGTTGCTGACCAGGCCCGGCGTCGGCTTGATTCCCACGATGTTGTTCAAGCCGGCGGGCACGCGCCCGGAGCCGGCCGCATCGTTGCCGATCGAGAAGCTCACGTGGCCGGCGCCCACCGACACGGCCGAGCCCGAACTGGAGCCGCCCGAGATGAAGTCCGCGTCGAACACCGACGAGCAACCGCCATAGGGCGTGCGCTGGCCGACCAAGCCGAGACCGAACTGGTCCATGTTGACCTTGCCGAGGCAGATCGCGCCGGCGTCCAGCAAGCGCTGGATCGCCTGGCCGGTGGACTGGGCGATGTAGCGGGTCGGCGGACAGGCGTTGGTGGTCGGCAGGCCCGGCACGTCGTTGCAATCCTTGACCGAGAAGGGTAGTCCCCACAAGGGAAACGCCGCATCGTCCATCGGCCTGCGCATCACGTCGCGGGCACGGGCGATCGCGTCCTCGACCGGGATGCGGTGGATCCAGGCGAAGGTGTCGGGCTTGGATTCGATGCGCTGGTAGACGGCCCGGACCACGTCCTCCGGCGTCAGGCGGCGTGCCCGGTAGAGCGCGGTCAGGCAGTCGAAGTCGAGGCTGCCGTGCTCGGGGGACCAGTTGGCGATGCGCGCCCTGAGGGCGTCGGAGTCGGGAGAGGCTACGGCGCGTCGGGGTTCGGCGGTCATGTTGTCAGGGCGCAGATGAAGTCGCACGTGCGGGCCGTCGCGCCGAACAGGCCGTTGCCGAATCGGGTGACATCGAGGATGGTCTGGTGGTGGTCCGCCGACGAGCCGATGCAGGCGTCTTCGAGCAAGAGGCATTCGAAGCCGGCGTCGTTGGCCTTGCGCATCGTGGCGTGCACGGCGCCGTCGGTGGTGAAGCCGGCGAACACGAGGTTGCGAACACCGGCCGTGGTCAGCTGGTCGAGCAGGGTGCTGCCGTTGAAGGCGCTCCAGGCGCTTCGCGCGACCGAAAGGTCCTCGGGCCGCATCCATTGCGGCCAGGCGAACGCCGCGGCCGCGTCGTGCGCCGCCGGAGGCAACGCATCGATGGCGCCAGCGGCGTGATTGGCGGTGGCGCGCCGAGTCACCAGGCTTTCAGGGGCCGCGTCGCGAACCCGCTGCGTGAAGACGAGGCGCAGTCGGGACTGTCGAGCGGCCGGGATCAGTCGCGAGAGCATCGACCCCGCCGGCGATGCCGCGTCGTGCGCGCTCCGCGAGTCGGTCGGGCCCCTCGCGCTGCCTGCCGCGGCGCACAAGGCATCGGTCATCCAACGTTGAGAGTCGATCACCAGGAGCGCCGTGTCGGCGGGGCTCCAGCGGCCATCGAATGGCCAGGCATAGGGAAGCGCCGTGACGCGCTCGAAAGGGGAAGTCGTCGGTTCCATGGAAGTCATGTCGCGGGTCGGTCGCGGTCGACCTCGTCCAGCCATCGCATGAAGGCGCTGCCGCTCGAGACGGCGCCGAAGCGACCCGCGTGGTCCGCCAGCAGCGCGAGCATTCCGCGATGGTTGCCATCAACCACCGCCGCACAGCAGTCGGCGAGCAGCACCGGATCGTGGCCGAGGTCGGCCGCTTCACGCAAGGTCGACTGCACGCAGCAGTCCGAGGTGATGCCGCTGACCACGAGTTGCCGAATGCCGAGCCGGCGCAAGGTCGCGTCGAGCCCGGTGGCGTGGAACGCGTCCTTGCCGGGCTTGTCGATGACGAGTTCGCCCGGCAACGGCGCCAGGGCCGGGACGATCTGCCAGCCGGGTTCGCCGCGCACCAGGATGCGGCCGCTGCGGCCCATGTCGCCGATGCCCAGCCCGTGGCCGCGCGTTCGCCATTGCTTGTTGGCGTGCAGGTCGCTGAGATCGGGAAGGTGCCCCTCTCGCGTGTGGATCACCGTGACCCGGTGGCGCCGGCAGGCCGCCAGAACCGGCGCGATGCGCGCGATCGCCGCTGCCGTGTTGTCGATGCCTTCGCCGAGCTGGTCCACCCAGCCACCCGCGGCGCAAAAATCGACTTGCATGTCGATGACGATCAGCGCCACTGTCGACAGGTCGCGAACGGGTTCGAGCGGCCAGGCCGCGTCGCTGAGCAGGCAGGCTGGGCTGGGGCGCTCGCTCATGCCTGGCCCTTGAGGTGGGGGTACACCGGCTGCAACCTCGCGTAGGTTTGCCGGTAGACGCCGTAGAGCCGATCGTAGACACCGCGGCGCGAGGCGGGCAGGACCAGGCCGTCGTCCTGCACGAAGCGCCCGATCTGCTCCCAGTCGTCGAACACCCCGACGCCCATCCCCGCGACGAAGGCAACGCCGATGGACGAGCCGGTGTGCCCCGCGAGAAGGCGGACCGGGCGGTCGATCACATCGGCGACGATCTGCATCCAGACGCGGCTCTTGGCGCCGCCGTCCGACACGATGACCCTGTCCACTTTCATACCGAGTTCGGTCATCACGTCCAGGTGGTGCCGAAAGCCGAAGGCGATGCCTTCCAGCGCTGCCCGCCACAAATGACCGGCACGATGGTGAAGGCCGAGTCCGATCAAGGTGCCGCGCGCCAGCGGATCGTGCAGCGGCGTCTTCTCGCCCAGAAAGTAGGGCAGCAGGACCAGGCTGCTCTCCTCCGGATCGATGGCCTCTGCGAGCGCGTCGAGCGCCGGATGCGCATGGCCGAGCAGTTCGGCGAGCCAGTTGAGCACTGCGCCCGAGGACGCCATGCAGCCGTTCGGCATGAAGCGGCCGGGCACGACGTGGAAGTCGAGGAACAGCCGGGGATCGGTGTGCGGCGCGTCGCTGACGGTCAGGATGTCGCCGGCGCCGCCGAACTTCAGCAGCACGTCGCCCGGCTGGCGGACGCCGGCCGCGAACGCGGACGCGACATGGTCCGCGCAACCGCCCACCACCGGGAGGTCGACCGGCACACCCGTCAGTTCAGCGGCTTCGCGGCTGACCCGACCGATCACTTCGTGCGAGCGGGCCACGGCAGGAAGCACATCCTCTGCAATGCCGTGCAAGGCGAGCATGACCGGATCGAACGCGTGGGTCGCCAGCGAAAGCAGGCCCGATTCGAGCGCCCAGTTCTGTTCGACCCTGCGGACACCCGTCAGCCGATGAGCGATGAAGTCATACGACCCGAACAGGGTTCGGGCCTTCGCCAGGACCTCGGGTTCATGCGCGCGCAGCCAGCGCCATTTGGCGCCGACCAACTGCTGGTTGATGCCGCAACCGGTGCGAGCGATGTGGGTGGGCTCGTCCATGTCGACGCGGATCGAGTCCACCTCGCGCGAAGTGCGGCCATCGCTTTGCTGGATGCTCCGGCGCAAGGGCTCGCCCTGCGCGTCGAGCAGCACGACCGCGGGCACCATGCCCGAGACGCCGAGTCCGCGCAGCGTCAGCCCGTGCGCGAGCGAGCAGGCGGCGAGTTCGCGAAGGATCTCCTGGCTGTTCGCCCACCACTGTCGCGGCTCTTCCTCGGCCCAGCCCGCTTGTTCCGAGATCAGCTCGACCGGCCGCGAGACCGTCGCCAGGCAATGGCCATCGGCATCGATCAGCACGCCGATGGTCGAGGTCGTGCCGATGTCCAGTCCGATGAGGGCGACGCCGGCCATGGTCTCAGCGGGATTTCGCCACGATGTCCATGAAACGCCTGACGCGGTCGAGGTCGACCGGATTCCAGGTGTGGCCGTCGGTCTTCAGATGGGTCCCGATGACCACGCCGTCGGCGACCGCGAGAATGCTCGAGACGTTGTCGCTGCTCACGCCCGTGTTGGCGAACACCGGTATGTCGCCGACCGCCTCCTTGGTCTGCGCCAACGCCGATTGGTCGACCGGCTCTCCGGTGATCGGTCCGGAGACGCAGATGGCGTCGGCGAGCGACGAGAAGACGGCGCTCTTCGCCTTCAGCGCCACGCTGCGGTCGCCGAGCGGCGCCGCGAATTCCGCGTTTACGTTGAACAGCAGCTTCATGTCGGCGCGGCCGAGCTGAGACCGCAGGCGCAGTGCCGACGCGCAGTCGGGCTGCCAGAGCCCCATGTCGGAATCGTAGACGCCGGTGAAGACCTCGCGGCAGAAAGAGGCCTGCGTCGCAGCACCGAGCGCGACCGTGGCGACCGGGTCCCAGAGGTAGTTCACGCCATAGGGAATCCTGAGGCTGCGCCGCACCTCGCTGACGATCGCCGCCATCGCGGCGAGGCTCTCCGGCGTGGCGTGAGTCAGGTAAGGGCGGTCACCTTCGTTGCCGAACATGATGGCATCGACGCCACCCGCCTGCAGCTTTTCGGTGTCCGCAAGGACCGCATCGACGATGCGATCGATGCCGCCCTTCACGTCGTAGAGGGGCGAGCCGGGCAGCGGCTGGAGGTGCGCCATCGCGATGACGAGTTTCTTGTGGGACGTGAGTCCGAGCATCGATGTGGCCTCCGGGGTTGGGGTAGAGCTGGGGACGGGCCGGGTCGTCGCGCGGTCTGCATCCGTGGCGAATGTGTTGCGCGCTCCTGCACCACCGTCGCATGCGCACCGGCGTGCCGTGTCAGGCGTCGGTCATGTGGTGTAGACGCCGCCGGTCACGTTGACGGATTGGCCGGTCATGAACCGCGCGAGGTCGCTCGCCAGGAACGCGACCACGCTGGCCACCTCTTCCGGTGTCTCGAGGCGACCGAGCGGTGTCTGGCGGATGTAGTCGTCGACCACGGTTTGCGGCGCGACGTTCCGCAGCTTCGCCTCCCATTCGATCTCGCGGGCCTGCATGCCTGTCTTGACGAAACCGGGGCACACGGCATTCACGCGAATGCCGTCGGGCGCCATTTCGCGTGCAATCGCCTGAGTGAAGCCGACCACCGCGAACTTGCTGGCTGAGTAGTGCGCGAGCAGCGGGGCACCGACCTTTCCGGCGAGCGACGCCGTGTTGACGATCACGCCCTTCGTCCCCGAGGCCAGGAAGAGGCGGACGGCAGCCTGGTTGGTCAGGAACACTCCCTTGGCGTTGACGTCCATGTTGAAGTCCCACTCGTCCTCGGTGAGATCGACGACCCGGTTCATGGTCGAGACACCGGCATTGGCGCAGACCGTGTCGAGCCCCCGCATGGCCTCGGCCGCGCGAGCGAGCGTGGCGGCGATTTCGCCTGCGTTCGTCACGTCGAGCCGTGCCGCGAGATCGGGCGAGCCCACTTCCGCGGCGACCTGGCGCGCGGCGTTCGCATCGAGATCGGTCACATAGACCTGCGCGCCCGCCGCCGCCAACTCGAGCGCGATGGCCCGGCCGATTCCGGCGCCAGCGCCGGTGACCAACGCCTTGCGACCTAGAAGAAGTTCCGTGACCATGAGCAGATTTGAATCCAGAATCGCCCGGCAAGCATGGCAATGTTCGATTGAACTATGACACTCAAGCTCACCTTGAAGCCCGGCAAGACCTTGCGGTACGTCGCCATCGCCGAGGCCATCGCCGAGGGCATGGCCGACAAGACCTTGCTGCCGGGCACGAGGCTGCCCACGCACCGCGCCCTGGCGCAACAATTGGGCCTGGCGCTGGCCACCGTGACGAAGGGCTATGCCGAAGCGGAGCGACAAGGTCTCGTCACCAGCTTTGTCGGCCGCGGTACCTTCGCGGCGACCCGGGTCGATCAATCGCTGCAGGCACGGCCGGGCGGCATCGTCGACTTGGCGGTGCACCAGGTACCCACACCTCGGCACGGCTTGCAGCTCGATGAACTCCTCAGGCGCATCGCCGACTCGGTCCTGGCGGAAGACCTGTTGTCGATGCAGCCGAGCGTCGGCTCGAGGCGGCACCGCGAGAGCGGCGCGCAGCTCCTGCGCGGCAGCGGCTTGGCGACGCACCCCGAGCAGGTGATCCTCTGCAACGGCGGGCAGCACGCCATGCTCGGGGTCATGGCGTCGCTGCACGATCGCGGCGGACTGGTCCTCACCGAGCACTTGACCGATCCGAGCCTCAAGGCCGTGGCGACCTTGCTCGGCCGCAAGCTGGTCGGCGTGCCGATGGATGCGCACGGCATGCAGATGGACCTGCTCGACGCGCTTTGCACCAAACAACCGGTGGCGCTCGTGGTGGTCACGCCCAATCTACACAATCCGACCAATGCCACGATGCCCGCGAGCCGCCGGTCCCAACTCGCCGAACTGGCGCGCAAGCACGATTTCCTGATCTTGGAGAGCGACATCTACGGCGTGTTGTGCGAAGACCGTGAACTGCCGGTCGCCGCCTGCGCGCCGGAGCGCACGCTCTTCGTGACCAGCCTGTCGAAAGTGATCGGGCCTGGCATCAAGGTGGGATACATCCACTGTCCCCCCGAGCTGGTCGGACAGGTGTCCGCGGGCTTGCGGCTGAGTACCTGGATGGCGGCGCCGCTTGGTGCCGAGGTCGCACATCAACTCATCAGCGACCGCAAGCAGTTCGAGCGGGTCATGCGGGTGCAGCGCCAGGAAGCCGCGGCGCGCGCGGAGTCGTTGAACAAAGTATTCGGACGGGCCGACGTGCATTGCCGCCCGGCAAGCTGGCACGCATGGCTGCGCCTGCCGGCCGCTTGGCGAAGCGACGAATTCCATCTTCATGCCGAGCGGATGGGCATCCAGCTCGCGCCGCTCGGCGCTTTCGCCGTCGGCCGGGACGTGCCCAGTCATTCGGTGCGGATCTGCACCGGTGGCTTGGGCCGGGCGGCGCTCGAACTGGCCGCGAAACGCTTGGCCGGGATCGTCAAGAGACCGCCCTACATGGCGTTCTTTCCGTCCTGACTGTCCGAAGCCTTCCAGGACCCTGTGGTCCAGCGGCTGCCGGCGTGTGCGCCGCGCATTTCTGTCGCAACACTCCGGTCCGGTCGAATCGTTGGCCCGGCGGAATCCATCCTCATTGCCGCCATGACCGATCGAGCCGGCCCAGGTCGTGCGATGCGATGAGGCGTGCCATCGAACCTTGGAGCCCGCGGCGTCGTACGCGCACATCGCGACCTACGGCCCGCGTGAAAGATGCAGCCAGCAGGTGGTCGCCGGGCCTCGACTGCCGGTTGCAGAGTGGCCTGGTCCGGGCGTGGCGAACTCGATGTCGCCGCCCTTGAGCGTGATGGCCGACTGGCCTGCGACGAGCCGGATCTCCTGACTCGCGGCAATGCGGATCTCGTCGTCGACCGACGTGACCGTGACCGAGCGGTCCGCGAGGATGCTGAGCGCGTCGGTGTGCGCTCTGAAGCTCACCAGCCCGTTGGCCGCCACGACCGTGACGCCGCCCGCGTGGGCGTAGAGGCTCGTCGTGCCGCCGCTCGCCTGCGCCGACGTGTGCGCGGCGGTCTGCTGCAGGTCGCCCTGCGCAACGAGGCTCATTGCCTTGCCCGCGAAGGCCGTGACAGTGGCGCTCGTCGCGGCAAGCAGCGCGGCCGGCGTGTCGAGCACGACCGAGGCCGTGGCGAATGCAGGCACCGGCTCGCTATCGGCCGTCCGGCAGCCGGCGACCGACTGCAGGGCGGCCTCGCGATTGACGACAGCCGGGCGGCGGCCCGCTTGCGTCAGGTCGAACGCCTCGATCAGGTCCGCGCCCGCTTGGCTGTTGGTGCCGTACAGAAGGCTTGGGGGGCTGGGCGGCCGCATGGACTGGCTGCAGAGTCACTGTTTGCGTCGTGGTCGACCGCAGGAAGGGTGAATCAAGTGCTTGCCGAGCATCCGCAGTGGACTCCAAACATTTGCGCTGCAAGAGCTCGTAGTTCGGGGTACAGGTCTCCAGTACTTTAAGGCACCTCCGTCAACTGATTTGCATCCCATTGCCAAATTGTCCGGCCGAAGTCTCCAGGAAAGCTTGGCATGATTCCCCCGGCTGCGAAGTGTTGCCGGCTGCGTTGGCGTGCCGGCGTATGCCACCAACCCGACTTCGGACATGGGCGCCCACCTTCGCAACGTAGTGCCGAAGCAGATCCGTCGGCATCGGGTCCGATCTTTTGCATCACGTTGTTTGCCCGCGCCCAGTCGGCAAGATCCTTCGGATAGACCATGTGATCGCGGAAGCTGCTGTCATCGATGCCGTGAATGACGCAGACTGCGGCGGCGTCGAAGGCCCAGTAGCCTTCGTAATTAGAATACTCATCTGTCACCACGAGGTGACCGTTGTGCCACGGTACGCCTTCGAAAGACTTGTACCAGTTTTCAAGGTAGAGCTTGACGAAATGGCTAGCCTCTTCCGGCGTTTCCGCGGTGTGAATGGCATCGACCAAAGGTCCATAGGGCTCTTCGTGGAAGAACTCGTTCGGCTCCATTGGGTCAGACACGCCGGGCTCGACGAGAGCTTCGAATAGCATGTCCTCTCCGCGCATGCCACGTAACAGAGTTGCGATATCCCGGACTCCATCGCCGGAACCCATGAGTAGAGAGACACTGAGCGCGTCAAGCACCTGTTGATAGTCAAAGAGGTCGGCAAAGTTTAGTGGCGACAACTCAGAGCTCACAGCTTCACCCGCTAGGCGGCCCAGTTCCTGAAGGTAGCCAGAGTAGGCAAAGCACCACTCACTCAACGCCGGCGAAAGATCCTCCGCTAAAGAGCCTAGTTTGATCATGTCGGCGCCAGCGGTGTATTGGATTCGGAAGAGTTTGAGTCGACTTCTAAAGACACTCCCGAGCGCAGAATGCACCGTCGAGTCATCTGGCGAAAAGCCGCCTTTGGATGCTGTATAATTGTCAGCAATTGTTTTTTCGATAAGTTGTCTATTCAGTAGGAAGTACGTTTCCGTCAAAAACCGCTGTCGCCGTCTCGATTGGAAATTCGGTTCACTCATGGAGGTGTTCCTGTCGGCACTCAAGACTTGGGCTTGCGAGTGCGTTTGGCCCTTGGTTCTCGAGGTTGATCGGACGGTTGTCTGGCTTTTGCATGCGCAAGGTCGCGTGCCTTCTCGACCGCGTCGATTGAAGAGGCGTCCCATTCGCGGACGATCCCGTGATTTTGGTGGGCGTGCACCTCTGAAGCAGGAATAGCTGCGTGAACGTCGGCGAGCGCAGCGGCATGGTCTATCGCACCGGATGCCTCGCCAGAGACAAGCACCGCACGTCGCGTGTAGCTTGCCGCGTTGGCGATTCGCAGTGATTCGACGACTGCAAGAGCTAGACCTTCTCGAGTGGAACGATCCTCGACCCAACTCTTCGTCATCTGCATCGTCGGAGACTCCTTCCCTCTTTTGTCCGAACTGTCGCTCAACAAGTAATGCAACAACAGCAGATCGGGGTTGAGCCCGTCGACCTTTGGAATGATGCCCTTCTTGGCCTTGTACGCTCCGAAGCCATAGGCGGCCGCGATGCTTTCGCTCGCTTTCGCTTCCGTGACCGTGATGCTGCCCGACTGGCTCCACACCGCGTCGATGCCAGCGCGATTTACCTTCGGAAGGTCCGCCAAGCTCAGGTTCACGGGTCGCTTGTCGACGTTGAGCTTGCGGACTTTGTCGGGCGCCCACTGGCCCTTGGGCCGATCGTGCGGCCACGATCCGCCGAGCCGCTTGGCTTCGTGGTAGTCGACCATGTGTTCGCCGATCAGTCCCTTCTCGCGTGCGGCCAAGTCGGACAAGGCTTTGCGGGTGTTCTGAATCGCGTTGTGGATCGGTCCACTGCCTCGGCCGGCGTCTGCCTCGGGTTTTACTCCAACCTTTCTGAGCGGCTGCCGCTCGAGTTCGCGGCCTTTGGGGTGAGCTTGAGCGGCGTTGTGGCCTGATTTCGAGCGCGCGCCTGCGACCAGGCTGGCCGCAACGGCATGTTGGCCCACTGCCATCACCACCGATGCTGCTTGTTCTCCGACGAGGTCCTTGAGGAACGCCTCGATCTCATTGCCGGCGCGGCTCAGCGGTGCGTCCAGCCTCCCCTTGAACGCTTTCAAGCCGGGAAGCATCTGCTGAGCCAGCGCCTGTACGGGCGACGGTATCAGCCAGTGCTTCCAACCCTCAGCGGTCGCGACGAACTCCGTCAGCGCGACGCAGGCATCGAGGGCGGTGTTCGCTGCGACGATGGAGCGCTGCACCCAGCTGCCCCACCTGCTGATCAGCTCCTCCCGCACCCACGTGATCGCACCGCCTTTGCGCATGCCCAGCAGCCTCTCGACGGCCTCGAGGCCACCATGGATCGCGCCGCGTGCTGCAGCGCGTTCTTTCCAGAGAGGCTTGAAGACCGTCTTGAACGCTTCGCCAACCTCGGGCACGGCTCCGAACGCGGCGAAGCCGAGATTGACGAGCTGACCTGCGTCGGCGTGGGCAAAGCCACCGCGTCTGTTGATATTGAAGAGCGCGCCGCTCACATCGCACGCAACCACGACCCGCTCGAGAACGGGAATCAGCGCGATCAGCCCGCCGACGATCTGGGCAGCGGTATTTTGATCTTCGACAAAGTCGCCCAAAATGAGCGTTCAAAGGAAGTCTTCGACGTCCTGCGTTCCTATTCTCCATGGTCGCTCCCCGGCGCCGAGCCGAGCGCTCAAGGCTTCCAATGCAGCTTTGCCTTCAGCCTGCACCTCCGGTCGCAGATAGTCGGCCCTCACGGGCGAAAGTGGGGGAGGGACCCATGGGCGGGGGTCTTCTCCGAACTCGACGAGATAGCTCTCATTTGGCACGCCCATCAAGGACGAATGGCCGTCGTCGTCAAGTTGGCCCTGCCGCACGTTACCGCCAGCGAAAGTGACCTTGTAGGGTGCTCCGGCAATCGGGAAAAGGTCGTCGTAGTGCCTGTTCAGCTCAATCGTTCGGGGCGGCTCGGTCGCCAGACCTTCCGGCAAGGCATGCAGCTCGGCCTCTTGGCTCCCTGCCCCCTCGAACCCATGCGTCGCCCCGTGCACCGTGAACGCTCCGGGCGTGGCGAACTCGATGTCGCCGCCCTTGAGCGTGATGGCCGACTGGCCTGCGACGAGCCGGATCTCCTGACTCGCGGCAATGCGGATCTCGTCGTCGACCGACGTGACCGTGACCGAGCGGTCCGCGAGGATGCTGAGCGCGTCGGTGTGCGCTCTGAAGCTCACCAGCCCGTTGGCCGCCACGACCGTGACGCCGCCCGCGTGGGCGTAGAGGCTCGTCGTGCCGCCGCTCGCCTGCGCCGACGTGTGCGCGGCGGTCTGCTGCAGGTCGCCCTGCGCAACGAAGCTCATCGCCTGGCCCGCGAAGGCCGTGACGGTGGCACTCGTTGCGGCGAGCAGCGCAGCTGGCGTGTCGAGCACGACCGAGGCCGTGGCGAACGCAGGCACCGGCTCGCGATCGCCCGTCCGACCATCGGCGCCCGGCTGCAGGGCGGCCTGGCCGTTGACGACGGCCGGGTGGCGGCCCGCCTGCGTCGGGTCGATCGCCTCGATCAGGCCTGCGAGCGCTCTGCCGTCGGCGCGCGTGGAGTCGAAGGTCGAGAGCGGCTCTGCCTGCACGCTGCGAGCCGCCGCGCCGAGCCGCTCGCCGAGCTCGCGCGCGGCCCGCAGCTGCGCGAGCGCCTCGCTCGCCTCCATCTGCACGCCCACGGCGCTGCCGTAGGTGCCGGCACGCGCGGTGGTCGAGACGAAAAGGCCCTGGCCCGCGCGCACGCTCGCCCAGCCGGCCGTCCCGGCTTCGAAGCCCGAGCCGCGCCAGGCACCGCGTTGGGCCGAGTCTGCCGACTGCTGGATCAGGTGCCCGAGGCCGAGCTCGGCGCTCGCGTGGCTCGCGTGCAACCGGGCACGCAGCTGGCCCGGCGCGTCGTCGAGCGCGAGCTGGTTGAAGCCCGCGCCGTCGAGTCGCTGGCTGTGCAAGCCGCTGATGACGCCGGGGTGGTTGACGCCCGAGTCGACGCCCGCAGCAAGGGACTGCGCGTCGGTGCCGTCGAAGAGGCCGCCGACGATGACCGGCCGGTCGATGTCGCCGTCGATGAACTGCAGGGCCACTTCCGAGCCGATGCGCGGCGTGTAGAGCGAGCCCCAGTTGGCGCCCGCCACGGGGCCGGAGACGCGCACCCAGGTACCGGCGCGCTCGTCGCCCGGGGCGTTGCCGCGCGAGTCGCTGCCAAAGCGCGTCGGCCCGCCGCCGGCGTTGGGGCGTTCGCCGCGCTGGAAGTGCATCTGCACCTTGATGCGGTGGCCACGCTCGGCGGTGACGACCGAGTCCTCGATGCCGACGACGCGCGCGGTCAGCGCCGCGGGAGCAGTCGGCGCCGGCAGGCAGCGCGACACGACCGGCACCGAGCCGAGCACGCAGCCGAAGCGGTTCCTGTAGGTGCCGCGCTCGAGGCTTGGACGGCCGATCAGGCGCGCGGCTTGGCTGCCGAGGTTGTTGGTCGCCTCGTGCTCGACCGCGAGCACCGTGAAGGCGTTGTCGGCGCGCTCGTGGCTTGCCAGCGCGGCGCCGGCGTAGCTCGATGCGGTGGTGTCAGCGCCATAGCTCGGATGGTCGATGAGCGAGAAGCGCGCGCCCGGGCGGAGTCTTCTCGCCGCACCGATGCCGTCGAAGCGTTTGGCGTGCAACTCGATCGCGGCGAGCGTCCGCTCGGCAGCGCGGTCGCAGGCCTCCGAGTCCTGCCAGCGGTAGGCACCGTGACCGGCGAATACCTCGAGCGTGGGCACGTCGCCCAGGTCGAGGGCCGACCGTGCGGCGGCCGAGGTGCCAGCCAACGTCCGGTAGTCCCAGCTGCCGAGAGCGACGGCGTTGGCGGTCAAGCGGCGCTCCGACATGAACGCCACGACAGGATCCTCGAGCCCAGGCTCGAAGGCGCTCGGGTGTTGGGCGGTGAACCGGATCGGGCCGAGATCGGCGCGCTCGGTCGCGGCGTCGGCGACGACCATCACGTGGCGGGCGCAGCCCTGCGCGTCAGCCTCCGCGCCATCGGCATCGGACAGGTGCTCGAACCAGTAGTGGAGCCCTTCATCGGCGAGCAACCGCGACACGAACCGGAGATCGGACTCGCGATACTGCGTGCAAAGGCTTCTCTTGCGCAAGGCGCCGCAGGCGGCCTCGCTTACCTGGATGCGCCATTTCGCGGCCGGATAGTCGGCGAACACCTCTTCGACGATCTCGAGCGCCGTCTTGTCCTGGAAGACGAACGAGTCGGTTCGCAGCGAGAGCCAGTCGAGCCAGGGGCCCATGGTCAGGCGATAGCGTGCCAGGCCGCCGTCGCTGCCGAGCTGCGCGGCCTCGACGACATAGCCGTGCCATGGCGAGTAGCTGCCGTCGGCCTGCTTCAGGCTCACCGTGATCTGTTCGCCCAGAAGGCGCTTCAGCTCGAAGTTGGCCGACGGCGAGATGCAATCGAGCACCAACTCGAACGGTTGGCTCACCGCTTCGCGCAGATGCAGGTGCTCGGGCAGCAGCGCGAGCGCCGGAAGCGCGGTGCGCACCTTGAGCAGACGCTCCTCGTCGTCGAACAGCACGGCGAAATCGAGCCGCGCGAAGAGCGATTCGGTCGCCTCGACGAGGTCGCTCATCGACACGCCTTGCGGTCGGGGACTCTCTCCGTTCGAGGTTCGCGGGCGATCCGGCTCATGGCAAGGTGATGTTGACGTAGGCCGGTTGTGGCGCGAGCTTGACGACGTCGTTGTAGCGGCCCAGATCGGCATCGGTCGCACGGTGCAGCTGCATGCGCAATCCAACGAAGCCGACCAGCGCGACCAGCGCGAAGACGCTGCCCATCACCCACATCGGCACTTCGTTGCGCAGCTTGTGCACGATGTTGTCGGGCGGCGCCCAGTGCGGTGCGAACGGCGAATGCCTGCCCTGCAAGTGCACGATCTCGTCGCCGAGGCGCGACGTGAGGTAGCCGAGCTTTTCGGCACCTTCGAGGACATAGCGGCCTTGGAACCCGAGCAACAGGCACATGTGGAAAACCTCGAGGACCTGGACGCGATGAGCCCCTTCACCGCGCAGCTTCTCGAGCGTGTCGAAGAACTTCTCCCCGGCGAGTTGCTCTCCGAACATCTCGAGCTGCAGGGGATTGCGCTCCCAGTCGTCGCGGATCGGCATCCTCGACATGAGCACGATCTCGTCGATCAGCGCACAGAATGCGAACTTGGCCTGATAGACGTCGTCGGCGTCGATCGACAGCCTTTTCGCTCCGCGCTCGACCTTCGTCAGCAACTGACGCAAGCGCTCGCGGAAGGCTGCACCATCGGCCGGCGTGTAGCCGTTGCGCAGCAGGAAGATCATGTAGAAGCCTTGGTAGAGCAAGTCCATCAAGCTTCGCGACTCGATCGTCACCGAAGGAGCGCGGCTCGTGCCGGAGGGCGCTGCGGCACCCAGCAGCGAAGGGGTCGGGGCGATGCTCATGAATTGGTGCGGGCTGAAGGTTCGGCGTGCGGGCCCTTGCGTGACTTGTGCGCGAAGCGCATCACTGCTCGCCGTTCAACGCGAAGAGTTCGAGGTGCAGATCGGGCAGGCCGGCGGGCGCATAGACGGTGATCTGCTTGGACTGCAGCATGCGGTCGTAGAGGGCTCCGCGTGGCTCGAGCGCGAAGTAGCAGTGGCCCGGCCTGACGGGGATCGCGACCGGCACTTGCGGCGCATGCGAAAGCCGCACGCCGGCGACCGCCGACAGCACCATCTTCTCGACGTCGTCGGCCGCTCCCAGCTTCAAACGTGCGGGAACGACATCGACAAGGTCCGAGGGCGGCATGCTGGCCTGCACCCCAAGATAGAAGCGGGTCTGGCTGTCAATCTTTTCGGAGTCGAGCCGGCCCTGGTAGTAGGACGGTCGAAGCTCGCTCAGCGCGATCGCGAACGAACGCGTCGATATGACGGTTTCAAGCAAATCGCGCACGATGTGATCGAGCTTCGCGAAGGCGGGCCCCGGCGCGTCGTGACGGTACACGGGCAGGTCCGCGAGGCAGTGCGACTTCGAGAAGGTCAATAGCGACCCTGCGAGCTCGAGCAGGCGCTCGAAGAGTCGCTCGGGATGGAGCAGCGGATGGTGATGCAGGTGCGAAAGGCCGGCGAATGCGCTGCTGCAGGTGTGCAGGAGCCAGAACGACGCGATGTCGCCGGAGCGAAATTCGATCACGTGCCTGGAAGGCTCCCGGTGTGTGCCGTAGAGCGCATCGACCTTGGCCTGGAGCACGTCGAGCAGCCGGCGGAGCATCGATTGCAGCACCGGCGCGGCGGCCAGCGACACCGCGGGCGGCATGAAGTTGGCATCGAGCTCGAAGCCTCCGGTCGCCTGCCGTCGCAGGCGCAGCAGCGGCAGGGTGACCAAGTGGTCACGGGGCTCGAGCTCGCTGACGAGGCGCAAGCGCCGGCGCAGCGTCGGCACGGCGGCGTCGACCGCGGAGGTGAACCAGTCCGGCGCCGGTTCGTTGCGCATGAGGAAGCGCGAAGCCGCCCTGGCGTCGTCGTCGCCGGTCGCGAAATTCTGACCGGCCGGACGCATGGGTGCCAACGCCAGGTGGAAGACGATCTCCGCCATGCCTGCCGGAATGCCGGAAAGCGCCGTGGCTCCGGGCAGCTCGTCGTCCTGCGGCGCAGTGCATGGGTCGCCGTCCGGGAAGACCGCCTGCAGTTCGAGCACCCGCAAGCTGCCCGTGGCGAGCGCGTCCGCGTCGACCTTCAAGCGACGCACGCCCCAGCTGTAGGGATGGAGTGCCCGGGCCATCTCGGCCTGGCGCCATTCGTGGTACGCATCCTGACGCTGAAAGTGCTGCGGGCGGAGCATCAGCCCCTCGCCCCAGAGAATCTTCGACGCGCGAATCATTTGATGCCCTGCTTCGTGATGTCGATGTGTTCGACCTCGGCGCACTCCGGCTGCCCGAGCCAATTGCTCGACGATGCGGCGAGGACTGCGCGCATCGACCTCATGCCGTCGGACAGTTGACGCCGGCGACGCGAAGCGTTTCGGGGGGGACGTCCAGCGCCTGGCCGGCCGAGACGCTCAACGCGCACGCGTGGACGCCGAGCGTGACACCGGTGGTACTCGCAGCCTTCGAGTCGAATACGAAGCGCCAGCGCTGCGGCGACGGGGCGCGGAACAGGGTCACCACCGCGAAATAGGGCGCCTCGCTGCCGACGGTCTCGACCACGTCGTATTGCTTGCCCGGCGTCAACACCACTTCCCTGACCGCAACGATATCGGCTGCGAAATCCGGCGCCTTCCCCGACTTCAACTCCTGAAAGGCCGCGTACGGCGCCTCTTCGAACGCGACCTTGTCGCGCAGCTTGTAGATCCGTGCGACCACCGAGAGCGAGCGGCCGCTGGCATCGGTATTCAATACGTCGCCAGCGTGCAAACGCAACGTGACTTTGCGCATCGCCGCAGGAAGACCTTTCGGAACTGCATCGAGCATGCCGTCCTGTGTCGGAATCTGCGGCTGTGGCCGCTGCAGGCCGACCGCCTGCAGGGTCTGGTCGAGCATGCCGGAGCCGTTCGACGTCGTGCTGCAGCCGCAGGAGGCGACCACGCCAACGAATGCAAGGCCGCAGGCGCATCGGTGGACGAGGCCGGCCACCCAGCGGCCAATTGCCGCGGCGACCGGGCGAACGGCCTCGCTGGCACCGCGCCGATGCCTCGCTGCGTCTGGACCGTCTCTTTTCTCCATGAAAAGATTGTGTCGCGAAAGCGAGCGCTTCAGCGTCTCAACCGAACGTTCGCCCGGATCCTGCCCGATGGTCCGTGACCCAGTGCGCCTTGGCGCTGTCAGTCTCTCCGAGTGGGGGCCCGAACCTCAACTTGCCCGTCCTATAGTCGACCATCGAAAGGCGCCGCCATTGGCAGTCGGCTCGATTGCCAAGACTATGGAAGTTGAACAGACATGAAGTGCGATCCATTTCGGGGCAACGGCGAGACGAGCCCAGGCGCAGTACAGCCGGTATTGAGGCAATTGCTCGTCGTCGGCGCCATCGCCGTGCTCGCTGGCTGTGCCATCCCGCCGAAGCAACCGGTCGAGGCGGCGCCGCCGCTTGCACCGGCCGTCGTCTCGATGGATGAGTGGATGAACCGCGGCGATGCCGCCCTGAAAGACGGCGACCATGCCAAGGCACGCAACGCCTGGCGTGCCGCCGCGCGGGACTACCCCACCGCCAAACAGCCGTGGCTGAAGCTCTCCGAGGACTTCTTCAACGCATTCGATTACGGCAACGCCGTGCTGGCGGCCCAGGAGGCGCTGCAGCGGGACCCGCGCGACCGGACCGCCAACAGCGTGCTGGCGGTGAGCGGCCTGCGTCTGACCGCCGGTTCTCTCGCCGCGCTGCGCGAAGACGGCGCGTATCCCGTCGGGTCGCGCACCGAGGCCGTCTCGGTCACCAAGGCACTGCGCGAAGCACTGGGCGAGCCGGTGCTGGTGCCGCCTCCGGATTCGCCGCCGCGGGGCAAGAAATCGGCGACGCGCCCTGCGAACCGTCCGACGGCTGCCGCCGCCACGGCAACTGCCGTTCCGGCTCCGCCTGCCAACACGCTTGCGCCGCCGCCTCCGGCAGCGGGAAACCCGCTCAACAAGCTCAAGTAGAGGCCGGCCGGCACACGGTCGGCTTGCCTAGTAGATCAGAGGGTCGCGACAACGTCGCGGCCTGTCAATTGACGTCTGAAAGGACCCGACATGGCCAAGAAGGACAGCGTACAGAACCGGATCGGCAAGGTCCGTCCGCCCCGCGTTCACCTGACTTATGACGTCCAGGTGGGCGATGCGATCGAGAAGAAGGAGCTGCCCTTCGTCGTCGGCGTCATGGGCGAGTTTTCGGGCCAGCCGGACCCGGACAAGCCGCCGCCGAAGCTGAAGGACCGCAAGTTCGTCGAGGTCGACATGGACAACATCGACGACGTGATGGCGGGCATGAGCCCGACGTCGAGCTACCGGGTGCAAAACAAGCTGAGCCCGGCGGGCGGCGAGTTCGCAGTCCACCTCGACTTCAAGTCGATGGAGGACTTCCGCCCCGAAGCGGTGGTGCGCCAGGTCGAGCCCTTGCGAAAGCTGGTCGAGGCACGGAGCCGCCTCGCGGACCTGCGCAACAAGCTGGTTGGCAACGAAAAGCTCGACGACATTCTTTCCGAGATCCTTTCGAACACCGACAAGCTGGCGCAACTCCGCGCCGAATCCGCCCCCGACAAGGAGTAGAAGATGGCCCTCCTCACCAGCGCTCCTTCTGGCTCTTCCGCAGCACAGTCGGCGCCTCCGCAAGCCGTCAGCCTTCTCGACCAGATCGTCGACCAAAGCAAAGTCGCGCGCTGGGATGTCGAGCACGCGCGCGCCAAGGACATCATTTCCGAGCTCGTGCGCGAGGTACTGCAGGGCACGGTCGTCGTGTCGGAGAACCTGAGCGTCACCCTCGACGCGCGCGTCGCCGAGATCGATCGACTCATCTCTGCGCAGTTGAGCGAGGTCATGCACAACCCGGCATTTCAGAAGCTCGAGTCGAGCTGGACCGGACTGCGCTATCTGTGCGCACAGACTTCGACCGGCTCGGGCATGAAGATCAAACTCTTCAATGCGCAGAAGAAGGAGCTGGTCAAGGATTTTCGCTCCGCGATCGACTTCGATCAGAGCTCGCTCTTCCGCAAGGTCTACGAAGAGGAGTTCGGCACGTTCGGCGGCGCGCCGTTCGGTGCTCTGATCGGCGACTACGACATTTCAAGGCAGCCTGAGGACATGTACTTCGTCGAACAGATGGGTCATGTGGCTGCCGCCGCGCACGCGCCTTTCATCTCGTCAGCGTCGCCGGAGCTGTTCGGCCTCGAGTCATACCAGGACCTGGGAAAACCGCGGGATCTTTCGAAGGTGTTCGACACCGTCGACTACGCCAAATGGCGTTCGTTTCGCGAGTCGGAAGATTCACGATACGTCGGTCTTGCCCTGCCGCGCTTTCTCGGTCGGCTTCCTTACAACCCGAAAGACGGCACGGCAGTCGAGACCTTCAACTTCGTCGAGGATGTCGACGGCACCGATCACTCGAAATATCTTTGGGTGAACGCAGCGTACGCAGTCGGTTCGCGACTCACCGCAGCGTTCGAGAACTACGGCTGGTGCGCGGCGATTCGCGGTGTGGAGGGCGGCGGCTTGGTCGAGGACCTGCCGACCCACACGTTCAAGACCGACGAAGGCGAGGTGGCGCTGAAGTGCCCGACCGAGGTCGCGATCACCGACCGCAGGGAAAAGGAATTGAGCGATCTCGGCCTCATGCCACTGGTCCACTGCAAGAACACCGACTATGCAGCATTCTTCGGTGCCCAGTCGACCCAGAAGCCCAAGAAATACGATTCGGATGCAGCCAATGCGAATGCCGTTCTGTCGTCGCAACTCCAATACATGTTCAGCGTGTGCCGCATCGCGCACTATTTGAAGGCGCTGATGAGAGACAAGGTCGGCAGCTTCGCTTCGGCGCAGAACGTCGAGGAGCATCTCAACCGCTGGATCCGCCAGTACGTCGTCGAGGACGACAACGCGACGCAGGACACGAAGGCGGCGTATCCATTGCGTGAAGCCAGCGTTCAGGTGTCGGAGATTCCGGGTCGGCCCGGCTCCTACCGCGCCGTGTCGTTCATCCGGCCCCATTTCCAGCTCGACGAGCTTTCCGTCTCGTTGCGGCTAGTCGCCGAGCTTCCCGGATCCCAGAAGGGATAACGCCGGGTGGCGGTCGTCCGCTCGGGACGAGGTCGACCCGGATCACGCAACCAACCAGGAGGACCTTCATCCCATGAAGGACATCTATCTCAAGTTCGAAGGCGCCACGGAACTGCAGGGTGACAGCACCGACACCAAGCACGCGAACGAGATCGAGATCTCGTCGTTCAGCCACCAATTGACCCAGCCCAAGTCGTCGAGCGCCTCGTCCGCAGGAGGCCACACCGCCGAGCGCACGGAGCATGGCGAGATCGTCTTGGTCAAGGACATCGACCGCGCCACGCCGAAGCTCAACCGCGCATGTTCGGCCGGTACGGTCTACCCGAAGGTGCTCATCAGCTTCTATCGTGCCTACGGCGGCTCCACGACCACCTCGACGTCCCAGACGCGCGTCGACTACTACAAGATCGTCCTCGAGAACGTGGTGGTGTCCTCATCGAACACCGTCGTGGCCGACGGCGAGCTTCCGCAGCAGACCTTCGGTCTGAAGTACGGAAAGATCACCTGGGAGTACAAGCAGCACAAGATGGATGGTTCGTCGACCTCCACCGGCGTCGCCGGCTGGGACCTTCGCAAGAACGTCGCAGTCTGAGGTTTCGAGCGCCTGTCATCGCGTGGTCCCGGAGCTCGGCCGGTCAGCGCGACGCCATCGACCATCGGGAGCGGCGTTTCGCCGCTCCCCTCTCATTCGGCGGCATCGACGAAGCCTTGCCGTTTCCACCTCGAACCTTGGTTGACGGCTTCGACTCGCCTGTCGCGCGCATGAACCTTTTCGCCCCTTCACTGCTGGACAAGCTTCTCGCGACCGACGTCGATCCCCAGGGGCGCGGCACGACGCCGCGCATGAACCTCGAGCAGGTCAAGGAGTCGGTCGCCCGCGACATCGAGACCTTGCTGAATACGCGGCCGAGTTTCGAGCCTTCGCAAGTCGCAGGCTACGTGAACGTCGCGCGCTCGATGCTGACCTTCGGTCTGACCGACATCAGTTCGTTGAGCGTGGCCAGCGATCGCGACCGCTTGCGCATCAACGAGTCGATCCGCCGCTCGATCGCCGACCATGAACAAAGGCTCGTGCAAGTCGAGGTCACCGTGCACGACGCTGCCAAGGTCGGCGAGGGCTTGCGCTTCTCGATCCGCGCCAGGTTGAAGCTCACGCCGAGCACCGAGCCGGTCGCTTTCGACGCGGTGCTTCAGCCCGGCTCGAACCGCTATGCGGTGACGCGAAGCCGTCCGCGGGCCGTCGCGTCGGCAGCGGCATCTCAGCTCGGATGAGGTGAGAGGCGATGCAAGAGCTGCTGCCGCATTTCGAGCGTGAGCTCGCGTTTCTTCGCTCCAATGCGGAGGAGTTCGGTCGCCGCTATCCGCGCGTTGCCGGCCGGCTCGCAGTCTCTGGGGAAGTCCTTCAGGATCCGCATGTCGAGCGCTTGATCCAGGCTTTCGCCCTGCTCAGCTCGCGCATCCACAAGCGGCTCGACGACGACTTCCCGATGTTCGCGGAGTCATTCCTCGATCTGCTCTATCCACACTACCTCCGGCCGTTGCCGTCGTCCTCGATCGCATTCTTCGATGCCGGCACCGGTGCCTCGCAGCTGAGCCGCTCAGCGATCATCCCTGCCGGAACGTCGTTGCATTCGCGGCCGGTGCGCGGCGTCAACTGCAGGTTCCGCACCACCAGCGAGGCACAGGTGATGCCGGTGCGGATCGCCTCGGCCGCCTTCCGCGGTACGGCGACCGCGCCGACGGGCACCATGGTGCCGCGCCAGGCAACGGCGACGCTGTCGATCCAGCTCGAGCTGACTTCACCGCAGGCCACCTGGGCCACGCTCGGCGTCGACCATCTCCGCTTGTATGTCGATGGCGACGCTTCGCTCGTGACCGCCCTGCGGGAGACGCTGGCGAGCCGGGTGCTCGCGACGATGGTGCAGGCAGCGCAAGTCGGTGCCTGGAGCGTCGACCCGAATGCGTTGCCGCGCACGGTCGGCTTCGACGATGCCGACGCGCTCGTCGATCTCGACGCCAGGTCGCACACGGCCTATCGGTTGCTGATCGAGTACTTCGCGTTCCCGCAGAAGTTCAACTTCGTCGACCTGCCTTTGCCCGAGGCAGCCCGGCGGGCGACCGGTCGCACGCTCGGCCTGCACCTGTCGCTCGGCGGCCTGCGCACGGAAAGCGATGACGCTCGTCTGTTGGAGGCCGTCGGTGCCAGCAATCTGCTGACCGGCTGCGTGCCCGTCACCAACCTGTTCGCGACCCGCGCCGATCCGATCCGGATCACTCAAGCGTCGACGATGCATCCCATCCTGCCGGACGGTCGCCGGGCGTTCGGCCACGAGGTGTTCGCGATCGACCGGGTCTACCGCGTGCATCAGACGGCGGCTGGCGAGACCATCCAGACGTTCAAGCCGTTCTACTCACTCCAGCACGAGGACTTGTTGCAGGACGGCGAGTCGGTCGGCCGCTACTGGTTCTCGCACCGCCGGCCGGCCGACGGCCAGAGCCCGGGTTACGAGACCGAGATCGGCCTCGTCGATCTGGAGTTCGATCCGAGCCTGCCACAGACAGACACGCTGTCCATCGACGTCCGCGCCACCAACCGCGACCTGCCGTGCCAGATGAGCATCGGCAACCCTGCCGGCGATCTGTTCACCGAAGGCGGCGGTGTCTGGCGCGAGATCCGGCTCCTGCGGAAGCCGACCCCTCCCTACCGCTTCGAGGTCGGCAAGGGCTTGCTCTGGCGCCTCATCTCGCACCTGTCGCTGAACCATCTTTCGCTCACCGGCAGCGGTCTGGATGCGCTGAAAGAGATGTTGCGCCTCTACGACCTGCCGCGGAGCATCGTCAACCAGCGGCTGCTCGACGGCATGATCGCGGTCGAGTACAAGGCGGCGCAGGCCTTTCTCGACGGCGAGCCTTTCGCAACGCTGGTGCGAGGCACAGAGATTCGGCTGACCGTCGACGAGCAGAACTTCGTCGGCTCCGGGCTTCACCTTTTCGCCCAGGTGCTCGACCGCTTCTTCGCGCTGTACTGCCATGTCAACAGCTTCACGCAGCTGAAGCTCGTCTCGTCGCGGTCCGGCGAGGTGCTGATCGTGTGTCCCCGGCATAGCGGCGACGAGGCGCTGCTGTGAACAATACCGTGCCGGAGGCGGTACCTGACGACGCACCGTCCGCCGTTCCAGCCGGGCTGCGCCGTGCACCCGATGCGAGCCCGATCGATCGGTTGCTCGCGCAGCCGCAGCGGTTCGAATTCCAGCAATCGGTTCGACTGTTGCGGGCCCTGCTTCGCCGGTCGCCCGCCGACGAGCGACCTGTGATCCGCTTCCGCAACACGTTGTCGCTGGCGTTCCCCGCGAGCGAGGTGCTGGCGATCGACACCGAGCGCCGCGCCGGCGAATCGGGCGGCGAGCACGGCGCGGACGCCGCTCCCGAGGCACCGGCGAACGCGACCGGTCGACTCGAACGGATCGAACTGACGCCTGCGTTCATCGGCCTGCTCGGCGTCACCGGTGCCTTGCCGCTCGCCTACAGCGAGCAGTTCGCTCACCGCGAGCAAGCAGGCCGGGACAGTGCGGCACGTGCCTTTCTCGACATCTTCCAGCACCGGGCGGTCAGCCTCTTCCACGAAGCCTGGTTGAAGCACCGTCTGCCGCTGCAGTTTGAGGCCGACCGGCGCGAGCGCTACCTCCCGCTCGCACTCAGCCTCGCCGGGCTCGGCGAGCCGGCGTTGCGGCGGCGCCTGCGGGGTGACGAAGGCGGCGTCGCCGACGACGCGCTGGCCTTCTATTCCGGCCTGCTGC
>CAXUDL010000020.1:0-75958 GCA_964249855.1 uncultured Rhizobacter sp. | reverse complement strand
TTCGAATAAGCCCGGAACGCGTTGCAGATTGCACAGCCTAGGCGGCACAAAAGCGCGACACAACCCCTAATCCTGGGGCATCCGGCGCGCTCCACAGGAGCCATGCCTACACGTCCACTTCGATCCCGTCCCCTCGCAGCTCCATCAGATCCCGCCGCGCCTGCGCTTCGCCCTTGCCCATCAGCCTGGTCAGCGAGGTCGTCGTGTCGGCGAAGTCGAGCGCGCCGAAGGCGACCGGCAACAACCGCCGGGTGTCGGGGTTGAGCGTCGTGTCCCAGAGCTGCTGCGCGCTCATCTCGCCCAGGCCCTTGAAGCGGCTGATGCTCCAGGCGCTTTCCCTCGCGCCCTCTTTCCGGAGCTTGTCGAGCATCGCCGCGAGCTCGGCATCGTCGAGCGCGTAGAGCTTCGCCGCCGGCTTCTTGCCGCGCGCCGGCGCGTCGACGCGAAAGAGCGGCGGCTTGGCGATGAAGATGCGGCCGGCCTCGACCAGCTTCGGGAAGTGGCGGAAGAAGAGCGTCAGCAGCAGCACCTGGATGTGCGAGCCGTCGACGTCGGCATCGGCCAGGATGCAGACCTTGCCGTAGCGCAGGCCGGCCAGGTCGGGCGTCTCCGTCGCACCGTGCGGGTCGACGCCGACCGCGACCGCGATGTCGTGGATCTCGTTGTTCGCGAACAGCCGATCGCGCTCGACCTCCCACGCATTGAGCACCTTGCCGCGCAGCGGCAGGATCGCCTGCGTCTCCTTGTTCCGGCCCATCTTGGCGCTGCCGCCGGCCGAGTCGCCCTCGACGAGGAAGAGCTCGTTGTGGAGCAGGTCGCGGCTCTCGCAGTCGGTCAGCTTGCCCGGCAGCACGGCCACGCCGGAGCCGCGCCGCTTCTCGACCTTCATCGACGCGCGCTGCCGCGTCTGCGCCTGCCGGATGACGAGTTCGGCGAGCTTCTTGCCGTACTCGACGTGCTGGTTCAGCCACAGCTCGAGCGCCGGCTTGACATAGGTCGACACGAGCCGCAGCGCGTCGCGCGAATTGAGCCGCTCCTTGATCTGGCCCTGGAACTGCGGGTCGAGCACCTTCGCCGACAGCACGAAGCTCGCGCGCGAAAACACGTCCTCGGGCATCGGCTTGACGCCCTTCGGCAGCAGGTTGTGCAGGTCGATGAAGCCCTTGACCGCGCCGAAGAGGCCGTCCTTCAGGCCCGCCTCGTGCGTGCCGCCGGCGACGGTCGGGATCAGGTTCACGTAGCTCTCGCGCACCGGCGCACCGTCCTCGGTGAAGGCGACGCACCACTCGGCGCCCTCGCCTTCGGCGAAGTTCTCGGTCTCGCCGCGGTCGGCGTGGTGCGCGCCTTCGAAGAGCGGGATCACCGGGTCGGCGTGCAGGCCCTGCATGAGGTAGTCGCGCAGGCCGCCTTCGTAGGTCCAGGCGAGCCTCTCGCCGGTCTTCTCGGTCGTGAGCGTGACCGTCACGCCCGGCATCAGCACGGCCTTGCTGCGCAGCAGGTGGATCAGGTCGGCGCGCGGGACGTCGATCGTCTCGAAATAGCGCGGGTCGGGCCAGACGCGCACCGTCGTCCCGGCCTTGCGGTCGCCAGACACCGCCTTGCGCACCGCGAGCGGTTCGACGACGTCGCCGCCTGCAAAGACGAGCCGCGCGACCTTGCCGTCGCGCCAGACCGTCACCTCGAGCCGCTTCGACAGTGCGTTGGTGACGCTGACGCCGACGCCGTGCAGGCCGCCGGAGAAGCTGTAGGCACCGCCCGCGCCCTTGTCGAACTTGCCGCCCGCGTGGAGCCGGGTGTAGACGATCTCGACGACGGGCACGCCTTCCTCGGGATGCAGGCCGAACGGAATGCCGCGGCCGTCGTCCTCGATCGAGACCGAGCCGTCGGCATGCAGCGCCACGTCGATGCGTCCACCGAAGCCGGCGAGCGCTTCGTCGGCGGCGTTGTCGATCACCTCCTGCACGACATGCAGCGGGTTGTCGGTGCGGGTGTACATGCCCGGCCGCTGCTTGACGGGCTCGAGGCCCTTCAGCACGCGGATCGAGGCTTCGCCGTATGCGGCCGTCGTCGATCGGGGGGAGGTCGCCATGGGCGGGAATTCTGCCCCGCTGCCAGAATCGTCCCGAACCACGGAGGATGGACATGGAACTTCGCCCCCTCGGGCGCTCGGGCCTGCAGGTCTCGCCGCTCTGCTTCGGCGGCAACGTCTTCGGCTGGACCGTCGACGAGCCGACGTCCTTCGCGCTGCTCGACGCCTGGGTCGACGCCGGCATGAACTTCGTCGACACCGCCGACGTGTATTCGCGCTGGGTGCCCGGAAACGTCGGCGGCGAGTCGGAGACGATCATCGGCCGCTGGCTCAAGGCCTCGGGCAAGCGCGACCGCATCGTCCTCGCGACCAAGGTCGGCATGGACCTCGGCGACGGCAAGACCGGCCTCGCGCCGGCCTACATCCGGAGCGCCGTCGAGGCCTCGCTCAAGCGCCTGCAGACCGACGTGATCGACCTCTACCAGGCGCACCGCGACGACACGTCGGTGCCGCTCGAGGACACGCTCGGCGCCTTCGCCGACCTGATCGCGGCGGGCAAGGTGCGCGCGATCGGCGCGTCGAACTTCGAGGCGCCGCGCTTGCGGCAGGCGCTCGACGCGAGTGCCGCGCACGGCCTGCCGCGCTACGAGAGCCTGCAGCCGCTCTACAACGTCGTCGACCGTGCCGTGTTCGAGGACGCGCTCGAAGGCATCTGCGCGCAGCACGGCCTCGGCGTCATCAACTACTTCGCGCTCGCCTCGGGCTTCCTGACGGGCAAGTACCGCAGCGACGCCGATCTGGCCAAGAGCAAGCGCGGCGAGCGCGTGCGCCACTACCTCGTGCCGCGCGGCCTCGCGATCCTCGAGGCGCTCGACGCGGTCGCCGAGCGCTGCGGTGCGACGACCGGCCAGGTCGCGCTCGCCTGGCAGATGGCGCGGCCGTCCGTCACCGCGCCGATCGCGAGCGCGTCGACCGTCGCGCAACTGCACGATCTCGTCGCGGCCACGACGCTGCGGCTCGACGCCGAAGCCATCGCCGAGATCGACCGCGCCAGTGCCTGAGAAGCTGTGAATGAGTCGACGGCGCCGGCAGCCGACGCGGTGTCCGCCTGGGTCCGGCGCTGGTCGCATCTTGTGCCTGCCGGCGCGACGGTGCTCGACGTCGCCTGCGGTGCGGGCCGCCATCTGCGCTGGTTCGCCGCGCGCCGCTGCGAGGTCACCGGAGTCGACCGCGACACGGACGCGACCGCGCCGCTGCGCGCGATCGGCGAGATCGTCGTCGCCGACCTTGAAGCCGGTGCCTGGCCGCTCGCCGGCCGCACCTTCGCCGCCGTCGT
This sequence comes from uncultured Rhizobacter sp., assembly GCA_964249855.1. Taxonomy (GTDB): domain Bacteria; phylum Pseudomonadota; class Gammaproteobacteria; order Burkholderiales; family Burkholderiaceae_C; genus LMDS01. The sequence continues at coordinate 72,593 of CAXUDL010000020.1, read as the reverse complement.
CGTCACGCGCTACCTTTGGCGGCCGCTCTTCCCCGACCTGCTTTCGAGCCTCGCGCCCGGCGGCGTTCTGATCTACGAGACCTTTTCGCTCGCGCAGCGATCGATCGGCCGGCCGGCGAATCCGGACTTCCTGCTGCGGCCCGGTGAACTGCTCGATCTCGCCCGCGACCTGCGCGTCGTCGCCTACGAGGACGGCGTCGAGGCCGCGCCGCGCCGCGCCACGCAAAGAATCGTTGCCGTTCGCGAGCCCGCCGCCGAAGCGACCCTGCCGCCTGCGCCGGGCGGCTGAAAGTGCCCCGCCCGGGCGGCTAAAATCTGCCGATGACGATGCAACCCTCCATGGAACCCATCGCCGGCAGCATCGTCGCGCTCGTCACGCCGATGTCGGACGACGGCGCCATCGACTACACCGCGCTGCGTCGGCTGATCGACTGGCACGTCGCCGAGGGCACCGATTGCATCGGTGTCGTCGGCACGACGGGCGAGTCGCCCACGGTCAGCGTCGACGAGCACTGCGAGGTGATCCGCGCGGCCGTCGAGCACGCGGCCGGCCGCGTGCCGATCATGGCCGGCGCCGGCGGCAACTCGACCGCCGAGGCGATCGAGCTCGCGCGCTTCGCGAAAACGGTCGGCGCTGCCTGCACGCTCTCGGTCGTGCCCTACTACAACCGGCCTTCGCAGGACGGCATCTACAGCCACTTCCGTGCGATCGCCGAGGCGGTCGACCTGCCGATGGTGCTCTACAACGTGCCGAGCCGGACGGTTGCCGACCTGCAGCTCGCGACCGCCCTGCGCCTGGCCGAGATTCCCGGCATCGTCGGCATCAAGGAAGCGACCGGCGACCTCGCCCGTGCCGCGTGGCTGATCAAGCAGGCGCCGGCGGGCTTCGCCATCTATTCGGGCGACGACAGCACCGCGATCGGCCTGATGCTGCTCGGTGGCCACGGCAACGTCAGCGTCACGGCGAACGTCGCGCCGCGGCTGATGCACGAGCTCTGCGTCGCGGCGATGGCCGGCGATGCGCGCAAGGCCGCCGACATCCATCTGCGGCTGCTGCCGCTGCACCGCGACCTCTTCGTCGAACCGAGCCCGGCGCCGACGAAGTGGGCGATGGCCGCGCTCGGCCTCTGCGGCGCGGCGCTGCGCCTGCCGATCACTCCGCTCACGGCCGCCGGCCAGACGGCCGTCGCCCACGCGCTCGAACAGGCGGGGCTGCGCTGACCACATCGCAGCCGACCGCTTCGAATCCTTCGGGCGCCGCGGGCGTCCGGTCCCTGGAGATGCATTTCGTGACCCGTTCCCCTTCCCTTCGGCGCTGGCGCGCCACGGCCGTGCCCTGCGGCGTGGCAGCGGCGCTCTCGCTCGCCGGCTGCACGACCAACGTGGGCGATCTGCTGGCGGGCGACAAGATCGACTACCGCAGCGCCGCGGTCACCAAGACGACCGGCCTCGAAGTGCCGCCCGACCTGACCCAGCTGACCCGTGACTCGCGCTACCAGCAGACGCAGACGGGGACCGTCAGCGCCGCCGCCTACCAGGCCGGCACGGTCGCCACGGCGACCGTGCCGACGAGCACCGCCGCGCCCGTCGCGGCGGCCGCGCTCGGCGACGTGCGGATCGAGCGCTCGGGCAACGACCGCTGGCTGCGCACGTCGCAGACGCCCGAGCAGCTCTGGCCGCAGCTGCAGGCCTTCTGGAAGGAACGCGGCTTCGTGCTGACGCAGGACGTTCCGGCGGCGGGCGTCATGGAGACCGACTGGGCCGAGAACCGCGCCAAGCTGCCGCAAGACATCATCCGCAACACGATCGGCAAGGTCTTCGACAACGCCTACTCGACCGGTGAACTCGACAAGTTCCGCACCCGCGTCGAACGCGCCCCGGCCGGCGGTACCGAGATCTACATCGCGCATCGCGGCATGCAGGAGATCTACGTCGGCGAACGCAAGGAGCAGACGACCTGGCAGCCGCGGCCGCCCGATCCGCAGCTCGAAGGCGAATTCCTCGCCCGACTGATGCAGAAGCTCGGCGCACGCGACGAGGTCGCGCGGACGGCGGTCGCCGAATCGACGGCCACCGCTCCCGGCGCGCCGCCGAAGGCCCGGCTGGTCGCGGGCCAGCCGGCGGCGACGCTCGAGGTCGACGACGGCTTCGACCGCGCCTGGCGCCGCGTCGGCGTCGCGCTCGACCGCAGCGGCTTCACCGTCGAGGACCGCGACCGCACGCAAGGCGTCTACTTCGTCCGCTACGTCGACCCGGCGCAGGCAGGCAGGGAAGAGCCCAACCTGTTCCAGCGGCTGTTCAGCTTCGGCAAGAAGAACGATCTCGGCGGCCCGGCGAAGTACCGTGTGGCGGTCAAGAGCGACGGCGCGCGCAGCAACGTCACGGTGCTCGACACCCAGGGCGGCCCCGAGAACGGCGAGGCCGGCAAGCGCATCACGCAGATGCTGCTCGACGAGCTGAAATAGCGCGCGGACCCAGATGCGGTTCTGCAGCCTCGGCAGCGGCAGCAGTGGCAACGCGACGGTCGTCGAGGCGCGCAGCGGCACGACGACGAGCCGCGTGCTGATCGACTGCGGCTTCTCGCTGCGCGAACTCACGCTGCGGCTGACGCGCGTCGGCCTCGCCACCGCCGACCTCGACGCGATCTTCATCACCCACGAGCACGGCGACCACGTCGGGTGTGCACTGACCTTGTCACAGCGCGAGCGGATTCCGCTCTGGACCAGCCGCGGCACCTGGCGCGCGATCGGCGCGCCCGACGCCGGGCCGCTGCTGCGCTTCGCCCGCGACGGCGACGCGATCGCCGTCGGCGACCTGCATCTGCAGCCCTTCACCGTCGCGCACGACGCCCAGGAGCCGCTGCAGCTCGCGCTCGGCGACGGCGCGCGCAAGCTCGGCGTGCTGACAGACGTCGGCTCGATCACGCCGCACCTGCTCGACCACCTGCAGGGCTGCGACGCGATGCTGCTCGAGTGCAACCACGACCGCGACCTGCTCGCGGCCTCGCGCTATCCGGACTCGGTCAAGCGCCGGATCGGCGGGCGTTTCGGCCACCTGGCGAACGAAGTCGCGGCGGAGATCCTCCGCACCTGCGGCCACCCGCGGCTGGGCACGATCGTCGCCGCGCACCTGAGCGAACAGAACAACCGCCCCGAACTCGCCCGCGAAGCCCTCGCCGCCGCCGCGGGCCGCGCGCCGGCCGACGTCGTCGTCGCCGATCCGCGGCACGGCGTCGACTGGCTGGCCGTGGCTTGACCCGCCTCGACAGAGCACGTCGCCGGGCCTGGCCATGGTTCTCACGACGCTGTTGGCCCCGACGATGTCACCGAGGGTTACTGAGGCGGCAAGGACGTCAGCCGAGGAATCGTGCAGCGTAGTCTGGTGGCGGAAGAATGCACACATCCGTGCGGCCGAACACCCGATACCGGTTCCTGGCCACCAGTCGATACAAGGGGTCTCTGACGCCGGACGGGACCAGCCAAGCGAGCCATGCAAGCCGCCAGGGCCAACCGAGCATGTGAAGCACGCGAAAGATGGCCGCCGTGTGCTGCCACGTTCGCTGTCCATCGACGAGCAGCAGGGTCTGCAAGCCGTCGACCGCCAGCCCTTGCTGGGCCAGTAGTTGCTGCCCGGCCGCGCCCTGAATGGCCGCGAACTTGAACACGCCCTCACGGTCATGCCGCAGAAGGAACTGCACCCACCCGTTGCAGAGCAGGCACTGGGCGTCGAACACGACAATCATGACGTCGCCTTCGGGCTGAGGTCGAGGTGGCCTCGGTAGCTGGCGACCACACCGACTCGCGGAAGCGCCGCAACGACCATGAAATGAACTTGGTCCTCGCCGCCGGTCTCATCCGCAACGATTCGCGGCGTCAACCACTTGGGGCAGGGCACGCCCAAAAACCGCATTCTTGCTAACTCCATCTTCAATGTCCCGTCGACCGCGGCCAGGTTGAAGGTCAACTGTGCTGCGCCAAGCTGCTCCTCAACTTGGCCGCCCACAAGGCGCATCCGCGAGGTCATGGTCTTGGCAGGAAAGTGGCGAATCCAGGACTCCATGTCGGGACCGACTTCGAGCACGAAGCACAGGGGCCCGCTGCTTGCCCTTCGTGGGGTACCGAGACAGTATGCCAAGAGCCGGGCCAGCGCCGAATCGGGCGCGTGGGTCTCAACCCATCCGTGCAAGATGGTGCGCCCCGTCAGCCTGTGGAATCGCTGTACGGCGAGCGGGAGACGCGCGTAGTGCGCGCCCATTGCCTGTTCGTACATGCTGAGGCGGCTCACGGGGGGACCTCGTCCATGGCAATGTGGAGCCCATCGGCCTCCCTGGCGAAGTCCTCAAGGGACAGAAGGCCGACGCAAGGGCGCGCGCCGACGAGGGAGTCATCTCCCTGGTGCAGCCTGCGGATGAGCGCAGCCGCGGCAAGCGTGGGGACGTACGGGCCATCTCCGGCCGTCGCCACCAGATGCCAGGTGCGGGTGTTCGGCAGCCCTTGAGCCGTCTCACCAGTCACTGAGACGTGCATGGCCCCAGCGTCCGAACCCATGGTTTTGAACCAGTCCCCGGCACGCTTGAGCGCTCCGGCATGCACCGACCAGTCTGGGCCGATGCCGAGCCGGGTCAATATTGCCATTGCGTTCATGCCGCGATGCAAGAGCGATAGCTCAAGTCCCGCGCCGAAGCTCACGGAAGGGTTCCCGGCGTACCGGCCAGGTAGCAACACAAGGTCCGGAACGTCGCACGGCGAAAGCGGTCTGCTGCCCACAGGGGCCGGATAGGCGTGCCGACGGCTGCCGCACCATCCGAACACCGGGGCCGGGCCCCTCGCCGGCAAAGGCTTGCCGCAGTAGCTCAGGATGGCTTGTATCGTCGACGGGCCGCGGTCAGTGCGGTTGCCCGGGCTGATGCCGATGTCGATGGTCTCGACTGTAGTGAAACCTTGCGCGAGGTGGTCCGCGACTGTGCTTGAGAGCGCCGGAACGGAGCTTGCGCCGCTGATGACCGCAAGGCCCGCAGCCAGCGCCTGAATCTGTAGACACCCGATGCCGGCAACGAACTCGCGGCCATCGGCCAGGTCGATGTAGTGCGCGCCGGCGGCGATACACGCCTCGGCCACGTGGTACCGCTGCCCCTGGAAAGGCCCGCAGGTGTGGACGACGACATCCGGCCCTAGCGCCTTGAGTTCACGTGCGGAGCCGGAAGCGTGCACGTCGAGCGCGGCGCAGCTGACTTCCGACTCGTCGGACTGGCCCAAGCTCTGCACCAACGCCTGGCCCTGTTCCGCTGACCTGCCAGCCACGATGACGTGAAGGCCGGGCTGGCGCGCCAGCCGTTCGACAAGTCGCCTGCCGAAGAAGCCGTATCCGCCGACGACCAGTACGCGACAAGAGTGCATGACGGAGTCTAGGCACGGTCAGCCGGGCAGCTCCCCTGTCCGCTGCAGGAGCAGTAGGGCATCGACATGCGGGAGCGCCGGCCTGAAAACGAAGAAGCCACAGTAGTGGGTGGCTTGGAAGAAGTCTTGGGGCAGCGGGCTCTCGGTCGTCGCGCGGCCTGGCTCGATGGGGTGAAGGGGGCCGCCCGAGGCCCCGTCTTTCCGCAGTGGCGCCACCCGAATTGCCCGCAGAGCGAGGCATCGGCGAGAGGTTCCGCGCGTTCCGGGGCCAACGGCGTAGCAAGACCCCCGGCCATGAAAAAGCCGCCCGAGGGCGGCTGTCACGGGCATCGGCGCCGAAAGAATTACTTCTTCATCGCGTCGGCAGACTGCTTCGCGGAATCCTTCGCCGAATCGGCCGCCTTGTCGGCAGCATCCTTGGCGGCATCGGCGGCCTTGCCGGCAGCGTCCTTGGCGGCATCGACGGCGGCACCCGTCGAGCCCGAGGCGGCGTCGGCGGTCGCCGTCGCGGCAGCTGTCGCGGCCGACGCGGCATCGGCGACCGCGGTCGCGGCGGCGGACGCGGTGTCGGCAACGGCCGGCGCAGCCGCCGCCGAAGCCGCTTCGGCCGCCGGCGCGGTGTCTTCCTTCTTGCCGCAGGCGGTGAGCGCGAACGCGGTGACAAGGGAGGCGAGCAGCAGCGTCTGTTTCATTGTGGGTCCTGGAATCGAGCGTGATGGTGGCGTCGTCGAGGCGTTCGGAACGTCGCGCGCCGACAGCTTTCGGCCGGTGCTCGAACGCGGCGAGCGCGTGTCCGACCAGCCTTCGAGTATAGGTCGACCTAGGGACAACCCTATAGGCCGGTCACATCGGGGGGGAACGCCGGCACGGACCGTCGCAGAAGCGCATCGAGACGCTCGCGGGCGTGGGCAGCGTCCGCTGGCTCGCGCGAGAGCCGCCCGCGGAACGCGACCGGGTCGTCGAGCACGACGCTGACCACGCCGGTCGCGAGCACCACGGTCGGCCAGTCGCCGGCCTCGCGCTCGCTGTCGGTGCGGCAATCGACGACGTGCGCCCAGTCGCGCCGCCATCCCACCCAGCGCGGATGCAGCCGCGTGACGGCATCGAACCGCGAGGCGACGAGCGTGAGGCGGCGCTGCGAACCGACCCATCGGGTCAGCGTGTCGACGACGGCGCGCTCGCCGAGCGGCCAGGCCGCGAAGTCGGCGTCGCACAGCCAGAGCGCGCGGCAGCCGGCGTCTGCCGCGTCACGCAGCGCGTCGCGCACCGCCTGCTGGAACGCGACGCGCGAGCCGATCGCCGAGACGGTGCGCGGGACGTCGCTCACGGCCTCGCGCCTTCGTTGGCGACGAGCCAGCCGGCCGCGATCCAGCCGTCGAGCAGCAGGCCCGCTTCGGCGCTCAGGCGGCGCGCCCCCGGCGCATCGAGCGCACGACGGTCGGCGAGTTCGCGCATCAGGCGCAAGTCGCGGCCGCCGGCGCGGAACGACTCGCCGTTCAGGAACACGAAGCGGTCGTCGTAGAGCATGCGCGTGCCCGGCGCCAGACGCACGCCATGCCGGCGGTCCTTCGTCGACGTCGGCGCTTCGAACGCCACCGTCGGCTTCGGTTCGCTCAGCACCTCGCCGAGCGCGCAGGCCAGCGCCGCGCGGTCGCCGAGCAGGCGCGCGACCGCCGTCGCGCCGAACGCCGCGAGCGCTGCGGGCAGGCGGCCGGGCGTGTCGGTCGCCGGTTGCGCCGGATCGCGGTAGAGCGCTCCGGCGGCGTCGGGGTCGGCCGCGTCGAGCGCGCGCTGCACGATCTCGCGAGCGAACGCGTCGCGCGCCGGCGCCCGGAAGCCGATCGACGCGGTCAGGCACTCACCCTCCGCGATGCCGTCGTGGCCCCAGCCGGGCGGCAGGTAGAGCATGTCGCCGGTGTCGAGCACCCATTCGTCGACCGGCTCGAACCGCGCGAGCAGCCTGAGCGGCGCGTCGTCGACCAGCGCCGGGTCGGTGACCGGGCCGACGCGCCAGCGCCGCCGGCCGTGCAACTGCAGCAGGAAGACGTCGTACGAGTCGACATGCGGACCGACGCCGCCCTGGTCCGTCGCGTACGAGACCATCACGTCGTCGAGCCGGGCATCGGGCACGAAGCGGAAGCGCTCGAGCAACGCGCGCGCCGCAGGCAGCAGCGAATCGACCCCCTGCACCAGAAGGCTCCAGCCGGGGCGGCTGAACGGCGGCCGCGTGCCGCGCCCGATCGGGCCGTGGCGCAGCGTCCAGCGCCCGTCGTCGCGCGACACGAGACGCGATTCGACAGCGGCGTCGGCCGCAAGCTCGAACAGCCGCGCCCGCGTCACGATCTCGGCGGCATCCACGACCGCCGAGCGCACGAGAAGCGGCCGCTTCTGCCAGTGGCGCCGCATGAACGACCGCGGCGACAGGCCGCCCAGCAGCGGCGTGGCGAGCGTCGTATCCATGCGATCATTATCCGATGCGCATCACCCCTCCCTGCGTCGTCAGCCTCACCTGGCGGCTGCAGGACGCCCAGGGCGGCCTCATCGACGAGCTGGCCGAGCCGGTCGAATTCTTCTACGGCGGCGACGATCTGCTGCCGAAGGTCGAGGAAGCGATCGCCGGGCAGGACGCCGGCTTCGAGACGTCGCTGCACCTCGAGCCGGAGCATGCGTTCGGCGACTACGACCCGGCGCTCGTCTTCTTCGAGGAACGGTCGGCGTTGCCGGAGGGCGTCGACGTCGGCATGCAGTTCGAGGGCGTGCCCGAAGGCGCGGTGACGCAAGGCATGCCGCCGGAGGCGATCTACACCGTCACCGAGGCCTATCCGACGCACGTCGTCCTCGACGGAAACCATCCGCTCGCGGGCATCGCGCTGCGCCTGCAGCTGACGGTCCGCGACGTGCGCGAGGCGAGCGCCGGCGAGATCGACGCCGGCAGCATTGGCGAGCCGGCCTTTTCGGTCGTCGACACGCAGCGCGCGGGCCGCCCGCTGCACTGACCGGTCGGCGCCGCGCCCCGCTGCGTGACGCAGTCGTCGGTCGTCCGGGGGCGCGCCGCGACGTCCCGCGTTCACGGGGGCTGGCGGCATAAACCCGCCCCCTACTCTCGCCGGCCCATGTCGCGAGGCCCGACGCCTCGACTGCCGGAGTCCCGATGAAGAAGACACTGATCGCCTGCGCCGCCGTGTCCGCCCTGTGCGCCAGTTTGGGCGCCCGTGCCGACACCACGGCGAGCTCCGATGCGGCTCCCGAGCCGGCCGCGGTCGCGAACCGCGTGACGGGCAGCGTGGTCGATGTGCGCGCCGCGACGCTCGGCCAGACCGCGACGGCGAAGAACGCCGCGAACGGCGGTCAGGGCGGCGCCGCCGACGGCGGCAACGGCAACGGCGGCAGTGCGCGTGGCGGCGACAACAACGGTCGCGGCGGCTTGGGCCGGTCCGCCGGCTCGGCGGCCACCGGCGTCGCGGGGGGCGCCGCGGCCGGCCAGGCCAACGCCGGCAGCGGCGCCGGCGGCGGCATCGGCGGCACGGCCGGCGCGGCCGGGACGACGTCGGTGCACGCAGGCGCCGCCCAGCTCGGCAACACGATGGCCGCCACGGCGGCCTCGGTCGTCGGCGTCGTCGCGATCGGCCAGAACTCGGGCACCGGCGCGCTCGTGCAGCAGGCGGTGGTCGTCGCCCCGACGGCCGCCATCGGTGGCGGCGATGCGGTCGGCACGCTCCGCGGCAGCGTCACGCGGATCGAGGTGCAGCGCCTCGGCAACCTCGCCGACGCGACGGCGGTGTCGAACGGCGGCAGCGGCGGCTCGGCGAACGGCGGCAGCGGCAACGGCGGCGACGCCGGCGGCGGCAGTGGCAACGCCGCCGGCGGCAGCGCCTCGGCGTCGGGCGCGGGCGCCGTCGGCGGCAACGGCGCGTCGGCCGGCGGCAGCGCCTCCGCGGGCACGGGCTCGGGCGGCGGCACCGGGCGCGCGGGCGGCGGCGCGGGCGCGGTCGGCGTCAACGCCGGCACGCTCGATCTGTCGAACGCGCAGACACAGACCGGCACGGCCGCCGCGGGCGTGGTCTCGATCGTCCAGAACACCGGCACCGGCGCGCTCCTGCAGCAGGCAGTGACGGTGCAGACCGGCGGTCCGGCGTCGGCGCGGACACTGAGCCAGCTCGATGTCGGCATCAGCGATGTCGGCGTCGCGACGCTCGGCAATACCGCGACCGCGGGCCGGAGCGGCCGCGGCGGCGACGGCGGCTCGGCCAACGGTGGTTCGGGCAGCGGCGGCAGCGGCGCCGGTGGCGACGGCAACGGCAGCGGCGGCAACGCGAGCGCTGCGGCGGGCGACGCGACCGCCGGCAACGGCGGCGGCGCGGCCGGCCAGGGCAGCGGCGGCGCCGGCTCGGGCGGCGGCATCGGCGGCGGTGCAGGAGCCGCGGCGACGACGTCGCTCAACGCCGGCACGCTCAACGCCTCGAACACGCTGACGAACGTCGCGGCGCAGGCGGCCGGCGTCGTCGGCATCGTCCAGAACAGCGGCACCGGCGCGGCGGTGCAGCAGAACGTCGTCGTGCAGACGGCAGGATCGACGAGCAGCGCCGACCTCGCCGGAAGCGTCGCGAAGGTCGCCGTCCAGGGCATCGGCAACATCGCCTCGGCTATCGATGCATCGGGCGGCGGCACCGGCGGTGCGGCCGACGGCGGGACGGGCAACGGCGGCAGCGGCAGCGGCGGTCGCGGCAACGGCAACGGCGGCGACGCCGCGACGACGGGCGGCACGGCTGCGAGCGGCAGCGGCGCGGCGGCGGCCGGTCAGGGCTACGGCGGTGCGGCGTCGGGCGGCGGCATCGGGGCAGCGGGCGGTGCCGGCGGCGCCGCGAGCGTCAACGCCGGCACGCTCAACGCGTCGAACACGCTCACGAACACCGCGAACGCCGCAGTCGGCGTCGTCTCGATCAGCCAGAACACCGGCACCGGGGCGGCGACGCAGCAGAGCGTCACCGTCCAATCGGCGCCGTCGGCACCGTTCGCCGCGCTGCGTGCCGTCGGCGTCGCGCGGCTCTCGGGCACGGTCGGCGACGTCAGCGTCCGGAACGTCGGGCAGGTCGCCACGGCCAGCGGCAGCGCGAACGGCGGAGCCGGCGGCCGGGCGAACGGCGGTTCGGGCAACGGCGGCAACGCGGGTGGCGGCAGCAGCAACGGCAACGGCGCCGACGCGAACGCAGGCGCCGGCAACGCGGTCGGCGGCGCCGGCGCCGCAGCGGGCGGACAAGCCAACGCCGCGGCGGGCTCGGGCGGCGGTACGGGCGGCGCAGGCGGCGCGGGCGCGACGACGGCCATCCAGGCCGGCACGCTCAATCTCTCGAACACGGTCAACGGCAGCGCCGCGGCGAGCGTCGGCGTCGTCACGATCAGCCAGAACACCGGCGTCGGTGCGCTGATCCAGCAGAGCGTCGTCGTGCAGACGAACGTCGGGAGCGGCAAATGATGCGCGGCGTGCGAACAGGCATCTGCTGCGCCGCGCTCGCCGCGTCGCTCGCGGCCGTCGGCGCGGAGCCGGCGAAGCCGTTGCCCGGCAAGCGGCTGTCCGACCGGGCGCTCGCCGCCCAACGCGGCGGCACCGACACGCGCGGCGACGCAACGCTGCAAGGCACGGTCACCGGCAACCAGGCGATCAACGTCACGACAGGCGGCAACGTCATCGGCGGCGGCGCGTTCGCCGGCGCGACGGGCGTGCCGGTCGTCGTGCAGAACACCGGCAACAACGTGCTGGTGCAGAGCTCGATCATCGTCAACGTGCAGCTCAAATGAGGCGCCTCGCCGTCGCGGCTGCCGCGTCGATGCTGCTCGCGGGCGCGGCCGTCGCCGGCTCGGTCGACCTGCCCGTGCAGTTCGGCGGCGCGTTCTCGGTGAAAGTGCAGAGCTTGAAGGAGCGCCGTTTCGCGACGACCGAACGGCAGCTGCGCGACTTCAGCTGCGGCTCGGCGGCGCTCGCCACGCTGCTCACGCACCACTACGGCCGGCCGGTCGGCGAAGCGACGGTCTTCGACGAGATGTTCGCGCTCGGCGACGTCGAGACGATCCGGCGCGACGGCTTCTCGCTGCTGGACATGAAGCGCTACCTGGCGGCGCACGGGCTCGAGTCCGACGGCTTCGAGGCGTCGCTCGGAAGCCTCGTCGAGGCCGGCATTCCCGCGATCGCGCTCGTCAACGAGCGCGGCTACAACCACTTCGTCGTCGTCAAGGGCATCCGGCGCGACACGGTGCTGATCGGCGACCCGTCCGGCGGCACGCGTGCACTGCCGCTGGCGCGGTTCGAGGCGATGCGCGTCGACTCGATCCTGTTCGTCATCGTCTCGCCGGCGCCGGCTCCGGCCTTCAACCGCGACGTCGACTGGGCGGCCGCGCCGGCAGCGCCCATCGTCCACGGACGGCTCGACGGCGCCGCCGGGTCGGGGTCGTGGACCCGGCTCGGCAGTACCGACTTCTGAACGCGGAGCAGTCGATGCAGCCGATTCCGGCACCATCCGCGACCTCTTGCGCGCGCAACATCGGGCGGCCTGCCCGGCGCAACCGCGTCGCGACCGGCATGGCGGCGTTCGCCCTCGCCGCAGCGTTCAGCCCGACGCGCGCGGAGGGCCGGTTCGACCGTGCAGCGGTCGATGTCCATCGACTGGCCGCCGTCCGCGGTGGCTTCTCCGCCCCGGACGGCAGCCTCGCCGTCAGCTTCGGCCTGCAGCGCGGCGTCCTCGTCGACGGCGTGCCGGTCGCGCAGGCCGCGGGCGGCGCGACGCTGCTCGTCCTGCAGCGTGGCGCGAACAACGCGCTGCGCATCGCGCCTGACGCGTCGAGCGTCGGCACGGTGATCCAGAACTCGCTCGACAACCAGAAGCTGCAGGCCGTCACCACGCTCGACGTGACGACGAACAGCCTGCAGGTGTTCCGCGGCGCCGCGCTGGCGGCGCAGCTGCGGACGTCGTTGACCGACTCGCTCCGGCGCTGAGCCGGCTCAGAGCGCCATCGGGACGCGCAAGGTCAGCGTCACGTCGGGGGTGTCGCGCGTCAGCCCGGCGCCGAGCGAGAGGTTGACCGAGCGCCGATCGTCGAGCCGGAACGCATAGCCGAGCAGCAGCGTCCCGAGCGCGAGGGGAACCGATTCGGCCGCGACCGCGCCGTTCTGCCGCGTCCTGCCGACCGCGCTGTGGTCGTAGCCGATGCTGAACGACGACTTGTCGTTGAGCGCGACGCCCATGCCGATGTTGAAGCCGAAGATGCCGCCCGGCGCGATCGTGCCGAGCGTCTGCGGACCCTGGTCGGTCTCTCGCGTCACGCCCCGGCGCGTCAGCGAATGCAGGTAGCTGACCGTGCCGAAGAGCACCGCCGGGTCCGACGGATAGAGCACCGTCAACGCCGGCTGGAGGCCGTAGAAGCCCGACCCGGTCGGCAACCGCGTCTCGACGCCTTCGTTGGTGAAGCCCTTGACGGCCGTCGACACCGGCACCTGGAACGGGTCGGTGCCGGTGCGCGACTTGAGCCGCAGGCTGCCGACGTAGAACGGCCGGTCGGCGCTGCCGGCATTGAGCTGGTAGCGCGCCGTGACCTCGACGTCGCCGAGGCCCTGGCCGCGGGCGCCGAAAACCGCCGAATCGGTCGAGGTGCCGACCAGGACCTCGCGGCCGACGCTCGTGTCGTCGCGGTAGACGTACGGCAGCTTCGCTTCGAGTTCGAAGCGGTTGCCGAGACCGTAGCGCAGCGCGAGCGCGCCGGTGAGCGTCGTGCGCTTGACCTCGCGAACGTCGATGACGCCGACGAGGATGGCGGGGATGACCGTGTAGCCGACGAGCGCGACACGGTTGCTCGACGAATACGCGTACTGCAGCGAGGGCTCGAGCGTCAACTTGCCGGCCGGCGTCAGCACGCCCGGCTGCTCGAAGATGGCGGCGACCGGGGGCGGCGTGGCCGCGGCCTCCGGCGGCGCCGCGGTGCTCGCCGCGGTCGGCGACGGCGCCACGGTGCTTGCCGCGGTCGGCGACGGCGCCGACGACGCGGCCGCCTGCACCGGCTGGCGCGCATCGACCTGCGCCCGCAACGCGTCGAGCTCGGCCTGCTGCGCGGCGAGCGATCGGCGCAACGCGTCGAGCTGACGGTCCTGCCGCGCGATGAGCTCCCGCAAGTCGTCGACGGATGCCGCCACGACCGCCGCGGGCGCGAGCAGCAGCGCTGCGGCCAGCGCGATCGGCGCCGCCGCCGGACATCGCCCGGCAGCCCCCATCCTTCTCAGCCTTCCGGTCGACATCACCGCCTCCACGCCCGTCCGGATGTATCGGACGGCGCGCGATCGACTTGAGCCCGGTCGGTCAGGCGCGCCCCGTCGAGCCGAAGCCGCCGACCCCGCGGTCGGACGCTTCGAACGCGTCGACGATCCGGAACGTCGCGCGCACCACCGGCACGACGACGAGCTGCGCGATGCGGTCGAGCGGCTGCAGCGTGAACGGCTCGCGGCCGCGGTTCCAGCAGCTCACCATCAGCGGCCCCTGGTAGTCCGAGTCGATCAGGCCGACGAGGTTGCCGAGGACGATGCCGTGCCGATGCCCGAGCCCCGAACGCGGCAGGACCACGGCAGCGAGCGACGGGTCGGCGATGTGCAGCGCCAGACCGGTCGAGACCAGCAGCGTCTCGCCGGGCGCGATCACCGCCGCGGCGTCGATGCACGCGCGCAGGTCGAGCCCGGCGCTGCCGGTGGTCGCGTAGGCCGGCAAGTCGCCGGCGATGCGCGGGTCGAGGATCTTGAGGTCGATGACGGTCACTGGTGCACCCGATGGCGGTCCGCCGTCCGCGGGCGGGAGCGCGCCGCTTCGGACGGCCCGACGACGCTCACGCGCTGCCGATCCGCCGGGCGATCTCGTCGACCAGCCGGCGCGCGAGCGTGAGCTTGTCGGCCGGCGGCAGCGGATGGTCGCCGGCGGCGTCGACGAGTGTCAGGGCGTTGTCGTCGCGGCCGAACGTCGCCGGGCCGAGATTGGCGACGACCAGCGGCACGCCCTTCCTCTCGAGCTTGGCGCGAGCGTTCGCCAGAAGGTCGTGGCTCTCGGCCGCGAAGCCGACGCAAAACGGCGGCGACGGCAGCCTGGCGACGGCGGCGAGGATGTCGGGGTTCTCGACGAGCTCGAAGCCCGACGGCGCAGGCTGGTCGGCGGTCTTCTTGATCTTGCGGTCGGCGACCTGCGCCGGTCGCCAGTCCGCGACCGCCGCGGTCGCGACGAAGACGTGCTGGTCGGCCGCGAGCGCGAGCACCGCATCGGCCATCTGCCGCCCCGAGACCACGTCGACGCGCCGCACGCCGCGCGGCGTCGGCTGACCGACCGGGCCGGCGACGAGCGTGACCTCGGCACCTGCCTCGGCGGCAGCGCGCGCGACCGCGAAGCCCATCTTGCCGCTCGACAAATTGGTGATGCCGCGGACCGGGTCGATCGCTTCGAACGTCGGCCCGGCGGTGACCAGCACGCGGCGGCCGGCGAGGCGCTTCGGCTGGAAGAACGCGATCAGGTCGTCGAGGAGTTCGACCGGCTCGAGCATGCGCCCGTCGCCGATCTCGCCGCACGCCTGATCGCCGTTGCCCGGCCCGAGCACCACCGCGCCGTCGGCCCGCAGCTGCGCGACGTTGCGCTGCGTCGCCGGATGCGCCCACATCTCGCGGTTCATCGCCGGCGCGACGAGCAGCGGACAGCGGCCGATCGGCCGCGCGAGGCAGAGCAGGCTCAGCAGGTCGTCGGCGCGGCCCTGCACGAGCCGGGCGATGAAGTCGGCGCTCGCCGGCGCGACGACGACCGCGTCGGCGTCGCGCGTCAGGTTGATGTGCGCCATGTTGTTCGGTTCGCGCGCGTCCCACTGGCTCGTCGCGACCGCGCGGTTCGACAACGCCTGCATCGTCACCGCGGTGATGAACTGCAGCGCGGCGTCGGTCATGACGACCTGCACACCCGCGCCCGCCTTGACGAGGCGGCGCGTGAAATCGGCCGACTTGTAGCAGGCGATGCCGCCGGCGAGGCCGAGGACGACGCGCTTGCCGGCGAGGTCGAGGCGTTCGGTGCTCATGGGGAACCGGCGCGCGCCGCACGCCGGCCTCGCCGCGTGCTCACAGCGGCTTCATCGCCCGCGACATGTCATTGAAATTGAAGAGCACGCGGACCACCTTGCCGTAGACCTCGGCCTTGGGCAGGAAGCCCCAGACGCGCGAATCGGCGGAATTGTCGCGGTTGTCGCCCATCATCAGGTACTGGCCGGCAGGGACCGTGCATTGCCACGCGCCGGGCCGCTCGACCGTGCAGTCGCGGCCCATGCCGGTCGGCGCCTCGCGGCCCATCATGAAGGGGTTGACCTTGACCGTGCGGCTGTGGCCTTCGACGGTCTCGTTCAGCAGCCACTGGCCGCGGTCCTCGGGCTTGACCTCGTGGCCGACGCCGTCGCTCACGACCTGCACGTCGAACGGCGCGCCGTTGACGCTGACCTTGCCATCCTCGAAGCGCACGACGTCGCCCGAGAGGCCGACGAGCCGCTTGACGTAGAACTCCGAGACGTGGAGCGGATAGCGGAAGACGACCACGTCGCCGCGCTGCGGCTGGCCGAACTCGATCGCGGTGTTGGTGAACGGCAGCCGCGGGCCGTAGGCGAGGTGGTTGACGAGCAGGTAGTCGCCGACCCGCAAGGTCGGCTCCATCGAGCCCGACGGCACCGTCGGCCAGTCGGCGACCGCGACCCGGCACGAGAACATCAGCGCGACGACGACGAAGAACTCGGCGCCGAAGCTGACCCAGAGCGGCTTGCGCTCCGGCGGCTCGGCGAGCCGCCGGAGCTTCAGCTTCCAGCCGACCCAGCAGGCGCCGGTCACCAGCGTGGCGAGGGCGAGGATCTCGTTGATCGAGAAGCCGATCTGCGCCGGCAGCAACGAGGTCATGCGGCGACGCTCAGAACGCCGGCGCAGGACCTGTGAACGCATCCGGCGCACCCGAGCAGCGCCCTGAAACATCGCGCGTCGAGGCGCAAAGCGCAGCCGTCGTCTCTTCGACGGCGAACATTCGCGACGACGAGTGGCGTCATTCCCGGCCGCAGGTTCTTCAGGACCGCGGCGCGGCGAGCAGCGGCTCGAGCAGCCGCGCCGCATCGGCGCCGGCCCAGTCGAGCCCGCCGACGACGACGGTGCGGGCACTGCCGCTGCGGTCGACCAGCACGGTCGTCGGGAAGACGCGCGGCGTCCAGGCGCCGGCGACCGCGCCGTCGGCGTCGAGCAGCACCGGCAGCTCGAACGACACCGGCACGAACGTGCGGATCGCCGCCGCGGGCTCCTTGTAGTTGACGGTGACGACGGCCAAACCACGATCGCGGCCCAGCGTCTGCAGCCGTTGCAGCGACGGCATCTCGGTGCGGCACGGCGCGCACCAAGTGGCCCAGAAGTTGATCGCGACGACCTGGCCGCGCGCCGATGCGAGCGTCCAGGGGCGGCCCGACATGTCGGTCAGCGCGACCGGCGGCGTCGGTTTGTCGGTGGGCCAGGCGTCGACGCGGTGCGTGCCGTCGCCGGCCCACGCCGACGGGGCGGCGAGCGCGGCGCCGAGGGCAGCGAGCGCCGTGCGGCGCGTCGTCCTACCGGGTGCTTCGAATCCCATGGCCTGCGTCCTCGCGGGTGTCCCTGTATGTTCCAGCCTTCGAGCGGCGCGTCGCCGCTGCCCCGCCCTGCCTCGGCGCGCCGTTCGGGCGATTGCACCACAGACGTCATGAATCCACCGCGAACCCCCCGATTCCTGCAGCAGCATGTCGGCGACACCGCTGCCGACCGCGCCGACGCCGAAGCCGGCCTGCTCGCGGCGGCGGCGTCCGCATCGCCGAAGTACCTCTACGACCGGCTCGGCTCGCACCTGTTCGAAGCGATCACCGAGCTGCCGGAGTACTACCCGACCCGCACCGAGGCGGCAATCTTCGAGGCGCACGGCGCGGCGATGGCGGACTGCATCGGCATTGGCGCGACGCTCGTCGACCTGGGCGCGGGCAACTGCGAGAAGGCCACCCGGCTCTTCCCGCTGCTGGAGCCGCAGCGCTACGTCGCGGTCGACATCTCGGTCGACTTCCTGCACGACGCGCTCAAGCGGGTGCAACGCGAATCGCCGACGCTCGACGTTTGGGGGCTCGGCCTCGACTTCTCGGCGTCGCTCGACCTGCCGCCCGAGGTGCTCGCCGGACGCCCGGTGTTCTTCTATCCGGGGTCGAGCGTCGGCAACTTCACGCCGACAGCGGCGGTCGATTTCCTGCGCCGGGTGCGCAGCCGCGCTGGTGAGGGCGGCCTCCTGATCGGCATCGACCTCGTGAAGCCGGCCGCGCTGCTGCAGGCGGCCTACGACGACGCGCTCGGCGTCACCGGCGCCTTCAACCTCAATCTGCTGCGCCACTTGAACCGGCTGGTCGGCAGCGACTTCGACCCGCGGCAGTGGCGCCACGTCGGCCTCTGGAACGCGGCGCAGTCGCGCGTCGAGATGCACCTCGAGGCCCGCGAGGCGCTCACCGTGCGCTGGCCGGGCGCGGCGCGGCGCTTCGCGCCCGGCGAGCGCATCCACACCGAGAACTCGTGCAAATACACCGTCGCGTCGTTCGAGGCCCTGCTGCACGACGCCGGCTTCGGTGCGCCGACGCACTGGACCGATCCGCAGGGCTGGTTCGCGGTGTTCTGGGCGCCGGCCGGCTGAGGTTCAGCGCTGCGGCAGCGGCAGCGCCGGCGGCTTCGGGTGCAGGCGCGCCATCGCGAGCGAGTCGACGTAGACGCCGTCGCGCAGCGCATACGCGCGCATCGTGCCTTCGAGCTCGAAGCCGAACTTGCGATAAAGCGCGATCGCGCCGGCATTGTCGGCAAAGACCACGAGCTCGATCCGCAGCACGCCGACCCAACGATCGGCGTAGTCGCAGAGCGCCGCCATCAGCGCGCTGCCGACGCCCTGGCGCTGTGCCTCCGACGCGACGTTGATGCCGAGCGCCATCGCATGGCGCCTGCGCACCGAGGGACCGACGGCATGCAAGCCCGCCGCGCCGATCAGCGCGCCGTCGCGTTCGGCCACCAGCAGCACGTCACCGTTGGTCGCCTGCACGCCGTCGGTCAGGCGCTTCGTCCACGTCTCTTCGCTCGGATACGGCAGTTGCAGCAGGCCCGGGAAGACCGCCGGGTCGCCGAGGTGCCGCGTCAGCGCCGCCGCGTCGCTCGGCCTCGCCCGGCGGATCGACAGCGTCATCCGCGGTCGCTCACAGCCGCTCGGCGACCCAGCCGCGCACCGACGCGAGCGCGCCGTCGAGCTTCGCCGGCTCGGTGCCACCGGCCATCGCCAGGTCGGCCTTGCCGCCGCCCTTGCCGCCGACCTGCTGCGCGACGAAATTGACGAGTTCGCCGGCCTTGACCTTGCCCGTGGACTCGGCCGTCACGCCCGCGGCCAGTTGCACGCGGCCGCCCTCGACAGCGGCGAGCACGATGACCGCGGTCTTGAGCTTGTCCTTCAGCTTGTCGAGCGTGTCGCGCAGGGTCTTGGCGTCGGCGCCCGGCAGCTGTGCCGCGAGCACCTTGAGCCCGCCGACGTCGACCGCCTGCGCGAGCAGCTCGTCGCCCTGCGCAGACGCGAGCCGGCCCTTCAGCGACGCGAGCTCCTTCTCGAGCGACCGCACCTGGTCGAGCACCTGCGACAGGCGCTGCGGCACCTCGGCCGGCGCCGCGCGCAGCGCGCCGGCGAGCTGCTGCACCGTGTGTTCGAGCGACTGCAGGTAGGCGAGCGCGTTGTCGCCGGTGACCGCCTCGACGCGGCGGATGCCCGCGGCCACGCCGCTGTCGGCGACGATCTTGAAGAGGCCGATGTCGCCGGTGCGCTGCACGTGCGTGCCGCCGCAGAGCTCGCGGCTCGAGCCGATGTCGATCACCCGCACCTCGTCGCCGTACTTCTCGCCGAAGAGCATCGTCGCGCCCGACTTCTGCGCCTCGTCGATCGGCATCAGGCGGACCACGCTCTCGGCGTTGGCGAGCACCTCGGCGTTCACCTTCGCCTCGATCTCGGCGATCTGCGCGTCGGTCAGCGGCGCGTTGTGGGCGAAGTCGAAGCGCGTGCGCTCGGCGTTCACGAGCGAGCCCTTCTGCTGCACGTGGCCGCCGAGCACCTCGCGCAGCGCCTTGTGCATCAGGTGCGTCGCCGAATGGTTGCGCACGGTGCGCGCGCGGCGCTCGGCGTCGACCCTGGCGTGCAGCACGTCGCCGACCGCGACCCGGCCCTCGACGACGCGGCCGTGGTGGCCGACGACCGACGCCTGGACCTTGATCGTGTCCTCGACGAGCATGCGCGCGGTCGCGTTGCGCAGCTCGCCGGTGTCGCCGACCTGGCCGCCCGACTCCGCATAGAACGGCGTGTGGTCGAGCACGACGACCGCATCGTCGCCCGCCCCGGCCGCCGGCACCGACGTGCCGTCCACGTAGACCGCCACGACCTTGACGTCCTCGTGCTGCAGCCTGTCGTAGCCGTGGAAGGTCGTCGCCGAGCCGCTGTACTCGAGCCCCGCGGCCACCTTGAACTTGCCGGCGTCGCGCGCGCGCCGGCGCTGCTCGGCGAGCAAGGCGTCGAAGCGCGCCTCGTCGACCGTGAACCCGCGCTCGCGGCAGACATCGGCGGTCAGGTCGACGGGAAAGCCGTAGGTGTCGTGCAGCTTGAAGGCGGTATCGCCGTCGAGCGTCTTGGCGCCCGACGTCTGCAGCGCGGCGAGCGCCTTCTCGAGGATCTCCATGCCGTTGGCGATCGTCCGGAAGAAGGCTTCCTCCTCGGTCTTGAGCACAGCCGTCGCCCGCTCGGCGTTGCGGGCGAGCTCGGGGTAGGCCTCGCCCATCTCCGCGACCAACGCCGGCACCAGCGCGTGGAAGAACGGCTTCTTCGCGCCCAGCTTGTAGCCGTGGCGAATCGCCCGCCGCGTGATCCGCCGCAGCACGTAGCCGCGGCCGGCATTGCCCGGGATCACGCCGTCGACGACCGTGAACGCGCAGGCGCGGATGTGGTCGGCGATGACCTTGAGCGACGGCGAGTCCTTGTCCGCGTCGCCGGCACCCGCCGCGTCGACCGTCCGCTTCGCGGCGGCGAGCAGATTCACGAACAGGTCGATCTCGTAATTGCTGTGCACGTGCTGCAACACCGCGGTCAGGCGCTCGAGGCCCATGCCGGTGTCGACGCTCGGCTTCGGCAACCGGTGCATCACGCCCGCGTCGTCGCGGTTGAACTGCATGAAGACGTTGTTCCAGATCTCGATGTAGCGGTCGCCGTCCTCCTCGGGCGACCCGGGCGGCCCGCCCGCGATCTCGGGGCCGTGGTCGTAGAAGATCTCGGTGCACGGGCCGCAGGGACCGGTGTCGCCCATCATCCAGAAGTTGTCGGAGGCGTAGCGCGCGCCCTTGTTGTCGCCGATGCGCACGATGCGCTCGGCGGGCACGCCGACCTGCTTGTTCCAGATCTCGTACGCCTCGTCGTCCTCGGCGTAGACCGTGACCCAAAGCTTCTCCGGTGGCAGCCCGAAGACCTTGGTGAGCAAGTCCCAGGCATAGCGAATCGCATCGGCCTTGAAGTAGTCGCCGAAGCTGAAGTTGCCCAGCATCTCGAAGAACGTCTGATGCCGCGCGGTGTAGCCGACGTTCTCGAGATCGTTGTGCTTGCCGCCGGCGCGGATGCACTTCTGCGACGTCGTCGCCCGCGTGTACGGCCGCTTGTCGAAGCCGAGGAAGACGTCCTTGAACTGGTTCATGCCGGCGTTGGTGAAGAGCAGCGTCGGATCGTCGCCCGGCACGACCGGGCTCGACGGCACGATCGTGTGGCCCTTTTCGGCGAAGAAGTTCAGGAAGGTCTGGCGGATCTCGGAGGCTTTCATCCGGCGGTCTCGGGTAGTCGCCGGCGAACCGCGGCGAACCTTCGATTATAGAAAGCGGGGCGTCGGCAGCTGCGCCGCGGTGTCCGCGTCACTCGTCGTTCGCCGCCCCGGGCGCCGCGCCGCCCGCCTCTTCGAAATTCGCATGCCCGAGCCGCCCCTGCGCCGGCGCCGCCGCCGCGAGGCCGACGGCGCGGCGCAGCAGCGTTTCGGGCTCGGCGCCGTCTTCCGGGAACTGGGCGAGGCCGAGCGCCGCGGCGAGCACGACGTCCTGACCAGCGACCTTGAACGGCTGCTGCAACGCCGCGAGCAACTTGTGGCCGACGGTGTGCGCATCGGCCGGCGCGAGCATGGCGCCGAGCAGCACGGCGAAGCCGTCGTCGGTGAGCGAGGCGACGACGTCGCTCGCGCGGACCCCGGCGCGCAGCCGCACCGCGACCTTGCGCCGCAGCACGTTCGCCGACTCGCGGCCGAGCCGGGCCGCAACTGTCGCCAGCCCCTCGATGCGCAACGCCAGCACCGCCATCGGCGACGGCTCGCGTTCGCGCAGCGCCAGCAACTGGCTGATGTGCTCCATCAACTGCTGACGGTGCGGCAGGCCCGTTTCAAGGTCCGTCGCGTAGGCCTTGCGCGACTCGCGCTCGAGCCGCTTGCGTTCGATCGCGGCGTGCAGGCGGCGCGCGAGCCGGTCGGTCTCGACGAGTTCGTCGGGCATCAGCACGTCCTCGACGCCGAGCCGCAACCAGCGCAGCACGTCGTCCGGCCCGCTGTCGGCGCCGACGACCGCGAGCACCGCGATGTCGCGCGCGACGTCGTCGACCCGCGCACCGTCCTGCGCGGCCGCCGACCCGCCGAGCAGCACCGCGTCGCACGCCGCGTCGATCGGCAGCGCGCCGCTCGCCGCCGCGGGGCCGCCGACCCGGACCGCGAATGGGCCGAACGGCGATTCCGCGAGCGCGTCGCGGGTCGCGACGCCGAGCCCGGCGAGATCGAGGAGCAGGAACGGCGAAGAGGTCATCGTGGCGCGGAAGTGGAAGCCCGGTCGGCCGGGCCGCCTGCAAAGGCGGGCATCCGGAAGTCTATCGACCCGATCCGGGTGGCGGGCGGACGCCCGGCGTCGGCGCCGTCGGCGAAGCGGCGAGCGGCCACCACTTCTCGTGGCTCGCCGACGACGCGACCGTCGCCTCGATGAAGCGCACGCCGCGCGCACCGTCGGCGATGCGCGGGTAGTCGGCGTCGAGCGGGTCGGCGGGTCGGCCGGCCGCGACCGCCTCGATGTCGGCGGCGACGCCGAGGTAGACGTTCGCGAACGCCTCGATGAAGGCCTCAGGATGGCCGGCCGGCAGGCGCGTCGCGCGCGTGGCGGCGGCGCCGAGCCAGGGCGAGCCGCGGGTGAGGACGCGGCGCGGCGCGTCGAGCGGGGAATGGACGAGGACGTTCGGCTCCTCCTGCCGCCACTCGAGCGAACCGGTGCTGCCGGCGACGACGAGGCGCAGGTCGTTCTCGAGGCCGGCCATGACCTGCGACGCGACGAGCACGCCGCGCGCGCCGTTGGACAAGCGCAGCAGCACGCTCGCGTCGTCGTCGAGCCGCCGGCCGGCGACGAGCGTGCCGAGATCGGCGCAGAGGTGCGTGACCTCGAGGCCGGTGACGGTCGCGATCAGGTTCTCGGCGTGCGAGCCGATGTCGCCCATCGCGCCCGCGATGCCGCTGCGCGCCGGGTCGGTCCGCCAGGCCGCCTGCTTGTGCTCGCCGACCTCGGCGCGCGTCGCGAGCCAGCCCTGGTGGTAGTGGCAGACGACCTTGCGCACCTCGCCGATCGCGCCGCCCGCGACCATCTCGCGCGCCTGCCGGACCATCGGGTAGCCGGTGTAGTTGTAGGTCACGCCGAAGACCGTGCCGCGCGCCGCGACGAGGTCGACGAGGCGCTCGGCCTGCGCGCTCGTGTGCACCAGCGGCTTGTCGCAGACGACGTGGAAGCCCGCGTCGACGAAAGCCTCGGCGACCTCGAAGTGGACGTGGTTCGGCGTGACGATCGAGATGAGGTCGACGCGGTCGTCGGCCGGCCGGCGCAGCTCGTCGTCGAGCAGCGCGCGCCAGTCGTCGTGGTTGCGGTCGTCGGCGAGACCGAGCGCTCGTCCCGACGCGAGCGCGCGCTCCGGCGTTGCCGACAGCGCGCCGGCGACGAGCGTGAAGCGGCCGTCGAGCGCCATCGCCTGGCGGTGCACCGCGCCGATGAACGCGCCCTGCCCGCCCCCGACCATCGCGACCCGCAGCCGGCGCATCGTGGTCAAGCCGGCCGTGCCGACGCGTCGAACGCAGCGTCGAAGGCGCCGCCCGCGGGCGCGAAGTCGAGCCGCTTGCAGAAGGCCGCGCTCTCGGTCGCGCCGTGGACCCGGTCCATCCGGCTGTCTTCCCATTCGACGCAGAGCGGGCCGGCATAGCCGACGTCGTTGAGCGCGACGATCAGCGCCTCGAAGTCGATCATGCCGCGGCCGACGCTGCGGAAGTCCCAGAAGCGGCGGGCGTCGCCGAAGCTCGTGTGGCCGCCGAAGACGCCGACCGTGCCGTCGCCGCGGCCCCACCAGACGTCCTTCATGTGGGCGTTGAAGATGCGGTCGCCGAAGGTGCGGACGAACTTGACGTAGTCGACGCCCTGGTAGCCGAGATGGCTCGGGTCGAAGTTGAAACCGAAGCGGCGGTGCCGGCCGACGGCCTCGAGCGCACGCTCGCTCGTCGCGATGTCGAAGGCGATCTCGGTCGGATGGACTTCGAGCGCGAAGTTGACGCCGACCTCGTCGAACGCCTCGAGGATCGGTGTCCAACGCGCGGCGAAGTCGGCGAAGCCGCGGTCCCAGAACGCCTGCGTCGTCGGCGGGAAGGCGTAGGTCGCATGCCAGATCGACGAGCCGGTGAAGCCGGTCACCGTCTTCACGCCGAAGCGCGCGGCGGCCTGTGCGGTCAGCGTCATCTCGGCGGCAGCGCGCCGGCGCACGCCCTCCGGGTCGCCGTCGCCCCAGACCGCCGACGGCAGGATCGCGCGATGGCGTTCGTCGATCAGGTCGCAGACGGCCTGACCGACGAGGTGGTTGCTGATCGCGAAGCACGAGAGCCCGTGGTCGGCGAGTAGCTCGCGCTTCTGCCGGACGTAGCTTCCGCTCTCGAGCGCCGCATGGACGTCGAAGTGGTCGCCCCAGCTCGCCAGCTCGAGGCCGTCGTAGCCCATCCGTTTCGCGAGCGGCGCGAGGTCGGCGAGCGGCAGGTCGGCCCACTGGCCGGTGAAGAGGGTGACGGGGCGGGCCATCGTGTCGTCTCCTCAGAACGGCGAATCGGGGAAGTAGAACTGCTTGGCGTTCTCCTTCGTGATCAGCACCGACGGGATGATGGTCTTGGCGGGCAGCGGCTGTCCCTTCAAGCGCGCCTCGGCGGTCAGCTTGATCGCGTCGTAGATGAATTTGGGCGAATACGACACGTTGGCCTGGATGCGCGGGTCCTTGCCGTCCATCAGCGTCTTCACCATGCCCTTCGCGCCGGCGCCGCCGAAGACGACCTTGACGTCGCTGCGCTTGGCCTGGTCGATCGCCTTCAGCACGCCGACCGCCATGTCGTCGTCGGCGGCCCAGATGGCGTCGATGTGCTTGAAGCGCGTGAGGTAGTCCTGCGTCACCTTGAAGGCATCGTCACGGTTCCAGTTGGCGTACTTGGCGTCGAGCAGGTGGATGTCGGGATGGTCCTTGAGCACCGCGTTGAAGGCGTCCATGCGCTCGTTGTCGAGCGTCGTCGCGATGCCGCGGAGCGCCACGACGTCGCCCTTGCCGCCGAGCGCCTTGGCGATGTAGTCGGCCGGGATGCGGCCGAACGCGGTGTTGTCGCCGGCGACGTAGGCGTCCTGCGCGCTCGTGTCGGTGAGACCGCGGTCGACCACCGTGACGTACACGCCCTTGGCCTTGATTTGCGCGACCGGCTTGGTCAGCGACGCCGACTCGAACGGGAAGATCACGAGCGCGTTGATCTTGGTGACGGTGGCCAGGTCCTGCAGCTGGTTCGCCTGCTCGGGGGCGCCGCTGGCGGTCTTGACCGTGACCTTGAGGCCGGGGTGCGCCTTCTCGAGGTCCTTCTTCGCCTGGTTGGCCCAGTAGACGATGCCGCCGGTGAAGCCGTGCGTGGCGGCGGGGATCGCGACGCCGAGGTTGACGGCCTCGTCGGCACGTGCGGGCAGCGCGGCGAGCAGCGTCGCGGCGGCGGCCAGGGCGAGAACGGATCTGCGGTTCGGGAAGCTCATGTCGTTGTGTCTCCGGTGTGGTGATGGTGCGGCGCGGCGGCCGCTGTCAGCGTCGTCCGCGCTGCAGGAACGCGACGACGATGATGACGAACCCCTGCATCGCCGCGTTGAGGTAGACGCTGATGATGCTGGTGAGGTTGAGGATGTTGCCGATGACCGACAGCAGGATCGCGCCGATCACCGTGCCGCTCACGCTGCCGGCGCCGCCCTTGAGCGCCGTGCCGCCGACGATCACCGCGGCGATCGCCTCGAGCTCCCAGAGCAGCCCGGTGTTGGGCGTCGCCGAGCCGAGCCGCGGCACGTAGAGCAGGGTCGCGATGCCGACGCAGACGCCGAGCAGCACGTAGGTCAGGATCTTGACGCGGTCGACGTCGACCGCGGCGTAGCGTGCGACCTGCTCGTTCGAGCCGATCGCCTGCACGTAGCGGCCGTACGCCGTGCGCTTGAGCAGCACGCCGCCGACGAGCGCCACCGCCGCGAACACCCACACGGGCACCGGCACGCCGACGAGGCTCGCGTAGTAGACCGGGCCGTAGGCGTCGGCAAGGGTGTTGTCGAGCGTGATCGCGCCGCCGTTCGAGAAGTAGGTGAGGTAGGCGCGGTAGATGCCGAGCGTGCCGAGCGTGACGATGAAGGGCTCGATGCGGCCTTTCGTGATCAGCAGGCCGTGGGCCAGGCCGAACGCCGCGCCGAGCACGAGCGCGAGCGCCATGCCGATGGCGACGACCGCGACCGGCGAGGCGATCGAGCCGGCCAGCGCATTCATCAGCAGGATCATCGCGCCGGCGATCAGCGCCGCCATCGAGCCGACCGACAGGTCGATGCCGCCCGAAATGATGACGAAGCACATGCCGACCGCGATGATGCCGATGAAGGACGTGCGCGTGAGCACGTTGAGCGCGTTCTCGGGCGTCGCGAAGTCGCCGTTGAGCGCGGCGCCGGCGATGCACAGCAGCACCAGGCCGATGACCGGGCCGATCGCCTGCAGCCGCGCGGCCCAGCCCGGTCGGGCCTCGGCGCGGCGCAGCACGGCGCCGTCAGCGGGTTCCCGTCGCATGGGCGATCAGCTCCTCTTCGCTCAACTGGTGTTCCTCGAGTGTGGCGCGCAGGCGCCCGGCGCGCATGATCGCGACGCGGTGGCACAGGCCGATCAGCTCGATCAGCTCGCTCGAGATCACGATGACCGCGAGGCCCGCGCGCGCGAGCTTCTGGATCAGGAAGTAGAGGTCGCGCTTCGCGCCGACGTCGACGCCGCGCGTCGGCTCGTCGAGCACCACGACCTTCGGGTCCGGCTGCAGCACCTTGGCGAGCGCGAGCTTCTGCTGGTTGCCGCCGGAGAGCGAACCGGCGCGCGGATTCGTGCCGCCGCTGCGAATGCCGAAGTCGCGGACCGCCTGGTCGAGCGCACGCTGCTCGGCGGCGGGCCGCAGCCATGGCCTGGCGAAGCGTTCGAGCGCCATCAGCGTCAGGTTCTCCCGCAAGCCGAACGCGGTGTGCAGGCCCTTGCCCTTGCGGTCCTCGCTCAGATAGGTCAAGCCGTGGTCGGCGGCGTCGCGCGGGCTGGCGAGCACGACGGTGCGGCCCAGCAGCTCGACCCGCCGCGCATGCGCCGGGCGCAGTCCGAGCAGGCCTTCGAACAGCTCGGTGCGGCCGGCGCCGACCAGGCCGCCGAAGCCGAGGATTTCGCCGGGGCGGACGTCGAAGCTCACGTCGTCGGCCCAGCCCGGCACCGTCAGGCCCTCGACGCGCAGCGCCGGCGCGGCACCGTCCGAGTGCGGCGCCTTGGGCGGGAACAGGTCCGACAGCTCGCGGCCGACCATCAGGTTGGCCATCTGGTGGCGCGTCACGCGCGCCGTCGCCTCGCGGGCCACGAAGCGGCCGTCGCGCATCACGATCACCTCGTCGGTCGTGCGCTCGACCTCGTCGAGCTTGTGCGAGATGTAGACGAGCGTGACGCCCTCGCGCTGCAGCCGCGCCATCAGCGCGAAGAGGCGCTCGGTTTCGCCGGGCGTGAGCGTCGCGGTCGGCTCGTCCATGATGAGCAGCCGCGCGCGGCGCACGAGCGCCTTGGCGATCTCGACCAGCTGCTTCTCGGCGACGATCAACCGCCGCACCTTCGTCCCGGCATCGACCGTGAGGCCGACCTGGTCGAGCGCCGCCTGCGCGGAGGCAGCCATCGCCCGGTCGTCGAGCAGGCCGCTGCGCCGGCGCGTCTCGCGGCCGAGGAAGAGGCTCTGCGCGATCGTGAGATCGTCGGCGAGGTTGAATTCCTGGTGGATCAGGACGATGCCGAGCGCCTCGGCGTCGCGCGAGCCGCCGAAGCGCTGCGGCGTGCCGTCGATCAGCAGCTCGCCGCCGCTCGGTCGCTCGTAGCCGGCGAGAATCTTCATCAGCGTCGACTTGCCGGCGCCGTTCTCGCCGAGCAGGCCGTAGACACGCCCGGCTTCGAGCGTGAAGCTCACGCCGTGCAGCACCTCGACGGGCCCGAACGATTTGGTGATGCCCCGGAACTCGACCGCGAGCGTCATGCCCGCTCCTTGCCCAGCGGACGGCGGCCGGCGGTCGAGGGGAGCGGCCGAGCGGCCGGCACGCGCGTCAAGTGCAAGGGTTCGTCTCCATCGATCGGGGATCCTATGCAGCACCGGTGGGCGCGGCAAGACGGGAAGACAGCCGCTTGCGCTCGACGTCGGACCGATGCCGGGGAGGCGTCCGGTTCATCGGTCGGCGAGGCGGAGGCGGCCCCGCTCGGCATCGCGCGGGGCAGGCGGCGACCAGGCCGGCGCGCGGCGCCCGCACGACGACGCGTTGGAGTAGGCTCGTGCGGTTCGACACGGCCACCGCGGGCACGCGGTCGCTTCCCGCAGACGAGGCGCCATGTTCCTACCTCCCGAGCAACGGCAACCCGGTCCTCCGCCCTCGCGCCCGCCGCCGCCGCGACGGCCGCTCTCCAAGCGCGAGGAAACGGTCGTGCTGTGGCTGGTCGGCTTCGTCGTCGTGCTGATGGTGCTGGCGCCGATCGGAGGCAGCACGCTGCTCGAGGCGGTGTGGTATGCGGTCAAGCGATGACTGACCGCGACCGGGCATCGACGTGCCGGGCGGCGTGAAAAACTCGCCCGCGTCGGTTGCCGAGGCCCGGACCGAGAGGTAACGGGCCTGCGCTTCGCGACCGTTCGGGCGCGATCGGAGCCGGCGCCGCGACCGGCAAAGTCGTCTCACGCAGGCCGAGCGAAGCTCGAACGGTGTCGCACCGAACCGCGCCGATCGCTCCGCCCCTGCCGTCGGGTGACTCGACCGTCAGTCGCAGGTCAACTGCATCGACTCGATCGTGCCGCCGATGCCCAGACGGGTGATCAACCCGCCTTCGCGGCTGTTCGGGCCGAAGGCCATCGTGCGGTCCTTGAACATCGCGTGTTCGAAGACCTTGAGCGTCGCCTTCGGTCCCGTGACCAGGCTGTCGATCTGCTTCTTCAACTGCCGCGCGGCCAGCTTGTCGACGCTGTCCAGCTGAACCGGCCCGACGAGCGTCGCGACGTCGCCCTTGAAGTTCCGGTCGCTGTAGAACTGCACCCAGCAGCCCGCTTCCAATCCGGGGCTGGTGACTTCCACCGGCACCTGCACGACGACCGGCTGCGGCCGGGTGTCGCCGGTCGCGGTCTGCAAGCCGCTCGGACCCGAGCTGCAGGCAGCGAGCAGCGTGGCGGCGACGGTCGTGGCGGTCAGTAATGCGCGTGTGGTCATGGTCTTTGTGTGTGCGAACGGGAAGTCGATTGGGGGCGCACGGCCGGCGGCGCGTGGGTTTGGCATCGTCGGACCGCTCGCCGCACGCCGGAATCGGAGAGCGAGCCGTCCCAGGGTAGGCGCCGGTCGTCGATCGCCCGGACGGGCGCACACGGGCAGGCGCCGATGCGCCACGACGCAGCGCTCCGAAGGTGCAGCGACGACGCCCCGACGACCGCCGTGCAACGACGCGGCCATGGACCGTCGCCCGACCGAAGACGATCCGTGACCCTCTTCGCATGCCCGATCGCAACGACATGTTCGCGTGGGCGCGGTCGCGGATCCGGGCAAGCGGGAGAACGGCGACGAAGAGGGGGCCTGAGCTACTGCGGCCCGGGCCGGACCGTAGCTGTCGGCCGACGGCTGCGAGCCGTCATGTCGAGCCGGCCGGACGTGGAGCGGGTGAAGGGAATCGAACCCTCGTATGAAGCTTGGGAAGCTGCCGTTCTGCCATTGAACTACACCCGCGCTCCTTCAGTTTATGCGATCCCCGCCGGGCGGCTCAGTCGCGGCCTTCGGGCGGCCGGTAGATCCGAATCGCCGCGACGGTCTGCGCCGCCTCGGGCGCGAGTTGCAGGACGTGCCTGCCGTTTCGCAGGCCCTGGACCAGCGTGACGGGGCCGCCCTCGGGTGTCATCGACGGCACGAGCGTGTCGGTGCCGCGGCAGGTCGAGCGCCAATGGACCTGGAAGCCTTCGGGCAGCGACTGGCCGGTGACCGACCGCGCGTAGAGGAGGTCCCAGTCCTCGGGGTCGATCTGGATCCGGCCGGAGGGCGAGACGAACGTCGCCTGAAGGCGCCCTTCGCCGTCCGCGCCGGTCTTCGAGCCGCTGACGACGAAGCGCGGGTCGCGGGCGGTGTCGTGCAGGGTGACCGTCCAGGTCTCGTCCCGCAGCGGCATGCCGGCCGGGCGCACGCGAAGCACAGCGGGCCAGCTGGTGCCGGGATACCGCGTCGGCCGATCGAACTCGTAAGCGGCCGGCAACGCGCACGGCGGCTCGCCGTCGACGCGGACCGGCAACTGCACCCGCGGCGGCTCACGCAGCACCGCGTCGACCCGCGTGCCGTCGAAGTCGATCCGGATCGGCCTGCCGGCGGCCGCCGGCAATGGCAGCGGGCCCAGTTCGAGCCGGCGGTCGTCGTCGGGCGCGGGCTCGGGCGTCGCGGGGTCCGGTTCGAGACAACCGCCGACGATCGAGGCCATGAGACGCTGACCCGCGTCGTTGAGATGGACGTGGTCGCGCAGCAGCCCGGCCGCGGGCAGGTGGTGCTCGACCAGGTAGCGCTTCCACGCGTCGCGGACGCCGACGTACTGCAGCCGATGCCGTTCGGCGAGCGCCGGCAGGAAGCTGTAGTTGATCCAGGCGTTCCAGTCGGCGAGCCGGTCCGACGCGGAGACGAGCATCGGGATGCGATCGAGCCAGGTCCGCAGATCGAGCCGCAGCGGTCGGGTGTCCTCGTCGAGCTCGGCGTCGAGCGTGACGTGGTCGGACGCGACCATGATGTCGGCGGTCGTGCGTTCGCGGATCCGGCGGATCAACGCCTCGTAGGCGCGGTGCGAGCCGTACGCATGGAAGATCACGAGGTCCGGCTGGAACGGGTAGACGTCGGCTTCGGCCGCCTTCAGCAGCAGGTCGGCCGCATGGCCGCCGATCGCCCGGTTCTCGATCTGCAGTTCGGCGTTCGGGTACTCGCGGCGCAGCCGGTCGACGACCTGCAGCCACCAGCCCTGCTCGGTGATCGACTGGCCGTAGAACAGGATGCGCACCGGAGTGGCGTGGTCGCGCGATGCACCGAGCAAGCGCAGCGCTCGGGCGATGCCGCGGCGCTCGGGCGGCGAGGTCTCGCGGCAGGTGGCGCCAGCGCGCGGGACGGCGGGTCCGGGGTCGATCGGCGTGCGCGTCGGCGGGCTGACCGAGAGCCATGCGCCCAACACGACCACAGCAGCGAAGGCTGCCAAGCCGCCGACCAGAAGCGCAGGCCGACACCGTCGAAGTGCGTGCAGCGAACGACTTCCAGAGGCCATGGGGCACACCGCGACCGCAACGCCGCGCAGTGGTGCGGCAGGAACCGCAGCCGCTGCGCGGGCAAACGCGATTCCCGGCGGCCGGGGCGCTCGAGCCGGCGGCGTTCTCCTGCGGGAGCGTCAACCGCTGCGCGCCACCCACTCGACCATCGCGTCGATCGCGCCACGACCGCGCGCCGCCTCGGGATGCACGACCATCAACGCGACCGCCCAGGTGGTCCCGCTCGCGCCCCGCACGTAGCCGGCGAGTGCGACGGTGTCGTTGAGCGTGCCGGTCTTGAGGAACGCCTGGCCGAGCGCGCGGCCGCGCAGCCGGTTGACGAGCGTGCCGTCGACGCCGGCGACCGGCAGCGATTCGATGAACGCCTGCGCCTGCTCGGCATGCCAGCCTTGCCGCAGCAACTGCACCAGCGCCCGCGGCCGCGCGCGTTCGCTGTGCGACAGCCCCGAGCCGTTCTCGACCTCGATGTCGCCGGCTGCGAGGCCCTGTTGCGCGAGCCACATCCGGACGATCCTGCGTGCGCCGGCGAGCGTCGCGGCGCGCTCCGGAAAGCCCGGCGACAGCGACAGCATCAGGTTGCGCGCGCCGACGTTGTCGCTGCGCTTGTTGATGTCGCGGATGATCTCGGGCAACGGCTTCGACCGGACGAACGACAGCGGCTTGAGCGGCTCGCCGTCGACGCCGCGCGGCACAGCCGAGTCGCCGCGCGCGCGGTCGGCGGCGACCACCTTGCCGCGCAACACCCCGCCGCCCGAGGCCCACATGCGTGCGAGCGCGCGGGACGCGTATCCGCTCTCGGGCGGTGGCACGAAGCTGATCGAGCGCGTGGCGCACGCCGCGCTCCAGCCACCGCGGACCACGACCTGCGCCTCGCTGCCGCGCCCGTCGCGCCACTGCGCCCAGGGATCGCAGCCGCCGCCCAAGACCGTCTCGTCGACCAGGCGCACCTCGGCGAGCGGCGGCTGCAGCACGAGCGCGGGACGCGGTCCCCGGCCCGGGGCGAGCGCCACCGTCAGCAGGCCCTCGTCGAGCGTCATGGCGTCGGGCCAGACGTGCCGCGGCTGCTGCGCCGACTGGCGCGGCGTGTTCGCGTGGTCGGTGGCGTCGAGGTGGAAGGCGAACCGGTCGAGCACGATGTCGCCGACGATCTCGAGCAGGCCCTGCGCGCGGATGCGGCCGAGCCAGGCCTGCAGCGCCGCCGACGTGAGCTGCGCGTCGCCGCCGCCGACGATCAGCAGATCGCCGTGCAGCCGGCCGTCGGCGATCGGGCCGAGTGCATAGGCCGTCGTGTGCCAGCGGTAGTAGGGCCCGAGCAGATCGAGAGCGGCGAGCGAGACGACGATCTTGGTCGTCGACGCCATCGTGAAGCGCTGTTCGCCGTTGAGCTGCGCGAGCACGCGGTCGTCGTCGACCGCCTGCACGAAGACGCCGAACGCCGACGGCGGCAAGCCGCTGCCGGCCACTGCGCGAGCGACGGCCGGTGGCGGCGCCGCCACCGCGGCCCGCGGCGCCGACCATGCCGCGCCGAGCGCAACCCCGCCGAGCGCCCGGAGAACGCCTCGGCGACCGCCCTTCACAATCCGCCCCGCCGCGCTGCCGCGGCGCGCCGAGCCGCCAGCCCATGCCTTTGACGCCTTCCGCCGACGACGACCCGACGCCGACCGCGACCGATGCGGACGTCGCGCACCCGCACCGCGCGATCCGCAGCTACGTCCTGCGCGCCGGCCGCATCGGCAGCGGCCAGCGCCGCGCGCTCGACATGCTCGCGCCCCGCTTCGTGCTGCCGAACGGCGATGCGCGGCTCGACGGAGCGGCGATCTTCGGCCGCCGCGCCCCGCTCGTCGTCGAGATCGGCTTCGGCATGGGCGATGCGACGGCGGACATCGCGGCGGCGTCGCCGGCCACCGACTTCATCGGCGTCGAGGTCCACGAACCCGGCATCGGCGCGCTGCTGCAGCGCATCGACGCCGCGGGCCTCGCCAACCTGCGGATCGTTCGCGACGATGCCGTTCGCGTGCTGACCGAACGCATCGCGCCGGGCAGCCTCGCGGGCGTCAACGTCTTCTTTCCCGATCCCTGGCACAAGAAGAAGCACCACAAGCGCCGGCTGATTCAGCCGGGCTTCGTCGCGCTGCTCGCGAGCCGGCTCGCGGCAGGCGGGCTGCTGCACTGCGCGACCGACTGGCAGCCGTATGCCGAGCAGATGCTCGCGGTGCTCGACGCCGAGCCGCTGCTGCGCAACACCGTCCACGGCTATGCGCCGCGGCCCGCGCACCGGCCGCTGACGAAGTTCGAGCAGCGCGGGCAGCGGCTCGGGCACGGCGTGTGGGACCTGCTGTTCGAACGCCGGGACGGTGTCGCCTGACTCAGGCCGCCCACTGGATCCAGCCGCCCCACCAGGTCGCGAGCACGACGACGCCGAAGGCGATCCGGTACCAGGCGAACGGCACGAAGCTGTGCGTCGCGATGTAGCGCAGCAACCAGCGGACCACGACCCAGGCGACGACGAACGAGACGACCGTGCCGACGACGAGCAGCGGCGCGTCGGCGGCCGTCAGCGACGCCCGCTCCTTCCAGAGGCTGTAGACGCTCGCGCCGATCAGCGTCGGGATGGCGAGGAAGAAGCTGAAGTCGGTCGCCGCCTTGCGGCTCAGGCCGAAGAGCATGCCACCGATGATCGTCGCGCCCGAGCGGCTGGTGCCCGGCACGAGCGCGAGGCTTTGCGCGAGGCCGACCTTGAGCGCATCGAGCGGCGTCAGTTCGTCGACCGAGTGGATCCGCACCGTGCTCGCCGGGCGGCGCTCGGCCCACAGGATGACGAACGCGCCGAGGATGAAGGTCGTCGCGACGACCGCCGGCGTGAAGAGCTGCGCCTTGATCGCCTTGTTGAAGAGCACGCCGAGGACCGCTGCCGGCACGAAGCCGATCAGCACGTTGACCAGGAAGCGACGCTGCCGCGCGTCGCCGCTCGCGAGGCCCGCGAGCGCCTCGCGCACCCGTTGCCAGTAGACGATCACGACGGCGACGATCGCGCCGGCCTGAATCACGATCTCGAAGAGCTTCGCGGAGCGCACCGTCTCGTCGGTGAAGCCGATCAGCGATCCGGCGAGGATCAGGTGCCCGGTGCTCGAGATCGGCAGGAACTCGGTCACCCCCTCGACGATGCCCATGACCACGGCCTTGGCGAGAAGTACGGGATCCAAGAAGCGCTCCGCTCGGTTGAGAAGGGGCGGATCGTAGCGGCTGGCATCGTCGGCCCCGCGAAATAGAATCGCCGGCTGTCGCCGCGCCGTGAACCCATGAACATCGAACAAGCTCGCTTCAACATGATCGAGCAGCAGATCCGCCCCTGGGACGTGCTGAACGTGGCGGTGCTGGCGTTGCTCGCGATCGTGAAGCGCGAGGATTTCGTGCCGCCGGAGCACCGCGCGCTCGCCTTCGCCGACACCGAGGTGCCGCTGCCGAACGGCCAGTGCATGCTGAGCCCGAAGGTCGAGGCGCGGCTGCTGCAGGAACTCGACGTCAGGAAGCACGAGCGCGTGCTCGAGATCGGCACGGGGTCGGGCTACATGGCCGCGCTGCTCGCGCACCGCGCGCAGCATGTCGCGACGCTCGAGATCGATCCGCAGCTCGCCGCGTTCGCCGCCGCCAACCTGAAGCGTGCCGGCGTGATGAACGCGACGGTCGTCACCGCCGACGGCGCGCAGGGCCACGCCGCCGAAGCGCCGTACGACGCGATCCTGTTGTCGGGCTCGGTCGCCGACGTGCCGGCGACGCTGCTCGCGCAGCTCAAGCCCGGCGGCCGCCTCGCGGGCATCGTCGGCCAGGATCCGGTGATGCGCGCCGAACTCGTCCGCCGCGGCGGCGGCGAAGGCGTCGAGCGCATCGTGCTGTTCGAGACCTACGCGCCGCGGCTCCGCAATTTCGGCGAGCCGCCGCGCTTCCACTTCTGACGGCGGCCACCGTGAAGCAGCTGACAGGACGTGATCTGCGGGCCATGGTCGACGCGGGCGGCACGGGCGGCACGCCGTCGCCACTGCTGCTCGACGTCCGCGAGCCGTGGGAGGTCGCGCTCGCGAGCGTTCGCCTCGCCGGCCTCGAGACGCTGCACCTGCCGATGAACGACATCCCCGACCGCCTCGACGCGCTCGACCCGTCGCGGACCGTCGTCTGCCTCTGCCACCACGGCGTGCGCAGCGCCCACGTCGCCGCCTTCCTCGAGCGCCACGGTTTCGCCGACGTGGCGAACCTGGCCGGCGGCATCGATGCCTGGTCGGCCGACGTCGACCCCGCAGTGCCGCGGTACTGAGCCGCCGTGATCTTCAGGCTCGGCGCGAGGGCGCTGCTGGCGGCGCTCGCGGCCTTCGCCGGCCCGGCCGGCGCGCAGACGCTCGCCGAACTCGTCGACGCGGCACGCGGCTACGACGCCAACGTTCTCGGCGCGCGGGCGACGCTCGAGGCCGCGCGCCAGCGCATCGCCCAGGCGCGCGGCACCAAGCTGCCGACGCTCGCGCTGCAGCTGTCCGCGACGCGCTCGCTCGCGACCTCGCCGGATCTTGGTGCGACCGCGAGTTCGACCGCCGCCAACCAGGCGACGGCCGGGCTCAGCGGCTCGCAGCCGCTCTTCAACCGCGTCGACGACATCGCGATCGTCCAGGCCGAGCGCTCCGCGGCGGCGAGCTCGGCCGATCTCGATGTCGCCGGCCAGGACCTCGTCATCCGCGTCGCGCAGGCGTATTTCGACGTCCTCGCGGCCGCCGATTCGCTCGCGACCGCACAGGCCAGCCGCGCGGCGATCACCGAACAGGTGGCTTCGGCGCAACGCAACTTCGAGGTCGGCACGGCGACGATCACCGACAGCCGCGAAGCGCAGGCGCGGCTGGACCTCGCCCGCTCGACGCAGATCCAGGCCGAGAACACGCTCCTCACCACCCGGATCGCGCTCGAGACGCTCGTCGGCCGCGGCGACGTCGCGCCGCGACCGCTGCTGCTGCCGCTCCTGCTGCCGCCGCTCGAGCCGGCGACGGTCGACGGCTGGGTCGCGATCGCCGACACCGAGCATCCGCTGATTCGCCGCGCGCGGCTGGCGCTCGAGGTCGCGCGGCTCGAGACCGACAAGGCCCGGGCCGGCCATCTGCCGACCGCCGCGCTGACGGCGAGCCTGAACCGCGGCCGCCAGTCGGGCACAGGCACCTTCGCGCAACCGGGCTTCGCCGACGGTGTCTCGTTCAGCCAGCGCGGGCCGAGCAATTCGAGCAGCGTCGGCGTGACCGTGAACATCCCGCTCTTCTCGGGCTTCCAGGTCCAGAACCGGGTGCGCGAGACGCTGGCGCTCGAAGACCGGTCGCAGAACGACCTGCAGGCGCAGCGCCGTTCGGTGGCGCAAGGCACGCGCACCGCGTTCTACGGCCTGCGCTCGGGCGCGGCGCAGGTCGAGGCACTCGAGGCCGCCGAAGGCTCGAGCCGGCTCGCGCTGCAGGCGACGCAGCTCGGCTACACCGTCGGCGTGCGCGTCAACATCGACGTGCTGAATGCGCAGTCGCAACTCTTCACGACGCAGGCGCAGCTCGCGCGGGCTCGCTACGACCTCGTGCTCGCGCGGCTGCGGCTGCGGCAGGCGGCCGGGCGCCTCGGCGACGACGATGTCGCGGCGGTCAACGCGCTGCTGCAGCGCTGAGCGACCTGGGTCGCGCCGCTCGGGCCCGCGGACGACTCCGGCGCGCCGGAGCAGCGCGCCGCAACGCGTCCGGTCGACGCACGCATCGCAGCCGTGAGCCGTCGCCGGCCGGCAGCGGCAGCGCCGGGCGGGCGTCTCGCGCGCGACGCACGGGCCCGACCGATCCGTTCGCCGGCCCTTCAGGTCTGCGGCAGCAGCTGAGCGATCCGGCGAGCCATTCGCTGTGCGGCGCCGCGGTGCTGGGCGGCGAAGCGCAGCGCGGCTTCACCGAGCGACGCGAGTCGGTCGGGATCGCCGACCAGCGCGACCGCTGCCTCGACGCCCGCCGCCATGTCCGCGACGCGCAGCGACGCTCCGGCGTCGAGCGAACGGTCGGCGGCCTCGGTGAAGTTGAAGGTGTGCGGGCCCATGATCACCGGGCAGCCGCAGGCGGCGGCCTCGATCAGGTTCTGGCCGCCGAGCTTCGCGAAACTGCCGCCGAGCAGCGCGACGCTCGCCATGGCGTAGTACGCCGGCATCTCGCGCATCGAATCGCCGAGCCAGACGTCGACCGCCGCCGCCTCGGCCGGCGGCACCTCGGTCCAGCTGCTTCGTCGCGCGCAGATGAGGCCGGCGACGTCGACGAAGCCGGCGACATGGTCGAAGCGCTGCGGATGCCGCGGCACGATGACGAGCAGCGGCCGCGGCGCGGCGACGGTCTTCCAGGCGGCGAGCAGCATCGACTCCTCGCTGTCGCGCGTCACGGCGGCGAGCACGACCGGCCGCGGCACGAGCGCGCGCCAGGCCTGGCCGCGGGCGATCAGCACGGGATCGGGCGCGAGGTCGAACTTCAGGTTGCCGTCGACTTCGACGCGCAACGCGCCCGCGAGCCTCAGGCGCTTGGCGTCGTCGGCAGTCTGCGCGAGCACCAGCGCGAAACTCGCCGCGACCGGTTGCATCACCGATGCCACGCGCCTCCCGCGCCGCTGGCTGCGCTCGCTCAGCCGGGCGCTCGCGAGCACCATCGGCAGCTTGCGGGCCTGTGCCGCGAGCAGCAGATTGGGCCAGATCTCGGTCTCCACCAGCACGCCGACGGCAGGCGTGAAGTGGTCGAGGAAGCGGCGGACCGCGCCCGGCGTGTCGAACGGCAGCCAGGCCTGGCGGTCGCCGTCCTGCAGCAGCTCGGCGCCGGCCTCGCGGCCGGTCGCCGTGCCGTGGGTGAGCAGCAGCGCCATGCCGGGGCGCTCGATCCGGAGCGCGTCGATCAACGGCGCCGCGGCGCGCGTCTCGCCGAGAGAGACGGCGTGGATCCAGACCCAGCCCGAGCTGTGGACGCCGGCATGGACGCCGAGCCGCTCGCCGAGGTGCTCGCGATAGAGCGGCTCGAGCCGCCCGCGCCGGCGCAGGCGCAACAGGTAGAACGGCACGGCGAGCCGCAGCAGCAGCGAGTAGGCACGCCGCAGCCAGCGGCCCTTCGCACCGATCGACGTCATCGCGCCGCCCCGAGCACGCGCTGCCATGCGGACCAGACAGCGTCGACGTCGGGCAGCGGCGCGCCCTCGACCGCCACCTGGCGGCCGTTCGCCGCGGGCGGGCCGGTGCGCCAGGCGGTCGGAACGTTGTAGAGCTGCACGTGCGGCAGGTCGAGCGCGACGGCGACGTGCGCGAGGCCGCTGTCGACGCCGATCACGCCCTGCGCCGCGCCGAGCCGGTCGACGAGCGCGTCGAGCGCCATCGCCGGCCAGACCTCGGCCGCGCCGCCGATCGCCGTCCGGATGCGCTCGGCGCGTGCGAGCTCGACGGCATCGGCCTGCGGCAGCGCGATGCGCCAGCCGGCGGCGACGGCGCGGCGGCCGATCTCGATCCAGCGCGGCTCGGGCCAGGTCTTGTCGGCGCGCGAACTGCCGTGGACGAAGACGAGCGTCGGCGCCGCGCCGGCGGCGCGCGTCGAGACCCGCGCGCGCAGGCCGAACACCGGTGCGCCCGCGATCGTGTAGCCGAGCGCCCGCGCCGCGAGTTCGCGTGAGCGCTCGACCGCCGGCGTGCGCGGCGCGATGCGGATCGCGTGGTCGACGAGCCAGCGCGCCGGCGGTTCGTGGCTCGCGCCGTCGGTGCGGTTCGCGAGGCCGTAGCTCACGCCGTGAGCCAGTCGCGCGACGACGGCCGACTTGGTCAGGCCCTGCAGGTCGAGCACGGCGTCGTAGCGCACGCGCCGCAGCCGGGCGAAGAAGCCACGCCATTCGGCGAGCACCGGCGGAGTCCACCACGCCGCGGTCCAGCGCCGCAGCGCGCAGTCGATCACCTCGCCGATGCCGTCGACGCGCCGCAGCAGCGGCGCGAACGCCGGCTCGACGACCCAGTCGACGCTCGTCGCCGGACGCGCGACGCGCAGGTCGTGCACCACCGGCATTGCGTGGACGACATCGCCGAGCGACGACAGCTTGACGATCAGGATCCTCACCCGCGGGCCGGCAGCGGCGCGGGCATCAGTGCGCGGCGCTGCCGACGGCGGCGTCGGGCTTCACGACCTTGAGCGCCGCCATCATCGTGCCCTGGATGCGCTCGAGCGCCGCCGGCGTGTGGCCCTCGAAGCGCAGCACCAGCACCGGCGTCGTGTTGCTGGCGCGGATCAGGCCGAAGCCGTCCTTCCAGTCGACGCGCAGGCCGTCGATCGTGCCGATGGTGCCGCCGGGAAAGTCGGCGTCGGCGAGGAGCGCCTCGACGACCTGCCTCGGCTCGCCCTCGGCGCAGGCGACGTTGAGTTCGGGCGTCGAGAAGCTCGTCGGCAGCCGGTTCAGCACCGCGCTCGGGTCGCGGCTGCGCGACAGGATCTCGAGCATGCGGGCCGCCGTGTAGGTCGCGTCGTCGAAGCCGTACCAGCGCTCCGAAAAGAAGATGTGGCCGCTCATCTCGCCGGCGATCGGAGCGCGTGTCTCGCGCAGCTTCGCCTTGACGAGCGAGTGGCCGGTCTTCCACATCAGCGGCTTGCCGCCGGCCTTGCGGATCAGCGGCGCGAGGCGCTGCGTGCACTTGACGTCGTAGATGATCGTCGCGCCGGGCTTTCGCTTCAGGATGTCGACCGCCAGCAGCATCAGTTGCCGGTCGGGGTAGATGATCTGCCCGTCGTCGGTGACGACGCCCAGGCGGTCGCCGTCGCCGTCGAAGGCGAGGCCGAGCTCGGCGCCGGTCTCCTTGACCGTGCGGATCAGGTCGGCGAGGTTCTCGGGCTTGCTCGGGTCGGGATGGTGGTTCGGGAAGTCACCGTCGACCTCGGAGAAGAGCTCGGTCACGTCGCAGCCGAGTGCACGCAGCACGGCCGGCGCCGAAGCGCCAGGAATGCCGTTGCCCGAGTCGACGACGATCTTCATCGGGCGCTTCAGCTTGCAGTCGCGAACGATGCGCGCGAGGTATTCGGCGCCGATGTCCATCGTCGCCGAGCGGCCCGGCGCCGTCGCGTAGTCCTCGGCCTCGATGCGGCGCCGCAGGTTCTGGATCTCGTCGCCGTAGATCGCGCGGCCGGCCAGCACCATCTTGAAGCCGTTGTAGTCCTTCGGGTTGTGGCTGCCGGTCACCATGATGCCGCTGCGGCAGCCGCGGCGCGCGCGCGTTGCGGCGACGTAGTAGAGCATCGGCGTCGTCACCGCGCCGATGTCGACGACGTCGAGGCCCGTCGATGCGAGGCCCTTGATCAACGCCTGCACGAGCGCCGGACCGGAGAGCCGGCCGTCGCGGCCGACGGCCACCGCGCGGTCGCCGGCGGCGAGCGCCTCCGAGCCGAACGCCCGGCCGAGATGTTCGGCGAACGCCTCGTCGATGCCCGAACCGACGACGCCGCGGATGTCGTAGGCCTTGAACGTGGATGCGTTGACTTGCATGGATGGACGAAGAGCGGGGTTGCGGGGGATTGTAGGGACCGGGCCTTGCGCGACCGCACGTCGACCTAGACTCGCTCATGCAGCAGTCGACGATCGCTTTCACCGCTGTGGCCGCGATCGTCGCGTGGCGCGTCGCGGTCCGGGTCCGGCGGCTCGTGGCCCGCCAGCGCCTGCGGCTCTGGCAGCAGCGCGCGACGGTGCTCGTCTTCCCGTTCCTGGTCGGCCTGCTGTTCGTCGGCGCACTCGGCGAAGTCGAGGCGCAACTCGCGATCGCGGGCGGCGCAGCGGCCGGCGTCGGGCTCGCGTGGATCGGCTTCCGGCGCACGCGATTCGAAGTCGCCGGAGACGGCATCCTCTTCTACACGCCGTGCGGGCCGATCGGCATCGGCCTCGCAGCGATGCTGCTCTCGCGGATCGTCTACCGCGGACTGCAGATCGCCGAGTCCCGTGCCACGGGTGTCCCGGACGGAAGCGCGTTCGCACTGACGCCGCTGACGCTCTTCGTCTTCGCCACGCTCGCGAGCTACTACAGCGCCTACGCGTTCGGCCTGCTGCGCTGGCACGCCGTCGTGGTCCCGGTGCGCCGTCAGCGGCCGTCGGCGTCGAGCTGACGCAGCAGCTGCGGCGCCTCGCTTCGCGCCGGTTGCAGCGCCGCGAGTCGGACGAGCAGCGCCCGCGCCGCGCCGGGATCGGACGGCGCCAGCGCCGCCGCCATGCGCAACAGCGGGTCGTACGCCGGCCGGAAGTCGGCGCTCAAGGCGAGCACCTCGAGCAGCGGCGCCTCGACCTGCGCCAGCATGTCGCGCACGTCGGCGCTCTGTCGCACGCCGCGCCCCGCCTCGAGAAAGCGGTCGCGCGCCGACCGGTACGCGGCGAGCCGAGCCACCGTCGCCGGGTCGGCGCCCGGGTCTACGAGTTCGCCCGGCGCGACGCCGAGCGCGTGCGTCAAGGCGACGAGCCGGTCGCGCGGCGACGAATCCGGCGCGTACACGAGCCGCGGTGCGAGCGACGCGACGACCGGATGGTCGTCGGTGTTCGCCGGTGCATCGCCGGCGAACCGCTGCAACGCGCCCGGCCCGCCGACGAAGCTGCCGAGCACGGCGAACGCGTCGACGAGGCCGAGGCCGGCCGGCGGGTGGGCGAGCGCCGCGGTCTGCGCGAGCCGGCCCTGCACGGCCGCCAGGTCGAAGCGCGTGCCGCCGACGCGGCCGACGAGGCCCAGCACCGGCGTGTCGAGGCTGTGGGTCGCGAGCATCGCGGCGGCATCGGGGAACACGTGCAGGAACGCGGCGACGATGCTGCGCAGGCTTGCGAGGTCGAG
Source organism: uncultured Rhizobacter sp. (assembly GCA_964249855.1). Lineage (GTDB taxonomy): Bacteria > Pseudomonadota > Gammaproteobacteria > Burkholderiales > Burkholderiaceae_C > LMDS01. The sequence continues at coordinate 30,356 of CAXUDL010000020.1, read as the reverse complement.
CTGGTGCAGCGGCAGCCACTGGCAGAAGACGCCGCCGTCGGCGAGCCGCGCCTTCACCGCGGCGAAGTGCTCGACCGTATAGAGCGCGCCCGAGCCGCTGCGCGCCGGATGGAAGTTGTCGGCGACGACGACGTCGACGCGCGGCCCCGGCGCGCGGACGAAGCGGCGGGCGTCGGCGACGACCGTGTGCAACCGTGGCGACGGTCCGTCGACACGGAAATCGTCGGCCGCGGCGACGACCTCGGGCAGCAGCTCGACGGCGGTGACCGCGACCGACGCGTCCTCCGCCGCCGCCGCCGCGGTGACGCCGGTGCCGAGCCCGAGGAAGAGTGCCTGCCGCGGCGCCGGATGGAGCAGCAGCGGCAGCAATGCCTGGCGCGCGTCGGCGACGCGGCTCGCGCTGTCGCCTTCCTGCTGGCGGTTGTCGATGCGCAGGCGGCGCACGCCGGCAGCGTCCTCGACGACGCTGACCGCGGCGATCGCGCCCTCGCGGTAGCTGACGACGTGACCGCCCGACGGCACGTCGACGAAAGCGAGCGGCGGCGCCAGGACCGCCAGCGCGGCGACCGTCGCGGCGCCTGCGAGCGCGAGAGGCGTTCGCCAGCCCCTGGGCGAGAGCAGTGCGAGGTCGCCGGCGACGACCATGAGCAGCGCGGACTTCGGCCCGACCGCCAGCAGCAGCAGCACGCCGAAGACGAGCGGCGCGAACGCGGCGCCGAGCGTATTGACGGCGAGCGCGCGCGGCAGGCCGACGCCGGCTTCGCTCGCGAGGTGGCTGAAGAGCGCGCCCATCAGCAGCGTCGGCGGCAAGAAGGCGGCGACCGCGACGGCCGCTTCGGCGGCGAGCGCCGGCGCCATGCCCGGACCGAGCGCGCCGAGCACCGCCGCCTTGAGCGCTTCGGCGCCCCAGAGGCTCGCGATGCCGACGAGCGCGGTGGCGGCGAGCGCGGCGACGAGGCGGTCGCGCGTCGTCGCCGGATCGGCCGCGGCCACGGCGCGGCGCCGCTGGTAGAGCGCCGCGCCGCCGGCACTGCCGACGAGGTAGACCGCGAGCAGCAGCGCGAAGGTGTAGACCGTGTTCTCGGCGACCTGGCTCAGCACCCGGACGACGAGCACCTCGTAGCCGATGCCGAGCACGCCGGTCAGCGCGAGCCGCAGGAGCGCGGCGCGGGCGGGGGCCGTCGCCGCGCGGACCGGCTCGGCGGCGTCGCGATCGCCGCGCAGCGTCCACGCTGCGGCCGCGCAGACCAGATTGAGCGCGACGCAGATGCCGGCGGTCCGCGTCAGCCCGATCGCGGGCACCAGCCAGAACGCCGTCGCGAGCACACCCGCCACCGCGCCGAAGGTGTTGGCGGCGTAGAGCGCCGCGAGCCGCACGCCGCCGAGCACGCGGTCCATCGCCGGCAAGGTCGCACCCATCGCCGCGGTGGCGGGCAGGAGCAGCAGGAAGGTGCCGCCGAAGGCGACCGTCCACTGCCGCAGCGGCGTGGGCTCGGCCCCGATCGCCCGCAGCATCAGCCCGCCGGCCGGCGCGATGGCGACGACGAGCACCGCGGTCCAGGCTGCGACGGCGACCTCGCACGCCGCGTAGCCGACCGCCGGCCGGCGGCTCGCCGCGATCCGGCCGCCGAGCAGCGCCGCACCGACCGCGAGCCCGCCGAAGAACGCCGCGACGACCGCGAGCACGGCGGCGGTGTCGTGGCCCAGCCAGAGCGCAGCCTGCTGCGTCCAGACGATCTGGTCGCCGAGTGCGGCGAAACCCGACGTCGCCATGACGACCGCGCCGACGCGGCGCCGCGCGCCCTCGCCGGCGCCTGCCGACGGCCCGGCGAGCACCGCGCTCATCCGCTGAACGAGATCGTGTAGCCCCAGGAGTCGAGCCGCGCGGGAATCGCGTTGAACGCCATCGTGATGCGCCGGGCGCCGGGGTTCGGCGGCACGGCATGCATCAGATAGCTCGGAAACAGCACGAGGTCGCCCGGCGCCGGCTGCGGGCTGACCCACTTGTCGGCGCTGAACGCGCTCGGCGTCACCGCGGCGTGGTCGTTGCGGAAGGCGAAGTCGGTGCCGCCGGGCGACTTCATGAAGACGGTGCGCGCCGCCGGATCGGTCTCGGTGAGGTAGACCACGCCCGAGATGAAGCTGTTGGCGTGGTTGTGCATCGCCTGGCGGCCGCCGGTCTCGAGCCGGTTGACCCACATCTCCTTGAGCGACCAGCCGATCGCCTCGCCGAAGAGCAGGCCGCCGAACTGCGCGAGCCAGGGCGTCAGCAGGCCAGCCGCCTCGACGAGCAGCGGGCTGTCGGACGGCTTGAGCATCGCCGTGTGCGACAGGTCGGCGGACGAGCTGTTCGGCTGCGCGGCGGTCGCAGCGAAGTGCTCGACCAGCGCGCCGGCGAGCGGCCTGGGCAGCGCGCCGGGCACGCGCATGAACGGTGTGGGGAAGAGCCCGATGATCTCGGCCGGCATGGCGATGCGTTCCTCAGGCCCTGCCGCGCCGGCCGGCGCGCGTGTCGTGCGTCGCGAGGGACGTCAACCGCGGCGGCGGCGCGCCAGCGCGGCGACGCCGACCAGGCCGGCCACCATCATCGCGACGCTGGAGGGCTCGGGCACCGCCGCGATGGTGACATTGTCGAACGCCGCGGCGTTCGCCGCGTTGCCGAAGGTGACCGACCGCGCGATGCCGCTGAAGGCACCGCTCACCAGGTCGAAGTTGCAGTAGGGGCTGTCGGTGCAACCGCGCTGCGCGTTGGCGGAGAGATCGAACGAGCGCAGCAGCGAACCGCTGCCGTTGAGGCCGCTCCACACCTGCACGCCGCTCGCGATCGCAGCGCTCGACGAATAGTAGAAGCTGATCGAGCTCGCGATGCCGCCGGCAGCGTTGAGCGCGGCGTCGCTGCCGACCGGGGTCATCACGCCGACCGGCGACGGCGCGTGGGTGAAGTAGGTGCCGAAGTCGTTGACGAGGCCGAGCGCATCGGCGCCGAAGCTGACGCCGAGCGCCGGCCCGACCTTGCCGGCGCCGTCGGCACCGCCGTTGTAGAAGTCGGCGATCGACGCGAAGCTCGTCACCGCCTCGAAGTCGAAGGTGGTCGCGGCGAATGCGGGCGTGGCGGCGCCCAGGGCGAGCAGGACGGCGGCGGCAATGGTTTTCATCGGTTCTCCAGGAAGGTTCGGACGGCCCGCGACCGGCGGCTGCGGCGCGGTTGATGACAAGGGAATGACGGCAGTCTCGTGAGCTTCTGCGACAGCCGTATGACTCCACGGCTGCGCCACCCCCTCATCCAGGTGGACCGGAGCACCCCACGGCGCCGGTCACGCCGCCGTCATTTGCTCTGCCTAGGATGCGCCGGTCACGCCGTCGGAGCGCGCCTTCGCGTGCTCCGGTCGTCGTCGCGACCCGACACACACCACCACCAGGAGCCGCCCCGATGAACCCAGCCCTGCGCAAAAGCCGCATCGCCCTTGCCTCGCTCGCCGCGCTCGCGACGACCACGATCGCCACCGCCCCCGACGCCGCGCGTGCCGCGAAGACGCCCGGCACCTATGTGACCGGCGACTTCCACAACCACACGACCTGCTCCGACGGCTCGATCTCGATGCAGAAGCTGGTGAAGAAGTCCACCGACAAGATCGACACGCCGTGGGGCCTCGACTGGTTCGTGCAGGCCGGCCACGGCGGCAACGGCAACCGCAACTGCACGCTGGTCGAGGACGACACGCTGAGCACGCCGGCCTACCCGTTCGTCGCCGGCACCGGCCCGACCACCACCTGGACGGCGAGCATCGGCGCCGCCAACATCAAGGGCGACGGCGGCGGCGTGGGCGGCAACGGCAACATGTGGCGCTGGCAGTCGATGCAGGAGTTCCAGTACCCGGTGATGGAGTACCTGAACGCCTACAAGAACCTGCCGATCTTCCTGGGCAACGAATCGGTCGTGCCGGGCCACGAGCACTCGTCGATGTCGGTCATCACCGGCCAGATCCCGTTGGCGCTCGACACCGCGACGCTGCCGACGACGCCGGGCCCGGCCACCGGCCGCTACGCCGCGCTCGGCAACGCCAATGCGCTCTCGCAGTTCAACTACTGCTGGGACATCGGGACCAGCGACACCAGCCGCGGCAACGTGACCGGCTCGACGGTCGGCAACAACTGGGAATGCTCGGTGCCCGGCAGCAACAGCAGCGCCGATCCGAGCTGGAACGCGAAGGCGCAGAAGCTCATCCCGGCGGGCGGCGCCGGCACCGGCGTCCGCGGCCACCTGAAGACCGTCGAGGCGATGAAGTGGATGGCGGCGTACCACCCGAATGCCAGCTACTACGTGCCGGCCCACCTCGAGCGCGCCGGCCCCTTCAACCCGGACGGCAACAACGGCTTCAACATCGAGCATCTGCGCGACTTCAACAACGCCGCGCCTGCCATCGCCTTCGGCTTCGAGAGCCAGCCGGGCCACGGCGCCTCGGACAACCGCGGCGAATACCAGATCAAGCGCCAGGTGATCGCCGGCGTGCCGACCGACTCGGTGGGCGGCACGACCTACGGCGGCACCGGCGTCTACGCGGGGCAGCTCGGCGGCGTCTGGGACGCGCTGCTCGGCGAGGGCCGCAATTTCTGGTACTTCGCGAGCTCCGACTGGCACAACCGCGGCACCTACGGCGCCGACGACCGCCGCTCGACCCAGGACTTCTACCCCGGCGAGTACGCGCGCGATTTCGTGATGGTCAGAAACGGCAGCGACAAGCTGCGTCCGCAGACCATCGTCGACGGCCTGCGCACCGGCAACAGCTTCGTCGCCAACGGCCAGCTGATCGACCGCCTCGCCTTCGTCGCCTGCGCGTCGTATCCCGGCGTGGCGTCGCGCAGCAACGCGTCCGTCGAGGCGATCGCGCTCGCGGCAGCGACCGGCAACACCGACATCGACGTCGCCGGCTGCGCGACGATGGGCGAGAAGCTGAAGGTGCGTCCGGGCGCCGAGATCGTCGTCTCGATCGCGCTGCGCGATCCGGCCGGCACCAACTACTCGCCCTACGTCTTCCCCAATCCGTCGCTGAGGCAGGTCGGCATCACGCAGCCGCTCAACACGCCGGTGCTCGACCACGTCGACCTGATCCGCGGCCTGGTGAGCGGCTACAAGACGCCCGGTGCGGCCGACTACTCCGGCACCTGGCCCATCAACACGGCCTGGCTGCGCGACGACGGCACGACCGCCGGTCTCGCGGTGGTGCCGGCCGGCGCCAAGAACCTGACAGCCGCCGTCATCCGCACCTTCAGCGGCAACGGCGCCGCGCCGTGGACGACCGCTGCATCGGGCGTCGACAACACGCCGTTCCTGAAGATGACCTACCGGATCCCGGCGGTCTCGGCGTCGCAGTACGTGCGCCTGCGTGGCACGAACATGCCGCCGGCGGTGCCGTTCGAGACCGACGCCAGCGGCAACCCGCTCGCCGACGTCTACACCAACGCCAACGATCGGACGCGCCTGCGCATTCCCTGCACGACCACCGGCACGACGCTGTCGGGCAACGCGATCGACGGCTGCCCCGCGCACCTGCCGATCGTGAGCAACCAGAAGATGGTCGCCTACGACGTCGCCGCCTGGTCGGACCTCTGGTTCTACAGCAACCCGATCTACATCGAGGTCGGCGGCTCGACGACGGTCGCGGGGGTGAAGTGAGCGGCGCCGACCGGCACGGCCGGTCGGGCGACGGCGGTCGCCGCCGTTCGATCGGCGACGACCCGCTCCGGCGGTCGATCGCCGACGGCGGGCGCCGCCGGCTTCTGCGCGCCGGCTTGGGCATCGGGTTCGGCATGGGCTTCGGCCTCGGCGCGTCCGGGGCACGCGCATGCGACTTCACGACGATCAACCTGCACATCAACCACGTCTGGGCCCGCGCGACGGCCGATGCGCCGTTCGCGATCATCTGCATGGCCTTCGACCAGGTCACCGAGGACGACCGCCTGATCGGCGCGGAGACGCCGGTCGCCGCCGGCGTCGAGATCGGCGGCAGTGTCGAGCAGCCGACCGGTGGCGTGGCGTCGCGCAAGATCGACGTGTTCATCCCGGCCGGTCGCACCACCGTGCTCGACGAAGCCGGCCGGCACCTGCGGCTGACCGGCCTGCGCAAGCCGCTCATCTTCGGCGCGAGCTACCCTCTGACCCTCGTCTTCGAGCGCGGCGACCCCGTCTCGGCCGACATCGACATCGACTTCGGCCCGTTGGGCGCCGGCTGATCCCTCCCCTTCCTTCCGGTTCCACGATGTCCACTCCGTCTGCCCGCCTTCCTCGGGTCGGCTCGCACCGCCGGGCGGCCGCACCCGCCTGGCTGCGCGAACCGCTGCTCCATTTCGTCGTCATCGGCGCCGTCCTCTTCGGCGCCGACCATCTCGTGTCCTCGCACGCCGGCGACCCGCGCCTGATCGTCGTCGGCAGCGAGGCCGACGCAGAAGCCCGCAAGGTGTTCCAGGCGCAACGCGGCCGGCCGCCCAACGCCGACGAACTGCGTGCGCTGCGCAAGGTCTGGCTCGACAACGAGGTGCTCTACCGTGAGGGCCTCGCGCTGCAGGTCGACAAGGGCGACACGACGATCCGCGATCGCGTCATCTTCAAGGCGCTGAGCGTGATCGACGCGAGCGTGCAGCGGCCGCCGATCGACGACCCCCAACTCCGCCAGTGGTTCGAGGCGCACCGCGTCAGGTACGACGAGCCTGCGCGCTTCGACTTCGACGAGGCGGTGCTCGCCGGCGAGACCGGCGAGGCGGCAGTCCGCGGCTTCGTGCAGGCGTTGAACGCCGGCACGCCGGGCGACGCCAAGGCCGGCCTGCGCGTCTTCAAGGGCCGGCCGCAGGCGAACCTCGTGCAGAGCTACGGCGCCGACTTCGCGACTGCCGTGCAGACGCTCGCACCGGGCGAATGGACGGCGCTCTCGAGCCCGGACGGCTGGCGCGCCGTGCGCCTCAACGCGGTCGTCGCCGCGAAGCCGGCGCAGTTCGAGCCGCTCCGCGGCGTCGTGCTGCAGGACTGGACCGACGCCGTGCTCGCCGAGCAGCGCAGCGCCGCCGTCGCCGCGCTGGCGAAGAAGTACCGCATCGTCGAGGAGGCGCAGACGCCATGACGCGCGCGCTGCGCAGCCTCCTGCTTCTGTTGCTTCTGCCGCTCGGCGCAGCGGCACACGAGATGAGCATCGCCGAGATGCAGCTGCGCGAGACGACGCGCGGCGAGTTCCTCTGGATGTGGACGGCGGCGAACGAGAAACTGCCGTCGTCCGAGGGGCTGGTGCCGCGCTGGCCCGAGGGCTGCACCGCCGACGGCAACGCGCTGCATTGCGGCGACGCCGGCCTGCAGGGCACGCTGTCGATGGACGGCGTCGGCCAGCGCTACTCGGCGGCGCTCGTCAAGGTCGTCTGGCTCGACGGCCGCTCGGTCGTCTACACGTTGACCGCCGGGCAGCCGACGGTGCACCTTTACGGCGCCGCCGACGACCGCCGCGGGCTGCTCGAAGTGGCGCGGGCGTATCTCGTCCTCGGCGTCGAGCACATCCTGAGCGGCTTCGACCACCTGCTCTTCGTGATCGGCCTGCTGTTCCTCGTCGGCTTCAACCGGCGGCTGGTCGCGACGATCACCGCCTTCACCGTCGCGCACAGCCTGACGCTCGCGTCGAGCGCGCTCGGCTGGCTGGCGCTGCGCTCGCCGCCGGTCGAGGCGACGATCGCGCTGTCGATCCTGCTCGTCGCGAGCGAGGCGCTGCAACCGCGGCAGACGCTCAGCAGACGCTGGCCGGCGCTCGTCGCCTTTCTCTTCGGCCTCGTCCACGGCCTCGGCTTCGCCGGCGCGCTCGCAGAGATCGGCCTGCCGCAGAACAACCTCTTCGTCGCGCTGCTGACCTTCAACCTCGGCGTCGAGGTCGGGCAGCTCGCCGTCGTCGGCGTCGCCTTCCTCGGCTGGTGGACGCTCGGACGCTGGCAAGGGTGGTCGCGCCTCGCGAGGACCCCGGCGCTCTACGCGATCGGCAGCGTCGCCGCCTACTGGACCATCGGACGGGTCGTGGCGCTGCTGGCGTAGGCGCGCGCGAAGCGGGGGTCCGAACCGCCGGCGCCGCGTGTTCAGGCTGCGGTCTTGAACCTGCCCAGCAACCCGACGAGCGCGAGCGCCTGCTCGTTCATCGCCGCGGTCGCCGCGGTCGCCTCTTCGACGAGCGCCGCGTTGCGCTGCGTGTCGCCGTCCATCGCGGTCACCGCCTGGCTGACCTGGGTGATGCCGGCGGCCTGCTGAGCGGTCGCCTGCGAGATGCTGTCGATCGTCGCCGACACCTGGTCCGTCGCGGCGACGACGCGCGCCATCGTCTGCCCGGCGGCGCGCACCTTGTGAACGCCGCCATCGATCTTCTCGATCGACGAGACGATCAGGCTGCGAATCTCTCGCGCCGATTCGGCACTTCGCTTGGCGAGCGCCCGCACCTCGCTCGCGACCACGCCGAAGCCCCGGCCCTGCTCGCCGGCGCGGGCCGCCTCGACCGCAGCATTGAGGGCGAGGATATTGGTCTGAAAGGCGATGCCGTCGATGACACCGACGATCTCGCCGATCTTCTTGGCCTGCGCATCGATCGCGGCCATCGTCGAGACGACCTCGCCGACCGCATGTTCGCCTTCCAGCGCAACGCCCGACGCGTCGCGCGCCATTTGGTTGGCCTCGCGGGCGTGGTCTGCACTGGCGCGGATGTTGGACGACAGCTGTTCGACGGACGAGGCGGTCTGCTGCAGGGCGGCGGCCGTGTTTTCGGTGCGGGTCGACAGATCGGCGTTGCCACTGGCCATCTCGGCGGAGGTGTGCTGCAACGCATCGGCCGTCGTCCGGATTTCGGTGACGAGAAGGGTCAGGCCGGCGGTGACCTCGTTCAATGCATCGCGGACCTGACCGGTCGCGTCACGCGAGGCCCGCTCCTGCGAGGAAGCGGTGAGATCGCCCGCGGCCACCCGCCGCGCCAACCGCGCCGAATCGGCCAGGGGTCGCGAAATCAGTCGGGCCATCAGCACCGATGCGGCCACGGTCACCAGCAGCGCGACCGCGAAGCCGCTGGCGATGACGGACCGGTTCCGGCTCACGGCCGCCTCCGCGCGCGCAACCTCCGACTCGGCCTGCCTGATCCGTTCGGAGGTCAATCCGTCGATCGCATGCGCCATCGCGGCGAAGTTGTCGTCCAACTGCAGCATGTACGACGCCGCTCCGCCCAGGCCGTCGCTCTTCTGTTCGATGACATCGGCCGCGGTGACGCGGTACTTCGCGAAGTCGGCGCCGAGCTTCTTGAACAAGGCATTGCTCGTGTCGTCGCGACTGGCCTCGGTGGCCTCCTGGATCGAACGGGCCGTCTTGTCCAGGCGCGCCGAGATGCCGAGGTCGAGCGCCTTGATCTTCTCCGCCTTGAAGCCCGCACCCTCCCAGGCCATGCTGCGGTTCAAATCGATCTCGAGCGTGCGCAAGTCACGGTCGAGCTCGTTGACGCCGATCACGCTCGGGAGCGTCTGTCTGCCGATCAGCGTCGTCGAGTCGCCGAGTTCGCGATTGGCCTGCAGCCCGACGCCGCCGATCGCCGCCAGGCAGACGACTGCGACGGCAGGCGCCAGCGTCACCTTGGCGCGGATCGATAGGTTCCTGATCATTGTCAACATGGCGGTTCTCGAAGCGCTGGCCGAAGGGACTGTCGAACCCGGTGCTATTTCGAGGCGTAGACGCCCGCGCCGACGTACGCTTCGACGCCGTCGATCTTCTGGATGTAGGAGACCTTCGGTTCCACCTTCTTCGTCACGGGATGGGCCCAGTCGTATGCGACCCAGCCGCCGCCTTTCTTCGCCGTCTGCGCGAACTCCTGGATGAACAATTTGCCGTTCTGGTCCTTCAGATCGGTGATGTTCTTGCCGATCAGCTTTTCGTTCGCACCCTGCGCCAGGCCGATGTTGTCCATGGAATACACGAAGACGTAGAGGTCCTTCTTGTGCCAATCGGTGTTGGACTTGTCGGTGAAGTCCTTGTAGGCCTGCTCGGGGCCGGCCTTCTTCACATGCGCCAGCGCGGCGTCGACCATCGCCTTGGCATCTTCCTTGGTGCCGCGTTCCTGAGCGACGGCGGCGCTCGAAATGCACACCGTGATGGCTGCGAGCGCGGCAAGGCGGAACGTGTGGGTCAACATGGGGTGGTCTCTCTGATGGGGATGGGAAAGGCCTCCGGGTGAACCCGGCGTCTCGGCCGTGACGTCTTACCTGACGACACCGCTCGTTATCGACTTGCGCACGCACGACTTGAGCTGCACCGCGAAACGAAGGCCGCACGGCGCCAGGCGGCGTCGGGATGCCGCGCGGACGGCGGGCCCACTGCCCGCGTGCCCCGCTTCGATCGCCCCGGGACGCGTCGTGAAGCGACGCGACGACGTCGGGCCGCCGACCGCATGTCACCAGGGTCCGGCGCGGCCCGGCCGGCGGCGTCCTTCGCGTCGCGCCCCGCACGGTGGATCTGCAGCGTCCGGACGATGCCGTGATGACCAGGCGCCGCCGCGCATCGACGCCGTGTAGCCGCAGGGCCATTCCCGGTGCCGTCGGCGGTCGAGGACCTCGATCAGCGCCTGCCTGGCCGCGCGCAAGTCCAGGAAGGTCGCCCCTGGGTGGCCTGCATGCAAGCTTCCGAGCCTCGCGACGGCCGCGCCGCCTCGATCAATGGGCCTGCGACAGCTGATCGAGGATCGCCGGGTTCTCGAGCGTCGACACGTCCTGCGTGATCGCCTCGCCCTTGGCCACCGAGCGCAACAGTCGCCGCATGATCTTGCCGCTGCGGGTCTTCGGCAGGTTCTCGCCGAAGCGGATGTCCTTCGGCTTGGCGATCGGGCCGATCTCGCGGCCGACCCAGTCGCGCAGCTGCTTGGCGATGGCCTTGGCTTCGTCGCCCGTCGGCCGTGGGCGCTTCAACACGACGAAGGCGCAGATCGCCTCGCCGGTCGTGTCGTCGGGACGGCCGACCACGGCGGCCTCGGCGACGAGCTCGGTGCACGAGACGAGTGCCGACTCGATCTCCATCGTGCCCATGCGGTGGCCGCTGACGTTGAGCACGTCGTCGATGCGGCCGGTGATCGTGAAGTAGCCGGTGTCGGCGTCGCGGATCGCACCGTCGCCGGCGAGGTAGTAGCGGCCCTGGAAGTCCTCGGGGTAGTAGCTTTTCCTGAAGCGTTCCGGGTCGCCCCAGATCGTCCGGATCATGCTCGGCCACGGGCGCTTGACGACGAGAAGGCCGGCGGTGCCGTTCGGCACGTCCTTGCCGGTCTCGTCGACGATCGCCGCAGCGATGCCGGGAAACGGCAGCGTGCACGAGCCCGGCACGAGCGCCGTCGCATAAGGCAGCGGCGTGATCATGTGGCCGCCGGTCTCGGTCTGCCAGAAGGTGTCGACGACCGGGCAGCGGCCGCCGCCGACGTGCGCGTGGTACCACTCCCACGCCGCAGGGTTGATCGGCTCGCCGACCGAGCCGAGGATGCGCAGGCTCGTGAGGTCGTAACGGTCCGGGTGCACCGCGGCGTTCGATTCCGCGGCCTTGATGAGCGAGCGGATCGCCGTCGGCGCGGTGTAGAAGATCGAGACCTTGTGGCGCTCGATCATCTTCCAGAAGCGGCCGGCGTCGGGATACGTCGGCACGCTCTCGAAGACGATCTCGGTGCCGCCGAGCGCGAGCGGGCCGTAGGCGATGTAGGTGTGGCCGGTGACCCAGCCGATGTCGGCGGTGCACCAGAAGACGTCGTTCGGCTGCAGGTCGAAGGTCCACTTCGTCGTCAGCGCCGCGTGCAGCAGGTAGCCGCCGGTCGAGTGCTGCACGCCCTTGGGCTTGCCGGTCGAGCCCGACGTGTAGAGCAGGAAGAGCGGGTGCTCGGCGCCGACCCACTCGGGCTCGCAGACGTCGCTCTGCGCCGCCACTTCGTCGTGCAGCCAGTGGTCGCGGGCCTCGTTCCAATCGATCTTGCCGCCGGTGCGGCGGTAGACGACCACGTGCCGCACCGACTCGCAGCCGCCGAGCGCCATCGCGTCGTCGACGATCCGCTTGAGCGGCAGCTGCTTGCCGCCGCGGAGCTGTTCATCGGCCGTGACGACGAGCACCGCGCCGGTGTCCTGGATGCGGTCGCGCAGGCTCTGCGCCGAGAAGCCGCCGAAGACGACCGAATGCGTCGCGCCAATCCGCGCGCAGGCCTGCATCGCGCACACGCCCTCGACCGACATGCCGAGGTAGATGACGACCCGGTCGCCCGTCTTCACGCCGCGCGCCTTGAAGGCGTTGGCGAGCCGGCAGGTGCGGGCGAGCAGTTCGCGGTAGGTGACGGTCGTGAGCTCGCCGTCGTCGGCCTCGAAGATCAGCGCGGTCTTGTCGCCGAGGCCTGCCGCCACCTGCCGGTCGAGACAGTTGTACGACGCGTTCAACGTGCCGTCGGAGAACCATTCGAAGAACGGCGCCCGGCTCGCGTCGAGAGCGCGCGTGAACGGCGTCTTCCACGCCAGCAGCTCGCGCGCCTGGCGCGACCAGAACGCGTCGGGATCGGCATCGGCCTCGGCGACGAGCGCGTCGTACGCGGCCCGGTCCGCGACGTGCACGCCCGGCGGGGCGGCCGGCGGAGGGTAGGTCGCGGTGTGGCGGGCCGAGGAGGCAGCGTCGCTCATGGGATCTCCGTCGTGTCAGGTGGTGAGGCGCCACGGTAGGCAATCGCTCTGACGACCGCCTGACGACGCAGAGCGCGATGGTGCCGCCCCTAGAATTCGCGACAAGCGGGCTTTTCCCGGGCGCGCAGGCGCTCGTCACCCTGGGCACTCTCGCAATGCAGCCGATCCCCGATCCGTTGGAGCCCGCGTCGTCCAAGCCGTTCGTCCCGCTGAGACCACTGCCCGGCTTCATCTTCGCGAGCCGCTGGCTGCAGATGCCGCTCTACGTCGGCCTGGTCCTCGCGCAATGCGTGTACGTCTTTCATTTCTGGGTCGAGCTGGTGCACCTGATCCAGGCGGCATTCGGCGACGACACGGCGCTGATGGCGCTCATCGAAGGCATGGGCTATCAGTTCCCGCGGGTGCAGGACGCCGCCGGCAACGTCGTGGCGCAGGCGCCGAAGCTGACCGAGACGGTGATCATGCTGGCCGTGCTCGCGCTGATCGACGTGGTGATGATCTCGAATCTTCTCATCATGGTGATCGTCGGCGGCTACGAGACCTTCGTCAGCCGGCTGCGCCTCGAAGGCCATCCCGACGAGCCCGAATGGCTGAGCCACGTCAACGCGTCGGTGCTGAAGGTCAAGCTCGGTACGGCGATCATCGGGATCAGCTCGATCCATCTGCTCAGGACCTTCATCAACGCCGCCAACTACAACGAGAAGGTGCTGGTGTACCAGACGGTCATCCACATCACCTTCCTGCTCTCCGCGATCGCGATCGCGTACACCGACCGGCTGCTGAATGCGGCCGCCGCGAGGCACGGTTGAATCGAGCCGCGCCGGCGCGCAATGGTCCGCATCGACGCCTCGACGTATCGGCGAAGCCGGCGGCTTCGCTCGCCGGTAGCGCTCGCTCGAACGGCCGGGCGCACACATCCGGGCAGCAACGAGCGCCGTCGTGCGACGGCGACCGCAGCCGGTGACACGTTGCGGGTCGACAGGGCTGAAGCGGCCCCGAAGACGCCGGGAGCGGGAAGATGGTCTGCCGCCCGCCGGTCTCTGTCAGCGGCCGAGCGTTGCCGGTCCGGACCGCCGCTTGCGCGCAAAGCGCAGCCGGCATCCTCGATCGCGACGCACGCAAAAAAAAGGGCCCGGAAGCGATCCGGGCCCTTGGGGATGGTGGAGCTGGGGGGAATCGAACCCCCGTCCGAAAGCCGTTGCCGGGCAGATCTACAGGCTTAGCTGGCTGATTTGGTTTTAGGAGCCAAGGTCGCGCAGCAGCACGCTACCTTTGCTCCGAGTCACTTGATTTAGCCCGGTACCGAGTGACCCGGCACCGAGCGAGCCAATGTGTATGACCTCGCAGTCTCTAACTTACGCCAAAGACCCAGCCCATCGGCCAACTGTTGCGAGGCTCACCGGTTTTAAGCGGCGAGGGCGTACGAAGAGTCGTTCGCAGTTACTTTGTTTCCAGTGGATTTACGAGCGTACTGGTGCTCGGCCTGCCCTGATCCAGCGCGGAACCCCCGTCGAAGCCAGGTCAGCCCCAGACCGACGATCTTAGGGCATCGCGAGCAGCTTCAAGAGATCGCCCGGTGCATCGACGACATGATCGGCGCCCCATGCGGCCACCGGAGCGGTGTCGCCGAGGTAGCCCCAGGCGGCGGCGACCGTGCACATGCCGGCGGCGCGGCCCGCCTGAACATCGCGCAGGTCATCGCCCACATACCAGCAGTCAGCGGGCTCGGCCGTCATGCGGCGGGCGGCTTCCAGCAGCGGCGCAGGATGCGGCTTGGCATGCGGTGTCGTGTCGCCGCTGACAAACGCCGCAGCGCGTTCGGCGAGGCCGAGCGCCGCGGCCAGCGGCTCGCTGAACCGGCTCGCCTTGTTGGTGACGATGCCCCAGGGCAGGCCGTGGGCGGCGAGCGCTGCAAGCATCGGCACGACGGCCGGAAAGACGCGCGTCTCCCGCGTCAGCCGGGTCCGGTAGCGGTCCAGGAATTCGTCGCGCAGCGCGACGAAGTCGTCGTCGCCCGGTGCGACGCCAAAGGCGCGGCCGAGCATGCCGCGCGCGCCGGAACCGGCCATCGGCCTGAGCGCCGCATACGCCACATCGTCGAGCCCGCGCGATCGGCGCATGTCGTTGGCCGCGCCCGCGAGGTCGGGCGCGCTGTCGATCAAGGTCCCGTCGAGATCGAACAGGACGGCGCGCGGCCTGGACGTCATGCGGCCTTGCGGCACGCGAACATGTAATTGACCGTCGTGTCGTCGGAGAGCCGGTAGCGTCGCGTGATGGGGTTGTATTCGAGCCCGCGGGTCGCGGCGAGCTCGAGCCCGTGGTCCCGGCACCACGACGCCAGTTCGCTCGGCCGGATGAACTTCGCGTACTCGTGCGTGCCCTTCGGCAACAGGCCGAGCACGTATTCGGCGCCGATGATCGCGAAGACGAACGACTTCAGGTTGCGGTTGAGCGTTGAGAAGAACACCCAGCCGCCGGGCTTCACGAGCGTCGCGCAAGCGCTGACGATCGACGACGGGTCGGGCACGTGTTCGAGCATTTCCATGCAGGTCACGATGTCGAAGCTCGCCGGCGACTCGGCAGCCAGCGCCTCGGCCGCGATCTCGCGGTAGTCGATGCGCGGCGTTCCGGCCTCGAGCGCGTGAAGCTGCGCAACCTTCAGCGCCTTGCCCGCGAGGTCGATGCCGACGACCTCGGCACCGCGGCGTGCCATCGCATCGGCAAGGATGCCGCCGCCGCAGCCGACATCGAGCGCGCGCTTGCCGGAGAGGCTCACGCGCGCGTCGATCCAGTCGAGACGCAACGGGTTGATCTGGTGCAGTGGACGAAATTCGCTGTCGGGGTCCCACCAGCGGTGGGCCAGATCGCTGAACTTGGCGAGCTCTTGCGGGTCGGCATTGATCATCGGACGATGGTAGCGAAGCGTCCGCGGCGACGAGGGCGCATTAAAACGAAAACCCCGCCGCGGCGGGGTTCGGGTGCCGGCCCGCTCGCGCGAGCCGGTCGTCCGGTCGGCTTACTTGCCGCGGGTGCCCACGACCTCGATCTCGACGCGGCGGTTCTGCGCGCGGCCACCTGCCGTCTTGTTGTCGGCCACCGGCTGCTTCTCGCCCTTGCCTTCAGTGTAGACGCGGTTGCGCTCGATGCCCTTCGACACGAGGTACGCCTTGACCGCGTCGGCACGCCGCACCGACAGGCGCTGGTTGTACGCATCGGTACCGATCGAGTCGGTGTGGCCGACGGCGATGATCACCTCGAGGTTGATCCCGCCCATCTTGCTGACCAGGTCGTCGAGCTTGGCGCGGCCTTCCGGCTTCAGGACCGCCTTGTCGAAGTCGAAGAACGCGTCGGCGGCGAAAGTGACCTTTTCGCTCGTCACGGCCGGAACGACGGCGGGAGCCGGAGCAGGGGCCGGCGCAGGGGCGGCCGGCGGCGGCGGCGGCACGACGGCCGGTGCCGGCTTCAGCGCGCCGTCGCAGTCCGCGAGCGCGGTCGCCGGTGTCCAGTTGCCGTCACGCCAGCAAAGCTCGTTCGTCCCGTTCTTCCAGGGAATCGGGCCCTGACCGCTGACCCAGTTGTCGACGGTCTGCGCGAACGCGCCGGACATCGTTGTAGCAAGCGCAGCGGTTGCGAAGAGCGACGCCACCTGGTTGAGTTTCTTCATGATTCTCCTCTCGAGGGAAGGGCAGTTGTGTTCTGCGAAACGTCCGAACCGGAATCGGAAAGGCACTGGTCAACGCCCGGCGCAACACCGTCTACGGACGTCGACACCGACCGAACGATTGTGCCATCGAACCTCGGCGCAACCCCTTTTTGGCCCGGTCCTACGCCCGGCGCGGGCCCACTGTTGTGTCGAAGCGACAGGCCGCCGACACTAGAATCGGCGGCTCCGAGGACCGTGTCGGCACGTTCCTACACGACGCTTCCCACAGCGCCTCGAGCTCCTCACTTCCACGTCTTGCATGACCGACTTCGCCAAGGAAACGCTGCCGATCAGCCTCGAGGAGGAGATGCGGCGTTCGTATCTCGACTACGCGATGAGCGTGATCGTCGGGCGCGCCCTTCCCGACGCCCGCGACGGCTTGAAGCCGGTGCATCGGCGCTCGCTCTTCGCGATGCACGAACTCAACAACGACTGGAACCGGCCGTACAAGAAATCGGCGCGCATCGTCGGCGACGTGATCGGCAAATACCATCCGCACGGCGACCAGTCGGTCTACGACACGATCGTCCGCATGGCGCAGGACTTCTCGATGCGCCACATGCTCGTCGACGGCCAGGGCAACTTCGGTTCGGTCGACGGCGACAACGCCGCGGCGATGCGCTACACCGAGATCCGGCTCGCGAAGATCGCGCACGAGATGCTCGCCGATCTCGACAAGGAGACCGTCGACTTCGGACCCAACTACGACGGCTCGGAGAAGGAGCCGCTGGTCATGCCGACGCGGCTGCCGAACCTGCTCGTCAACGGCTCGGGCGGCATCGCGGTCGGCATGGCGACGAACATCCCGCCGCACAACCTCAACGAGGTCGTCGATGCCTGCCAGCATCTGCTGAAGAACCCGGGTGCGACGATCGACGAGCTGATGGAGATCGTGCCGGCGCCCGACTTCCCGACCGCCGGCATCATCCACGGCCTCTCGGGCGTTCGCGACGGCTACCGCACCGGCCGCGGCCGCGTGATCATGCGCGCCAAGTGCCACTTCGAGGACATCGACCGCGGCCAGCGGCAATCGATCATCGTCGACGAGATCCCGTACCAGGTCAACAAGAAGAACCTGCTCGAGCGCATGGCCGAGCTGGTGCACGAGAAGAAGCTCGAAGGCATCAGCCACATCCAGGACGAGTCCGACAAGTCGGGCATGCGCGTCGTGATCGAATTGAAGCGCGGCGAAGTGCCGGAGGTCGTCCTCAACAACCTCTACAAGCAGACGCAGCTGCAGGACACGTTCGGCATCAACATGGTGGCGCTGATCGACGGCCAGCCGCGCCTGTGCAACCTGAAGGAGCTGATCGCCGTCTTCCTCGAGCACCGCCGCGAGGTCGTCACGCGGCGCACGGTGTTCGAGCTGCGCAAGGCGCGCGAACGCGGCCACGTGCTCGAAGGCCTCGCCGTCGCGCTCGCGAACATCGACGAGTTCATCGAGACGATCAAGGCCTCGCCGACGCCGCCGGTCGCGAAGGCGGCGCTCATGCGCAAGAGCTGGGACTCGTCGATGGTGCGCGAGATGCTCGGCCGCGTCGCCGGCGAGAACCCCGCCGGCCTCGCCGCATACCGCCCCGAAGGCCTGCCGAAGGACTTCGGCATCCAGCCCGACGGGCTGTACCGCCTCTCCGACGACCAGGCCTCCGAGATCCTGCAGATGCGGCTGCAGCGGCTGACCGGTCTCGAGCAGGACAAGATCCTCGGCGAGTACAAGGACGTGATGGTGCACATCACCGACCTGCTCGACATCCTCGCCAAGCCGGCGCGCGTCACGACGATCATCTCGGACGAACTCGCGTCGATTCGCCAGGAGTTCGGCCAGACCAAGGAAGGCGCCCGCCGCAGCACGATCGAGCACAACGCGACCGACCTCGGCACCGAGGATCTGATCACGCCGACCGATATGGTCGTCACGCTCTCGCACACCGGCTACATCAAGAGCCAGGCGCTCTCCGAGTACCGGGCGCAGAAGCGCGGCGGCCGCGGCAAGCAGGCGACGCAAACGAAGGAAGACGACTGGATCGACCAGCTCTTCATCGCCAACACGCACGACTACATCCTCTGCTTCACCAACAGAGGGCGCGTCTACTGGCTGAAGGTCTGGGAGGTGCCGCAGGGCTCGCGCGGCTCGCGCGGCCGGCCGATCGTCAACATGTTCCCGCTGCAGCAAGGCGAGAAGGTCAACGTCGTGCTGCCGCTGACCGACGGCTTCCGCAGCTTTCCGGCCGATCACTACGTGTTCATGGCGACGGCGCAGGGCGTCGTCAAGAAGACTGCGCTCGACGAGTTCAGCAACCCGCGCAAGGCCGGCATCATCGCCGTCGACCTCGACCCTGGCGACTACTTGATCGGTGCGGCACTGACCGACGGCCAGCACGACGTGATGCTCTTCTCCGACGGCGGCAAGGCGGTGCGCTTCGACGAGAACGACGTCCGCCCGATGGGCCGCAACGCCCGCGGCGTGCGCGGCATGAATCTCGACGAGGGCCAGAGCGTGATCGCGATGCTGGTCGCGGAGGACGAGACGCAGTTCGTGCTCACCGCGACCGAGAAGGGCTACGGCAAGCGCACGTCGATCACCGAGTACACCCGCCACGGCCGTGGCACGAAGGGAATGATCGCGATCCAGCAGAGCGAGCGCAACGGCAAGGTCGTCGCGGCGACGCTGGTCCGGCCGGACGACGAAATCATGCTGATCACCGACAAGGGCGTGCTCGTCCGCACCCGTGTCTCGGAGATCCGCGCGCTCGGTCGCGCGACGCAGGGCGTCACGCTGATCGCGCTCGACAATGGCACCCAGCTGATCGGGTTGCAGCGCATCGTCGAGAATGACGCAAACCCGGAGGCCGTTCCAGAGGCCGACGGCGAGGCCGGCGGCGACACCGCCACCGGCAGCGCATCCCCCGAACCCAGCGGCGACGACGGCACCGAGCCGCCTGCCGAGGAGAACCCCTGATGAAGAGATCGATGCTGGCGGTGCTGATCGCCGGCCTGGGCATTGCCGCCCTGGCCCAGACGCCCACCGCGCCCGCCGCCGCACCCGCACCCGTGTCGGCCGCGAAGAAGGAGCTCGTGCAGAAGGTGCTCGCGCTGCAGCAGCCGGGCATCGAGAACCTCGCGCGCAACCTCGTCGAGCAGCCCGCCGTGCAGATGATGCAGGCGGCGGGCCGGGCGCTGCAGGCGCAGGTCGCGGCCGACAAGCGCGAGTCGGTCGGCAAGACGATCGACGCCGACATCCGCAAGTATGTCGACGAGTCGTTCCCGGTCATCCGCGACCGCGCGGTCAAGCTCGCGCCGTCGACGATCGGCAGCGTGCTCGAGGAGAAGTTCAGCGACGACGAGTTGAAGCAGCTCGTCGCCTGGCTCGACTCGCCGATCAACAAGAAGTACCAGCAGCTCGGCCCCGAGATGCAGAACGGCTTCATGCAGAAGCTCGTGGCCGAGGCCCGGCCGGTGCTCGATCCGAAGTTGCAGGCGCTCGAGCAGAAGGTCCGCACCGACCTCGGCGTGCCGGCCGGCAACCCGACGGGCGCCGCCGATCCGGCAGCGGCCGGCAAGGCGCCTGCAGCCGCCGCGGCGCCGGCGCGCAAGGCCTCGGGCAGCAAGTGACGGCCGGCGTCGCCCCGGCCTGACCGTCTGAACGGCGGCGCCCGCATGTCCGAGCCCTCTGTTCCGGCCGTCGACCCGCTGCTCGCGCTGCGCGGCCGCATCGACCGCGTCGACCGCGAGCTGCTCGCGCTGCTGAACCGGCGCGCCGCGCTCGCGCTCGAAGTCGGCGAGGTCAAGCGCCTCGAGGGCTCGGTCGCGTTCCGGCCCGAGCGCGAGGCGCAGGTGATCGACGGCTTGAAGGCAGAGAACCCCGGCCCGCTCGCGTCGGGCAGCGTCAGTCCGATCTGGCGCGAGATCATGTCGGCATGCCGGGCGCTCGAGACGCCGACGCGCGTCGCCTACCTCGGGCCGTCGGGCACGTTCAGCGAGGAAGCGGCGCTCGGTTTCTTCGGCTCGTCGATCGTCAAGGTGCCGTGCGCCAACTTCGACGAGGTCTTCCACGCGACGAGCGCAAGTGCCGCCGACTTCGGCGTCGTGCCGGTCGAGAACTCCACCGAGGGCGTCGTCACCCGCGCGCTCGACCTCTTCCTGACGACGCCGCTCTTCATCGTCGGCGAGACAAGCCTCTACGTCCGCCTGCACCTGATGCGGCGCGAGAATTCGCAGGACGGCATCGAGGTCGTCTGCGCGCATCCCCAGGCGCTGGCGCAGAGCCACGGTTGGCTCAGCCACCACCTGCCCGCAGCCGAGCGCCGACCGGTCGCCAGCAACGCCGTCGGTGCGCAGCTCGCCGCGGCCGATGCGAGACTCGCCGCAATCGCGAGCCAGCGCGCCGCGAGCGAATTCGGCCTGCACGTCGTCGCGCCGACGATCCAGGACGACGCGCACAACCGCACGCGCTTCGCGATCGTCGCCCACCCGGAGCGCCATCCGCAGCCGAAGGCAACGGGCCACGACTGCACCAGCCTCGTCGTCTCGGTCGCCAACCGCCCGGGCGCAGTCCACGACATGCTGGTGCCGCTGAAGGACCACGGCGTCTCGATGACGCGGTTCGAGTCGCGCCCCGCGCGTTCGGGCCAGTGGGAGTACTACTTCTACATCGACCTGCAAGGCCATCCCGACGAGCCCCGGGTCGCCGCCGCGCTGACCGAGCTGCGCGCCGCTTGCGCGTTCTACAAGCTCCTCGGCACCTACCCGATCGACGTGCACTGATGGCTCCGCGGCGCCGGTGCACGCGTCCTCCGGCACAGGGCCATGGCGCCTGAACCGATGTTCCGCCAGCTCGGCGTCATCGGCTGCGGCCTGATGGGCGGATCGTTCGCGATGGCGTGCCGGCGCTCGGGCCTGGTGCGCCGCGTCGTCGGCTACAGCAAGTCGCCGTCGACGACCGAGAAGGCGAAACGGCTCGGCATCATCGACGTGGCAGCGGAATCGGCGCTGCTCGCGGTCTCGGGCTCGGATCTCGTGCTGATCGCGGTGCCCGTGTCGGCGACCGAGGCGACGTTCCGCGCGATCCGCCACCTGATCGAGCGCGGTGTCCTGATCATGGACGTCGGCTCGACCAAGCGAGACGTCGTCGACGCCGCACGCCGGGTGCTGAAGGAACGCATCGACGCCTTCGTTCCGGCGCACCCGATCGCCGGCAAGGAATCGGCCGGCATCGAGCAGGCCGACGCCGCGCTCTACAACGGCCGGCAGGTGATCCTGACGCCGCTGCCGCAGACGCCTGCCGACCTGGTGCAGAAGGCGACCGACGTCTGGTCGGCACTCGGCGCGCAGGTGCTGCGCATGACGCCCGAGAACCACGACGCCGCGTTCGCCGCGGTCAGCCATCTGCCCCACCTGCTCGCCTACGCGTACTTCAACGCGGTGGCGCGCCAGCCGGCCGGTC
Organism: uncultured Rhizobacter sp.; assembly: GCA_964249855.1. Lineage (GTDB taxonomy): Bacteria > Pseudomonadota > Gammaproteobacteria > Burkholderiales > Burkholderiaceae_C > LMDS01. The sequence continues at coordinate 8,529 of CAXUDL010000020.1, read as the reverse complement.
GCGATTACCTGTCGCTCGCCGGGCCGGGCTTTCGCGACTTCACCCGCATCGCCGCGAGCGATCCGACGATCTGGCGCGACATCCTCATCGCCAACCGCGAGGAAGTCCTGAAGCAGAGCGCCCGGATGCGTCACTCGCTCGACGCGCTCGAGCTCGCGATCCGCTCGGGCAACGGCGACGCGCTCGAGGACCTGATCCGCAGCGCCTCCGAAGCCCGCGCCGGCTGGCAGATGAGTGCGGGCAAGGCGCCGATCACGCGCTGATCCGGCGCTAGCATTTCGGCATGTTCAGCACCCGCTTCCTCGACCTGCCGCCGCTTCGGTCCGCCGCCGGCACCGTCCGGCTGCCCGGGTCGAAGAGCATCTCGAACCGTGTGCTGCTGCTCGCCGGCTTCGCCGAGGGCACGACGACGATCACCGGCCTGCTGGCGTCGGACGACACGCGCGTGATGCAGGACGCGCTCGCGCTGCTCGGCTGCAGGGCGGCCACGGACGCGGCCGGCAACGTGCGCATCGACGGCCTCGGCGGGCGCCTCGCCGCCCGCGAGGCCGACCTGTTCCTCGGCAATTCCGGCACCGCGACGCGTTCGCTGACCGCCGCGCTCGCCGTCCTCGCGACGCTGCACGGGGGCCGCTTCTGCATCCGCGGCGTGCCGCGGATGCACGAGCGGCCGATCGGCGACCTGGTCGACGCGCTGCGCGGGATCGGCTGCGTCGTCGACCATGCCGCCGTGGCGGGGTTTCCGCCGCTCGTCGTCGGCGACGGCGCGGCGCACGCGTTGCGGCTCGGCGCGCCGGTCCGCGTCCGCGGCAACGTCTCGAGCCAGTTTCTGACAGGCGTGCTGCAGGCGCTCTGCCTCGCCGCGGCGGACAGCGAAGTCGTCGTCGAGGTGATCGGCGAGCTGATCTCGACGCCCTACGTCGCGATCACGCTCGACCTGCTGCGCCGCTTCGGCGTCGCGGTCCGCAACGACGACTGGCGCCGCTTCACGATCCCGCGCGGCAGCCGGCTCGTCTCGCCGGACTCGATCGCCATCGAGGGCGACGCGTCGTCGGCGTCCTACTTCATCGCGCTCGGCGCCATCGCGGCGCAGCCGGACACGCCGATCGTGATCGAGGGCGTCGGCAGCGCGTCGATCCAGGGCGACGTCGGCTTCGCTGCCGCGGCCGAGGCGATGGGCGCACGCGTGGTGCTCGGGCCGGATCGCATCGAGGTCAGCCGCGGCGCCTGGCCGCTCAGGGCGCTCACGCTCGACTGCAATGCCATTCCCGACGCCGCGATGACGCTCGCCGTCATGGCGCTCTACGCCGACGGCGCGAGCCGGCTCGAGAACATCGCGAGCTGGCGCGTCAAGGAGACCGACCGGATCGCGGCGATGGCCCGCGGCCTGCGCGGGCTCGGCGCGACGGTCGTCGAGGGCGCCGACTCCATCGTCATCGAGCCGCCCGCGGCCTGGCGCGCCGCGGCGATCGAGACCTTCGACGACCACCGCATCGCGATGTGCTTCGCGCTGGCCGCGTTCAACCCGCTCGCCGGCGCGACACCGCCGGTGCCGGTCCGCATCCTCGACCCGAAATGCGTCGCCAAGACGTATCCGGACTATTTCGAGACCCTGCTCGGCATGGTCGACGCCGACCCCGACGGCGTGCCGATCATCACCGTCGACGGGCCGACCGCGTCGGGCAAGGGCACGCTCGCGAGCGCGCTCGCAGAGGCGCTCGGCTACCACTACCTCGACTCGGGCGCCGTCTACCGGGCGACGGCGCTGGCGGCGATGCGCGCCGACGTGCGGTTCGACGACGAGGACACGCTCGGCGACCTCGCGGCCCGACTGCCGTTGCGCTTCGCCGGCGGCGCCGCGCTTCTCGACGGCGAGGACGTCACCGAGGCGCTCCGACGCGAAGAGGTGGGTGCGCTCGCGTCCAAGGTCTCGGCGTTCGGCAAGGTCCGCGACGCGTTGCGAAGGGTGCAGCTGTCGTTCCACCGCCTGCCCGGCCTCGTCGCCGACGGCCGCGACATGGGCACCGTCATCTTTCCCGGGGCCGACCTGAAGGTCTTCCTGACCGCGACCGCCGCGACGCGCGCCGAGCGCCGCCACCTTCAGTTGATTTCCAAGGGAATAGCTTCTAACATCAACAGTCTTCGTGCAGATCTCGAGGCACGTGACGCGCGCGACAGAAGCCGCAGCGTCTCGCCTCTCGAGCCTGCCACGGACGCGGTCCTTCTCGACAACTCGGCGCTCGGCGTCGACGCGTCGATGGATGCAGTGCTCGAAGCCTGGCGGCAACGTCGGCCCTTCGGCTGACGCGTCCGGCCGGCAGGCCGAGCGCGGTACAACTGTGGTCTTGCCGCCGCCGCGCGCGCTGCACGAAGACGTTGGCGTGAACGCCTGGGCCCGTCGCTGTCCTTCCTGTGGTTCCCTCGCCTCCCCGGCCCGGGCCCACGCTGCAGCGGTGGTTTTCAACCTCAACCCGCGGTCTCCCCGGACCGCACCGGAAAGTCTCAATGTCTGAATCCCAAGTTGCCGCCGCTGAAAGCATGGAATCGTTCGCCTCGATGTTCGAGGAATCGCTGACCCGCTCGGAAATGCGCAGCGGCGAAGTCATCACGGCCGAAGTCGTCCGTGTCGAACACAGCTTCGTGGTGGTCAACGCCGGCCTGAAGTCGGAGGCCTACGTGCCGATCGACGAATTCAAGAACGACCAGGGCGAGCTTGAAGTGCAGGTCGGCGATTTCGTCTCGGTCGCGATCGACGCGGTCGAGAACGGCTACGGCGACACCATCCTGTCGCGCGACAAGGCCAAGCGCCTGGCGTCGTGGCTGTCTCTCGAGAATTCCTTGGAATCCGGCGAATTCGTCACCGGTACCGTCAACGGCAAGGTCAAGGGCGGTCTCACCGTCCTCGTCAACGGCATCCGCGCCTTCCTTCCCGGCTCGCTGCTCGACACGCGCCCTGTCAAGGACATGTCGCCGTTCGAAGGCAAGACGATGGAGTTCAAGGTCATCAAGCTCGACCGCAAGCGCAACAACGTCGTGTTGTCGCGCCGCGCGGTGGTCGAGGCGTCGATGGGCGAGGAACGCGGCAAGCTGCTGTCGACCTTGCACGAAGGCGCGATCGTCAACGGCGTCGTCAAGAACATCACCGAGTACGGCGCGTTCGTCGACCTCGGCGGCATCGACGGCCTGCTGCACATCACCGACATGGCGTGGCGCCGCGTCCGCCATCCGAGCGAGGTGGTGCAGGTCGGCCAGGAACTGCAGGCCAAGGTGCTGAAGTTCGACGCCGAGAAGAACCGCGTCTCGCTCGGCATCAAGCAATTGGGCGACGACCCGTGGCACGGCGTGTCGCGCCGCTACCCGAACGGCACGCGCCTGTTCGGCAAGATCACGAACATCGCCGACTACGGCGCGTTCGTCGAGATCGAGCCGGGCATCGAGGGCCTGGTCCACGTCTCGGAAATGGACTGGACCAACAAGAACGTCGCCCCGAACAAGATCGTCTCGCTCGGCGAGGAGGTCGAGGTCATGGTCCTCGAGATCGACGAGGACAAGCGCCGCATCAGCCTCGGCATGAAGCAGTGCAAGGCGAACCCGTGGGAAGAGTTCTCGGCGACGGTGCAGCGCGGCGACCGCGTCAAGGGCCCCGTCAAGTCGATCACCGACTTCGGCGTGTTCGTCGGCCTGGCGGCCGGCATCGACGGCCTGGTGCACCTCTCCGACCTGTCGTGGCACGAACCCGGCGAAGCCGCGGTGCGCAACTACAAGAAGGGCCAGGAGGTCGAGGCGATCGTTCTCGCCGTCGACGTCGACCGCGAGCGCATCTCGCTCGGCATCAAGCAGCTCGATTCCGACCCGTTCACCAGCTACTCGACGCTCAACGACCGCGGCATGACGGTCACCGGCAAGGTCAAGACGGTCGACGCGCGCGGCGCGGAGATCCAGCTGAACGACGACGTCACCGGCTACCTCCGCGCGTCGGAGATCAGCCGCGACCGCGTCGAGGATGCCCGCAACATGCTGAAGGAAGGCGACGAAGTCACCGCCGTGATCATCAACGTCGACCGCAAGACGCGCTCGATCCAGCTGTCGATCAAGGCGAAGGACAACGTCGACAACCAGGAAGCGATGCAGCGTCTGGCGCAGTCGACCGAGCGCGAGAACGCCGGCACGACGAGCCTCGGCGCCCTGCTGCGCGCGAAGCTGGACACGCAGAACAACCCGTGAGCGTCGGTCGGGACGCTCGGTCGACGATGCCCGTCGTGCGGGGCGCTCCTGCCCCGAGCGGGCGGTCGGCACGACCCGCGCCGGGCCGCATCGGCGCTGGCGCGCGCGTTCTCGGGACGACATCCGGCAGTCGCGCCGCCCGGGAGGCAGCATGACCCGTTCGGACCTCGTCGCGCAGCTTTCCGAACGCTTCGGCCAATTGACGCACCGCGACACCGAGTTCGCGGTCAAGACGATCCTCGATGCGATGTCGGCGGCGCTCGCCAAGGGCCACCGCATCGAGATCCGCGGCTTCGGCAGCTTCTCGATCAACCGCCGGCCGCCGCGCGTCGGGCGCAACCCGCGCTCGGGCGAGCAGGTCGTCATTTCCGAGAAGCTGGTACCGCACTTCAAGCCGGGCAAGGCGCTGCGCGAGGCGGTCGACGCGCAGCCGCCGGCCGTGCCCGAACCGGCACCCTATCTCCACATCGTCGGCGGCGGCGTCACGCCCTCGCGCGACGACGACTGACGCCTCGGAGCCCAGGCGGCGGGCCAATGGCCCGCGTGTCGCGGCCGGGCTTCCGCGGGCTGCATGCAGCGCGACAGCCCCACGGAAATTCCTCCCGCAGCAACGCAGCGCCGGCTCGCTTCGCAGCCTCGACGCGTTGACGCGTCTGGCGGCGGACCCGGGCTGCGTGGTCGACCGCTACCATCGGCGACCCGGGCCGACCGACACCCCTTCCGATGCGGATCCTTGTCTGGCTTTTCCGAGCCGCGATCTTCTTCACCTTCTTCGCCTTTGCGCTGAACAACCAGCACGAAGCGGGCGTGCACTGGTTCTTCGGCCAGGAATGGCGCGCGCCGATGGTCTTCATCGTGCTCACGGCGTTCGCCTGCGGCTGCGCGTTCGGCGTCTTCGCGATGGTGCCGAGCTGGTGGCGGCAACGCCGCGTGGCGCGGCGCACCGCGGTGCCGAGCGCCCCGCCGGCCGACGACGAACCCGCCGCGTCGATGTCGACCGACGCGTTGCTGCCGCACCCGCCCCGCGATGGACTTTGACCCGCAGTGGTTGCTCCTCGGGCTGCCGTTCGCGTTCTTCATCGGCTGGCTGGCGTCGCGCTTCGACCTGCGCCAGTGGCATCGCGAGCGCAGGGACTCGCCGGTCGCCTACTACAAAGGCCTCAATCTGCTGCTGAACGAGCAGCAGGACAAGGCGATCGACGCCTTCATCGAGGCAGTCCAGCAGGACCCCGACACCTCGGATCTGCACTTCGCGCTCGGCAATCTGTTCCGGCGCCGCGGCGAATGCGAGCGCGCCGTGCGCGTGCACGAGCATCTGCTGCAGCGCGCCGACTTGCCCGCCGCCGACCGTGACCGCGCGCAGCACGAACTCGGCCAGGACTTCATAAAGGCGGGCCTCTTCGACCGCGCCGAAGCCGCGTACCGGGCGCTCGAGGGCACGGCCTTCGACACCGAGGCTCGGCTCGCGCTCCTGACGCTGCACGAGCGTTCGCGCGACTGGCGCGCCGCGGTCGACGTCGCGCAGAAGCTCGAGCACCGCGGCATCGGGTCGTTCGCGTCGCGCATTGCGCACTATTGGTGCGAGATCGCGCTCGAGGCTGACGCCAAGCACCGGGAGACCGAGGGCGACAGCGCGACGCAGCGCGCCCGCGAGGCGGCGCCGCAGGCGGCACGGCCGCTGGTGCTCGCCGGCCAGCGCGCGGCGCGGCGCGGTGACCACGCCGAGGTGCTGTCGCTGTGGGGCGCGCTGATGGTCGCGCAGCCGACCGCGTTCAATCTCGTCGCCCGCGACTACGCGAGCAGCGCGGCGGCGCTCGGCGAGGCGGCCTCGGCGACGAAGCGCCTCGAAGAACTGTACCGGCGCACGCCGACGATGGACGTGCTTGATGCGCTCCGCGTCGTCGACCCCGACCCCGCGCGGCACCGCGAGCGTCTGCTCGCGCATCTGCGCAGCCATCCGACGCTGTCCGCCGCGCAGGCGCTGCTCGGCCAGCAAGCCGCCGACGGTTCGCCCGGCGTCGCCGAGGCTTCGGTCCTGCGCGATGCGGTCGGTCGCGCGGCGCAACCGCTGCGGCGTTATCGCTGTGCCGCATGCGGGTTCGAGGCCGAACATTTTTTCTGGCAGTGCCCGGGCTGCCTCGGTTGGGACAGCTATCCTCCGCAGCGTCTGGAGGACCTGTGACAGCCGCATCCACGCCTGCATCGACGCCCGCGCCGGTCTCGTCGGACCGCCTCGCTCGCGCAAGGGTGCTCGTCGTCGGCGACGCGATGCTCGACCGCTACTGGCACGGCAGCGTCGACCGCATCTCGCCGGAAGCGCCGGTGCAGATCGTCCGCGTCTCGCACGAGGAGGTCCGCCTCGGCGGCGCAGCCAACGTGGCGCTCAACGTCAAGACGCTCGGCGCGGCCTCGACGCTGTTGACGGTCGTCGGCGAGGACGAGCCGGCGCGGCAACTGCGCGACCTGCTCGAACGCCAGGGCGTGACCGCGCTGCTCGGTTCCGATCCGCAGCTCTACACGATCGTCAAGCTGCGGGTGATCGGGCGCTCGCAGCAGCTCATCCGGATCGATTTCGAGAACCTGCCCGACCACGAAGTCCTCGCGAGCCTGCTCACCGACTTCGAACGCGCGCTCGCCGACCACGACGCCGTGCTCTTTTCCGACTACGGCAAGGGCGGCCTCACGCACATCCCGCGGATGATCGAACTCGCCCGTGCCGCCGGCAAGCCGGTGCTCGTCGATCCGAAGGGCGCCGACTACAGCCGCTACGCCGGCGCGACCGTCATCACGCCGAACCGGGCCGAGCTCGCGCAGGTGATCGGAAGCTGGCAGAGCGAGGAGCAGCTCGAGACGAAGGCCGATGCGCTGCGCCGCGAGCTGGGCCTCGAGGCGCTGCTGCTGACGCGCTCGGAGGAAGGCATGTCGCTCTTCGACGCCGCCGGCCATGCCCGCGTGCCGGCGCAGGCACGCGAGGTCTTCGACGTGACGGGCGCCGGCGACACCGTGATCGCGACGCTGGCCGCGATGCTCGCCTGCGGCGTCGGCCTGCGCGACGCGATGCCGATCGCGAACCGCGCGGGCAGCATCGTCGTCGGCAAGTTCGGTACCGCGACAGTCAGCTACGAGGAGTTGTTCGCATGAAGGTCGTGGTCACCGGCGCCGCGGGAATGATCGGCAGCAACCTGGTTCGCGGACTGAACGCGATCGGCATCGACGACGTGATCGCCGTCGACGACCTGACCGACGGGGCGAAGTACCGCAACCTGCTCGGCGCGAGGCTCAGCGACTACTTCGACCGCAGCGATTTCTACCGCCGCTTCGCCGCCCGCGAGTTCGGCCGCGTCGACGCCGTGTTCCACGAAGGCGCCTGCTCGGACACGATGGAGCACGACGGCCGCTACATGCTCGACACCAACTACCGCTGCTCGAAGGACCTGCTCGACGGATGCCAGGCGCAGGGCACGCGGCTGCTCTACGCGTCGTCGGCGGCAACCTACGGCGGCAGCGCGGCGTTCCGCGAGTCGCCCGAATTCGAGCGGCCGCTCAACGTCTACGGGTATTCGAAGCTTCTCTTCGACGACGTCGTGCGGCGCATGCTGCCGAACGCGACGGCACAGGTCGTCGGCTTCCGCTACTTCAACGTCTACGGGCCGCGCGAGCAGCACAAGGGCCGGATGGCGTCGGTCGCCTTCCATCATTTCAACCAGTTCCGCGCCGACGGCAAGGTCCGGCTTTTCGCCGACTACGGCGGCTACGGACCGGGCGAGCAGCGGCGCGACTTCGTCTTCGTCGACGACGTCGTGGCGGTCAACCTCTGGTTCCTCGAGCACCCGGACCGCAGCGGCATCTTCAACCTCGGCACCGGCCGGGCGCAGCCGTTCAACGACGTCGCACTGGCGACCGTCAACGCCGTCCGGTCGCTGACCGGCGAACCGCGGCAGTCGCTTGCCGATCTCGTCGCGGCGGGGCTCGTCGAGTACATCCCGTTCCCCGACGCGCTCGTCGGCAAATACCAGAGCTTCACCGAGGCCGATCTGTCTCGGCTGCGGGCGACGGGGTGCGAGCATCGCTTCGCCGACGTCGCGACCGGTGTCGAGCGCTACGTCGACTGGCTGGCCGACGCCGCGGGCTGACGCCGAAGCTGCGGTCGCGGCAGGTCGCAGCCCGCCGGGCCGGAGGGCCTGCTTCGAGCGACGAGGACCAAGGCGGCGTTCCGTCGCCGGCAGGCAGCAACAGGATGAGCCTGCTCGACCGGTCGTGCGGTCGTGTGGTCGTGCGGTCGTGCGGTCGTGCGGTCGTGCGGTC
>CAXUDL010000019.1:0-88158 GCA_964249855.1 uncultured Rhizobacter sp. | reverse complement strand
TCTCGCGCTTCTCGACCGGCGCGCCGCTGCGCCAGCCGCGGCCGTCGACGACCTGCTCGTTGGCGAGCACCGTCTGGTCGACCGGGTCCCAGTTGACGAACTGCGTGCGGCGCTCGGCGATGCCGGCTTCGAGCAGCTTCAGGAAGAACCACTGGTTCCAGCGGTAGTAGTCGGGCGAGCAGGTCGTGACCTCGCGCGACCAGTCGATCGCGAGGCCCATCGCCTGCATCTGGGCCTTCATGTGGGCGATGTTGTCGTGGGTCCACTTCGCCGGTGGCACGCCGTTCTTCATCGCCGCGTTCTCGGCGGGCAGGCCGAAGGCGTCCCAGCCCATCGGCATCAGCACGTTCATGCCCTTCATGCGCAGGTGGCGCGCGAGCATGTCGTTGATCGTGTAGTTGCGGACATGGCCCATGTGCAGCCGGCCGCTCGGATACGGCAGCATCGAGCAGGCGTAGAACTTCGGCCGGCCGGCGTCCTCGACCACCCGGTAGGCGTCGGCGGCGGCCCACGCCGCCTGCGCGGAACGCTCGATCTCGTCGGGGTGGAAGTCGGGGTTCATGGAGACGCGGCGCCCGCTGCTGGAGTTCGCTCGATTATAGGAAGGGGGTTCGCGCGGACGGCTTGACGCCGGCGGCGCGGCCGGCATGATCCGCCCGATGACCGATGCCGCCGACCGCGTGATCGCACGCACCCGCCGCTGGGTCGAGCAGGCCGTCGTCGGCCTCGAGCTGTGTCCGTTCGCGAACGCGCCGCTGGTGCGGCAACGCGTCCGCTTCGTCTGCACCGAGGCCGCCGATCCGGCGGCGCTGCGCGACGCGCTCGTCGACGAGATGCGGCTGCTCGCAGCGGCCGATCCCATGCTCGTCGAGACGACGCTGCTGATCCACCCGCGGTTGCTGCACGACTTCCTCGATTTCAACGATTTCCTCGATGTCGCCGACGACGCGCTCCGGTCGCTCGAGCTCGACGGCGTGCTGCAGATCGCGAGCTTCCATCCCGACTACCGCTTCGCCGGCGTCCCGGCCGACGACCCCGGCAACGCGACGAACCGCTCGCCCTATCCGACACTGCAGCTGCTGCGCGAGGCGAGCGTCGAGCACGCGGCCGAGACGCATCCCGACGTCGAGGCGATTCCCGAACGCAACGTCGAACGGCTCGAGGTGCTCGGCGCCGACGGCTGGGCGAAGCTCGCTACGGGCTGGCGCTGACCGGCGCGCCGGCCGGCCGACGGCATCATCGAGGCCCGGCGGGCGTCTTCAGCGTCGACCGCTCGACGCCCCGGCTGCCTTCCCGACCCGAGCCGCCGCGACCGCCTCGGCCGTGCGCCGCTCCGTCTCCATCAGCCTCCGACCCGTCCTCGACCCTGCCCTCGACCATGCTCACATTCGCCGACATCGCCGCTGCCGCCGACCGCCTCCGCGGCCACGCCCACCGCACGCCCGTCCTGACCTCGCGCACGCTCGACGCGCAACTCGGCGCGCGCGTCTTCATGAAGGCGGAGAACTTCCAGCGCATGGGTGCCTTCAAGTTCCGCGGCGGCTTCAACGCCGTCGCCGGGCTGACCGAGGCCGAACGCGCGCGCGGCGTCGTCGCGTTCTCGTCGGGCAACCATGCGCAGGCGGTCGCGCTCGCCGCGCGGCTGCACGGCTGCGCGGCGACGATCGTCATGCCGCAGGACGCGCCGGCGCTGAAGCTCGCGGCGACGCGCGGCTACGGCGCCGAGATCGTCGTCTACGACCGCTATCGGGAGGACCGGGCGCAGATCGCGCGCCGTCTCGTCGAGGAGCGTGGTGCGGCGCTGATCCCGCCCTACGACCATCTGCCGGTGATGGCGGGCGCCGGCACCGCGGCGCTCGAACTGATCGAGGACGCCGGGCCGCTCGACGCGCTGATCGTCTGCACCGGCGGCGGCGGCTTCCTGTCGGGCTGCGCGGTCGCGGCGCGGCACCTGCTGCCGGCGATCGCCGTCTTCGGCGCCGAGCCGGCGCGCGGCAACGACGTCCAGCAGTCGCTGCGCGAGGGCCGCATCGTCTCGATCGACGTGCCGCGGACGATCTGCGACGGCCAGCAGACGCAAGCGGTCGGCGTCCGGCCGTTCGAGGTCATCCGTGAACTCGTCGCCGACGTGCTGACCGCGCCCGACCCGGCGGTCGTCGACGCCATGCGCTTCGCATTCGAGCGGATGAAGGTCGTGCTCGAGCCGTCGGGCGCGTGCGCGCTCGCGGCGCTCGTCGGCCATGCCGAACGCTTCCGCGGCCAGCGCGTCGGCATCACGCTGTCGGGCGGCAACATCGGGATCGACCGCTTCGTCGCGCTTGTCGGCGGCGCCGAGCGCGTCGACTGAGCCTCAGCGGCCGAAGCCCTCGAGCACGTTGACGGTGTTGACGCCGATCTCGGCGACGGCGTAGCCGCCCTCGAAGACGAAGACCGTCGGCAGGTCCGCCGCGGCGAGGTCGCGGCCGACGTCGAGGTAATCGGCGCTCTGCAGGGCGAAGCCGGAGATCGGATCGCCGACGAAGGTGTCGACGCCGAGCGGGACGACGAGCGCGTCGGCGCCGAAGGCACGCACGGCATCGAGCCCGCGCGCCAGCGCGTCGCGCCAGGCCGCGAAGCCGGTGCCGCGCGGCAGCGGCAGGTTCAGGTTGAAGCCCTCGCCGGCACCGGTGCCGCGTTCGTCGGCATGGCCGAGGAAGAACGGATATTCGGTCCGCGGATCGCCGTGGACCGAGACCGTCAGCACGTCGTCGCGCGTCTCGAAGATGGCCTGCGTGCCGTTGCCGTGGTGGTAGTCGATGTCGACGACCGCGACGCGCGCGGCGCCGGCGTCGCGCAAGGTCTGCGCGGCGAGCGCGGCGTTGTTGAGGAAGCAGTAGCCGCCGAGGAAGCCGGGCCCGGCGTGGTGGCCCGGTGGTCGCGACAGCGCGAAGGCGCTCGCACCGCCGGCCGCGACCGCGCGCGCCGCCTCGATCGCGCATGCAGCGCCGCCGCGCGCGGCTGCCCAGCTTCCCGCGGTCAGCGGCGTGCCGGCGTCGAACGAGAAGGCGCCGAGCCGGGCGGCGACATTCGCGGGCAGCGGATCGACGCGCATGCCGGGCGCCGGCCAGACCGAGGCGAGCGCGTCGCGGCCGGCGTTGGCCGGGTCGAGCGCGATCCAGTCGTCCCAGGCGTGCGCCAGGAAGTGCAGGTAGCGCGGGTCGTGGATGCGGGCGAGCGCGGCGTCGAGCGCGGCGTCGTCGAGCGCCGGCGTGCGCAGCGCGCCGATGCCGCGCCGACCCAGTTCGGCGAGGACGTGGTCGAGCCGCTCCGGTGTCTCGTGGTGGTCGACCAGCCGGCCGCGGAACATCTCGTGGCGGCCCCAGTGCAGCGCGTGCGACGGGTTGTGGACGGTCAGCATCGCCGGCGTGCGCGGGTCACTGCGTCGCGTCGCGCTTTGGTTCGGTGACGAAGCCGATCCGGCTCAGGCCCGCCTTCTGCACCGTGTCGATCAGCTCGGCGACGCGGCCGTAGGGCACGGTCTTGTCCGCGCGGAGCTGGACCTCGGTCTGCGGATTCTTCTGCGCCGCGGCGGCGATGCGCGACGCGAACGCGACGGCGTCGAGCCGCTCGTCGCCGAGATAGAGCGTGCCCTGCGGGTCGATCGACACGCTGACGAATTGCGGCGCGTCGCCAGGCGAAGCGCCGGTCGCGGTCGGGAGGTCGAGCTTCAGGCTTGAGCTCATCAACGGCGCCGTGATCATGAAGATGACGAGCAGCACGAGCATCACGTCGATCAGCGGCGTCATGTTGATCTCGCTCATCGGCGGCGGCCGCGACGGGCGTTCGAGGCGACCGAACGCCATCGTCAGGCCGCCGCCGTCGCGCCGTCGATCACCATCTCGCGCAGGTCGTGCGCGAAGCCCTCGAGCTCGGCCTCGCACCGGCCGACCTGCTTGCCGAAGACGTTGTAGGCGAGCACGGCGGGAATCGCGACGGCGAGACCGGCGGCGGTCATGATGAGCGACTCGCCGACGGGGCCGGCGACGCGCTCGATGGTGATCGTGCCCGCCGACGCGATGCCGGCGAGCGCGTGGTAGATGCCCCAGACGGTGCCGAAGAGGCCGATGAACGGCGCGGTGCTGCCGATCGACGCGAGCAGCACCTGGCCGAACTGGAGCTGCGCGAGCACGCCGTGCAGCGCATCGCGCAGCCGCCGGGTGAGCTGCGAATCGGCGTGGCCGCGGGCCTCGAGCGTGCCGCCGGGCGGCACGGCGACGGCCGCGCCGAACAGCGGCAGCAGCGCGCGCTCGCGGTCGAAGGCGGCGAGCTGCGCGCGCCCGTCGTCGATCGTCGGCGCCGACCAGAACGCCGGCACCGCACGGCCGATGTCGACACGCACCCGGCGCAGCAGCCAGCCCTTCCAGAAGATGACGACCCAGGCGCTCGTCGACATCATCAGCAGCAGCGCGGCGACCGCGCGGGTGATCGCGTCGCCCTGGGTCCAGAAGTGCTCGAAGCCGTCCATCGCGCAACAGGCCGGTCAGAGGCCCAGCACGTCGGTCATGCCGTAGAGGCCGGGGGCGCGTCCGGCGAGGAACCGGGCGGCGCGCAGGCTGCCTTCGGCATAGTTGGCGCGGCTGTTCGAGCGGTGGGTGATCTCGATGCGCTCGCCGGTGCCGGCGAAGAGCACGGTATGGTCGCCGACGATGTCGCCGCCGCGGATGCTCGAGAAGCCGATCGTCGCGGCGCCGCGCTCGCCGGTGATGCCGTCGCGCCCGCGGACCGCACACCCTGCAAGGTCGCGCCCGAGCGCCGCGGCGACGACCTCGCCCATCTGCAGCGCGGTGCCGCTCGGCGCGTCGACCTTGTGGCGGTGGTGCGCCTCGACGATTTCGATGTCGTAGCCCTCGCCGAGCGAACGCGCGGCGAGGTCGAGCAGCCGCAGAACGACGTTGACGCCGACGCTCATGTTCGGCGCCATCACGATGGCGATGTGCTGCGCATGCTCGGCGATCAGCGCCTTCTGCGCCGCGTCGAAGCCGGTCGTGCCGACGACCGCCGCGACACCGAGCTCGCGGCAGGCGGCGAGGTGCGCCATGGTGCCCTCGGGCCGCGTGAAATCGATCAGCACCTGGGCGCCGCCGAGGCCGTCCTGCAGGTCCGAGGTGATCATGACCGGGCTCTGCCGGCCCGCTGCCGCCGCTGCATCGGCGCCGAGCGCCGGGCTGCCGGGCCGGTCGAGTGCGCCGGCGAGCCGCAGGTCGTCGGCCGCGGCGACGGCGTCGATCAGAACCCGTCCCATGCGGCCGGACGCCCCGGCGACGGCGATGCGCAGCGGGTTGTCGCGCTGGCCGCGCTTCATCGCGTCGGCTCGAGCGGCGGGTAGCTGCGCACCGGGCCGACAGGTTCGGCGTCTGTGGTCGCCGGCTTGGGCGCCGGCGGCAACGCCTGGATCTGTGCGTCCGTCAGTTCGAGGGCGGGCGCGTTGCGCGACGTCTTGAACGTGTCGATCGACGCGACGAACTCGCGCTCGCCGGGCAGCTCGCCTCCGGTGTCGATGCTCGCGAGCCGGTCGTCGGCGAAGCGCACGACGACGCGGCGGAGCTGCGGCGCCGCGCCCTGGCGACGGATCGTGAAGACGTAGTCCCAGCGGTCGGCGTGGAACGGGTCGGCGATCAGCGGCGAGCCGAGGAGCTCGCGCACCTGCGGCCGCGTGAGGCCCGGGCGTGCCGCCGCCGCCTGCTCCTTCGTGACGACGTTGCCCTGGACGACCTCGACCTTGTACGGCGTGATCAGGCCGAGGAAATTGTCGGTCGACGCGAGCGACTGGCAGCCGCCGAGCGCGAGGGCCGCGACGGTCGCGGCAGCGGCGGATGCGGGGCCCCGCAGGCTCGCGCCGGAAAACGGAAGACGCATGATGGAGGACGTCGCGCCGCGCCGGGCACGGTGCTCAGTATGATCGATGCATTCTAGCGGCTGCCCCCCGGGCGACCGCGCTCCGCCCCGGCCGCGCGCCCCGACGCGCCTCCGCCCGGCGCACGACCCGCCCCGGACCCACGATGAACAACGCCGACGAACTCAAGAGCAGCGGCCTGCGGGCGACCTTGCCGCGCATCAAGGTGCTCGAGATGTTCCAGAAGACCGCCCAGCGCCACATGAGCGCCGAGGACGTCTACAAGATGCTGCTCGGCGAGGGCGCCGACGTCGGCCTCGCGACCGTCTACCGCGTGCTGATGCAGTTCGAGCAGGCGGGCATCCTGTCGCGCAACCACTTCGAGTCGGGCAAGGCGGTGTTCGAGCTCAACGAAGGCAAGCACCACGACCACCTCGTCTGCGTCGACTGCGGCCGGGTCGAGGAGTTCTTCGACGCCGAGATCGAGCGACGGCAGAAGAGCGTCGCGCAGGCGCGCGGCTTCGAGCTGCAGGACCATGCGCTCGCGCTCTACGCGAGCTGCACCAAGCCCAACTGCCCGCATCGGCCGGCGAAGTAGCAACAGCGTGGCGGCGGACCGGGTGAGGGCGCTCGCCGGCGCCCTTGCGGGACGATTGCGGTCGAGTGCGTTCCTGCAGACCGTACCGTTCCTCGCCGTCATCGTCCTCGGCGCGGCGCTCTCCTTCGCATACCACGAGCTCCTGCGCCGGCAGCGCGATCTGGTCGAGCACACCTACCGCGTGTTGACCGTGCTCGAGGCGACGTCGAGCCGCATCGTCGATGCCGAGACCGGCCAGCGCGGTTTCGTCATCACCGGCGACAGCGCTTACCTCGCGCCGTATGCCCGGGCCGTGGTCGAGATCCCGAACTCGCTGCGCGAGTTGAGGGCGCTGATCGCCGACAACGCGCCGCAGCTGCGCCGCGCGGACGCTTTGTCGACGCTGCTCGACGGCAAGATGGCGGAGCTGCAGGGCACGATCGATGCGCGGCAGTCGCAGGGCCTCGAGGTCGCCCGTCGTGTGGTGATGCGCGACCGCGGCCGCCAGCTGATGGACCAGGCGCGGGCGGTGATGGCCGAGATGCGCGCCGACGAGACCGCGCTGCTCGCACGCCGCACCGCGAGCGCTCGGACCACCGAGCGCCGGTTGCTCGCGGTGACGGTCGTCTGTGCGCTGCTTTCCCTCGCCGCGCGGGTTGCGATCGGGGTGGTCACGCGGCGCCGGCGCTGAACGCGGCCGGCGCCGCCCGTCACTCGTCGGGCTTCTGCATCGCCCTGGCGTGGCGCTCGATGAACTCGCGGTAGGTGTCGATGCCGCGGAGCTGCAGGATCGTGTTGCGCACCGCCGCCTCGACGAGCACGGCGAGGTTGCGGCCGGCATCGACGGCGATCACGGTCTTCCTCACCGGCACGTCGAGAATCTCCTCGTTGAGCGGTTCGTACGGCAGGCGCTCGAAGTCGCGGTCCATCGTCTCCTTGCGGACGAGATGGACGATGAGCTTCAAGCGCATCTTCCGCCGCACCGCCGTCTCGCCGAAGATCGCCTTGATGTCGAGCAGGCCGATGCCGCGGACTTCGAGCAGGTTGAGGAGCAGCTCGGGGCAGCGGCCTTCGAGCGCGATCTGCGAGACGCGGTAGAGATCGACCGCGTCGTCGGCGACCAGCCCATGGCCGCGCGAGATCAGCTCGAGGCCGAGTTCGCTCTTGCCGAGGCCCGACTCGCCGGTGATCAGCACGCCGACGCCGAGGATGTCCATGAAGACGCCGTGCCGCGTCGTGCGTTCGGCGAAGTGCTGGCTGAGATAGGCGCGAACGACGTCAATCACATGGCCGGCGGACTCGCGGGTCGCGAAGAGCGGGATGTCCGCACGGTCGCACATCGCGACCAGCTTGTCGGGCGGGATCTCGCCGTCGGCCACGATCAGCACCGGCGGCTCGAGCGTCACGATGCGCGAGATGCGGCGCTCGCCGACCTCGGGGCTGCTCTGGTCCAGGTACGCGACCTCGCGCCGGCCGACGATCTGGACACGGTACGGGTGGATGTAGTTCAGGTAGCCGACGAGGTCGGCGGCCGACTGCGCGTTGCGCACCGCGGCTTCGTCGAAACGCCGCTCGGGGTGCGCGTGGCCGGCGATCCACTCCCAGTGCAGGACCGGGCGGTGTTCCTCGAACAGCGCCTCGGCGCTGATGACGCTCGGCTTCATGCCGACGCCTGTCCGCGCCGCGCTGCTCGGGTCGTCATGCCACCGACTTCAACGGCTCCCAGTTCGCGATCCGCTGGTGCACCGCCACGGCGTCACCGTCGGTCTTGAGGCGTTCGCGCAGTTCGCGGTCGGAGAGCATTTCGGCGATCTCGGAGAGGATCTCGAGGTGCCGCTGCGTCGCCGCTTCCGGCACGAGCAGGAAGATGAGCAGCACGACCGGTTCGTCGTCGGGCGCGTCGAAGGGAATCGGCTGGCGCACCCGCAACACCGCCGCTTGTGGATTCTTCAGGCCCTTGATCCGGCCGTGTGGAATCGCGACGCCGTGGCCGAGGCCGGTCGACCCGAGGCGCTCGCGGGCGAAGAGGTTGTCGGTGACCGTCGCGCGCGCGATCGCCTGCTGGTTCTCGAACACCAGACCCGCCTGTTCGAAAGCGCGCTTCTTGCTGGTGGCGTCGACGTCGACGAGCACGTTGCTGGCAGGCAGAATGGCGGCGAGGCGGTTCATCTGGGGCAGCGTGACGGCGGTCCGGCTTGCGACAGGACCCTCGGTCTCGGATTGACGTGGGCACCGATTATGGAACTCCTGCCCGTGGCAGGGGAACGACCGGGTCGGGTGCCTGTGGCGGATCCGACGCGCGGCATGGTCGCCACGCCGACCGACGGCGCGGCGGGGCGCTCAGATCGCCGCGGTGTCGATCCGCTTCGGCGCGGCGTGGTGGTGGTCCTGGACCTTGTCCTTGTGCCGGCAGACCTGGCGGTCGAGCTTGTCCATCAGCTGGTCGATCGCCGCGTAGAGATCCTGGCTGCACTGCTCGACGAAGATGTCCTTGCCCTTGACGTGCAGCGTCACCTCGGCCTTCTGCCGTCGCTCCTTCTCGCTCAGCTTCTCCTCGACCGACAGCACCACGTTGATGTCGACGACCTGGTCGAAGTGCCGGGTGACCCGGTCCAGCTTGGTCACGACGTACTCGCGCAGGGCGGGCGTCACGTCGAGGTGGTGGCCGCTGATCGTCAGGTTCATGGGGAGTCCTTTGCAACGAGGAAGGAACACCCTGGGCGAGCGGGTCGCGCGCCCGGGGCGGCGGACCAGTGTGCCGAGCTTCGTTCCAGGTGACAAGCGACGTGCGCCGACCCCGCTCGGTGGAGGGAAACGCCGCCGCGCAGCGCTGTCAGACGGGTTCCAGCGTGAACTGCACGACCCCGGTGTTGCCGGTCGCGAACGCCGCTTCGCAGTACGCGAGATAGAACTCCCACGTGCGCATGAAGCGGGTGTCGAAGCCCTGCTGGCGGATCGGCGCCTCGGTGGCCAAGAAGCGCTCGCGCCAGCGCCGCAGCGTTTCCGCGTAGTCGTGGCCGAACGCCAGCTCGGCGACCACACGCAGGCCCGCCGCCGCCGCCGCAGCGCGGAATGCCTCCGCGCTGGGCAGGAGCCCGCCGGGAAAGACGTACTGCTGGATGAAGTCGGTCGACCGGTGGTAGCGCTCGAAGAGGTCGTCGCGGATCGTGATCGTCTGGATGCAGGCCCGGCCGCCGGGCTTGAGCTGCGTGCGCAGCGTCTCGAAGAAGCTCGGCCAGTAGTCGCGGCCGACCGCCTCGAACATCTCGATCGAGACGATGGCGTCGAAGGGGCCGTCGTCGATGTCGCGGTAGTCCTGGAAGCGGAGGTCGCCGTCGAGCCCGGCGGCGGCGAGCCGCTGCTGCGCCCAGGCGAGCTGCTCGCTCGACAGCGTGACGCCGGTGACGCGCGCGCCGCGGCTCGCCGCCGCACGTTCGGCGAGCGCGCCCCAGCCGCAGCCGATCTCGAGCACGCGGTCGCCGGCGCCGACCCGGCATTCGGCGAGCACGCGGTCGATCTTCGCGGTCTGCGCGGCGGTCAGATCGCGGCCCAGGTCGCCGTCGAACCAGGCGCTGCTGTAGTTCATCGACGCGTCGAGCCAGTGCGCGTAGAAGGCGTTGCCGAGGTCGTAGTGGGCGTGGATGTTGCGGCGGCTGCCGCGGCGCGAGTTGCGGCGGAGGGCGTGCTTGAGGCGGTAGAGCAGCGAGCCCCAGCGCCGGCCGTAGACGACCGACTCGATCTCGTCGCGGTTGGCGACGAAGAGCGTCAGCAGCGCGGTCAAGTCGGGCGTCGTCCAGTCGCCGGCGATGAAGGTCTCGGCGACGCCGATGTCGCCCGACTTGAGCGCCGCCGCGCAGACCTTCCAGTTGGCCAGCCGCATCGCCGCGCGCACGCCGGTGCCGCCCGCCTGGCCGAAGTGCGCCACGCTGCCGTCGGGCCATTGCAGGTCGAGCGTGCCGTGGCGGAGCCGTTGCATCAACCGCAGCACGATGCGGGCCGACGCGGGTGCGGAGTCGAGGTTGGCGACGTGGGTGAGGATGCTGCTGCTCATGTCGGACGGTCGTGGCGAGAGAGGGAAACGGCGGATCAGCGGCTGACGAAATCGGCCGGCGGCGGGGGCTTGGCGACGAATGGCACGCGCTTGGCCCAGAGCCTGAGCGCTTGCCAGTGGATGCGGACGACGACCGCGAGCGTCAGCAGCGGCATGCCGACGAACGCGGCGCGCTGGCGCGCAGCGGTCAGCGGACGCAGGTCGCCGCAGACGCTGGTGCGGATCAGCAGGCCGTCGGCATCGCCATGCTCGATGCGTGCCACGGTGCGCGGCCGCTCGCCGCCGTCGAGCCCCGTCGTCATGAAGCGGAAGCGGTAGTCGCCGTCGACCCGGCAGAACGGCGACACATGGAAGGCCTTGGCGGCGCACAGCTCGCGGCCGTAGCCGGCATCGGCGAGCAGGTAGCAATGGCGCTCGCCGAACGTGTTGTTGACTTCGGCGACGACCGCGGTCAAGGAGCCGTCGCGCCGGTGGCAGTACCAGAAGCTGACCGGCTTGAACGCGAAGCCGAGCACCCGCGGATAGCAGTGCAGCCAGACCTCGCCATGCGCGTCCTCGACGCCGTGCCGCGCCAGCACCGATTCGAGCCACGCGAGGCTGTCGGCGCTGCCGTCGCCATGGTCGCGGTCGTGGAAGGCGATCAGGCCGAAGCGGTTCCTCGCCAGGCAGGGGCTCGGCGCGGCGCGCAGGCGGCGCATCGGCAGCAGCAGGAAATAGGTCGGATAGGCGAAGCGGTTCGGCGTCGGGCGCAGCCGCGCATGGCGCACCTGGCCGGTGCCGATCATCGGTTCGGGCTGCATCGCTCAGGCCGTCGCGACCGCGGGCGCGGGCGCGCCGGCGAGGCGCGATGCGAGCGCGTCGGCGACGGCGAGGCCCGACACCAGGCCGTCCTCGTGGAAGCCGTAGCGGCTCCAGGCGCCGCAGAACCAGGTCCGGTCGATGCCCTGCAGCGCCGGCAGCCGCGACTGCGCGTCGATCGCCGCCTGGTCGAACACCGGGTGCGCGTAGTCGAATTCGCCGTGGACGAGCGCTGCCGCCGGCTCGCGCACGGGGTTGAGCGACACGATCACCGGCGTCTCGAAGGGCAGCGGCTGCAGCCGGTTGAGCCAGTAGTGCAGGCACACCGCCGTGCGCTCGCGCGACGCATCGGCGGCGCGCTCGTAGTTCCACGCCGCCCAGGCGACCCGACGCTTGGGCATGACGCGGGCATCGGTGTGCAGCACCGCGCGGTTGCGCTGCGTGCGGATCGCGCCGAGCACCTGCGTCTCGGCGGTGCTCGGCGCCGCGAGCAGCGCCAGCGACTGGCCGCTGTGGCAGGCGAGCACCACCTGGTCGAAGCGTTCGGTGCCGGTGTCGGTGGCGAGCTCGACGCCGTCCGCATGGCGCACGATGCGCCTGACCGGCGTCGCACGGCGCGCATCGGGCACGCTGCGCAGCATTTTCTCGACGTAGGTCCTCGCGCCGCCACGCACCGTGCGCCATTGCGGCCGGTCGGCGATCTGCAGCAGCCCGTGGTTGTGGCAGAAGCGGATCAGCGTCGCGATGGGGAAGCGCAGCATCTGGTCGACCGGACACGACCAGATGCTGCCGACCATCGGCATCAGGTACCAGTCACGGAACGGCGCGGAGAAGCGGTGACGGTCGAGGAAGTCGCCGATCGCTTCGCTCTGCGGCGCGGCGCCGGCCTGTGCGAGCGCGGTCGCGATGCGGTTGAAGCGCAGCAGATCGGCGAGCATCCGCCAAAACGCCGGTCGGACGAGATTGCGGCGCTCTGCGAACACGCTCGCGAGCGTGCTGCCGCTCCATTCGACCGCGCCCGGCACCTGCACCGAGAACGACATCTCCGACGGCGCCGTCTCGACGCCGAGCTCGGCGAAGAGCGCCAGCAGCCGCGGGTAGGTGCGCTCGTTGAGGACGAGGAAGCCGGTGTCGACGCCATGCCGCGTGCCGTCGAGCGAGACGTCGACCGTGTGCGTGTGGCCGCCGAAATGGTCGTCGGCCTCGAAGAGCGTCACCGCGGCACGACCGGCGAGCCGATGCGCGACCGCGAGCCCGGAGATGCCGGAACCGACGACGGCGACGCGGGTCATGCGTCGGCGCTCGCCAACGTGCCTTCGCCAAGCTGTTCGCTTCGATCGATGCCCATCCGATCGACAGTAGCGCATTTCGCGGCCGCCGCGGACGCGAACGGGACGGAACGGCAGAAGTTCGAACGAACGGGCACGGCGGTCGACGGCATGTGGACGTGCGCACGGCAGGCGCAATGCCACATGTACGCAGCGCGCTGGTGCGCGGATGCACGCTGCCAGCAGGGCCGGGCCCGCCCCGCCCCCGGCAGGCCCGCCGATTAGAATCGGCGCTCCTCCAGGAGGCCTCTCGCCATGCTCTATCCGGAACTTTTCAAGCAGCTCGAAGCGGTTCGGTGGAACATGGACAAGGACATCCCATGGGACGACTTCGTCGCCAGCCGCCTGACCGAGGAGCAGGCGCAGACGATCAAGATGAACGCGATCACCGAGTGGGCGGCGTTGCCGGCGACAGAGATGTTCCTGCGCGACAACCGCGACGACAGCGATTTCAGCGCCTTCATCAGCGTCTGGTTCTTCGAGGAGCAGAAGCATTCGCTCGTGCTGATGGAGTACCTGCGGCGCTTCCGCCCCGAGCTCGTGCCGACCGAGGCCGAGCTGCACGAGGTGCGCTTCGAGTTCGACCCGGCGCCGGCGCTCGAGACGCTGATGCTGCATTTCTGCGGCGAGATCCGCCTCAACCACTGGTACCGCCGCGCCGCCGAATGGCACACCGAGCCGGTCATCAAGGCGATCTACGAGACCCTCGCGCGCGACGAGGCGCGCCATGGCGGCGCCTACTTGCGCTACATGAAGCGGGCGATGCAGCGCTTCGGCGACGAGGCGCGCGCCGCCTTCGCCAAGGTCGGCGTGCTGATGGCGAGCGCCCGGCGCACCGCGCAGGCGCTGCATCCGACCAACCTGCACGTCAACGTCAAGCTCTTCCCTCGCGACACGGTGCAGAGCCGCCTGCCGGACCCGGAATGGCTCGAGCAGTGGCTCGACACGCAGATCGAGTTCGACGCGGTCTGGGAGACCAAGGTCGTCGACCGCATCCTCCACAACATGGGCCTGCTGCTCGAACGCAGCTTCGCGAGCGTGCAGGAACTGAACCGCTACCGCAAGGAAGTGACGGCCAGGCTCGCGGCTTCGGCGCTGCGGACCGCGGGGCCGGCGGTCGCCTGACATTGGCGCCCGTGAACGCGCCGGCGTTCCTCGCCAAGCTCTGCGGCCCGGCCGACCTTTCGGCACGCGTCGCCGCGCTCGCCGGGCCGGTGGTCTTCACCAACGGCGTCTTCGACATCCTGCACCGCGGCCACGTCAGCTATCTGGCGCAGGCTCGCTCGCTCGGTGCGAGCCTCGTCGTCGGCGTCAACAGCGACGCGTCGGCGCGCCGCCTCGGCAAGGGCCCGGACCGCCCGCTCAACGGCGAGGTCGATCGCGCCTGCGTGCTCGCCGCGCTCGAGAGCGTGAGCCTCGTCGCCTTCTTCGACGAGCCGACGCCCGTCGAGCTCCTCAAGCGGGTGCGCCCGGACCGCTACGTCAAGGGCGGCGACTACGACATCGAGACGCTCGAGGAAACAAAATGGGTGCGCAGCTGGGGCGGCGACGCCGCGGCGCTCTCCTTCGTCGACGGCTACTCGACGACCGAGCTGGTGCGGCGCATCCGCCGGTGACGCGTCGCCGGTCCGTCAGGGCTTGTTCGCGGCGGGCAGGTTGACGAGCAGGATCCCGGCCGCGACGCCGCCGAGCGCGACGAGCAGCCGCAGGGTCACCGGCTCCGACAGCAGCAGCACGCCCATCAGCAGCCCGAAGATCGGCGTCAGCAGGGTGAACGACGCGAGCTGCGTCGCCGGATACGTGCGGATCAGCCAGAACCACACGAGATAGCTCGCCGCGGTCACGACCACGATCTGGAACACCAGCGACGCACCGACGAGCGGGGAGATCGCGGCCGGCCAGGGCGCGCCGGTCGCGACCGCGCAGACGGTGAGCAGGACGCCCGAGACGGCGAGCTGGTAGAGCAGCGTCTTCTCGGCGACCGCGCCGGAGAGCCGCGTGCCGCGGATCGCGAGCGTCGTGCCGCCCCAGACCACGCCGGCGACGACGCCGAGCGCGTCGCCGATCCACTGCCGCGGACCGACGGCCGGCCGGGTGAAGCCCTCGAGGAACGCCGACGCGACCGCAGCGAACGCAAGGACGAGCCCGGCCGCCTGGCGCGCCGTGAGGCGTTCGGCGCGGCTCAGGAACGGCATGCCGACGGCGACGACGAAGGGCGAGAGGTAGATGAAGACCGCCATCCGCGACGCGCTCGTGTATTGCAGGCCGGTGAAGATGCAGAGGAATTCGACACCGAAGAGCGCGCCGGCGAGCAGGCCGCCCGGCAGCGTCGCGTCACGGGCGAAGAGCGGGATGCCGCGCAGGCGCGCCCAGAGGCCGACGAGCAGCAGGCCGCCCACCGACCGTGCCGCCGCCTGCCAGAGCGGCGAGATCTCGGCGATCGCGACCTTCGCCGCCACCTGGTTCAAGCCCCAGAGGAAGCAGCAGCCCACGAGGAGCACGACGGCGGGCGCGTCGATGCGGGTCTTGCGTTCAGCCATCGCGGCGCGAGTCCTGCGGCCGGCGGGACCGGCGTGCGGCGAGGAGCAGACCGCAGACGACGCCGGCCGCGCAGCCGCTCAGATGCGCGACGGGTGCGGTGGCGATGTCCCAGCCGGAGGGATGGCGCAGCCACGGCGCCGCCCACGCCGTCTCGGCCACGAGTTTCGCTGCGCAGCCGGCGAGGAGCGCCGCGCCGACACAGCGCTCCGCGCGTACGCCGCGCACGACCAGCCAGACCGCGCCGACGCAGACGCCGGCGTGCAGCACGCCCGACAGCCCGCCGAAACGCGCGAGGCCGGGCACGAGCAGCAAGCCGAGCTGGGTCAGCGGCCAGGCGGCGAGCCAGGCTGCCGCTGCCCGCGGCGGCAGTTCGGCAGCGGCACCGAGCGCTGCCGTCAACAGCAGCCCGGCGAGGTTCGCAGCCAGATGCAGCCCGCTGTAATGCACGCCGGCGGCAGTGAGCGCGCGCCACGGCTGGCGCAGCGCCAGATCGGATCGCCACTCGAGCGCCCCGGCGTCGACCGCGCGACCGGCGAGCGCGCACGACGCGAGCACGGCGGCCAGCGCCATCCACGCGAGTCCCGGCCGATGCGGGCTGCGCTCCGGACCGCCGGCGCTCCCGGCGTCCTGCGCCGTCACGGCGCCGGGAACACCGCGCGCCAAAGCGCCAGCACGGCGTCGCGCGGGACGGCGACGGCCTCGGGCTCGACTTGCGTCGGCTGCTCGTCCAGGCGGGCGCGGTGCTGGGCGCGGCGCAACTCGCGGTAGGCGTCCGCGGCCGCGCGGCCGACGCCCGCGGGCAGCAGCCCCGCGTCCTCGGCGCGCTGCAGCAGCGCGATGTTGCCGACGTCGTCGAGCAGCTCGGGACGCGCCGCCGCGTGCGCCAGCACGAGGTGCTGCACCGCGAACTCGACGTCGATCATCCCGCCGGGGCTGTGCTTGACGTCGAAGTAGCCGCTGCGCACGCGCCGTGCCGCATGCAGCTTCTCGCGCATCGCGCGCACCTCGGCCGCGAGCTCCGCCGCGTCGCGCGTGGTCGCGAGCACCTGGCGGCGGATCGCGTCGAACGGTGCCTCGAGACCCTTCCAGCCGGCGCACCAGCGCGCCCGTGTCAGCGCCTGGTGCTCCCAGGTCCACGCGGTGTTGCCGCCGCGGCCGGTCTGGTACTTCCCGAACGACGCGAGCGAGGTGACGAGCAGGCCCGAATTGCCGTTCGGGCGCAGCGCCGTGTCGATGTCGAAGAGTTCGCCCGCCGGAGTGTGCAGCGTCAGCCAGGAGATGACCTTCCGCGCGAAGGCACCGTAGACCTCGGCGGCGCGGTCGGTGTCGGGCTCGTCGGCGTCGTCGAACACGAAGACGATGTCGAGGTCGCTGCCGTAGCCGAGCTCTTTGCCGCCGAGCTTGCCGTAGGCGACAACGGCGAGCCGCGGCTCGGCACGGTGCGCCTGTCGGAGATGCGACCAGGCCCAGCGCAAGGCGAGGTCGAGCGTCGCGTCGGCGAGCGCGGAGAGGTCGTCGGCGACCTGCTCGACGGTGATGCGGCCCTCGACGTCGCGCACCAGCGTGCGAAACACCTCGGCGTGGTGGGCGCGGCGCAAGGTGTCGAGCAGCGACTCCTCGTCGGCCTGGCCCGAGCGCTTCCAGGCCGCGTGGCGTTCGTCGAGGTCGGCGGTGAATTCGGCGGCGTCGAAGCGGCCCTCGAGCAGGCGCTGGTCGGCGAGCTCGTCGATGACGCCGGGATGCAGCATCAGGTAGCGCATCGGCCAGCGCGCGAGGCCGAGCAGCCGCAACAGCCGCCGCTGCACCTCGGGGCGCTCGACCAGCATCGCGAGGTAGCTTTCGCGGCGCAGCAGCGGCTCGAGCCAGTCGACGAAGCGGGTCGCGGCGTCGAGGCTGCAGCGTCCCTCGGTGACTGCCGCGGCGGCGCGCGAGATCAGGCGGGCGAGGCGCAGCTTGCTGTCCTCGCGGAGGACGCGGATCTTCGGCTGGTCGCGCAGCGCCCGCACGCGCGAAGCGAGCGGCAGCGGGAGCTGCTCGAGGAAGAGCTCGCTGTCGACCGGCTGCGGCGGCGGTCCGCACGTCCTGCAGACGCCGTTCGGGCCGCACGGGATCGGCGAGCGGCCGTCGTGGAGCAGCGCGTCGAACTCGGTCGCGACGAACTCGCGCACCGCGCCGAGGTGGTCGAGCAGGTCGCAGGCGTCGTCGCCCCACGCCATGCCGAGGCTGCGCGAGATCCAGTCGAGGTCGGCGTCGATCGACGGCAGCAGGTGCGTCTGCTGGTCGTCGAGATACTGGATGCGGTGCTCGACGCGGCGCAGGAATTCATAGCACTCGGCGAGCCGGCTCGCGCTGGCAGGCTGCATCAGGCCGCCGGCGGTCAGCTTCGCCAGCGCCTTCAACGTCGACCGCGTCCGGATCTCGGGATACTGGCCGCCGCGGGCGACGAGCAGCAGCTGGACGATGAATTCGATCTCGCGGATGCCGCCGCGCGAGAGCTTGACGTCGTTCGCGCGCGCCGGCCGGCCGGCGGCGCGCCGCTGCGCTTCCTCGCGCACCTTGGCGTGCAGCTGGCGCAGGCCCTCGAAGACGCCGTAGTCGAGATAGCGGCGATAGACGAACGGCGCGATCAGGCTGCGCAGGGCCAGCGCGCGACCGGACCGTACGCTCGCGACCGGCGCGACGACGCGGCTCTTCAGCCACGCGAAGCGCTCCCATTCGCGGCCCTGGACCTGCAGGTACTCCTCGAGCATCGCGAGGCTCACCGCCGCCGGACCCGAATTGCCGTTCGGCCGCAGCGCCAGGTCGACGCGGAAGACGAAGCCGTCCTCGGTCGTCTCGCCGATCAGCGCGTAGAGGCTCTTGGCGAGCTGGCCGAAATACTCGTGGGCGCTGATGCGGCGCGCGCCGTCGGTGTCGCCGTCTTCCTCGTAGACATAGATCAGGTCGATGTCCGACGACACGTTGAGCTCGCGCGCGCCGAGCTTGCCCATGCCGACGATCCAGAAGTCGATGCGCTCGCCGGCGGCGTTGCGCGGCACGCCGTGGCGGGCGTCGAGCTCGGTCCTGGCGTGCGCGAGCGCGGCCTCGAGCGTCGCCTCGGCGAGCTCGGTCATCGCCGCGGTGACGTCGTCGAGCGTGGCACCGTGTTCGACGTCGAGCACGGCGAGCCGTTCGAGCACGAGCTGGCGGGTGACCCGCATCGCGCTGGCGAGCGGCCGGCCGCCGGCCTGCATCCGTTCGACGACGCCCGCGACGACGGCGCGCGTCGGCAGCCCGTCGGGCAGCAGCGCGAGTTCGGTGGCATACCGGCGGCGCACGCGCTGGACGAAGCGGCTGTGCTCGGCAAGCGCGGTGCGCGGAAGCGGCTGCGACAGCTTCTCTACCGCGCGGCGCGCGGCCCTCGCGTCGACGACCGCGCGCTCGAAAAACGGTTCAGAACCCATGGACCGGCGTGGGTCAGCGCCCCGCCCGGCGGGCCCGCGATGCCGGACTGCGATACTGCCGGCACCGCGATGCCGGCCGACCGTCGAGTGCCCGGAACCGGCGCTCCGCAACCTGTCCCGCTCCTGAACTTCCTGGCTGGCGATCCGCTGTCTTCATGTCCTCGACTCCGCCCGCCTCTCGGCTCGAGCCCCCGCCTGCCGACGTCATGACGGCCGGGCGGTCACCCGCGTCGACGGCCCGGGCCACGGGACGCTGGATCGCGGGCGCCCTCGGACTCCTGATCGGCCTCGGATCGAGCGTGCTGCTGATCGCCTGGCTGACGCTTCATTGGGCGATTCTGCCCCACATCCAGCACTGGCGTGGCGCGATCGAACGCCGCGCCTCGCATGCGCTCGGAGTGCCGGTGACCCTCGGCGAGATCCGCGTCCGCTCGAGCGGCTGGGTGCCGTCGATCGAGTTGCGCGACGTCGATTTCCACGACCCGCTCGGCCGTCCGGCGCTGCGCCTGCCGCGTGTCGTCGCGGCGTTCTCGCCGCGCTCGCTGCTGTCCTTCGAACCGGACTTCGAGCAGCTTCTGATCGAGTCTCCCGAGCTCGACATCCGGCGGGGCGCCGACGGCCGGATCACTGTCGCCGGCCTGTCGCTCGACGGTCCCGGCGGCAGCGCCGACGACACCACGGCGAGCGACTGGTTCTTCCGCCAGCATGAGTTCGTGATCCGCGGCGGCACGCTGCGCTGGACCGACGCGACGCGCGACGCGCCGACGCTCGTCCTCGCGAACGTCGACCTCGTCGTGCGCAACGGCCTGCGTCGGCACGCGATGCGCCTCGACGCCACACCGCCCACGGCCTGGGGCGACCGCTTCCAGTTCAGCGCGCGCTTCACCCAGCCGCTGCTCGCGCGCGCCGGCGACTGGCGGCGCTGGAACGGCAGCGTCCACGCCGACCTGCCGCGTGCCGACGTGCGCGAACTCAGGCGCTACGCGACGCTCCCGTTCGAGCTCGGCGAGGGCCGGGGCTCGCTGCGCGGCTGGCTCGACGTGCAGACCGGCGAGGCGCGCGCCGCGACGCTCGACCTCGCGCTGCGCGACGTCCGCCTGCGGCTGGCGCCGAGCGCCGAGCCGCTCGCCTTCGCCGAGATCGAAGGCCGCCTGAGCGGCACGCGCGCCGCGTCGGGTCTGACGCTCGCGGCCGAGCGCTTCGGCTTCGTCACCGGCGACGGCCTGCGCTGGCCGCGCGGCGCGTTCGCGTTCGCGTGGCAGCAGCGCGCGGGCGAGCCGTCGACCGGCGGCAGCTTCAGTGCCGACCAGCTCGATCTCGGCCTGCTGGCCCGGCTCGCCGCCGGTCTGCCGCTCGGCACCGCCGTCCATCGGCTGCTCGACGACTTTCGCCCGCAGGCCGTCGCCCGACCGCTGACCGCGCGCTGGGACGGGCCGGTCGATGCACCGACGCACTACCGCGTCGTCGGCAAGCTGAGCGGCGTCTCGCTCGCGGCGCTGGCGTCGGGCGTCGTCGACGAGCCCGGTCGCCCGGGCGTGCGCAACGCCGACGTGCAGCTCGACGCGAGCGACACCGGCGGCAGCGCCCGCGTCGACATCGCAAACGGTGCGCTTGAACTGCCGGGCGTGTTCGAGGCGCCGCTGGTCCCGCTGACGCGTCTCGCCGCGAGCGTGCTCTGGACCGTCGCGCCGGCGGGCGCCGCGTCCGCGCCGTCGGCGATCGCCGTCCAGGTGCAGAACGCGAGCTTCGCCAACGCCGACGCGCGCGCCGAGCTGACCGCCCGCTGGAGCACCGGCCCGGCCCCGGGTTCGGGCCGTGGCGTGCGCTTTCCGGGCCGGCTCGAGCTCGACGGCAAGGTGAGCGACGCGGTCGCGACGCGCATCCATCGCTACCTGCCGCTCGGCCTGTCCCGCGACGTGCGGGACTACGTGCAGCGCGCCGTCCGCGGCGGCCGCGTCGGCACGGCGAGCGTCCGGGTCCGCGGCGACCTGGCCGACTTCCCGTTCTTCGACGCGCCGCGCCTCGTCGCCGACAAGGTGCGCCGCAGCGACGGCGAGTTCCGCATCGCCGCCCGCGTCGAGGACCTGAGTTACGCCTACATCCCCGACCCCACCGGCGCCGCGCCCGCCGCGCGGCCGGTCTGGCCGCTGCTCACGCGCGGCGCCGCCGATCTCGTCCTCGACCGCAACACCGTCGAGATCGGCAACGCCCGCGCGCGCATCGGCGAGCTCGACTGGGACCGCCTGACCGGCCGCATCGACCACCTCGAAAGCGACGCCGTCCTCTCGCTCGACGCCACGGCGCGCGGCACGCTCGCCGACCTGCTGCGCGCCGTCGAGGCGTCGCCGGTCGGCGGCTGGCTCGGCGGCGCGCTCGCCGGAGCCAGCGCCACCGGTGGCGCCGACCTCAAGCTCGCGCTCGGCGTGCCGCTTGCCCACGCCGACACCGGCAGCACGGTCCGCGGCAGCCTCGCGCTCGGCGGCAACGACCTGCGGATGACGGCCGACACGCCGCTCCTCGCCAATGCGCGCGGCCGGGTCGACTTCACCCAGGACGGCTTCAACCTCGCCGGCGCGACCGCCCGGGTGCTCGGTGGCGACGCGAGCCTCCAGGGCGGCACGCAGGCCGACGGCGTGATCCGGCTCGCGGCGCAGGGCAGCGCGAGCGCAGACGGCCTGCGCCAGGCCGGCGAGCTCGGGCCGGTCGCGCGCCTCGCACGGCGGCTGGCAGGCCAGGCACGCTACCGGGCGACGCTCGACTTCGTGCGCGGCGTGCCCGAGCTCAGCGTGACGAGCAACCTCGTCGGCCTTGCGCTGGACCTGCCGCCGCCGTTCGCCAAACCGGCCGAGACGGCGCTCGCGATGCGCTACCGCACCGCCGCCGAGCCGGCGCCCGACGGCGCGCCGCCACGCGAGGTGCTGCAGGTCGATCTCGGCAGCCTGCTGCAGGCGCGCTACCTGCGCGAACGCCGCACCGACGGCACGGTGCGCGTCGTCCGCGGCGCGATCGGTGTCGCGGCCGAGGCGTCGCTGCCGGAGAAGGGTGTCGCCGCGAACGTCACCGCGCGAACGCTCGACGTCGACGCCTGGGAGCGCGTCGCGGACGAGGTCTTCCCGACCACCGGCGCGCCGCGGTCCGCAGCCGCCGCGGCCGCGGGATCCGCCGCCGCGGGGAGCACGGCGCCGGGATCTGCCGGCGACGGCCACGAACCTGACCGCGTCGCCCTGCATGTGCAGGAGCTGATCGCAGGCGGCCGCCGGCTGACCGGCGTGACGGCGGGCCTGTCGCGCGACGGCGAGACCTGGCGCGCCGACGTCGAGGCCGATCAGCTCGCCGGCCACGTCGACTACCGGCCGCCCGGCAGGGGCGACGCGAGTCCCGGCAGCGGCCGGGTCTACGCGCGCCTGTCGCGGCTCGTGCTGCCGAAGATCGACGCCGAGCAGGTCTCGAGCCTGCTCGACGCACCGCCGGCGAGCGTCCCGGCGCTCGACATCGTGATCGACGACCTCGACCTGCGCGGCACCCGCCTCGGCCGGGTCGAGATCGTCGCGACCAACCGGCTCGGCGGACCGCGGCGTGCCGGCCAGCGCGACTGGCAATTGACGCGGCTGGCGATCAAGACCCCGGAGGCCGAGCTGACCGGGACCGGGCGCTGGGCCGCGAGCCCGGTCGGCGCGCCGGGCGGCGCACCACCGCCCCGGCGGATGTCGATCGACTTCGTCCTGCAGGTCGACGACGGCGGCGCGCTGCTCGACCGGCTGGGCACCAAGGGCGCCGTCCGCGGCGGCGCCGGCCAGCTGAAGGGCCGCATCGGCTGGCTCGGCTCGCCGCTCGCGATCGACTTCGCGAGCCTCGGCGGCGAGGTCAACGTCGCGATCGACGCCGGGCAGTTCCTCAAGGCCGACCCGGGCGCGGCGCGGCTGCTCGGCGTGCTGAACCTGCAGTCGTTGCCGCGGCGGCTGTCGCTCGACTTCCGCGACGTCTTCGCCGAGGGCTTCGCCTTCGACAACGTCGGCGGCGACGTGCGGATCGCCGAGGGCGTCGCGCAGACCCGCAACCTGCGGATGCGCGGCGTGCAGGCGACGGTGCTGATGGAGGGCAGCGCCGACATCGAGCGCGAGACGCAGGACCTGCGCGTCGTCGTCGTGCCGGAGATCAACGCCGGCACCGCGGCGCTCGCCTACGCCGCGATCAATCCGGCGATCGGCCTCGGCGCCTTTCTCGCGCAGTGGATCCTGCGCAAGCCGCTGATGGCGGCCAGCACGCGCGAGTTCCACATCAGCGGCCGCTGGGACGATCCGAAGATCGAGCCGGTCGCGAAGGGCGCGGCGCTCGCCGCCGAATCGCCGGCGGCGAGCGGCCCGGCGCGCAATCCCTGACACTCGCGGTCGTCGTCCGCCGGAGCCGAAGATGAAGATCGCCGCAGTGCAGATGGTGTCGTCGACCGACGTCGCCGCGAATCTCGCGACCGCCGCGCGGCTCGTCGGCGAGGCCGCGCGTGCCGGCGCGCGGCTCGTCGCGCTGCCGGAATACTTCTGCCTGATGGGCCGCGCCGACCGCGACAAGCTCGGCATCGCCGAGGCGCCCGGCGACGGCCCGATCCAGCGCATGCTCTCCGACACGGCGCGCGAGAACGCCGTCTGGCTGATCGGCGGCACGCTGCCGCTCGCGAGCGCCGACCCGGAGCGCGTGCTCAACGCGAATCCCGTCTACGCGCCCGACGGCCGGCTCGTCGCGCGCTACGACAAGATCCACCTCTTCCGCTACGACAACGGCCGCGAACGCTACGACGAGGGCGTGGCGATCGAGGCCGGCCGCACGCCGGTCGCGGTCGACGCGGACGGCCTGCGCGTGGGCCTGAGCGTCTGCTACGACTTGCGCTTCCCGGAGCTCTACAGGACGCTCGCCGACCCGCCGTGCGACCTGCTGAGCGTGCCCGCCGCGTTCACCCACACGACCGGCCTCGCGCACTGGGAGCTGCTGCTGCGCGCCCGCGCGGTCGAGAACCAGTGCTACGTGCTCGCCGCCGCGCAAGGCGGCCGGCACGAGAACGGCCGCCGGACCTTCGGCCACAGCATGGTCGTCGACCCCTGGGGCGAGGTGCTCGCGGTGCAGGCCGAAGGCGAGGGCGTGGTGGTCGCCGAACTCGACCGCGAGCGGCTGGCGGCGGTGCGCCGCGAGCTGCCTGCGCTGACGCATCGACGCCTCTGAGCCGCGTCCTGCATCTGCCGTCACATCTGCCGCGTAGAAGCACGGGCCCGTGGGCGCACGGCCGAGGCCGGCCTGCGGATCCTGTCATTTCAACGAGGAAGTCAACCATGAACAACACCATCAAGCTGCTGCTGATCGCCACCGCCACCGCCGGACTGGGCGCCTGCTCGACGCCGATGTCGTCGTCGTCTTCATCGACCCCCTCGTCGTCGTCGTCGTCTTCCTCGACGGTCATGGTCGGCGGCGCGCCGATGTACCCGACCAAGGACATCGTCGACAACGCGGTCAACTCGAAGGACCACACGACGCTCGTCGCCGCGGTCAAGGCCGCCGGCCTTGTCGAGACGCTGAAGGGCCCGGGCCCGTTCACCGTGTTCGCGCCGACCAACGCCGCGTTCGCCGCGCTGCCGGCCGGCACCGTCGACACGCTGCTCAAGCCCGAGAACAAGCCGACGCTGACCAAGGTGCTGACGTACCACGTCGTCTCGGGCAGGGTCACCGCCGCGACGCTCAAGCAGCAGATCGCCGCGGGCGGCGGCCAGGCGACGTTGAAGACCGTTTCGGGCGGCTCGCTCGTCGCCTCGATCAGCGGCGGCAACGTCGTCCTGCTCGACGAGAAGGGCGGCATCGGCATCGTCACGATCGCCGACGTGATCCAGTCGAACGGCGTGATCCACGTCGTCGACAAGGTCCTGCTGCCGAGTTGAGCAGCCCTCAGAGCGTGCCGGCGGCGCGCAGGCCGAACAGCCCCGCGACGACGATCGTCGGGAACTGACGCGCCGCGGCGTTGTAGCTCGCGACCGCGGCGTTGAACTGGCTGCGGGCGAAGACCAGCGCCGCGTCGACCGCCACGAGTTGCGTCTGCAGTTCGGCCAGCTCGGTCCCGAGCGCGCCCTGCGCCGGCAGGCGCGCCCGGGCGTCGGCGAGGATCTCCTCGGCGACGCGCAGGCTCGCGATCGGCCCGGGCAGCGCGGGCCGCGTCTTGGCCAGCGCGAGCGCAGCGTCGGCCTGGCGGCAGGCGGCTTGCAGGGTGTCGAGCCGTGGCCGGGCGCTCGCGAGCACGCTCGCCAGCGCGTCGATCTGGCGCTGCAGCAGCGCCTGGCGTTCGCCCGCCGCGGTCGCGACCGGCGCGAAGCAGCGCACGAGTTCGCCGCGCAGCCGCACCAGCCGGTTGTGCGCACCGACGACCCAGAAGACGAGCGCCGCGACGACGACAGCAGCCGCGACCGAGCCGTTGCTCATCCGGCTCGCGACGGCCGCGGGCGCGCGCGGCCGGCCGACCGGAGCCGGCACGTGCGGCTGGCCGGCCGCGTCGCACCGGGCGCACCCTCGGTGCCTCGTCGCCGGTGATGCGCGCGGTCGCCGAGGTCGCAGAGGCCGCCGGCATGCGTCGCACCGGCCGGCAGCCGGGCCCGGACCGAACCGCCGCCGGTGGCGGTGTGCGCCACGACCGGGCGGGGCGCCGACCCGCGCCCGCCGCGGCCGAGCGCCGGCGCGCGTCGCTCGGCGCGCCCGCGCTCAGCCACGCACTTCGCCGTCGCCCAGCACCACCCACTTCAGCGACGTCAGGCCCTCGAGGCCGACCGGCCCGCGGGCGTGCAGCTTGTCGGTGCTGATGCCGATCTCGGCGCCGAGGCCGTATTCGAAGCCGTCGGCGAAGCGCGTCGACGCGTTGACCATCACGCTGGCCGAGTCGACCTCGCGCAGGAAGCGCAGCGCCCGGCCGTGGTGGCTGGTGACGATCGCATCGGTGTGGTGCGAGCCGTGGCGGTTGATGTGGGCGATGGCGGCGTCGAGGCCGTCGACGACGGCGATGCTGATCACCGGCGCCAGGTACTCCGCCGACCAGTCGGCGTCGGTCGCGGCGACGGGCCGGGCGCCGGCGACGCCGGCGAGCAGCGCGAGCGCCCGCGCGTCGCCGCGCATCTCGACGCCCTTGGCCGCGAAGACCGCGCCGATCGCCGGCAGGAAGTCGGCGGCGACGGCTGCGTGCACGAGCAGCGACTCGGCCGCGTTGCAGGGGCTGTATTTCTGCGTCTTCGCGTTGTCGACGAGCGCGAGCGCCATGCCGAGGTCGGCGCCGTCGTCGACGTAGACATGGCAGTTGCCGTCGAGGTGCTTGATGACCGGGACCCTGGCCTCGCGCGAGATCCGCTCGATCAGGCTCTTGCCGCCCCGCGGGATGATCACGTCGACCGCCTCGGGCGAGGCGATCAGCGCGCCGACGGCGGCGCGGTCGGTCGTCTGCACCAGTTGCACCGCGTCCGGCGGCAGGCCGGCCTCGGCGAGCGCGGCCTGCACGATGCGCCAGAGCGCCACGTTCGAGCAAATCGCCTCCGAGCCGCCGCGCAGGATGCAGGCGTTGCCGCTCTTGATCGCGAGCGACGCCGCTTCGATCGTCACGTTCGGCCGGCTCTCGTAGACCATGCCGAACACGCCGAGCGGCACGCGCATGCGGCCGACGCGGATGCCGCTCGGCCGCGACTGCAGATCGGTGATCGCGCCGATCGGATCGGGCATCGCGGCGATCTGCTCGCAACCCTCGGCGACCGTCTCGATGACCGCCGAGTCGAGTCGCAGGCGGTCGACGAGCGGCGCCGCCAGGCCGGCGCGCTCGGCCGCGGCGATGTCCTCGGCGTTCGCGGCGGCGAGCGTCTCGCCGTCGCCGCGCAGCCGACGCGCCAGGCTGCGCAGCGCCAGGTTCTTCGCCGCGGTCGACGCCGACGCCATCGGCGCCGCTGCGGCGCGCGCGGCCGCGCCGATGTGCGCGACGAGGGCTTGGATGTCGGTCGAGGTCATGGCGTCATTGTCTCAAGGAGCGTCGCATCGCCGAGGCGGCGTCATCCGGCGGCCGGTCGCGAGTGCATCGCGAGCGTTCATCGCGCGTCGACGTACCGGTCGTCGACAGGCAACGGCTCCACGTGCTCCCGACCGACCCGGTGCTGCCGGGAGCCCGAAAAGCCCGCCGACGGCCACGCCGTCCGTTGCGCCGGGCACGTCGTCGATGCGCCAGCGCAGCGCGAGCGTAGCCGAGTCGGTCGTCGTTTGTCCTCAACGACGGCCCGCATCTGCCGAAATTGCCAGCGAGCTGTCAGTGAGACGAGATATGGCGAACTACAAGGGCTTGGACGTGGCCGCGGAACTGGTCCCGCTCATTCCGTCGATGGATGCGGTCGAGACCAACCGCGAGGCGCTGCAGCGGCTGCAAGGCAGCTGGGACCACCTCGCGATGCTGGCCGACTTCTCGGGCACCGGCATCGAGCTCGCCGGCGTGCGCTCGGCGTTCGAGGACCTGTCGGCGACGCTGATCGATCAGCTCGCCGGTCAGACGCGGCGCAAGGCGGCCACGGCGCTGCACGAACGGGCGCACATCGCGATCGACATCCTCGTGCGCAACCTGTTCGAGCGCACCGCCGACATCGGCTTCCTGGCGACCGACGCGGAGCTGCGGCGCTTCGCCGAGGTCGACGCCGACACGCGCGAGCGCGAGCGGCGTGCACTCGTCGAACGGATGCGGGAATACCAGCGCAGCTACAGCGTCTACGACGACATCGTGCTGCTCGATCCGGCCGGCACCGTGCTGGCGCGGCTCGGCCCGGGCGACGCGGCGGCCACGGGCGACGCCTTCGTCGCGACGGCGCTCGCCGGCGGCTCCGCCTATGTCGAGGCGTTCGGGCGCTTCGCGCTCTGGCCGGAGCGCGAGCGCTCGCTCGTCTATGCGCAACGGGTGCTCGCGACGGGCGGGCAGCGCGTCGTCGGCGTGCTGTGCCTGTCGTTCCGCTTCGACGACGAATGCCGCCGCGTGTTCGAGAGCCTGCGCGAGGCCGACGACTGGCGCGTCCTCGCGCTCGCCGACGCCGACGGCCGGGTCATCGCGAGCAGCGATGCGCTGCAGTTGCCGCCCGGCGCGGTGATCGAGCCGCCCGCGACGCCGGGCGTGCGGCTGCTGCGCTTCGCCGGCAGGCGCTGGCTCGCGACGCATTGCACCGCGCACGCCTACCAGGGCTACGGCGGACCGGGCTGGTTCGGCCTCGGCCTCGTGCCGCTCGACGTCGCGTTCGAGGCCGACACGTCCGCCGCCGCGCCGACGCTCGCGCCGGTGCAGCGGGCGGCGCTGTCCGCGAGCCCGCTGCTCTTCGCCGACGGCCTGCGCGCCATCCCGCGGGCGGCCGGTGCGATCGAGGCCGACCTGCGGCGCGCGGTCTGGAACGGCCACATCGCCCTCTGCGCGGCGCCGGCGGGCCGCGACAGCGCGTTCTCGAAGGTGCTGCTGCGCGAGATCGGCCGCACCGGCGCCCGCACCCGCGAGGTCTTCACCCAGGCCATCGCCGACCTGGACGAGAGCGTCGTCTCGGCGCTGCTCGACGAGACCGGTGCGCGCGCCGCGCTGGCCATCGAGATCCTGGACCGCAACCTGTACGAGCGCAGCAACGATTGCCGCTGGTGGGCGCTCACCGGCGCGTTCCGTGCGGCGCTCGAGGCCGGCGCGGTCGACGCGGCGACGCAAGCCGCGCTCGTCCGCATCCTGCAGACGATCCACGGGCTCTACACCGTCTACGCCAACCTCGTCCTCTTCGACCGCGACGGGCGCGTCGTCGCGGCATCGCGGCAGGAGGGTGCAGCGCTGCCCGGCGCCCGGCTCGACGCCGACTGGGTCGGCCGCACGCTCGCGCTCGCCGACACCCAGGCGTGGAGCGTCTCGGCGTTCGAGCCGTCGCCGCTCTACGGCGATCGACCGACGTTGATCTACGGCGCCGCGGTGCGCGGCCGCGCGGCGTCGCGCGGCGCCGTCGTC
This sequence comes from uncultured Rhizobacter sp., assembly GCA_964249855.1. Taxonomy (GTDB): domain Bacteria; phylum Pseudomonadota; class Gammaproteobacteria; order Burkholderiales; family Burkholderiaceae_C; genus LMDS01. The sequence goes on along the minus strand of CAXUDL010000019.1, from coordinate 59,542 downwards.
GGCGGCCTCGCGATCGTCTTCGACGCGGCACCGCAGTTCGAGGCGATGCTTGTCGACACGTTGCCGCGCACCGAGACCGGCGCGGTGCGCGACGGCGCGTTCAACGCCTTCGTCGATGCCGACGGACGCGTCCTCGCGAGTTCGCCCGGCGGGCCCGCCGCCGGCACGTCGGCGGGCGCCGTGCCCGGCGACAGCGACGCCATCGCGCGGATCGTCGAGCGCGACGGCCGGCTCTGGGCGTTCGGTCAGCGGGCGGCCACGGGCTATCGGGAGTACCGCGGGCGCTGCGGGGTCTGGGCGCGCTGCCTCGTGCCGCTCGCCGACGTCGCCGTCGCGAGCGCGATCCAGCCCTCGGTCTCGCCGCCGCTGCCGGCTTCGTCCCGACGCAGCGGCGCGGGCGAGCGGCTCGACCTGGCGAGCTTCACGGTCGGCGGCCAGTGGTATGCGCTGCACGGCGGCGACGTCGTCGAGGCCGTCGGCGCGAGCGAACGCGTGCTGCCGCTGCGGCAGGCCGGGCCGAGGATCCGCGGCAGCCTGCTGCACGGCGGCCGACCGCTGCTCGTCGTCGACCTGTCCGGGCTGCTCGGCCACCCGGACACGGCCGCGAACGGCGCCGGTCGCGCCGTCGTCATCGTCCGCGGCACGGCGGATTTCCCGAGCTTCGGCATCGCCGTCGATGCACTCGGCGACAACTTCGACGTCGAGCCCGCGGCGCTGCAGGCGGTGCACGGCGTCGGGGCGCTGATCGATGCGGTCGTCCGCCCGGCGAGCGAGCGGCGCGGGGAGGAGCTCCTGCGACTGCTGTCGCTGCCGGCGATCGCGGCGGCGGCGCTCGGCGCGAGGGTGCTCCGCACGGCGTGACCGCGGCGGCCGGAGCCGGACTCCGGTCATCGCAGGCGCGCCGGTCCGCCGGCAGCGCCACCGCTCCCGGCACGGCGTCGCCGACGCGCACGGGCCGGCTCAGGGCACGGCACCACGTGGCCGGCGGGACGGCCCCCGGCCCGCTCCGGTCAGCCGATCTCGTGCACCCGGATGCACGCCACGCGGTGCCCGCCGCCGAGCTCCTCGAGCGGCGGCACGACCTCGCTGCAGCGCGGCGCGGCATGCGGGCAGCGGCGGTGGAAGCTGCACCCGGGCGGCGGCGCGAGCGGCGACGGCAGCTCGCCGGCGAGCACGCGGCGCGTCTGCCGCGCGTCGACGTCGATGCGCGGCGTGCTCGCGAGCAACGCCCGGGTGTACGGATGGCGCGGCCGCGCGAAGAGCGCCGTCTTCGCTGCCCGCTCGACGACCTTGCCGAGATACATCACGAGCACCTCGTCGGCGAACAGTTCGACCACCGCGAGGTTGTGCGAGATGAAGACGTAGGCCACGCGCGTCTCGTCCTGCAGGTCCATCAGCAGGTTGAGCACCTGTGCCTGGATCGAGACGTCGAGCGCCGAGACCGGCTCATCGAGCACGACGACCTTCGGCGTCAGCATCAGCGCCCGGGCGATCGCGACCCGCTGGCGCTGCCCGCCCGAGAACATGTGCGGGTAGCGGCCGTGGTGCTCCGGGCGCAGGCCGACGCGCGCCATCATCTCGCGGGCCCGGACGGTGCGTGCGACGCGGTCGAGCGCGGTGTTGATGACGAGCGGCTCCTCGAGCGCCTCGCCGATCTTCTTGCGCGGGTTGAGGCTCGCGAACGGGTTCTGGAACACCATCTGGACCGTCCGGCGCAGGCGCTTCGCGGTGGCTCGATCGACGTGCGCGGTGTCGACGCCGTCGAGGACGACGCGGCCCGTCGTCGGCGGTTCGATCAACGTCAGCTGCCGCGCGAGCGTGCTCTTGCCGCAGCCCGACTCGCCGACGACCGCGAGCGTCGTGCCCGCCGCGAGTTGGAACGACACGCCGTCGAGCGCTCGGACCGTCGCCCGCGGCTTGCCGAAGCCGAGCGAGACGGCGTAGTGGCGGACCAGCGCGTCGGCTTCGAGAACGACCGGTGCCGGCGGCGGCTGCGGGGTCGCTACGGGGACGATGCTCATCGGCGCGCCTTTGTCGCGCGCGGGCCGGCGGTCGTCCGTCGGGCGGCCGGGCCGGTCAAGCCGCCACCTCGTGGCCGGACGGGACGAGCGGGAAGAAGCAGCGCGCCTCGCGCCCCGCGGCGCCGTCGAGCGTCGGCCGCTCGGCGCGGCACCGGTCCTGCACGCGCGGGCAGCGCGGCGACAGCAGGCAGCCCGCCGGCCGATCCGTCGCGCCGGGCACGACGCCGCCCATCGACTGCAATCGCCGGCGGCCGATGTTGTGCTCGGGCAGCGCCGCGAGCAGCGCCGCGGTGTAGGGATGGCGCGGCGCGGCGAAGATCTGCGGCACCGGCGCCGTCTCGACGACCTGGCCGGCGTACATCACGAGCACGCGCTGCGCGATCTCGGCGACGACACCGAGGTCGTGGGTGATCAGCACCAGCGCCATGCCGCGCTCGCGCTGCAGGCGCAGCAGCAGCGCGAGCATCTGCGCCTGGATCGTCACGTCGAGCGCCGTCGTCGGCTCGTCGGCAATCAGCAGCCGTGGATTGCAGGCGATCGCCATCGCGACCATCACGCGCTGGCTCATGCCGCCCGAAAGCTGGTGCGGGTAGGCGTCGAGCCGGCGTTCGGCGTCGGGGATCTCGACGTCGCGCAGCAGTTGCAGCGCCCGGGCGCGCAGCGCTCGTTTCGAGCCGCCTTCGTGGATGCGCAGCGTCTCGATCAGCTGGTAGGCGACGGTGAAACACGGGTTGAGGCTCGCCATCGGATCCTGGAAGATCATCGCGATGTCCTTGCCGAGCAGCGCGCGTCGGCGCTTCAGTGGCATGGCGAGGAGATCGTGGCCGTCGAAGGCGAGGCGTTCGGCCTCGACGCGCCCCGGCGGATCGATCAGGCCCATCAGCGCGAGCGCCGTGACGCTCTTGCCGGAGCCGGACTCGCCGACGATGCCGAGGACGTCGCCCGGTTCGACCGCGAGGCTGACGCCGTCGACGGCGGTGAACGCCCTTGGCGGCTCGCCGAAGGTCACCCTGAGCTTGTCGACGTGAAGGAGCGGCATCGGTCAGCGCTGTTCGAGGGGCCGGGCGACGAGATCCGGGCGGGGGCACGCAAGCGACGCGAGCGCTTCGCCCACGGGGCGCGCCCGGACGGCGGCGTTCACCGCCGCGAGTTCATTCGACACCGACGACGCCATGCGACCCCGGCGATACGGCACGGTCACGGCGCCGCCCCGACACCCAGCCCCGACGAATGCTTGTCCTGCCAGCGCGTATACCGCGTCCTCGCTTCCGCCTTCGCGGCCCGCAACAACGCGTGGACCGCTTTGGCGAGCCCGCCATGCCGCAGTGCGATGCGGAACGCCTCGCCCAGATGGTGGCTCGCGCTGACTCCGCCCGGCAGGGCGAACGAGCGGAATTCCTCGAAGTGTCGCGCTGCCTTGCCCTGGACATAGAGCCGGAGATTGAATTCCCAGTCGCCGTAGACCTTGAACGTTGTGTCGAACGGCGACGTGGGGCAAAGCGACTTGTGGACCAACAGCGTCTGGTGGTGCGCCAGGTTGTTCAGATGCAGGTCGGCGTACCACATGCTGTGGAATATCTGGCTGCCGGCCATCTCGCAGTTGCCGAGGATGATGTCGACGCCGTTGCGATGCTCGTTCGCCACGCTTTCCCGGCTCGGCAACGACAGCAGCCTGTCGCCTGCGCCGAGGTAGAGGATGAACGAATCGTCGGCCGCCATGTTCCAGCCCTTGTTCATGGCGTCGTAGATCCCGCGGTCCGGTTCGCTGACCCAGCGCGCCAGCGGATAGGGGCAGCTGGCGAGGAACGCCGGCGTGCCGTCCCTCGATGCGCCGTCGACGACGTAGACGCGGGGCGTCCAGTCGGTGAGCGCGGCAAGCGATGCAAGGGTCGACTCGAGAGCCTCGAGCGCGTTCAGGCAGACGATCACCACCGACAGCTCCGGAAGAGGCTGCGGCTGTCGCATCGGCTCGGCCGGAACGCGCGGGTCGGTCATGGACAAGGGCCTGCTTCAAGCGCGTTTGAGTCGCGGATCCAGCGCATCCCGCAACCCGTCGCCCATCAGGTTGAACGCTAACACCGACACCAGGATCGCGAGGCCGGGGAACGTGACCACCCACCACGCGCTCTGGATGAACTCGAGCGCGCTCGCGAGCATCGAGCCCCACTCGGGCGTCGGCGGTTGCGCGCCGAGGCCGAGGAAGCCGAGCGCGGCGGCGTCGAGGATGGCGGTCGAGAAGCCGAGCGTGGTCTGCACGATCAGCGGCGCGGCGCAGTTCGGCAGCACGGTGTCGAACATCAGCCGCAGCGGGCCGGCACCGGCGAGGCGCGACGCGGCGACGTAGTCCTTGCCCATCTCGCCGATCACCGCGGCACGGGTGAGCCGGACGAAGTGCGGCAGCATGACCAGCGCGATCGCGTCCATGGCGTTCATCAGGCCGGGCCCGAGGATGGCGACCACGGCGACCGCGAGCAGCAGGCTCGGCAGCGCGAGCAGGATGTCCATCAACCGCATGATCGTGAACTCGACCGCGCCGCGGAAGAAGCCGGCCAGGAGGCCCAGCACGATGCCGCCGGTGAGCGACAGGCCGACCGCGACCGCGCCGATCGCGAGCGACAGCCGCGTGCCGTGGATCAGCCGCGAGGCGATGTCGCGGCCGACCGGGTCGGTGCCGAGCACGAAGACGCGGCCGTCGAGCGGCTGCAGCGACGGCGGCTTGAGCACCGCGCCGGCGTACTGCTCGTTCGGCGGATGCGGCGCGATCACGTCGGCGAGCGCCGCGCACAGCACCAGCGCGACGACGACGGCAAGGCCGATCAACGCGCCGCGGTTGCGCCGGAAGTCGGCCCACAGCTCGGCGAAGCGCGAGGGGACGGCCACGGGCGCGTCGGAACCGACGACCGCGTTCATCGCGCGGGCTGCGGCATGTGGCGGATGCGCGGGTTGATGACGCCGTAGAGCACGTCGACGACGAGGTTGACGACGATGATGACCGTGGCCGACAGCAGGATGCCGCCCTGCACCGCCGGATAGTCGCGGCGGTGGATCGCCTCGACCAGCCACTTGCCGATGCCGGGCCAGGAGAAGATCGTCTCGGTGAGGATCGCGCCTGCGAGCAGCGTGCCGACCTGCAGGCCGATGGTCGTGACGACCGGGATCAGCGCGTTGCGCAACGCATGGATGCCGATGACGCGAAAGCTCGACGCGCCCTTGGCACGCGCGGTGCGGACGTAGTCCTCGCGCAGGACTTCGAGCAGGCTCGAGCGCGTCATGCGGGCGATGACCGCGAGCGGAATCGTGCCGAGCGCGATCGACGGAAGGACGAGGTGCGACAGCGCGCTCCGGAAGGCGCCGGCGTCGTCCGCGAGCAGCGCGTCGACCAGCATGAAGCCGGTGACCGCGGGGATGTCGTATTCGATCGCGATGCGGCCCGAGACAGGCGTCCAGCCGAGACCGACCGAGAAGGTGAGGATGAGCAGCAGGCCCCACCAGAAGATCGGCATCGAGAAGCCGGTGAGCGACAGGCCCATCACCGAATAGTCCCAGACGGTGTTGCGCTTGACCGCGGCGAGGATGCCCGCGGGCAGGCCGATCACGACCGCGAGCAGCAGCGCGAAGACCGAGAGTTCGATCGTCGCCGGGAACAGCGTCCGGAACTCGCGGAAGACGGGCTCCTGGGTGATCGTCGAGCGGCCGAGGTCGCCGTGCACGGCGCGCCAGACATAGCCGGCGTACTGCACCGGCAGCGGCCGGTCGAAGCCGAACTCGTGCAGCAGCCGCGCATGGCGCTCGGCCGTCATGCCGCGCTCGCCGGAGAGCGCCTCGACCGGGTCGCCCGGCAGCAGCCGGATCAGCGCGAACACGAGCAGCGTGATGCCGATGAAGGTCGGCACGACGAGGCCGACGCGACGCGCGATGAAGCCGAACACGGTGTCAGCGCGACGGCGTCACTTCGCCTTCAGGTCGACCTTGTCGAAGTAGTGGTGCGCCGTCGCGTCCATCTTGTAGCCGACGACCTCCTTGCGCACCGGGTCGAAGCGCACCGAATGCGCGATCGGGATCCACGGCGCGTCGTCGTGGACGATCTCCTGCGCCTTCATGTAGAACACCGCGCGGTCGGCCTGCTTGGTCGCCGCCTTCGCCTTCTCGATCAGCGCCTCGAAGTCCTTGTTGCACCAGCGCGCGACGTTGCCGCCGCCCTGCACCGCGGCGCAGCCGAGCAGCGGGTTGAAGAAGTTGTCGGGGTCGCCGTTGTCGCCCGACCAGCCGAACATGATCGACGGCTGCTCGCCGGTCTTGCTGCGCTTTCGGTACTCGCCCCATTCGTAGGTGACGAGCCGCGCCTTGACGCCGGCCTTCTCCCAGTCGGCCTGGATCAGCTCGGCCATGCGCTTGCCGTCGGGGTTGTAGGGCCGCGTGACCGGGAGGTACCAGAGGTCGACCTCGGTGCCCGGCGCGACACCGGCCTTGGCGAGCAGGTCCTTCGCCTTGGCGACGTCGTGGGGGTAGTCGACGACCTTGTCGTTGTAGGACCAGAGCGTCGGCGGGATCGGATTCTTCGCGAGCTGGCCGGCGCCCTGGAACACCGCGTCGAGGATCGCCTTCTTGTTCGTCGCGAGGTTCAGCGCCTGGCGCACCGCCTTGCTGTCGAACGGCTTCTTCTCGACGTTGAACGCGACGTAGCCAACGTTGAGGCCCTGCTGCGAGAGGAGTGTGATGTTTGCGTCCGACTTCATCGCCGCCACGTCGGCCGGCTTCGGGAACGCCATCACCTGGCATTCGCCGGTCTTGAGCTTCGCGTAGCGCACCGAGGCGTCGGTCGTGATCGCGTAGACCAGGTTGTCGATCTTCGGCCGGCCGCCCCAGTAGGCGTCGAAGGCTTTGTAGCGGATCACCGCGTCCTTCTGGTAGGACACGAACTGGAACGGGCCGGTGCCGATCGGCTCGCGGTCGATGGCGTCGGGCGTGCCGGCGGCCAACATCCTGTCGGCGTACTCGGCCGAGAGGATCGAGGCGAAGTCCATCGCCAGGTCGGCGAGGAACGGGGCCTCGGGCTTCTTCAGCACGAACTTCACCGTCGTCGCGTCGACCTTCTCGACGTGGTCGACGATGTCCTTCATGCCCATGTCCTCGTAGTACGCGTAGGTCGTGCCCGGCGTCGTCTTGGCCATCGGGTGCTTGGGGTCGGCCATGCGGCTGTACGAGAACAGCACGTCGTCGGCGTCGAAGTCGCGGCTCGGCTTGAACTTGGCCGACGAATGGAACTTGACGCCCTTCCTCAGCTTGAAGGTGTAGGACAGGCCGTCGGGCGCCGCGGTCCAGCTTTCGGCAAGGCCGGGCACGATGTTGGTCGAGCTGCGCTCGAACTCGACGAGCCGGTTGAACATCGGCACCGACGACGCGTCGAAGGTCGTCCCGGTCGTGTAGTACTGCGGATTGAAGCCCTCGGGGCTCGCTTCCGAGCAGTAGACGAGCGTCTTCGCGGCAAAGGCCTGCGCCGAACACGCCAGCAGGATCGCGCCGACGAGTGCAGTGGCAGGGGAGGGGATGGGGCCGCGTCGGTTCATGGTGGAATCTGGAGTTGGGGTGCTGAATCGTGATCGACCACACATGGTAGCGGCGTTGCCGGCTGTGTCCGGGCAGCGGCGCACGCAGGGCCGCGCCCGCATCTCGACACCCATTCACGGGGGCCCGATGGGTGCAGAACTTGCACACTATTTCACACCGGATCGGGTGCATCGGCCAAACGGTGCTGTTTCGAAGCGCTGCCAGCCGGCTCGACCCGTTCGTACCGCCCCCCACACAAGGACCCCTCCCGATGCGACCGCCCGTCTTCCGCCGCCTTTCCGCCCTGGCCCGATCGCTGGCCGCCTCGTGCGCCATCGGCGCTGCCTTCGTGTCCACGTCCGCGCACGCCTACGTCGTGAACGAGTTCGGCGACGCGGGGCAGACGCAGGCGACCGCGCAGTCGACCGTCGGCGGCAGCGGCTCGCTGACCGACATCTTCGGCTCGCTGCTGTCGCCGACCGACGCCGACCTCTACGTCGTCGACATCACGAACCCCGCCACGTTCTCGGCGACGACCGACAACAGCGTCGGCGGCGCGCTCGACAGCCAGATCTTCCTGCTGACGCTCGCCGGTGCGCCGATCTACTTCAACGACGACGCCAACGGCTTTTCGCTCCTCTCCACGCTCCCCGCCGGCAACGCGTTGCGGCCGACCGTGGCGGGCCGCTATCTGCTCGGCGTCGCGGCGAGCGGCTACAACCCGGTCAACGCCGCCAATCAGCTTCTCTTCGCGACGCTCGCGCAAAGCTACCTGCCGACCGACGTCGCCGGCCCCGCCTTCGGCCTGCAGCCGGCCGTGCTCGGCGGCTTCACCGACCAGACCTACGACCCGGGCGAGTTCGGCCCCTACGACCTCCGGCTGACGGGCGTCAACGACCCGGTGGCGAGCGTGCCCGAGCCGTCGACCGGCGGCCTGATGCTCGCCGGCGGGATGCTGGTGGCGGCGTTCGGCCTGCGCCGCCGCGCGGCTGCGCGACACTCCGGAGCCTGACCTCCCGCCCCGGTCCGGCGCGCGCCGAACCGGTTCTGCTGTGTGACCCGTCCTGAGGATCGTCGATGTCTTTCTTCCGCTCCAACCACGACACTTTCGCCGCGCTCGTGGCCCGGCTCTGGCCCGTCGGCGTGCTGCTCGTCTCCGCCGGCTCGGTGCAGGCCGGCCCGGTGCCTGCGAACCTCGGCGCCGGCCTGGGCGAGATCGCCGCGAGCCAGGTCGCCGCCAGGAACCCCGCTGGCACGTTGGCACGCCAACGCTCGCTGGCCGGCGCCGTGTCCGACCTGCTGACCGTCGACACGGCGCCCATCCTGCGCGATGCGAGCGGCCGCGTGCTCGTCGACATCGTCGTCGACGGCCAGGCCAGCTACGACACCGTGCGTGCCGCGGTCGTCGCCATCCCGGGCTTCCGCCTCGCGTCCGAGGACCGCAAGTACCGCGCGGGCATCCTGGAGGGCTTCGTCCCCGAGGCGTCCGTCATCCCGCTCGCCAAAGTGCCGGGCGTCGTCGCCGTGCACGCGGTCCAGAAGCCGTCGACCAGCGTCGGCGCGGTCACCCAGCAGGGCCTCGTGCAGCACCGGGTCGACAAGCTGCCGGCGAACATCGACGGCACGGGCATCACGGTCGGCATCATTTCCGATTCGTACGACACCGCGACGACGTTCGTGGCCACGGGCGCCCCGCTCACGATCCACGAAGCCGACGACATCAGGTCCGGCGACCTGCCCGGCCCGGGCAATCCGCTCGGCAACAACCAGCCGGTCGTGGTGCTGGAGGACTTCCCCGGCGGCACCGACGAAGGCCGCGCGATGGCGCAACTCGTGCACGACATGGCGCCCAAGGCCCGCCTCGGCTTCGCGACCGCCGACAGCGGCGAAGTCGGCTTCGCCAACAACATCCGCGCGCTCGCCGGCGTCCAGGGGCTGCCCAACTCGCGCGCCGATTTCGCCGCGCAGATCATCGTCGACGACATCCAGTACTTCGACGAAGGCATGTTCTCGGACACGGTCGTCGCCCAGGCGGTCGACGACGTGACCGCGCTCGGCGTGTCCTACTTCTCGTCGGCCGGCAACACCGCGCCGACGCAGGGCTACGCGTCCGATTTCCGTCTCGTGCCGGCCGGCGCGAACGCCACCTCGGGCACCAACATCGACCTGAGCAGGGTTCCGCCCGCGCTCTACGCCGGCGGCTTCCACAACTTCCGCGGCGACGGCGGGCAGGACATCGCGCAGACCCTCACTCTCGGTTCGGTCGCCGGCCGGCAGCTGCGGATCGTGATGCAGTGGGACGACCCGTACGACGTCACGCCGACCGCGCTCGGGCCGCTCGTCGCGCAGAGCACCGGCACGCTCTCGGCCGCGACGCCGCGCGTCGACTCGACCTTCGGCGCGACCGCGGGCAAGCAGTACCAGGTCGACGTCCGCGGTGACAGCGCGACGGGCGCGCCCGGCAACGGCAACCTCGACGTCATCGTGACCGTCGTCCAGCCCGACGGCACCGTGCTGAGCCAGATCGACACCGGCACGTCCGAGAACTTCGGCTTCTTCGCGACGCAGTCGGGCACGTACACGCTGCGGGTCACCGGCTTCGAGGGCGATACCGGCACCTTCACCGAGAAGGTCAACGAAGGCACCGGCACGCTGCGGGTCACGAGCGACTTCAACCTGTTGTTCTTCAACACGACGACCGGTGCCTACCTCGGCTGCGCGTGCGAGAACAACCTCTCGACGAACCGCCCGATCGAGCTGCCCGGCAATCTCACCTTCCCGTCGAGCGTGACGAACGGCCAGGTCCAGCTCGTGATTTCCCGCGCCAACACGCCGACGGCGCCCGTGCCGGCGAGCCGGCTGCGCTACAAAACCCTCGCCTCGTCCAACGGCACGACGGGCGCGCCCGCCGAGTACGTCTCCTACAGCACGCCCGTCACGTACGGGCACAACTCCGCTGCCGGTGCGAACGGCGTCGCGGCCTACAGCCCGTTCAGGCCGAACATCCCCGAGGACTTCACGTCGACGGGGCCGGTCCGCATCGTCTGGGACCGCAACAACGCCCGGATTCCGGAGGACCGCCAGGTCCGGCTCAAGCCCGAGATGGCGGCGATGGACGGCGGCAACACGACCTTCTTCACGTCGGACACCGGTCGGGATCTCGACACGCTTCCCAACTTCTTCGGCACCAGTGCGGCGGCGCCGACGGCCGCGTCGATCGCCGCCCTGGTGCTCCAGACGAAGGGCGGCCCGGGTTCGGTGACGCCGGCGCAGATGCGCACGATCCTGCAGCGCAGTGCGTTCGCGCACGATCTCGACCCGTATGCGGCGAAGGCGCAGGTCGTCGCCGTGCCGAACCGCGGCAAGGTGAGCGTCACGCTCGAGGGCGACAACTCGGTCGCCGCGCGGATCGATCCGAACGCGTTCACCGTCGCGTACACCGGGACGAGCAGCATCGTGAGCATCGTCTTCGACGGCACGGGCGGCAACCCGGGCGGCGGCAACATCGTCGTGCCGAGCACGCCGGGGCTCGTCTTCGACGCGCGCCCGGCGACGGGCCAGCCGTTCGTCGTCGGACCGGCCAGCGTCGGCCTGGGCAGCGGCGACGTGTCGGCGACCTTGCTCGGCCAGGCGCCGGCACCGTCGGTGACCGGCCAGTACTTCGGGCTGCGGCTCGATTTCGCCCCTGGCAGCTTCACCGGCGGCAAGGCGCTGCGCTTCGGCATCGGCCGAGCCACCTACCGCTCGGCATTCGTGCCGCCGGCGGGCGATTCGCGCGCGGCCAACTCCGGTGATCTGGCCGGCTCGGTGACGCTCCAGCCCGAGGGCAGCCTCGCCGCCGGCGGCATCGGCTTCACCGGCACGCTGGCGGATGGCTCGACCTTCCGCGGCGTGCTCGCCAACCGCATCGGCTCCGGCTGGTCGTTCCTCGACGGCTACGGCTTCGTCAACGCGCAAAGCGCGGTCGCCCAGCCGATCCCCTGACCTTCCTCACCGACGGCGGCCGGCGCTGCGGTCCCGGCTGTCCGCCTGCACCACGGGGGCGGCGCTTCGGCGTCGACCCCGCGTTGTTCGTCGGGTGACCGATCAGGCCGGTCTTCGCCCGACTGCACGGCGATCGAAGGCGCGGCGGCGCGCAAGACGAAATGGCAGCCGCGGTGGCAGTGGCAGCGGCAGTCGCAGTGGTAGGGGCAGTCGCAGTGGCAGTGGCAGTGGCAGTGGCGTGGCACCAGCCATTGCAGCCGCCGCCGTTGCAGCGCGTCGCCGACGATCGTGACGTGCGCGATCGCGGCGCCCGGCCGGCGATCGCTGCCCGGACCTGCGGATCGGTGAAGACAGCTCGAGCCGGCGTTTCGGCTGGAACCGGCGGGCCCTGAGCGCGCGGCCGGGTCGCGCCAGCGGCGATCGAGCTGCGATGGCCCGGCGACTGCGCGGCCGCGTCGACCGCGACAGCGACCGCGGCTGCGGTCCCGAGCCACCGTTCCTCAGCGCGACCCGAACATCATCTGCCGCGCGAGCAGCGACCGCGCCGGTCCGATCGCCTGCAACGCGGCCAGGCCGAGACCGCGTGCCGCGCCGGCGCCGGGCAGCGTCCAGGTGAAGCTGCGGGCGAGGAAGTCGGTCGCGGCGATCATGGCCCAGCGGTCGGGGCCGCGCTGCCATTCGAGCCGGCGCAGCACCGCGTCGACGTCCTGGTTGCGCGCCAGCGACCGGACGAGCTCGAAAGCGTCGCGCAGGCCCAGGTTGAGGCCCTGGCCGGCGACCGGATGCAGCGTCTGCGCCGCGTTGCCGATGCGAACGGTGCGGCCGTCGGTCAAGGTCCGCTCGGCGTTGAGCCCGAGCGCGAAATGCTTGAGCGGCGAGATCGACGCGATGCGGCCGGTGGCGGCGTGGAAGATGTCGTTGAGCACCACCACACGCTGCGCATCGTCGAGCCCGGCGACCGGGTCGTCGTCGCTCGGGACGCACCAGACCAGCCCGGCCGATCCGTTCGGTAGCGGCAGGAGCGCGACCGGCCCGTGGCGCGTGAAGCGCTCGTAGGCGACGCCGGCGGGCCGGTGCGTGGCGTCGAAGTCGGCCGTGCCGACCCAGGCGGTCTGCCGGTAGTCCCGGGCGACGCCCTTGCGGACCTGGTCGGAGAAGACGCCGCCTTCCGCGACGACGCCGAGGTCGAAGCGTTCCGCGATGCCCGCGTCGACCTCGACCGTCTGGCCGACGTTCTTCAACGCCGCGACCGGCGTGCCGAAACGGCTGCGCAGCCGCAACGGTTCGGCGGCCTGCGCCGCCTGCCACGCGTCCTGGAGCCGCGCGGTCAGCGCGCCGTAGCTCAGCACCGCACCGAGACACGGCACCGCTTCGTCGACCGCACGGATCACGAGCGCCGGCTCGCGCAGGCGGCTGACGAGAAAACCGGGCAGGGGGGGCAGCGACGGCGGCTGCTGCGAGACGTGAACCTCGAGGATCGGCTGCGCGCGGTCGGCAGGCCAGGCGTCGAGCCGCTGCAACAGTTGCACGCTGCCGAGCGAGAGCGCGAGCGTGCGCGGGTCGGCCGACACGTCCTTGTCGAGCGGGCGCGCATCGAACAGGTCGATGCGGGCGTCGGGCAGCGCGTGCGACGCCTGCAGCGCCAGCGACAGGCCGACCGGGCCGGCGCCGATGACGGCGATGCGCAGTGCAGTGGTGTCGATGGCGGTGTCGCGCATGAGATGGAGGACGCAAAGTCGGGGTCGGCCGATTCTCGCCCTTGCGGCCGACCGCGGAGCGCGGCGCCGCGCGACCGCCGCTCCACGCCGGGACGTGCCTCGGCCGCCGTGCGGTCCGGCAACGGCCCGGCGCCGCGCTGCCGCTGCGGCTGCTCTGCGGCGGCGTTCCGCTGCGTCGGCGCCGGCATCGTGCCGAGCCGAGCCGAGCCGAGCCGAGCCGGCACTCGAGAAGCGGCACGGCGCTCCGACGGTGCTCCGGGTCGAGGTCGTCAGCGATGCGTCGCGAGGCCTCCGCGGGCTCGCGCCCTGCTTGTCCGGTGCTGCGTCCGGCCGGTGGGCACGCCGGCCGCCGGTCACGCCTTGACAGCGCGGCGCGCAGGGAAACGAACGGTCCGATAGTCTCGTCGTCTGTCGAACGAAGCAAGCGAGATCCCATGCACTACCGACGACTCGGCCGCAGCGGCCTGCAGGTGAGCGAGTTCTCGCTCGGCTCCTGGGTCACGTACCACAACCAGGTCGACACGCACGCCGCGACCGAGATGCTCGCCGCCGCGAAGGACGGCGGCATCAACTTCTTCGACAACGCCGAGGTCTACGCCGGCGGCCAAAGCGAAGTCGTGATGGGCGAGGCGTTCAAGGCGCTCAAGTGGCCGCGCCTGAACTACATCGTGTCGACGAAGTTCTTCTGGGGCCTCGACGATGGCGCCGCCCAGCAGGTCAACCGCCGCAACACGCTCAACCGCAAGTACCTGATGCAGGCGATCGACGGCTCGCTCGAGCGCCTGCAGCTCGACTTCGTCGACCTCGTCTATTGCCACCGTCCCGATCCCGCGACGCCGCTCGAGGAGACGGTGCATGCGATGAGCGACATGATCACGCAGGGCAAGGCGCTCTACTGGGGCACGAGCGAGTGGTCGGCGGCCGAGATCCGCGCGGCCTGGGACATTGCCGACCGTCACCACCTGCACAAGCCGGTCGTCGAGCAGCCGCAGTACCACCTCTTCCACCGCAAGCGCGTCGAGGTCGAGTACGCACGCCTCTACGACGACATCGGCCTCGGCCTCACGACCTGGAGCCCGCTCGCGAACGGGCTCCTGACCGGCAAGTACAAGAACGGCATCCCCGAGGGCAGCCGCGGCGCGATGCAGAGCATGGGCTTTCTCGAGAAGAGCCTGCGCGACGAGGCCAAGCTCGCCGGCGTGACGAAGCTCGAGGCGGTCGCGGCCGACCTCGGCTGCAACGTCGCGCAGCTCGCGCTCGCCTGGACGGCGAAGAACCCGCGCGTCAGCAGCGTCATCACCGGCGCGTCGAAGCTCGCGCAGCTGCAGGGCAACCTCGGCGCGGTCGACGTGCTCGACGCGCTGACGCCGGAGGTGATGGCGCGCATCGAGGCGATCAGCGCGCCGCTCGATCAGTAGCCGGCGCAGCCCGCGGCCCTGCGTCAGCGCGCGGCGTTCAGCGCCGCGAGGTCCGACGGCGTGCCGACGTTGGCCCAGTCGCCGTGCCACACGGTCCCCGTGACGCGGCGCTCGCGCATCCGCTCGAAGAGGATCGGGCCGAGCGGCACGCGCGGCCCGATCGGCACGTCGCGACACAACGACGCCCGGCAGAGCGCGAGGTTGGCATACGTCCAGCGGCGGCCATCGGGGCCGGGCGCGTCGGCGAGTCCGAAGCCGTCGGCGTCGAGGCCGAAGTCGCCGTGCGGGTGGTAGGGCGGATTCGGCACCAGCCAGAGATGGGCCTGCAGCGCCGGATCGCCGGCGAAGTGCCCGGCGCCCGACGCATCGAATGCGAAGCCGGGGGCGACGATGTCGGCCGAGACCAGCCAGAACGGATCGTCTGCGTGGTCGACGAGCAGCGGCAGCGCCTTCGCGATGCCGCCGGCGGTTTCGAGCGCACCGCCGTGGTCGCGGCCTTCGCGCGACCAGCGGATCGCGACACCGAAGCGCGAGCCGTCGCCGAGCGCGTCGACGAGTCGGTCCTCGAGCCACGCGGTGTTCACGACGACCTCGCGCACGCCGGCCGCGGCGAGCGCGACGAGATGCCATTCGATCAGCGGCCGGCCGTGCACCGGCAGCAGCGGTTTCGGAACGCTGTCGGTCAGCGGCCGCATCCGCTCGCCGCGGCCTGCGGCGAGGATCATCGCCCGCGACGGACGCAAGGCTGCAGGCGAGTCGCGCATGGCCCGAGAGTATCCGGCCGGGCGACTGGTGCGGCCGCGGACTTAAAATGGCCGGCAATCCCACCGTCTGGACCCGCATGCCCTCCGCCACGCCGACGACCTCCGAACAATCGACTCTCATGGCCAACGCGATCCGCGCCCTGGCGATGGACGCGGTCCAGCAGGCCAATTCCGGCCACCCCGGTGCACCGATGGGCATGGCCGACATGGCGGTCGCGGTCTGGGGCCGTCACATGCGCCACAACCCCGGCAACCCGAACTGGGTCAACCGTGACCGGTTCGTGCTCAGCAACGGCCATGCGTCGATGCTTCTCTACTCGGTGCTGCACCTGACCGGCTACGACCTTCCGATGAGCGAGCTGCGCAACTTCCGCCAGCTCCACAGCAAGACGCCCGGCCACCCCGAGCAGTTCGTGACCCCCGGCGTCGAGACGACCACGGGCCCGCTCGGCCAGGGCTTCTCGAACGCGGTCGGCATGGCGCTCGCCGAGAAGCTGCTCGCCAAGGAGTTCAACCGCGACGGCCACGCGATCGTCGACCATCACACCTACGTCTTCATGGGCGACGGCTGCATGATGGAGGGCATCAGCCACGAGGTCGCGGCGCTCGCGGGCGCCTGGAAGCTCGGCAAGCTCGTCGCGCTCTACGACCACAACGGCATCTCGATCGACGGCCAGGTCGCGCCGTGGTTCATCGACGACACGCCGGAGCGCTTCCGCGCCTACGGCTGGAACGTGATCGCCGACGTCGACGGCCACGATGCCGACGCGATCGACGACGCGGTGAAGCAGGCGCTCGCGCAGGGCACCGGCACCGCGCCGGGCGGCGGCAAGCCGACGCTGATCGTCTGCACCACCGTCATCGGCCAGGGTTCGCCGAACCGCGGCGGCACCGCCAAGGCCCACGGCGAGGCGCTCGGCGCCGACGAGATCAAGCTGACCCGCCAGGCGATCGGCTGGACGAGCGAGCCGTTCGTCATTCCCGAGCCGGTCTATGCGCTCTGGGACGCGCGGGTGGGGGGCCACCAGGACGAAGCGGCGTGGACCAAGGCGTTCGACGCCTACGCCGAGGCCTTTCCCGGGCTCTCGCTCGAGTTCGACCGCCGGATGAAGACCGAGCTGCCGAAGGACTGGACGCGCATCGTCGACGAGGCCGTCATCGCCGCCGACGCCAAGGCCGAGACAGTTGCGACGCGCAAGGCGAGCCAGCTCGCGCTCGAGGTCTTCACCAAGGCGCTGCCCGAGCTGATCGGCGGCAGCGCCGACCTGACCGGCTCGAACCTCACCAACACGTCGAGCACGCCGCCGTTCCGCCTCGAGGCCGACGGCAGCTCGAACGGCGGCCGCCACATCAACTACGGCGTGCGTGAATTCGGGATGGCCGGCGTGATGAACGGCATCGCGCAGCACGGCGGCCTGATTCCCTACGGCGGCACGTTCCTGACCTTCAGCGACTACAGCCGCAACGCCATCCGCATGGCGGCGCTGATGAAGCACCGGGTCGTCCATGTCTTCACGCACGACAGCATCGGCCTCGGCGAGGACGGCCCGACGCACCAGAGCATCGAGCACGCGGCGGCGCTGCGGCTAATTCCGAACCTCGACGTCTGGCGCCCGTGCGACACCGCCGAGACGCTGCTCGCCTGGGCGTCTGCGATCGACACCAAGAACCGGCCGAGCGCCTTGCTGTTGTCGCGCCAGAACCTGCCGTACGCGCCGAAGAAGTCGCTCGAGGGCGTGTCACGGGGCGGCTACGTGCTGTCCGAGCCGAGCGGCACCGGCCGCGCGAAGCGGACGCAGGCCGTCATCATCGCGACCGGTTCGGAAGTGAGCCTCGCGCTCGGCGCGCAGGAGCAGCTGGCCCAGGACGGCATCGGCGTGCGCGTCGTTTCGATGCCGTCGACCTCGGTCTTCGACCGGCAGACGATCGAATACAAGGTCAGCGTGTTGCCGAAGGGCATCCCGCGCGTCGCCGTCGAGATGGGCGTCACCGACGGTTGGTGGAAGTACGGCTGCGACGCGGTCGTCGGCATCAACACGTACGGCGAATCGGCGCCGGCGCCGGTGCTCTTCAAGTACTTCGGCTTCACGGTCGAGAACGTCGTCGCGACCGTGCGGCAGGTGTTGGGAAAGTAGGCCGTCTCGTGCCCTTGCGCTCCGCCCTCGTCGCGGCACTGGTCGTGGTCGCGGCCGAGCAGTCGCCCGCCGTTGAACAGCCGGCGGTCGAGCCGTTGCCGCCCCCACAGTACACGGTCACGGAAGACGAACCGCGGACCGGCACCCGCATCCGGCGCAACGTCGTCGCTGGCAACCTGGTTCCCCTGAACCGGACCTACGCGCAGCTGACCGACGCCGAGAAGCAGATCGTGAAGTCGCAGTGGCAGTCGATCGCGCCGGACGACGAGCCGCCCTATCCCGCCGACGGCCTGCTCCCGGTGCAGCGCGCCATTCAAAAGGTCGCCCAGGCGACCGACTGGACCGGACCGCTGGCCCTCGTGGCGAAGGTCGATGCCGCGGGGACGGTCACCGCCGTGGACCTGCTTCGGCCGGCCGACCCCACCGTCGTCGCCCGCGCAGCGGACGTGCTGATGCACATCCGCTTCAAGCCGGCCGTGTGCAGCGGCCGGTCTTGCGCAATGGATTTTCCGTTCCGCATGCAGATCGTCCGGGACTATTGATTCGTCAGCGTTTTCAGGAGCTTTCCATGACCATCAGGATCGGCATCAACGGCTTCGGCCGCATCGGGCGCATGGTGTTCCGCGCCGCTTGTCTGAACTTCGAGGACATCGAGGTCGTCGCCATCAACGACCTGCTCGAGCCCGACTACCTCGCCTACATGCTGAGCTACGACTCGGTGCACGGCCGCTTCAAGGGCGACGTCTCGGTCGACGGCAACACGCTGATCGTCGACGGCCGCCGCATCCGCCTGACCCAGGAGCGCGACCCCGGTGCGTTGAAGTGGGACGCGGTCGGCGCCGACATCGTCGTCGAAGCCACCGGTCTCTTCTTGACCAAGGAGACCGCCGGCAAGCATCTCGCCGCCGGTGCGAGCAAGGTCGTGATGTCGGCGCCCTCGAAGGACGACACGCCGATGTTCGTCTACGGCGTCAACGACAAGTCCTATAAGGGCGAGGCGGTGATCTCGAACGCGTCGTGCACGACCAACTGCCTGGCGCCGGTCGCCAAGGTGCTCCACGACAAGTGGGGCATCAAGCGCGGCCTGATGACGACCGTGCACGCGACCACGGCGACGCAGAAGACCGTCGACGGCCCGAGCAACAAGGACTGGCGCGGCGGCCGCGGCATCCTCGAGAACATCATCCCGTCGTCGACCGGTGCGGCCAAGGCGGTCGGCGTCGTCATCCCGGCGCTCAACAAGAAGCTCACCGGCATGTCGTTCCGCGTGCCGACCTCCGACGTCTCGGTCATCGACCTCACCGTCGAGCTGAGCGCGCCCGCGAGCTACGCGGAGATCTGCGCCGAGATGAAGGCGCAGTCGCTGGGCGCCATGAAGGGCGTGCTCGGCTACACCGAGGACAAGGTCGTCTCGACCGACTTCCGCGGCGAGTCGATGACTTCGGTCTTCGATGCCGACGCCGGCCTCGCGCTCGACAGCACCTTCGTCAAGGTCGTCGCCTGGTACGACAATGAGTGGGGCTATTCGAACAAGGTGCTCGAGATGGCGCGCGTGATCGCCGCGGCCTGAGCGGCGGGCGTCGACCGCGTCGGCGCGCCTTGACACTTCTTTTCAATGCGCCGGGTGCCCGGCTCGCAAACGCTGGCACCATCCGGGGCGGCCGTGCGGCCGCCGATGCGAACCGAGGATGACACGAACGTGATGAAGCAGAACTCCAAGTGGTGGCCCCTGCTCGGGCTCTTGATCGCCGGCAGCCTGGCACTGACAGGCTGCGGCGGCAGCGGCTCGTCCGACGGCAACGCCTCGGTGCGGCTGCTCAACGCGACGCTCAGCCATCGCTCGATCGACCTGCTCGTCAACTCGTCCGCGGCGATCAGCGCCGTCACCACCGATGCGCTCAGCGCGTACGTGAGCCCGCGCTCGGGCAGCGTCGTGCTGCAGGTCAACGACACCGGCGGCAGCACCGCGCTGACGACGCTGTCGCCGACCATCGGCAGCGGCGCCCACGACACGCTCGTCGTCTACGAAGGTGCCAGCGGCGCGATCCGGACGACGCTGCTGCCCGAGGACGCCACCCTGCCGGCGAGCGGCTCGTCGGCGATGCGCGTGCTCAACGCAGCGGTCGATGCCGGCGCGATCGACATCTACATCACGCCGTTCTCGGGCACCAGCGTCGACCTCGCGACCGTCACGCCGACCTTCAGCCAGACCGCGCAGAACTTCGTGCAGATCGCCGACGCGCTGACGCTGACGCCCGGCACGTACGAGGTCCGCGTCACCGGGCAGGGCAACAAGACCGATCTGCGCGCCGACCTGAAGAACGTCGTGCTCGCGAGCCAGCAGCTCGGCCTGCTCGTGCTGACGCCGAGTTCGGGCGGCGTGCTGCTCAACGCCGGCGTGCTGCTGCAGCAGGTCGCGACGACCTACACCGCGCAGCGCACGACGAACGCCCGCGTCCGGCTCGTGTCGGGCCTGACCGGCGGCGCGACGGTCTCGGCGAGCACCGGCTCGATGGTGATCGCCGCGGCGTCGACGCCGTCGCCGGCGATCACCGCCTACGCGACGGCGCCGGCGTCCGGCGCGCTCGCCGTCTCGGTCAACGGCGTCGCCGCGTCGCTGCCGGCCACGACGGTCTCGGCCGGCAGCGACAACACCCTGCTCGTGACGGGCACCGCGGCGGCGCCGGTGGTGAGCCTGATCGTCGACGACAACCATCTGCCGGTCACGGCGACCAGCGGGCCGACCACGAGCAACATCAAGTTGCGCCTGGTCAACGGGACGTCGGGTGCGAACGCGACCGCGCTGCAGCTGTCGTTCAATGCGAACTTCCTCTCGACCGTCGCGGCTGGCGCGGCTTCGCAGACCTACTCCACGCTGACGCTGCCGACGAACACGACGTCGAGCATCGCCGTCACCACCGCGGGCGGCATCGCGGTCGACACCAGCAAGACCGGCCTGACGCTGACGCCGAACTCGGTCTACACCTTCTTCGTGCTCGGCGACACCGCCTCGCCGACGGTGCCGGCGGCCTTCCTGTCGCAGCTCCGCCAGGACCGCTGAACCGCGGCCACCCGGGGCGCGCGGGCGCCTGCGCGCTCCGGGCCTGCCGGCACGGCGCCGGCACCGCGGGCACCCGATCGGAGCACGTCGCCATGCGTCTTCTTCCCTGCCAGCGTCTTCGCCTCTCGGCCCGCCGTGCCGCCGGGCTCGCCCTGATCGCCCTGATCGCCCTGATCGCCGCGAGCATCGCCGGCCCGGCTGCCGCGCTCGAACGCGGGCCGGCGCGCGCCGCCACGGGCGCCGAGCCCGCTGCATCCGCCACGACGGCGACCGGCGCCGCCCGCGTCATCGTCAAGTACCGCGCCGATGCGAGCGTCGTGCGCGCGCTGTCCGCGAGTTCGCCATCCGGCGCGGAGCCGCCGCCGCAGCACGCGGCGGTGTTCGCCGCCCGGCTCGGCATCCCGCTCGAGGACGGCGCGCCGGTCGGTGAGCGCTCGCAACTCGTTCGCGCGAGCGGCATCGGCGCGGCCGAGCTCGCGGCGCGGCTCGCTGCGCAGAGCGACGTCGAGTACGCGGTCGTCGACCAGCGCGTGCGGGTGCGCCGCGTGCCGAACGACGCCCTCTTCCCCGCCGGCCAGGCGACGACCCCGGTGACCGGCCAGTGGTCCCTGCGCACGGCGGGCATCGACGGCGAGGTCGCGTCGATCAACGCCGAGGCCGCGTGGGACATCAGCACCGGCACGCCGGGCGTCGTCGTCGCGGTGGTCGACACCGGCATCACGGCGCATCCCGACCTCGCCGGCAAGGTTTTGCCCGGCTACGACTTCGTCAACGATGCGACGACGGCCGGCGACGGCGACGGTCGGGACGCCGATCCGAGCGATCCCGGTGACGGCATCACGACGTCGCAGATTCCGACGGTCAGCAATTGCGACAGCTCGGACGTCGGCACGAGCTCCTGGCACGGCACGCAGACCGCCGGCCTCGTCGGCGCCGCCACCAACAACGCGACCGGCATGGCGAGCATCGGCTGGAACGTCATGTTGCTGCCGCTGCGCGCGCTCGGCCGATGCGGCGGCAGCGAGTCCGACGTGATCGCGGCGATCCGCTGGGCCGCCGGCCTCGGCGTTTCCGGCGTGCCGGCGAACCCGAACAAGGCGCGCGTCATCAACCTGAGTCTCGGTGGCCCGAGCGGCGTCGCGTGCGATGCGGCCTACCAGGACGCGATCAGCGCCGCCATCGCCGCCGGTGCAGTCGTCGTCGCGGCCGGCGGCAACGACGGCCTGGCGCTCGGCGCGCCGGCCAACTGCGCCGGGGTGATCGCGGTCGCGGGAGTGCGCCACATCGGCACCAAGGTCGGCTATTCGGATCTCGGCGCGAACGTCACCATCGCCGCGCCGGCAGGCAATTGCGTCAACGCCACAGGCACCTGCCTCTATCCGCTGCTGACCACGACCAACAACGGCGCATATGCCGTCGGTGCCGCGGCGTACTCCGACGGCGACACCCGGCCGAGCCTCGGCACCAGCTTCTCCGCACCGCTCGTCAGCGGCACCGTCGCCTTGATGCTGTCGTCGAATCCGGCGCTGACACCCGCGCGAGTGACGAGCGCGATCCAGGCGACGGCACGGCCGTTTCCGACGTCGGGCGCGCCGCCACTGCAGTCTGCCAACGGCTCACTTGTGCCGGTGGCGGCCTGTGTCGCGCCAAGCAGTGTCCCGCAGGGTGTGGAGTGCTACTGCTCGACCTTGACCTGCGGGGCGGGTCTGCTCGACGCGGGGGCAGCGGTCAGGTCGGTGGCGGCGCTGACCGCCAACGTCGTCGCGTCGTCCACAACGCCCGTCACGGGCGCCGCCGTCACTCTCGACGGGTCGACCTCGAACGCAGCGGCAGGCCGCACGGTCGTCGCCTACCAGTGGACGATCACCGCGGGCGCGGACCTCGCGTCGCTCTCAGGCTCCACCACGGACCCGAAGGCGACGCTGGTCGCGAGCGGCGTCGGCACCGTCGCCGTGGCGCTGACGGTGACCGACAGCGCCGGGCAGACGGGCACCGGCAGCACGGCGGTCACGATCGCCTCCGCCCCGTCGCTGCCCGTCAGCGAATCCGGCGGAAGTGGAGGAGGCGGTGGCGTCTCGGCCGGCTGGCTGCTCGGACTCGTCGCCGCCGTGGTCGCGCTGCGCATCGTCCGCTTGCGGAGCCCGGCGCGCTGAGTTGGCGGCGTTCACAAGCTG
The DNA here is from genome assembly GCA_964249855.1 of uncultured Rhizobacter sp. Lineage (GTDB taxonomy): Bacteria > Pseudomonadota > Gammaproteobacteria > Burkholderiales > Burkholderiaceae_C > LMDS01. Next base: position 36,720 of record CAXUDL010000019.1, on the reverse strand, counting down.
CGCGGGGACAGTCGGCGCTTCGCGCTCCGCGGCTCCGGCGCTGCACCGTTCCCTGCTTCTCCTTCAGCGCTCCAGTGCTTCACCACCCACCGCTCCAGCGCTCTAGCACCCACCGCTCCACTGCTCACCGCTGAAAGTTCACAGCTCACAGCTCAGCCGTTCCGGCGCTAACGCTCCCCACTCGGCCCCCGGCATGCCCAGCCCTCAGCGCCCGACCGCCTCGTGCGCCGTCGGCGTCGGCGCGCAGCGCATGAAGCCGGCACCGAACACGTCGCCCTTGAGCGCCGCCACCTGCGCGGCGACGTCGGGTCCGACGCGCATGAAGCGCAGGACATGCGCCGGCGCGGAGGCGGCCGACTGGACGACGCGCGCGGTGTGCACGTTCTGCCGTGCGAGCGCCGCCAGCGCGTCCTCGGCGGCCGCACGGTCGCCGTACCGGCCGAGCGAGAGTCCGGGTGCCAGCGCCGCGGGCGCCTCGACGCGCTCGAACGCGAGCTGACGGCGCCGCAACTCGTCTTCCTTCCTCGCCAGCGCATCGGCGCCGGCGTAGCGGCCCATGTAGACGAGCCAGCCGCCCTCGGGCGCCGTCGCGGCCACGTCGACCCAGCTCTGCGGCGGCAGCGATGGCTGCAGCTGCGCCAGCGCCGCGTCGACCGCGCTCGCCTGCGGCGCGCTCATCGGCGCCGATTCCAGACAGGCCGACGCGACCGCGGCGGCCGACGCGGGCGCCGATGCCGGAAGCGGCGCGCCGGGCGGGATGACGCGGATCGTCTCGGGCCGCACCTGCCGCTGCAGCCGCTCGGGCTCGCGCTCGCTGCGGGCGCTCGTGCCGACCAGGCGGTCCAGCCAGCCCGCGGTCCAGGCGAAGACCCCCAGGTTCGCGGCGAGCAGCGCGATCACCAGGGCCCGCAGCATCACCCGTCGAGCCCGGCGACGGGCCGCACGGTCACCTCGCCGCTGGCGACGGTCTCCAGGCCGGTCTCGGTCTGCAGCAGCAACGCACCGAACTCGGACACGCCGGCGGCGACGCCTTCGATCGCCTCGCCGCGGACGCTGCGCACGGCCCGGCCGCGAAGCACGTCGCGCATCGCGAAGCGGTCGGCGAAGGCGCGGAAGCCGTCGGCCGCGAACTGCTGCAGCGCCGTCACGAGCGGGACGATGACGGCCGCGAGCAGCGCCGGCGAGGTGATGCCGGCGATCAGTTCCTGCGCCGATGCGAAGCCGGTCGCGAGGCCCTCGGCCCGGAACGGCTGGACGTTGATGCCGACACCGACGACGACGAAGCGCTGCGGCCCGGCGGCGACGGTCTCGATCAGCACGCCGCCGAGCTTGCGACCCGGCTGCGGCGGCGACGCGACCAGCCACAGGTCGTTCGGCCACTTGATGCCGACCGTGGCCGTCGGCGCGGCATCCGCGGCGGCGTCGATCGCCTCCGACAGCGCGACGCCGACCGCGAGCGACAGCCCCGCCCAGTCGGAGACGGCCATCGGCAGGCCGAGCGAGAAGGTGAGCGACGCGCCGACCGCGGACTCCCAGTTGCGGCCCTGCCGGCCGCGGCCGGCGGTCTGGTGCTCGGCGACGAGCAGCGCCGGCTGCAGGTCGGCGGCGCGGCGTCCGAAGGCACCGCTTTCGACGCTGCGCCGCACCAGTACGTTGCCGGCGTCCACCTGCGACTGCTGGACGACCCGGGCGCGGTCGAGCAGCGACGTGTTCGTCGACGCCGCGACCGGCAGGATCTCGACGCTCACACCCGGCAGCAGCGGCTCGAGCTGCTGCCAGAGCTGCTCGGCGTTCCAGTGGAGCGACAAGGCGGCCGGCATGCCTAACGCTTGGGCGCCAGCATCGTCCCGCGGCAGGCGGGCGCGCCGCAGCGGCAGGCGAACTGACGCTTCACCTTGGCGGTGTGGCGGCCTTCGAGCACCAGGCCGTAGTCGTAGCTGAGCTCCTCGCCCGGCGCGATGTCGCGGCGCGCCCGGACGAAGATCCGGCCGCCCACCTCCTCGGCCTCGCAGTTCCCGTCGCAGCCATGGTTGATCCATTTCGCCGCGTTGCCGTGGTGCTTGCCGTCGATGACATGGGTGTCGTCGACGTGGAAATAGAACGTGTGGTCGGGGTTGGCCGGGTCGTGCGGATGGCGGCGCAGCGCCTCGTCCCAGGTGATGACCTCGCCGACGTATTCCATCACCCGCTCGCCTGCCGCGAACGGCACGAGCGCGAACACGCCCTTGCCGTGGATGCCCGACGCCCGGACCTCGAGCCGCCGGGTGCGCGGCCGCCGCACGGCGGGGGCGGTGGGCGGCTGCGGCGCCGCGGCGCGCCGCCGGCCGGCGGAAGAGCGCGCGCCGGGGTCCGGCCGGTCCCCGGTCGGCGCCGGCGTGGGGTTGCTGGCAGCGCTCTCTTGCGTCATCGGAGACATTGAGTACATTGAAATCAGGGGCGCGCGCGTGTGGGCAGGCGTGCGCGCGAGAGCCGGATTGTAGGGACGCGGGCCATGCCTTGACGCCGCGCGTCGGGAAGTCATCTCAGAGAGAACGCATGACCAAGTCGTTGATCATTGCCGAGAAGCCTTCGGTGGCGCAGGACATCGTCCGGGCGCTGACGCCGAGCGCCGGCAAGTTCGAGAAGCACGATGATTATTTCGAGAGCGATCACTATCTCGTCACGTCGGCCGTCGGCCATCTGCTGGAGATCAAGGCGCCGGAGGAATTCGACGTCAAGCGGGGCAAGTGGAGCTTCGCCAATCTGCCGGTGATCCCGCCGCATTTCGAGCTCAATCCGATCGACAAGAGCAAGGGGCGGCTCGCGGCGATCATGCGGCTCGTCAAGCGCAAGGACGTGAGCGAACTGATCAACGCCTGCGACGCCGGGCGCGAGGGCGAACTGATCTTCCGGCTGATCCAGCAGCACACGAAGAGCAAGCTGCCCGTCAAGCGGCTCTGGCTGCAGAGCATGACGCCGGCGGCGATCCGCGATGGCTTCGAGCACCTGCGCACCGACCAGCAGATGCTGCCGCTCGCCGACGCGGCGCGTTGCCGCTCGGAGGCCGACTGGCTCGTCGGCATCAACGGCACGCGGGCCATGACGGCCTTCAATTCGCGCGACGGCGGCTTCTTCCTGACGACCGTCGGCCGGGTACAGACGCCGACGCTCTCGATCATGGTCGAGCGCGAGGAGAAGATCAGGAAGCACGTCGCGCGCGACTACTGGGAACTCAAGGCGACCCTCGAAGCGCAGGCGGGCGAGTACGCCGGCAAGTGGTTCGACCCGAAGTGGAAGAAGAACGCCGATGACCTCGAGCAGCGCGCCGACCGCCTCTGGGACCAGCGCGACGCTCAGGCGATCGCGCAGGCCTGCCGCGGCCAGCCGGCGACCGTCACCGAAGAGGCCAAGCCGAGCACGCAGAGCGCGCCCGGCCTCTACGACCTGACGACGCTGCAGCGCGAGGCCAACTCGCGCCTCGGCTTCTCTGCGAAGACGACGCTCTCGATCGCCCAGGCGCTCTACGAGAAGCACAAGGTCCTCACCTATCCGCGGACCGACAGCCGTGCGCTGCCCGAGGACTACGTCGCCGTCGTCCGGCAGACCATGGAGATGATCTCGACCGAAGACATGCCCGGCCCGCTGCGGGCGTTGGCACCGCATGCGAGGAAGGCGCTGGCCGAAGGCTACGTCAAGCCCAACAAGCGCATCTTCGACAACGCCAAGGTCTCGGACCACTTCGCGATCATCCCGACGCTGCAGGCGCCGCGGAGCCTGTCGGACATCGAGGCCAAGCTCTACGACATGGTCGTCAAGCGCTTCCTCGCGGTCTTCTTTCCGCCCGCGGAATTCATGGTCACGACGCGCATCTCGACCGTCGAGGCGGGCGGCGTCCCGCACAAGTTCCAGACCAACGGCAAGGTGATGGTCAGGCCCGGCTGGCTCGCCGTCTACGGCCGCGAGGCGCAGGAGGACGACGCCAACCTCGTCGCGGTCGAGAAAGGCGAACTCGTGCGCGCCCGGGCCGTCGACGTCGTCGCGCAGCGGACCAAGCCGCCGGCGCGCTACACCGAGGCGACGCTGCTGTCGGCGATGGAAGGTGCGGGCAAGTTGATCGACGACGACGAGCTGCGCGAGGCCATGCAGGAGAAGGGCCTCGGCACCCCGGCGACGCGTGCCGCGATCATCGAAGGCCTGATCTACGAGAAGTACATCCACCGCGACGGCCGCGATCTCGTCCCCGGCGCCAAGGCGTTCCAGCTGATGACCTTGCTGCGCGGTCTCGGCGTCGAGGACCTGACCAAGCCCGAGCTGACCGGCAACTGGGAGTTCCAGCTCGCCGAGATGGAGAAGGGCCGGCTCGAGCGCGAGAAGTTCATGGCGCAGATCGCCGAGATGGCCGAGCGCATCGTCAAGAAGGCGAAGGAATACGACCGCGACACCATCCCCGGTGACTACGCGACCTTGAAGGCGCAGTGCCCCAACTGCGGCGGCGTCGTCAAGGAGAACTACCGCCGCTTCGCCTGCGCCGGCCGTGGCGCAGGCGCTGCGGCCGCGACCGAAGGCTGCGGCTTCTCGATCAGCAAGATCCCCGGCAGCCGTGCGTTCGAACTCGACGAGGTCGAGCGCTTCCTGGCGACCAAGCGCATCGGCCCGCTCGAAGGCTTTCGCTCGAAGGCCGGCTGGCCGTTCACCGCCGAGTTGAAGCTCGTCCACGACGACGAGCTCGGCAACTGGAAGCTCGAGTTCGACTTCGGCGAAGCAGCCAAGCGCGAAGGCGAATCCGGCGAGCCGATCGACTTCTCCGGACAGACCAGCCTCGGCAAGTGCCCGAAGGACGCGGGTGCCGTCTACGAGCACGGCACCAGCTACGTCTGCGAGCACGCGATCGGCGCGAACGTCACCTGCGACTTCAAGAGCGGCAAGATCATCCTGCAGCAACCGATCGCGCCCGAGCAGATGACCAGGCTGCTCGCGACCGGCAAGACCGACCTGCTCGACGGCTTCGTCTCGAACAAGACACGTCGCAAGTTCAAGGCGTACCTCGCCTACGACACGAAGGACGGCAAGGTCAGCTTCGAATTCGAGCCACGCGCCGCGAAGGCGCCGGCGGCGAAGAAAGCGGTCGCGAAGAAGGCGGGCTGAGCAACGGCGGGCCGCGGCGAGCTTTACATCTCGGAGTGTATGAATGAGAATAGTTCTCATTACATAGCATCACCGCCTTGGTCGGCGGCCGCCGCCATGCCGTTCGCCGTTCCCGGCCGCACTTCTCCCAGGCTCGTCGTCACCGGGCGGCGCACATTCGGCAGCACGCTCATCGCGCTCGGTGCGGCGGCGACGACCTCGTCGCCGTTCACATCGGTTCTGGCCCAGCAGGGGACACGGTCGGCGGACACGGCGGTCGCCATCGAGATCGCCCCTGGCCCGCTGCGCGAGGTGTTGGAGCGTTACTCGGCCGCCACCGCAGCGTCGATCACCGTCAAGGCGCCGGTCGACGGACTGCGCAGCCCGGGTGTGCGCGGAACGATGGCGGCCGGCGACGGCCTCGCTCGACTGCTCGAAGGCACCGGTCTGGTCGCCGTCGAAGCGGCCGGCGGCCATTCGGTCGAAGCGGCCGGGGACGGGCGCGCGACGACGACGCTCGCCCCGGTCGTCGTGACCGGCAAGGCGGTCGCAGAAGCGGCGACCGGCCCGGTCGTCGGCTACAAGGCGTCGCGCAGCGCAACCGCGACGCGCATCGACGTTGCCCTGCAGGACCAGCCCGTGTCGGTGGTCGTGATCCCCGCAGAGGTGATCGCGGACCAGGGCGTGCGCAACACCACCGAAGTGGCCGACTACGTCGCCGGCGTCGCCCGCGAGACGACCGAGTACTCGCCCTATGGTCAGTCGTTCTTCATCCGCGGCTTCAGCACCTACGGCTCTGCCACGACCCTGAACGGGTTCCGCCAGGACGGCTTCCTCGGCGTGACCGACACCTCGGCGATCGAGCGCATCGAGTTCCTGAAGGGCCCGGCGGCGGTGCTGTACGGCGCGTCGAGCGCGATCTCGGGGCTCGTGAACACCGTCACCAAGCGCCCGCTGGCCCGGCCCTTCGCGAAGGTCGACCTCTCGGGAGGCCAGTTCGGCTACCTGCGCGCCGCGGTCGATGCCAACCATTCGCTCGGCAGCCCCGACCTGCTGGGCCGGGTCGACATCGCCGCCGAGCGCGACGACGGCTTTCGCAGCTACCCGGGCTCGCGCGCCAACACGCTGTTCGCGATCACGCCGATCGTCACCGCGCGCCTGACGCCCGATACCCGCGCCGAGTTGGAGCTCTCGGCGATCCGGACGCACTACGGTGGCCGCTGCGACGGCACCGCTCCCGAGCTGCTCTTCGTGCCCTGGCGCAAGCAGGTCGTCTGCGACGACCTGGCGCACGCCAGTCTCGACACCTACACTGCGCGCGCCGAAGTCGAGCACCGTGTCGACAGCCGCTGGTCGCTGCGCATCGCGGGCTTCTTTGCCCGCTCGAATTCCGAGCGCACCGAGCAGTACGCGCTGAACGATCCGATCGTCTCGGCCGACGGCCGCACGATCGAGCGCTACACGCAGTACGTCGATACCCGCTCGAAGAACGCGACCGGCCAGGTCGAGCTCAAGGGCACGCTGCAGACCGGGCCGCTCGCGCACCGGCTGCTCGTCGGCCTGGACCTGACCCGGTCCTACGGCCAGTACGCGTTCTTCGATGCGCCGGTCACGCCGATGGACCTCGTCGACACGACCTACGACGGGCAGCAGCTCGGGCCGTATGCGTCGAGTTTTCCGGCGAACTCGTCGACGGCGCACTCGAGCGCGCTCTACGCGCAGGACTTCGTCGAGCTGGGCCCGCGGTGGAAGCTGCTGCTCGGCCTGCGGCACGACCGGGTGGTGAGCGACTCCGCCGACCTCGACACGGGCGTGCCCTCGGTGCCGCGACAGGACGAGAGTGCGAATTCGCCGCGCGTCGGCGTGGTGTATCAGCCGGTTCCCGCAACGTCGCTGTACGCGAGCTGGGCGAGGTCCTTCGCGCCGAACACCGGCGCGCGCGACCGCGCTGGCGGCGTCTTTCCCGCGGAGCGCGGCACCCAGTACGAAGCCGGGATCAAGCAGGAGCTCGCCGGCGAGCGCCTCAACGTCACCGCCACCGTCTTCGACATGACGCGGCGCAACGTGCTGACCGCCGATCCGTCCGATCCGACCGGCAACAGCAGCGTCGCGACCGGCGAACAGCGCAGCCGCGGCGCCGAGGTCGAACTCGTCGGCACGGTGCTGCCCGGCTGGTCGGTGCTCGGTGCCTACACCTACCTCGATGCCAAGGTGACCGAGGACAACACGATTCCCGTCGGCCAGCGGCTGGTCGGCGCGGCGCGTCATTCGGGCAGCCTGTGGAACAAGGTCTCGCTCGGCGGCTGGGGCCTCGAGCGCTGGAGCGCGGCGCTCGGCATCGTCGCGAGCGGCGACCGGCAGGCACGCCTGCCGAACATCGCGGTCACGCTCGGCGGCTACGTCCGCTTCGATGCCGGCATCTACTGGGTCGCAGGCCCGTGGCGGGCGCAACTCAACGTCAAGAACCTGGCGAACCGGCGCATCTTTACGGGCCAGGGCTACGACCTGGTCGCCGAGACGCCGCGCGCCGTGACCGTCAACGTCGGCTACCGCTTCTGACCAGCCGGTGACCGCGACAGAAGGGCCCACCGTGGAACGCGGGTCGACGACACGCCCGGTTCGCCGCGCGATGGTCGTGGCGCACCGCTGGCTGGGCCTTTCGATGGCGGCGTTCCTGGTCGTGCTCGGTGCGACCGGCAGCCTGATCGCGTTCAACGACGAGCTCGAGGCGTGGATCAGCCCGGAGCTCTTTCGCGTCGCCGCACCGTACGCCGGCGCGCCGCTGCTCGATCCGTTCGTGGTCCGCGACCGGGTGCTCGCGAGCTACCCCGGTGCCGAGGCGAACTGGGTCGAGCTGGCGCTGCGGCCGGGCCGGTCGGTGGTCGTCGGCCTCGAGCCCGCGCCCGGCGCGGCGGCTCCGCCCGCCGCCGACGAGGTCTTCGCCGACCCCTACACCGGGCGTGTGCTCGGCGAGCGCACCCGCGGCGATCTGTCGCAGGGCGCGAAGAACCTGATGCCCTTCGTCTATGCGCTGCACGTCTCGCTCGCGCTCGGCGACACGGGCACCTGGGCGCTCGGCGTCGTCGCGTTGCTGTGGTCGATGGACTGCGTCGTGGGCTTCTGTCTCACGTTGCCGCCCCGGCCGGTCGCCCCGTCGTCGCGGCGCCCGTGGCGCCACTGGTCCGCGCGCTGGTGGCCAGCCTGGCGCATTCGGTGGCACGCGACGGCGTCGAAGGTGGTGTTCGACCTGCACCGCGCGACAGGTCTCTGGCCGTGGGCGATGCTGTTCGTGCTCGCATGGTCGGGCGTCGGCTTCAACCTGCCGGCGGTCTACCGACCGCTGATGCGCGTGGTCGACGCCGAGGTGGCGGCCGTGACTGTCGAGGGTGCGATTCCCCGATCGTCCGGCGGCGCGCCGATCGGCTGGGCGCTCGCCCACCAAGCCGCGCGGGAGGCGATGCGCGATGCGGCCGACGCGCACGGTTTCACGGTCCTGCGCGAGCGGGCGCTCTACTTCGATGCCGCCCGTGCTCGCTACGAGTACCGGGTGCTGAGCACGTTGGACGTCGGCGACAAGCTCGGCAACACGACGCTGTTTCTCGACGCCGGCAGCGGCGCGTTGCTGCACCTCGAGCTGCCCACCGGCCGCCACGCCGGCAACACGCTCGACGCCTGGTTGTCGTCCTTGCACACCGCCGCATGGGGCGGCGTCGCGATGCAGGTCGTGCTGTCCGCGACGGGCGTCGGAGTCGTCGTGCTGAGCGCGACCGGCGTCGGGGTGTGGTGGCAACGGCGGCGCGCTGCCAGGCGAGCCCGGGCGGGGAGCGCGGTGCGCCGTGCGCGGCCGCTCAGGCGATGACCGAGGCGGTCGCGACCAGCTCCGAGAACAGCGCCCGCGAGACCCTCGCCGACACCGAATACGGGTCGAGCGTCGCGTTCTCGGAGTACTTGATGAGCAGCGCCGGATTGAGCCGGCTCATGTTGGCCTGCCCCATCGCCCAGCCGGCGAAACAGCGCTCGTCGATCTCCTCGTAGCTGAGAAGCTCGACATCGCGATGGCGCGGGTCGACGACGATCCGGTTGTAGAGCGTGCTGACCTTCGAGCGGCCGCCCTCGAGCACCTGCAGGAACACATCGCCCGAGAAGCAGAGCACGCCGGTGATCCCGAGCGTCGGGTTGTTGGCCGTCGACTTCTTCAGGATCGCCTGCAGCATGTCGTTCTTGACCGGCTCGGTGGCGCGGCTCGCGTACATCAGTCGGACCAGCATCGCGGTTCTCCAGCAGCGCCGACAACGGCGCCGGATCAGATCTTCTTGCTCAGCAGCGACAGGAATTCTCGCCGCAGGTTCGAGTCCTTCAGGAACGAGCCCCGCATGACGCTGTTGGTCATCATCGACTCGTCGTCCTTGACGCCGCGCCAGTGCATGCAGAAGTGATCGGCCTCCATCACGATCGCGAGGCCGTCGGGCTTGACGCGCTCCTGCAATTCGTTTGCCAGCATCGTGACCGCCTCCTCCTGGATCTGCGGCCGGCTCATGATCCAGTCGCAAATGCGCGAGTACTTCGAGAGGCCGATCAGGTTCGAGTGCTCGTTCGGCAGGATGCCGATCCAGACCTTGCCCATGATCGGGCAAAGATGGTGCGAGCAGGCGCTGCGCACCTTGATCGGGCCGACGATCATCAGCTCGTTGAGGCGCTCGGCGTTCGGGAACTCGGTGAGCGGCGGGATCGGCACGTAGCGGCCGCGGAACACTTCGGTCAGGAACATCTTCGCGACGCGGCGCGCGGTGTCCTGCGTGTTGTGGTCGCTCTCGGTGTCGATGACGAGCGCGTTCAGCACCTCGCGCATCTTGGCCTCGACCTCGCCGCGCAGCTCGTCGACTTCGCCGCTCTCGATGAAGTCGGCGATGTTGTCGTTGGCGTGGAAGCGCGCGCGCGCCGCGACGAGCCGGTCGCGGATGCGCTGCGATGCCGTGCCGCCGGACCGCCGGTCGGCGTCGTTTCGATCAATCGGTGTCGCGGGATCGACGCGCATGGAAGCTCTGTCCGGAGTAGGCCGATCGCGGAGCGTAACCGAGCGGCGCCCGGCCCGTAGACTTCCTGCGTGAACACCGCTGCCGGCCTGCCGCTCGCCCGCCTGCTCGACCATGCGGCCGAGGCGCTGCAGGCGGTCCGCGCCGGCGCGTCGCTCACCGCCGCGCTCGGCCGCTGCCCTGCCGACGCGCGCCCCGGCACGCAGGCGATCTCGTTCCACGCGCTGCGCTGGCTCGGCTCGGCGACGGCCGTTCGCGTGCACCTCGCGGCGAAGCCGCCACCGCCGGCGGTCGACGCGCTGCTGCTGACCGCGCTCGCGCTGCTCTGGCCGGCCGGCGAGCCGCCGTACGACGCGCACACCGTCGTCGACCAGGCCGTCGCCGCGACGCGCCGGCGCGCTGCCGGCGGCGCCGGCTTCGTCAACGCGGTGTTGCGGCGCTTCCTGCGCGAACGCGACGCCTGCGTTGCCGTCGCACTGCGGACGCCGGAGGGTCGCTACAACCACCCGGCCTGGTGGGTCGAGCGCCTGCGCGGCGACTGGCCGGAGTCGTGGGAGGCCATCCTCGCCGCGGACAACGACCGGCCGCCGATGACCTTGCGCGTCAACGTCCGCCGGACCGACGCGGCCGCGTACGTCGAGCGCCTCGCCGCGCTCGGTCTCGCCGCGCGGCAGGTCGGACCGCAGGCGGTCGTGCTCGAGCGGCCGTGCCCGGTGCAGCGGCTGCCCGGCTTCGCCGCCGGCGACGTCTCGGTCCAGGACGCCGGTGCCCAGCGCGCCGCGCCGCTGCTCGTCGGCGACGGCCGCCTGCCGCCCGGGGCGCGCGTGCTCGACGCCTGCGCCGCCCCCGGAGGCAAGACCGCACACCTGCTCGAACTCGCCGACATCGAGCTCCTCGCGCTCGACCGCGACGCCGCGCGGCGGGTCCGCGTCGACGAGACGCTCGCGCGGCTCGGCCTGCTGGCGCGGACGCTCACCGCCGACGCCGCCGAGCCGACGACCTGGTGGGACGGCCGGGCCTTCGACGCCATCCTCGTCGACGCGCCCTGCAGCGCCGCCGGCATCGTCCGCCGCCATCCGGACGTTCGCTGGCTGCGCCGCGCGAGCGACATCGCTGCGCTCGCCGCCACACAGTCGCGGCTGCTCGACGCGCTCTGGCCGCTCGTCGCGCCCGGCGGCCGTCTTCTGTTCTGCACCTGCTCGGTCTTCCGTGCCGAGGGCGCGGCGCCGTTCGACGCTTTTTTGCAACGGCATCCCGACGCCGCGGTCCCCGATGCGCCGCGTGCCCCGGGGCATCTGCTGCCGCTGCCCGACAATGCGGACAACGAAGCGCCGGCCGAGGCGACTCCCGTGCCGGACGGGTTCTTCTACGCATTGGCCGAGAAAAAAGCACCGAGGACACTGTGACTCCCACCGACACGCCGGCCGCTGATCGCCCGCGCGGCACCGAGCGCGTCCAGCGCCCTCGCTGCCGCCGCTGAGGCCGTGTCCATGGAGCGCACGGCGCCGTCCGTCCCGTTCTCGCCGACCGCCGCGATCCGCCATGTGCGCCGGCGGATCGCCGCGGCGTTCGCTCTGCTCGCGCTGCTGCTCGCGCTGCTGCCGCACGCGTCGGCCGCGAACGCCGAAATCAGCAACTTCGAGCTCGTCCGCGACGACGGCCTGCTGCTGAACTACGCCGTCAACGTCGAGCTCTCGCACGGCGTCGAGGACGCGCTCGGCAAGGCCGTGCCGCTCTACTTCGTCGCCGAGGCCGAGGTGTTCCGCAGCCGCTGGTACTGGCGCGATTCGCGCGTCGCGCACGCGGTGCGGGTCTGGAAGATCGTGTTCCAGCCGCTCACCTCGACCTACCGTGTGACGTTCGGCGGTCTGAGCCAGAATTTCGATTCCCGCGACGAGGCGCTCAACTCGATCACCCGCGGCGCGCGCTGGAAGATCTCGGAGGCCGGCCAGATCGAAGCCGGCGCCGACTATGTCGACTTCTCGTACCGGCTCGACACCTCGCTGCTGCCGCGCCCGATGCAGATCGGCATCGGCGGCCAGGCCGACTGGGCGATCTCCGTGCAGCGGACGCAGCGCATCAATTGAGAAGCTGTGCACGAGTCCCGCACGTCCGCTCATCCCGCCGCAGCGCGCCCCTTCGGCGTTGCACAAGCTCGCCGCGGCCCGAGCGACGGCTGCGTCTCGCGCCTCGATCGGGCGCGCTGCGGCGGTCGGCTCGGGCGCGCGGATTTCATCCACGGCGTCTGAACCGATGGCGATGCACGCGGGCGCAGCGTGCGTTCCACCGAATCGCGAGCAACCATGACCAAGGCGACCCGCTGGGCCTGGATCATCTCGACGGTCGCGATCACCGGGGCCGGGCTCGTGCTCGCCTTCCTGCTGTCGGTCACGACCAACAACCCGGGCCTCTACGAGGAGCACTACGTCTGGCTCTTCTGGGTCAACGCCGTCGTCGCGAGCCTCCTGATCCTCGTCATCGGCATCGCCGCCGTGCGGCTGCTGATGCGCGTGCGCCGCGGCAAGTTCGGCAGCAAGCTGCTGCTCAAGCTCGCGGCGATCTTCGCGCTCGTCGGCGTCGTGCCGGGGGTGCTGATCTACACCGTCAGCTACCAGTTCGTCGCGCGCAGCATCGAGAGCTGGTTCGACGTGCGCGTCGAGACCGCGCTCGACGCCGGCCTGACGCTCGGCAAGGGCACGCTCGACGCGATCCGCACCGATGTCGGCCTGAAGGCGCGGCTCGCGGCGGACCGGCTCGGCGAGACGGCGAGCGGCTCGCAGCCGCTGACGCTCGAGCGGCTGCGCGAGCAGATGTCGGTGCAGGACGTCGCGGTGATCGGCCCGGCCGGCCAGACGCTCATGACCGCCGGCGGCAGCATGCTGCCGCGTGTCCCGGTGTCGACGCAGATGCGCCAGCAGGCGCGCAACAGCGTCGTCTACAGCGAATTGATCGGCCTCGACGAGGAGAGCGGCGCCAACCCCGACAACGCCCGCATCCGTGCGCTCGCCTACATCCCGAGTTCGTCGTTCGCGCTCAACGAGGAGGACCACTTCCTGCTCGTGACCCAGGCCGTGCCGCCGAGCCTCGCCAAGAACGCGCTGGCCGTGCAGACCGCCTACCGCGAATACCAGCAGCGTGCGCTCGCCCGCGTCGGCCTGCGGAAGATGTACATCGGCACGCTGACGCTCGCGCTGGTGCTCGCCGTGTTCGGTGCGCTGCTGCTCGCGGTCGGGCTCGGCAACCAGCTCGCGCGGCCGCTGCTGCTGCTCGCCGAAGGCGTGCGCCAGGTCGCGAGCGGCGACCTGACCGCCAAGCCGGTGTTCGCGTCGCGCGACGAGCTCGGCGGCCTGACACGGTCGTTCGCCGACATGACGGCGCAGCTCTTCGAGGCGCGCGAGCTGGTGCAGCGCAGCGTCTCCCAGGTCGAGGGTGCGCGGACCAACCTGCAGACCATCCTCGACAACCTGACCGCCGGCGTCATCGTCTTCGACCGCGACGGCCGCATCGACACCGTCAACCCCGGCGCGACGCGCATCCTGCGCCTGCCGCTCTCGGCGTACCGCGGCCGCACGCTCGGCGAGGTGCCCGGCCTCGAGGCGTTCGCCGGCGGCGTGGCGCAGCGTTTCGAGCTGCACGCGACGAGCCCCGAGGCCGGCGAGCGCGACCAGTGGCAGGATTCGTTCGAGTTGCAGACCGACGGGCGCGAGCGCCTCGCGACCGTCCTGCTGGTGCGGGGCGCGGCGCTGCCGCAGGGCGCCCGGCTGATGGTCTTCGACGACATCACCGAGCTGGTCTCGGCGCAGCGCAGCGAGGCCTGGAGCGAGGTCGCGCGACGGCTCGCGCACGAGATCAAGAACCCGCTGACGCCGATCCAGCTCTCCGCCGAGCGGCTGCAGCACAAGCTCGGTGCCAAGCTCGACGGCGCGGACCGGGCGATGCTCGCGCGCTCGGTCGACACCATCGTCAACCAGGTGCAGTCGATGAAGACGCTGGTCAACGCCTTCCGCGACTACGCGCGCATGCCCGCCGCGCATCTCGTCGCGCTCGACCTCAACGGGTTGGTGAGCGAAGTGCTCGGGCTCTACGGCGCGGCGCAGGAGGGGGGGCAGCTCCTCCCCGAACTCGACGCGGCGCTGCCGCCGATCGTCGGTGACCACACGCAGCTGCGGCAGGTGATCCACAACCTCGTGCAGAACGCGCTCGATGCCGTCGAAGGCCGGCTTGGCGGCCGCGTCCGCGTCAAGACCGAGGTCGCGCGGACCGAACGCGGCGAACCGCGCGCCGTGCGGCTGCAAGTGATCGACAACGGCCCGGGCTTCGCCGAAAGCGTGCTCAAGCGCGCCTTCGAACCCTATGTGACGACGAAGACGCGCGGCACCGGTCTGGGCCTCGCCGTCGTCCGAAAGATCGCCGACGAACACGGCGCGCGCGTGCGCATTGCCAACCTCGGTTCGCCCGGGGACGGCAGCGGTCTGCACGGCGCACAAGTCTCGCTATCATTCGCCAAGATCGCCGGGGGCGTGCCTGCCGCGATTCCCGTCGACAGCCCCGAAGCGCGGGCGACCTGACACCCATGGCCACCATTCTTGTTGTTGACGACGAACTCGGCATCCGGGCGCTGCTGTCCGAGATCCTCGCCGACGAAGGCCACACGATCGAGCTCGCCGAGAACGCCGCCGAGGCGCGCAGTTGCCGCGAGCGCATGCGTCCCGACCTGGTGCTGCTCGACATCTGGATGCCCGACGTCGACGGCATCACGCTGCTGAAGGAGTGGGGCGCGACCGGCGTGCTGACGATGCCGGTGATCATGATGAGCGGTCACGGCACGATCGACACCGCCGTCGAGGCGACGAAGTTCGGTGCGATGGCCTTTCTCGAGAAGCCGATCACCTTGCAGAAGCTGCTGCGCGCAGTCGAGCAGGGCCTTGCCAAGCCGCAGCCGCGCGGTGTCGCGCCGGTGGTGTCGGGCACGGTCCTGCCCGGTGGCGTCGACGGCCCCCCCGGCTTCGGCCTTGCGGGCGGTGCCGCGGCGCCGATGCTTCCGGTGCTTGCCGGGCCGCAGTCGGAACAGAGTTTCGATCTCGACCGTCCGTTGCGCGAGGCGCGCGATGCGTTCGAGAAGAGCTACTTCGAGTTCCACCTTGCGCAGGAGAACGGCAGCATGACGCGCGTTGCCGAGAAGACCGGCCTCGAGCGCACGCATCTCTATCGCAAGCTCAAGCAGCTCGGCGTCGACCTGTCGCGGAACAAGCGCAGCAGCCTGGTGTAGCGCTCGCTCGGTCCGTCGGCACGGTCCGGCTGGTCGCATCGCGGCTGGTTATACTGAGTGGCTGCAGGCCTGGTAGCTCAGTTGGTAGAGCAGCGGATTGAAAATCCGCGTGTCGGTGGTTCGATTCCGCCCCAGGCCACCAAGCCGCTTTCTCCAGCACGTCTCAGACGATCCCGAGGAAGTCCAAGAAGCCTCAAGCCATCAACGACTTGAGGCTTTTTTCTTGTCCGAAGACGTCCTGCCGGATCCGGCAACATCAGGCCGGTTTGGGGAAGGGATCGGCGAGAACTTGGCAAACCTGCGCGGGTGAGCTGAAAAGTTCTCGCCATGCCTCGCGAAGCGATCGCCTCCGATGCCGCGATCAAGGCCATACGCCCTGGAAATCCACGGTTTCGCTTGTCCGACGGCGACGGTTGTTTTTGCAGCCCATCGTGAAGGGTGGGGCTCACGGGTGGCGGCTGGACGACAGGCTGGACGGCCGGTGCAGGCTGACGTCGGTGGGCACCTGTCCGGACACTTCGCTTGCGTTGGCCAGGCGGAGAGCCAACGAGGCCAGGGTGTTGATCGCCGAGGGCATCGACTCGACCAAACACTGCAAGGCCCAGCGGGCAGAGAAGGCCAAAGTGAGGGCCGAACAGGAGCGGGTGCAGCAGGGGCTGCCTGCGACCGGCTCGTTCGAAGCCGTCGCCCGGGAGTGGTTCGAGGTGAAGCGTTCCGGCTGGGCCCCCGGCTACTCGTCCAAGATCATCGCCCGCCTGGAGGCCGACGTCTTCCCATGGCTGGGCGCGCTGCCGGTCGGCGAGATCGGGCCGCCGAAGCTGCTGGAGATGGCACGCCGGGTGGAAGCCCGCGGCGTCAACGAGACCGCACACCGGGCGCTGGAAAACTGCAGCCAGGTCTTCGACTAAGCGATCGCCGCCGGGCGGCTGGAGCGCAACCCAGCCACGAACCTCAAGGCCGCGCTGAAGCAGCCGGAGCCGAAGAACTTCGCTGCGATCACCGATCCCGCCCGGCTGGCGGAACTGCTGCGCGCCTGCGATCGCTACGCCGCCACGCCGGTCGTACGCTGCGCGCTGAAGGTGGCGCCCATGGTGCTGCTGCGGCCAGGCGAGCTGCGCTTTGCCGACTGGGTGGAAATCGACCTAGAGCAGGCGCTGTGGACGGTGCCCGCGGCGCGCATGAAGCGCGAGCGGCGCGGCAAGCTGCTCGGCGCGCCTCACATGGTGCCGCTGCCGCGGCAGGCCGTGAAAGCGTTCCGCGAGCTGCACACCGTCAGCGGCCGGGGCAAGATGGGGTTTCGCGGCGAACGCCACCACGAGCGCGCGATGAGCGAGAACACGATCAACGCCGCGCTGCGGGCAATGGGCTTTTCGGCGGACGTGGTCACCGGCCACGGCTTCCGCGCGACGGCCCGCACCATGCTGCACGAGCGCCTGGGCTTCGACCCCGACGTGATCGAGGCGCAGTTGGCGCACTCGGTCCGGGACAATCTCGGCCGCGCGTACAACCGCACCGAGTTCATCGCGCAGCGGCGCCAGATGCTGCAGGCCTGGGCGGATTATCTGGATTAGTTGCGCGTTGCGGATGGGCCAGCGGCGTCTTTACCGATGTCGCCTCAGGCCGCTTCTCGGCTGGCGCGAGTGGCGATGCCGCCTGCGACACGACCGCCCTCACCTGCTGCTGGCGTGGTCGAGACGCCGGGCTTGAGCCAGCGCGAGCTGTCCACGCTGGAAGCCGCCAAATTTTTGAACGTCGCGCACGGCGTCGTCGTGCAGGAGATCGACGGCGGCCGGCTCAAGAGCCATCAGGTCGGCGTCGACCTTCGCATCCGCTTGGCCGATCTCGTCGACTATGCCTTGGAGACGAGGCTGAGCGCCTGAGCCGACGGACGAAGAGAGCCCGTCATGGGCAGGCCAGTGCTGCAATCGTTCCGGCCAGCCATTTGTGTTGCCGGTTATTGATGTCTTCGGACTTGCTCAAGCACCGGAGAACGCCACAGAAGATGTCCGCCGGCAGCACCAGCGGTTCGGGCGAGATGCGGCCGCTGTCGACGCGCTTTTTGAAGGTGAAGGCGTCTTCATCCGACGCGCTGCTGAAATCCACCCAGCTCGGCTTGTTCAACCCAGAGCCTGGCACCCCGAGGTAGTAACCGGCCCGCGGCGGGCCGGGATCGCAAGCAGGGTCTTCGCGTAGACCGTTGGCTCTGGAGGTAAGTACCGCCGCGAGGGCGTCGTCGCCAGCGGGACTCGTTGCGAGTATGAGCACGAACTTGCGCTTGAACTCGCCCGTGTCCCGGTCCAGGTAGTAGCGGGAGTCAGACCACAGGGTGTTGGCCTTGAAGAACGCCATGAAGGCCCGTCACGTCCCCGTGGTTCGCTCGGCAGCCAAAGAGGCCTCGTGCATCGCTCGTTCTCTTGCGACCTCAAGGAGGATCGGCTTTTCCGGTGCGTCGTCGGGGATCCCCAGCGGATATGGGATCGGCTGATGCGCACCCTTGCCACCTTGCCAGATCTTGTGCCACGCACCGTTTTGCGCGTGAGTCACATCGATCATCTTGTCCGACATCGTGTCCCGGTACTGACTGGCCAGGTCGGACATGATTCGCAGCTGCCGAGGCGAGAACTCGCTGTCATCGAGCTCGGCCCCATCGTTCGGCTTGACGGCTTGCCGAACGAAGTCGATGACGAGCTCTGGCGATATGTGAACGACACCCGCCAGATCCGGGTCGAGCTGTTCCCACTCTTCCATCAAGTCGATCGGCACAGGACCGAATTTCCAGGCTTGGTAGTCGTAGCCAGTCACGCTCGCGCCAGTCTGCCGGAAGTGCTCGAAGTCGAGCAGATACAGCAGCTTGAAGAGCTTGATCTTTCCGCAGTACTTCGTGTTCTTCGCGAAGAACAGGACTGCGTTGATCAGTCGTTGCCGGTTTGACATGAGGATTGATCGTTCAGTGTTGGTGCTCCACGAACGAGGGCTAAGAGTATCGCACTCGCGTGCAGCCCGCGAACACGTTGCCTTCGGCTGCATCGCCCAGTCGGCCAGGCGTCCATTTCGCACGCTCATCGCGCTTGCCATCTCAGGTCCTCGCCGCCGGACGGGCTCGGGGGGCTGCCGCAGGGGCGACAGCCCGCCGATCCGAGGCTGCTCGTGCGTCGTCGCCGTCAAGGGTTCGCTGCGCCGGGCTGCGCCCGCCCTGGACCGCGCCGCCGCACGGTGCCATGCGCGGGCCGAACCGGCCGTCGCGGATTTGTCCGAGGCACCCACGGCGATGATTCGGCGCGAAAAGTCATCGCGCTGAGTGCCGGGACCGCCGCCTAGAGTAGCTGCATGCCAACGCGCAGCAAAGCGTTCCATTCTGGTCCGGGGAGGACCCCGTCTCGACGCAAGATTTCAGCAGGAATCCGTCGCTCGAAACGCCCTCGACTGCGCCTAGGCTTGTTGTCAACCCTTTGAGGAGTTGCCGTGGCCACAAGCTCTTTCGTTCCGCTTCCTTCACCGGCCGCGCCGACCGAATCCACGCCGTCGTTCCTGCGCGTGCGCGAGGTGATGCGCCTCACCGGCCTGGCGCGATCGACGCTCTACAAGATGATGGCCGACCGGTGCTTCCCGGCACCGTGTCGCCTGGGCGCGCGTGCGGTCGGCTGGCGCAGCGACGACATCGCACAGTGGAACCGGTCGCGGCCGACGGCGCGCGAAGTTTCGTCGCCGGCTTCGCGTGGCAGCGCCAGGGGAAGACCCAGGCCTCCGCGCGCGCTGTCGGGCCCCGCCCGAGCGCCATCGCAGCGAACACCGTGATCGATCAGCCGGGGCTGTTCGACGACGGGTGCCGCAGCGGCGAAGCGCTGGAGGTGCCCATCGAGCTGCTCGACGACGACCCTGCCCATCCGCGCACCGGGTCGTCCGAGGCGGCACTGGCCGAGCTGGCGCAGGACATCGCGGAGCGCGGTGTGCTCCAGCCGATCATCGTCGCACCTCCCGACGTACACGGGCGCTACCGAATCCGCATCGGTGGCCAGCGCTGGCGCGCCGCGCGCCTGGCCGGGCTCGCCACGGTGCCCGTGGTGCTGCGGCCGCAAGCGTGCGACGCCTACGACCAGGTCGCCGAGAACCTGAAGCGCTGCGCGCTCTCGCCGCTGGACCTGGCCCGCTTCATTCACGGGCGCGTGGCCGCCGGCGAGTCGAACGCGTTCATCGCCAAGCGCCTGGCGATCGATGCGACCACCGTGGCGCATCACCTGACCTTGCTGCAGTTGTCGCCCGAGCTTGAGGCCGTGCGCGACTCGGGCCGATGCACGTCGCCCCGCACCCTGTACGAGCTGCAGCACCTGCAGGCCGAGGAGCCGCAGGCTGTCGCCGCACTGCTGGCGGCCGAGCAGCCGCTGACGCGAGACGCCGTTGCAGCGGCGCGCACGAACTCGCGGCCGCGAGCCCGTCACACCCCGCCGTCTCCGCCGCAGCTGCTGGACCGCACGCGCGCGCTCTGCGACCGGCTGGATCGCGTGCTGGCCCAGCTGGTTGTCGTCCACCCGGACCAGTTGCCCACCGAGCAGCTGGCTGCGCTGCGCGAGCGGCTCGTGGCCCTGGCGCAGCGCCTGGCCGGTTGACGACATGCAGCACCCGGCGCGCGACCGAGTCACCGTGGACCTGCGTGGTCTCGGCGAGCGGCTGCGTTCGAAGGCCGGCGCACAGCGATTGAGTGCCGGTGCCTTCGTGCGTCGCGCGATCCTGTCGCAGCTGGAGGACGATGCTCCCGCCGCCGAGCCCGACCGGCCCGAGGCGATCGGCCCGGCGGTCAAGGTGACGCTGCGGCTTTCCGGGGCGCACGCGGTGCTGCTGGCAACCCGCGCCCGCCACGCGGACGTCTCGCAGGGCGCCTACGTCGCGGGCGTGCTCGACGGCGTGCCGCCGCCACCGCTGCCACCCGACCACGCGCAAGCCGTCGCGGCACTGGTCGGCTCGACCGATCAGCTGGCCGTGCTGAGCAGCGACATCAACGGGTTCCTGCGCACGCTCGGGGTCGGCAACCTCGAGGCACTGGCGCCGTACCGCAAGAGCGTATTCTCCCTGAACGACGAGGTGCGCAAGCATGTGGCGCTGGCCGGCGCGTTGCTGAAAGACCTGCGCGGGGCGCGGCCCACCCAGGCGAAGCCGAACCCGTCGCCGTCCGCGCGGACACCATCAAGGCGCTGACGATGGGCGCATCGGTCGACGGCGTGCTCGTGGAGTGGGGCGAACGCCTCTTCTACCCAGCGAACCGCAGCGTGCGAGAAGGCCGGACGCCGCACTTGGCGGGCACGCTGCAGAAGCAGGCGGCTGCCATGCGGCGGCGCATCCAGGCGACCGTGTCGCGAACGTCGGTACAGGTGATGGTCAAGGTCACCGGCGGCGGGCGCGGCATGGCCGCGATCGCGGCGCACTTCCGCTACATCAGCAAGGTCGGGAAGCTGGAGATCGAGGACGACCGCGGCGAGGTGCGCCATGGCAAGGAGGCGCTGCATGACCTGGTCGAGCAATGGCGCCACGGCGGCGTGCCGATCGACGAGGTGGGGCACCGACGCGAGGCCTTCAACATCATGCTGTCGATGCCACGCGGCACGGACGCGCAGATCGTACTCAAGGCGGCCCGGGACTTCGGGCGCGATGAACTACTCGGCCACCGCTACGTGATGGTGCTGCACGACCACCAGGCCAACCCGCACGTGCACCTGAGCGTGAAGGCGTCGTCGATGCTGGGCGACCGGCTCAACCCGCGCAAGACCGACCTGCACCGCTGGCGCGAGACCTTCGCCGAGAAGCTGCGCGGCTATGGCATCGAGGCCGAAGCCAGCCGCCAGGCGACGCGCGGGGTGCTGCGCCACGACAACCCCTTGTGGCGGGTGAAGGCGCGGGACGATGAGCGATTGCGCAAGACGAAGGTCCGAGATGCCCAGCCCGGGCGGAACATGGTGCTGACCCGCGCGGAGGCACTGCGGGCGTGGGGGCGCATCGTCGATGCGCTGACCGCTTCGGAGCTGGCAGAGGACCACCGGCTGGCGGGTGAGATCCGGGGCTTTGTGCAGCGGCAGCCGATCACGCAATTCGCGGCGCAGATCCAGCAACGGCAACAGGAGCAAGAGCGGCAACGGCAACAGGACATTATCCGCACCCAGCAGCCCACGCGACAGGCCGAAAGACGACCACCGGCCCGCGACGCCACGCCGTCGCGGGGTCCGGAGGGGCCAGAGTTCACTCGCTGACTCTGTGACCGCGAAAGCACTCGAGGGGCATCTCATGCGCCCAAGACCGCCTGCTGCGGGCGGACAGGTGCTCTGGGACGGTTTGAGCCTTGGACTGTCGGCGCCAGCAAACCACGACATCTGCATGTCGGCTATGCGCTGAATATCTGGAAATCAGCTAAAGTCAGAATATCTGATCTTCGGATGGATCCGATGCGAATGCAACGCCCTCACTCTCTTGTCACGGCGCCGCAACTCGGCTTGCTGCTCAGGTCCGCGCGCAAGCAGCTGGGCCTGACGCAGGCCGAGGTGGCGGGCCGCTTGGGGCTGAGCCAGAACCGGGTCTCCCATTTGGAGCTGCACGCGGACGCGCTGAGCGTCAAGCAACTGCTTGGCTGGTGCGCCGTGCTGGGGCTGGAGCTGCAGATGGCCCATCGGGCCGCTGCGACTTCCGATCCGACCGTGGAATGGTGACATGGGGCGCCGATCGCACAGCCAGACCCTCGGCTTGTGGGCCAACGGGGAACGTGTCGGCCGCTGGACCCTCACGGCGCGCGGTGGCATGGAGTTGCAGTACGACCCCGCGTGGCTGACCTCTCCTGCAGGTCGACCGCTGTCCCTGTCGCTGCCCTTCAGCTTCAACAACGAGCCGCTGAACGGGCCTGCGGTCGAGAACTACTTCGAGGGCTTGCTGCCCGACAGCGATGCCATTCGCCGCCGCGCCGCCGCGCGCTTCAAGACGGGATCGACCGAGGCCTTCGACCTGCTGGCCGCTATCGGACGCGACTGCGTTGGAGCCCTGCAATTGCTTCCCGACGATCAGAAGCCCACGGGCGTCGACCGCATCGACGGGGTGGCATTGGATGAGGCAGCCATCGAGCGGCATCTGCTCGAAACCGTCAGCGCCGACACCTTCGGGGTCGGGCGCGACCCCGACGACGACTTTCGCATTTCGCTGGCCGGCGCACAGGAAAAGGATGCCTTCCTCTGGTGGGACGGCCGCTGGCTGAAACCCCGTGGCGCCACGCCGACCACGCACATCTTCAAGCTGCCGCTGGGCCTGGTGGGCGGGCGGAGGGCGGACTTCAGCACGTCGGTGGACAACGAATGGCTGTGCCTGCGTTTGCTGGCGGCTTACGGCCTGCCGGCCGCGCGCGCCGACATCGCACGCTTCGGCGACCAGCGCGTGCTGGTGGTGGAGCGCTTCGACCGTACCGTGTCGCGCGACGGCACACGGCTGCTGCGGCTGCTGCAGGAAGACTTCTGCCAGGCGACCGCCACCTCGCCGCACATGAAGTACGAGAACGAGGGGGGCCCCGGCTGGATGCAGCTGTTCACCCTCACGCAGCAGTCCGTGAACGCCGAGAAGGATCTGCGCACGCTGATGGCCGCACAGATCCTGTTCTGGATGCTGCGCGCGCCGGACGGGCACGCCAAGAATTTCAGCATCCAGCTGCTCGCAGGCCAGGCTGGACGGTTTCGCCTGGTGCCGCTGTACGACGTGATGTCGGCCTATCCCGTCATCGGCGATGCGCCGAACCAGTGGGCGGCACGCGACCTGAAGATGGCCATGGCGATGCTGGGCAAGAGCCGCCACTATCATTTCCACGCGATCCAGCGCCGGCACTTCAACAGCACGGCCCGCAAGGTCGGGTACGGCGACAATGCCGAGGTCCTGCTGAGCGAGATTGTCGAGCGCACACCGGCCGTGGTCGAACAGGTGCGAGGTGAGCTGCCTGCGGGGTTCTCGGAAGTGGTGGCCGACAAGGTGTTGGGGAGCTTGATGGCAGCGGCCCGGGCGCTGGAAATGGCAGGCCCAGCCAGGGTCTGACGTCGGACCCTCGGACCGTCCGACCTCCTATGGGTCCATCAGCTACTGACGCCGTTCCGCAGATGCCCCTTGGAACGTTGACCCTCGCGTCTCGGCAAGCGCGCGCGACGTGGACATTTTGGTCCTGCGCAAGTGGGTGCAGTCGAGCTCGACTTCGCGCAGGCGGGTTCAACTTTGCAGCTAAGCCGAATATGGTTCACTTCCGGTTCACCTACGGTCCGCACACCAGCCGATTGCAGTCCGCTCCTCGTCGACATTGCGTCCGCTCTCCGGCGTCTTCGCAATGCCTTTG
Organism: uncultured Rhizobacter sp.; assembly: GCA_964249855.1. Lineage (GTDB taxonomy): Bacteria > Pseudomonadota > Gammaproteobacteria > Burkholderiales > Burkholderiaceae_C > LMDS01. The sequence continues at coordinate 12,977 of CAXUDL010000019.1, read as the reverse complement.
CGACGTCTTTCCGACGCAATGCCGCTCTACTTAAGGGCCTGTCTGACAAATGACGGCAAGAATTAGTTGAGTGCAGGATAGGCTGGCTGCCGGCATTTGGCTGACGCGCGTGTCGGCGCCAACACAACAGATCCTCACGGCCTTATGAGATTCGCCGTGCGGGCCCATCACCACCTCTTCGTCGCCTGGTACAAATACGGCAAGAGGGAGAAAAGAAAAAGTGGCAAGACGCAGAAAGACGAGCTTCACCGAAGACCTGATGGATCTGGTCGCGATGCTGCCGTGGTGGGGTGGGGTCTTGCTGGCGTTGCTGAGTTACCTGCTACTGCATCGCCTGGCCGTTCAAACGCTGATGCCCTCGTCCGGCGACTTGCCAACTCCGGCGATCTGGAAGGGTCTGGCAACGGCTGGGCAGTACATGCTGCCTATCCTCTGCCTTCTCGGGCTGATTCAGCAAGCCAAGGCAGGTGCCCAAACCGCAGTGCGGAAGGGACCGGAGGCGGCCGGGCGCCAGGCGGCAACAGCGCAGTACGCAATGCCGAACTGCCCCACGTGCGCGAAGCCATGACGAAGCGCGTGGCCAAACGCGGTGGCAACGCAGGACAGGCCTTTCGGGGGCTGCACCGACTATCCATCCTGCCGCGGCACGCGCACGATTGAATGACTGCGCTTCCGTGACGGCCCTGCCCGACGGGCTCTACGACCGCCTGCTGACGGAAGGCCTCGCTCGCTCGCTGGCCGAACTGACACCCGGCAGCGGCGACGTTCAGGCGCTGAAGGCCGGAGCCGCCGACCTGTTGGCTGAACTCATCAGGCGGCAGCTCGGGGCCATCCTGGACGACATGCGGGGCGACGATGCCGAGCGGCTTCGGCGCCAGCTCGAACTCGTCAATGAACTGCTCGTGACGATCCGGCAGCGCCTGCTCGTCGGTCCCTCCGCAGGCACCGCTGCCGCGCCTGCCGATGTCGTCGACCTTGTCGCCTCGCCCTTGAGCGTTCTTCGGGCCGTTCAACGCAATCAGCAGTTCGCGACTTCTCCTGAAATCGGCCTGGCAGTCCCCTGGTTGTTCACCGCGGGCAAGGGCTCGCCGTCGCTGCTGCAAGAGATCCGTCGCGAGCTCGCGTCGAGCGATCAGGTGGACATCCTGGTGAGCTTCATCACCGTGTCGGGCGTGCGCAAGCTGCAGGACGTGCTGCAGCAGATCACCGCCGTTGGCGCCAAGCAGCCGGGCAGCGACCGGCCCGTGACGCGCCTGCGGATCCTGACCACCACCTACACCGGTGCGACCGAGGCCCGCGCGCTGGACGAGCTGGCGCGCTTGCCGGGCTGCGAAGTTCGTGTGTCGCTCGACGGCAGGCGCACGCGCCTGCATGCCAAAGCGTGGTTGTTCCAGCGCAAGACGGGTTTCGGGTCGGCCTATGTCGGCAGCGCCAACTTGTCGGGCGCCGCATTGACGGGCGGCCTGGAGTGGACCGTCAAGCTGACCCAGCGCGCGCAAGAAGCGCTGTTCGCCCGCGCCGTCGCGCATTTCGAGACCTTGTGGGCCGACAGCGAATTCCAGCGTTACGACCCCGACAACGTCGACCATCGGCAGGCGCTGGCCGCGGCGCTCGGGCGCGAGTCATTCGGCAGCGGCGAGCCGACCAGCACGATCAGCTTCTTCGATCTGCAGCCCAAGACCTACCAGCAAGACATGCTGGAGCAGTTGGCCACCGAGCGCACCCACGGCCGCCATCGCAACCTGCTGGTGGCGGCCACGGGCACAGGCAAGACGGTGGTCGCGGCATTCGACTACCGCAACACCTGCCGCACAGTAGGCGGGCGCCCGCGCCTGCTGTTCGTGGCCCACCGCGAAGAGATCCTGCGGCAGGCGCGGCGCACCTACCGCGAAGTGCTGCGCGACCCCGAGTTCGGCGACTTGCTGACGGGCAGCCACCAGCCCGAACGTTTCCACCACTTGTTCGCCACCATCGACAGCGTGACCAGCCGCGGCCTGGTCACCACCGTCGGCGCCGATCACTGGCACACGGTGGTGGTGGATGAATGCCACCGACTGGCTGCTGATCGCTTCGACGCTTTCGTGAAGGCCGTTCGGCCCAGCGTCTTGCTCGGCCTTACCGCAACACCCGAGCGCAGCGACGGCCAGCCCATCACGCCGTACTTCGACGCGCGCCCCGATGGCAGCCCGGCCGTCGAGCTGCGGCTGTGGCATGCGCTGGACCTGCAGCTGCTGGCGCCCTTCGAGTACTACGCCTGCGACGACGCCACCGACTTCTCGGACGTGCCTTGGGACAAGCCGGGCGAGCGGGAAGCCCTGGACAAGCTCGTCACCGCCAACGACATCCGCGCCCGCCTGGTCGTCAATGAATGGCGCCGGCTGGCGTCCAATGCGTCGCGGTCACGCGCCATCGTGTTCTGCGTGTCGGTGGCCCACGCCGAGTTCATGACCGAGTGGCTCAGTCGTGCCGGCCTGCCGGCGGCCTGCGTGGTGGGCACGACCGCCAGCGACGAGCGGCGTCGCGCGCCTCAGCGGCTGATGAACGGTGAGCTGTGCGCGCTGGTCACCGTGGACCTGTACAACGAGGGCGTCGACTTTCCGATGGTCGACACGCTGTTGCTGCTGCGGCCCACGCAGAGCCCCGTGCTGTTCCAGCAGCAGATCGGCCGCGGCCTGCGCCTGGCGCCGGGAAAGGACAGCTGTCTGGTGCTGGACTTCGTCGGCCAGCACCGTGCCGACTTCCGCTTTGATCGCTTGCTGTCCAGCCTGACCGGTCTGTCACGACGCGAACTGGTGGACAGCGTCGAGAACGGGTTTGGCAGCCTGCCCCCGGGCTGTCACATCCACCTGCAACGGCAGACGCGGGAGCAGGTGCTGCAAGGCCTGCGTGCGGTGACGACGCAGAACTGGCGTCGCCTGAAGACGGAGCTGCAGACCTATGCGGCGCTGAAAGGCCGATCCGCTGTGCGCCTGGCGGACTTCCTGCACGACCAGGCGCTGGAGCTGGACGACGTCTACCGCAGCGGCACCGGCCAGGGCCGCAGCGGCTGGACGGCGCTGAAACGGGATGCCGGCCTGATCGTCGCAGAACCCGGCGCGGAGGAGGACTACTTCAGCCGCCGCTTCGGTGACTTGCTGCACGTCGACGACCCACGCCGGCTGGATGTGATGGCTGCGGCTGGCGGGCAGCAGGGTCAGGTGCATGGGCTCGACCCGCAGGCTGCCTTGGGCCTGCAGATGCTGGCCTATCAGATCGATGGCCGGCATGAACAGGCAGCCGGCCACCAGGCCTTTGCCGAACGGCTGCAGCGTCACCCAACGATCGCTTCCGAACTGGTCGAGTTGTCGGGCTTGCTGCAGGCTCGTAGCACCCTACCTGCCAAGGCGGTGCCGGGACTGGAAGACACGCCGCTGTGCCTGCACGCCGCGTATGGCGCGCGCGAGGTGCTGACAGCGGTTGGTTGGCTGACTGCTGCGCGCCGTGCGCCGTTCCAGGCAGGGGTGTTGCCGCTGGCTGGCCGGAAAACCGAATTGCTGTTCGTCACGCTCGACAAGAGCGAGGGCTACCACGACCGCATCTCGTATCACGACTATGCGATCAGCGCGGAGCGCTTTCACTGGCAGACGCAAAACAGCGCCGGCCCCGACACGCCGGGCGGCCGGCGCTATCTGGAGAGCCCTGGAAACGGCTGGCAGTTCCAGCTGTTCGTGCGACCGCGCAAGGCGGATGCGTACCGCGCGTGTGGGCGGGTGACGCTGGAATCGGCCGAAGGTGACCGGCCGATGAGCATCGTGTGGCGGCTGCAGACGCCGCTGCCGGCGCGGCTTTTCCGGGAGTTCAGCGTGCTGCGAGGAACGTAGCCGCAAGCGTCGCCACCTGCCGCGCGGGCGTCTTGAACACGTTCTTTGTGTTCAAGGCCAGGAACACGGGTGCCGGCCGCAGATCGGTGTGCTGCGGCGCATGGATAGGCCGCCCGTGGAATTGCAGCTCGCCCGACATGCCACGGCCCCCGCTGATGGCGCGCTGGCTGAAGACGATGCGGTGCTCGGTCGGCTCGACTGTGAACACGCCCAGGTCGAACAGCTTGTGGTGGAGCGAACACAGCGACAGGCCTTTGGGCTAGATGTCCGGCCCGCCGACGTGATGCCATTGGACGTGTGCGGCCTCCAAGCCTGCAGGCAGGTGCCCGATGCGCAGATCGAAGCCGCAGACGCAGCACCGGTGCTCATAGGCACGCAGCACTCGTTCGCGAAACCCGGGCTCGCGCTTGCGGCGTTCGTTGCTCGCGTAGTCGACGGCGGGCTCCGCGCTGTCACGCATCTCGCTCGCGCCATACTAGTTGATAGGAGAACCCCGAAACCATGCTCGCCGATCCCTCGTCTCAACACGCTCCTGATCATCGCTACAAGCTGGATGCTTGGTTAAACGGTGCCCAGGTAGACATGCCCACATCGACGAACCAGTCGAGCACGTCGATTCCGTTCCAGCGGTGGTTCAAGTTCAAGGAGGCCTTCGCACCACAGCTCGTTCTCGACTTGCTGCGCCAGTACAAGGACGAGGGTGTTCGCCGCTGTCTCGACCCCTTTGGAGGCTGCGGAACAACAGGACTAACGTGCCAGTTTGTCGGCATCCATCCGGTGCTGATTGAAGTGAATCCCTTCATCGCGGACCTTGCCGAGGCCAAGCTCTCCCGCTATGACGTCGACGCCTTGAGCAGGGACTTCCTCGGTGTCCGCAGTACCGTCAAAGACGGGCTGAAGGTGGATCTATCGCTCCTTGCCGAGGGACCCGCGACCCTGTGCGAACCCGGGGACGGCAAGAGGTGGGTGTTCCCCCTCGGCGTGATGAAGAGACTACTTCAGTACCGTGCAGCCATCGAGCAAGTCAGTGACCCAACCAACCAACGGTTGCTCCGGGTCCTGTTGGGCTCGATCGTCGTGGGCGTCAGCAACGTGGTCGTCAATGGCAAGGGCAGAAAGTACCGCGGCAGCTGGGTGGAACAACAAAGCACTGCCGGGGATGTGGACGGTGCGTTTCGCCAGGCATTCCTCAATGCCGTGGTCGACATCGAGCGCTACGGACGTCGTGGGCGAAACAGCTTCGAGCTTTTGCGCGGCACGTGTCTGGACAGGGTGGACGATGTCGAACCTTGTGACCTTTCCATCTTCTCCCCGCCATATCCCAACTCGTTCGACTATACGGACATCTATAACCTGGAGCTCTGGGTGCTTGGGTACTTGAGGACGAAGGCCGACAATAAGCAACTGCGCCAGGCAACTCTCCGATCGCACATCCAGGCAGGTGGCCAGCACGCCTACAACCTCGCGGAGTCGACGATGCTGAAGAGCACTCTGGCCCAGCTCGAGGCGGTGCGCGAAGAGCTTTGGGACGACAGGCTGTCCGACATGGTCGGCGCGTACTTTGAGGACATGCAGATCCTACTGACCAAGCTCCGTATGAAGCTGAGGCCTGGCGGCCGCGCAGTCGTTGTCATCGGAGAGAGCAGCTACGCCGGCGTAAAGGTCCGTGTCGGCCACATCACGGCTCAGATAGCACGCAACGTGGGCTTCCGAGTCGACAAGCACACGCGGCTCAGGACGATGCGCCTGAGTGCTCAACAGGGTGGTGACAAGGTCCTGGAAGAGCGGCTGGTTGAGCTAATCAATTAAGCTGAGGCCCTGCAGCCCGGCGTCTCAAGGAAGAACCGCTTGGGAACGACGCCGACCTTTTTGGCATGTGCCTCGACGGTCGGCATCGGCTCGTCCGCCTTTCTACCGTCGTAGCAACACAGGAAAGACGGACCGGGCGCCGGCTTAGCGGCTCGGTAGTTCAACAGCTGCTGAATTCCACTCATCGCCCACTCCTCGTTCTTCGCATCTGACTTGGTCCGCGATAGAACCTTGAGTTCCAATATGCAGACCTCAATCAGGCCCGATTCGGGGCCACCCTTGGAGCGACTCCACTTGACCAAGCGGACGTCGCCTCTGCCATTAAAGGTAGCGAATTCCTCATCCACCAGGACGGAGCGAGGCCGCACGGTGTACTCGAAGAAGCCGATCAGAGAGCCTTGAATCTGGCCCTCAGGAAGAGGCTTCAGAGTTCGTTTGGTTGCCTCCGCCCAGATGCGGCAATAGCCAAGATGACTTTTCGTCCACGTCTTGTGGAACTCCTCGAGGAGTGCTGGCACTTGTGTGAAGTCAAACGGCGCCGTACTCTTCGGCGCCAGAGACACCTTGTCGCAGTCGTCGGGGTCGACGTTCTTGCGGAGAACGATGGCCTCTCGCGCCCTTGGAGAAGCGACAACGAGGGTGTATTTTGCGAGGCCGTTGGCGTGTGACCACGCCACGGTATCGGGAACGTCCTTGAACCCGACGTGCTTCCGATTGACGCTTCGCATCTGCAACGCGCTAACGTGCACGTGACCACCGATGTCTGCATCTGTCGAAGACTTGAACGACGGTGCTGGCACCAACCCTTGCAGCACGCTGGCTGGAGCCTGGCCCTCAGCGAACACGAAGACACAGGGCTCTATGCCCTTCAGTGTGATGGCGTCAGCCTCGTCGAGTCGTGTCTGCAGCCACTTGAGCACCGCTTCGATGAACTGATCCTCAGGCGTGAGTGGCACCGCCGAGCCCAGCGACTCGGATTCGTAGACGTGCTGAGCCGTTGAGTGGTTAATCAGGGCGGGCGCACTTCCATCACTAGCCGCGATTGCGGGGGCCGCCGTCATGCTGCGAGCCTCTCTAGGTATTTGAGATAGAGCCTCAGCTGATGTTGCCGACTCGGCTCGCAACCCGCGGGCGAGTAGGCGGCGAGTTCCTCCGTGGCCCGCTCGGACAACCGCTCTCCTGCGCTTCTGAAAGAGATGACGGTGCGGTCACCGATGCCTGGCTGGCTGTAGGTCAGATCACGGTCTACGGTGTGAACTTCCTTCCCCTCGTCGACGTGGGCCACGGCCGCCGCGAGGTCGTTGAGGAAGTCGTTCACATCGCTGCACCAAGCGCTATCTGCGACAAGGCGGCGTGCACAGTCAAGTCCAGCGTCCGACAGCGCAAAGCTTGCATCGACGTGACGATCAGCCTTACCCGTCCAGCGCATCCCAGACATCGTCACCAGGCCCTGCACGACCATGCGCTCGAGCTGATACTGGGCCTGAGGGTAGTACGGACCCCGCGCCTGCTTGAGCACGAGTTCTGCAGGCGGTTGAGTCTCGTACAGCTTCGCCAGACTGTTGGACAAGAACACCAGTCGATGGAAGAGCTCGTTGGAAAGTGGTGTCAGTCCAGCAAGGCCACTCGCGCCTACGAGCATCAACAGCCACGCCTGGACATGTTCCTGAGGAAGCGCCTGTTCAATTCTCATGAAGCGATGCTCGCAACTGCTGCTGGTACGCCCTGTACTCCTTTACAAGAGCTTTCGGCTTCGCGGCCAGGTCCAGAAGGTTGATGATGCGTTTTCGAACTTCCTGCTTTGGTGTGGCCCTCGGCTTCCCCAGTCCCAGGAGTTCCGGGATCATGTTCTCGCGGTTCAAGTTGCTGGACGCAAGAATGGTGTGTCGCGGCGTCTTTGAGCGGTTGCTGCCGAATGTGAATGAGCGCAGCATCGACCCGGCTCGGGTGACGAAGTGGGTATCGAGGCTGGACTCAGGCGTCTCGATGACCAACATGCATGCAGAGGCGTCCCCGGTGGCGGTACGCATGACGGCCATCCGAAAAGCAAGGTCCAAAAACTCTTTCTGCGACTCGGACACTTGTGTCGCATCAGCGCGCAATTGCAAGCCGTTGGCTGCTGCCGACCCAACCTTCACGACGAAACTCGGAAACTCCATCAGCGCCCCAGTCTGGCCGATGCGCCGCCTCGACATCGAATACTCCATGCGGCAGTCTTCTTCAAGGAATGAGAATGCGTACTGGTTGAACTCCTTGCAGATCTTGTCCGCAACAAGCGCGATCTCCTGCTGGCCTTTGGCGAGCAGTAGCCTGAATCGCTTACGCTTCTTCGCAAGTTCTGCCCTTTCGGCCTCGAGTTCCGCCTCTTGGGCAGCGAACTGGGCCTGCAACGATGGCATCTGCGCCTGCACGGGTAGCTGCTGAGCCGTCCGGTCAGCAATGATCGAAGACAACACCGCTTCCTCGCGCCACGCGGCGCGCTGCTCATTCTTTAGGCCGACAAGCATCTCTCGCGCTGCCGCTAATTGACTGCGGCGATCGTCATACGTCGCCTGCAGCACCTTCACCTTCCGTTCGAGGTCGCTCAATCTCGCGGCGCCAAGGCTGACAAGGGCGCTAGACCCGTCGCCCGCCACCTGAGGTGTCTCGCACACGGGGCAGGCGTTTTCCGCCTTAAGTCGGACGAGGCGCTTGCGCGCGGCGTGGCAGTCGCTGCCACATACCAAGCAAGCCTCGTTCGCCAGCAGGCGTCCGAACACCAACTCTGAGGTTTCTGGAAGCTGTGGAAATGCCCCTCGGAAGTAGCGCTGTTCGGCCCTGCGCAAGTCCTGCCTAGCATCGTCAAGCGCTGCCTCGTCTTCGAAGTCCGACTTCTCAAGGTCCTGGCAACTGGTCAGCGCGTCATCGACACTTTGCGTCAGGACGTCCAGTCGCTCCCTGACTGCGGACCAGCGATGCTGTGAAACTTCCAGATCCTCCGTGTCATCTCCAAGCTCTTCCCTGCCCGGCCTCAGTTCATCGATCTCATCGCGTAAGTCCTCGAGCTGCCAGTGCTTGTTGCGCACTTGGCTGTCGATCTTCGCGATCTCATCCATCAGCCGCACGCAGTCGTTTGACAAGCTTTCGTTGAGGAACAGGATGCGCAGCAATTCGAACTGACCCTCCTCACCCCAGAGGAGCGGTGCCTTCTGTTCGAGAAAAAAGATGAAGTGCCTGACCAGGAAGTCGAAGTCCCAGTCCCTTTTTGTCTCTGTCAACTCTTGCATCAAAGCGATGTAGTCGCTTTCGTCGGCGTCCTTACGCCGCGCCTTGTTGTGCCAGAGCGCCTTGATCTGCAACGTCGCCAGGCTTCGCGTGATGGTGACTGTGTCGTCGCCAACGCTGAACTTCAGAGTGCACTCGGCATCTGGGATAGGGTTGCCGACGCGGCTGGCGAAAAACGTGAAGTTGGATACCTTGCGCCGCTTGTGCCTGCCGGACCCGGGACGCATCAGGTCGCCCTTGGTTGGCGCATTCGGACCGGTCAGCATCCACAGGATCATGTTCAACAGCGTCGTCTTACCGATGCCGTTGATGCCGACAATAATCGACATGCCGTCGAGCAGTTCTGCGGCGAACCCATCCTTGCCTGCTCCGCCGGGGTACATCGAGTATTTGCGAACCTCGATGCTGCGAAGAACGGGGAACTTGACGTAGCTGCTCATGACGCCCGTTCAGAATCGCCACCCTGGTCGGTGGCTATGAGCCGGGTAACGAACGGCTCGCGGCATGGGTGTAAGTTCGAGATGGAATCCCCATGCGGATCTGCGCGAAGCGCTCTCACTTCGGTGGTCGGCTGCGCCTTCCGCCATACAGCACAAATTGCCAAGTTCTCCCCCTCGTCGCTTCTTCGAATGGCACAGCCAAGGTCCGCAATGCTTCGGATCGGCGTGAACGCCTGGGATGTTCGCATACATGCTGGCACCTCGCCGCAACGCAAAAGTACGGTGACTTGCCGTGGCTTTTCCAACCGCTCGTGAATTTCTCACGTTGCCTTGGTTGGACTCTTCGATCCGACGAAGCTGCCAACTTTGCATCTGGTGCGTGGCCCTCAAAGTGACAGTACTTGCTTCACGGGGCCGGCTCACCCAGTGCGCAAGCCATTGTCGTCAGGGGCCGCTGGCCAGGGATACACCAACAGCGCCGCGCAAGGGTCCAGCAGAGCTTGCCGATCGGACACTCAGTTTTGGTATACCGGCCCGACTCAGGTTCGCGACTCAGCTGGTCAGTGCTTCAGCGCTTACGCAGCCCAAGCTTCTCTAACAAACTACGTCGACTGAACGTCCGCTACAAAGGATGACCGGTCGTCGATGGCTTCGGGGCTTGGCCAACCGATTTCGGTCTGAAGGTGCCAGTGGGGCGTCGACGATTAACACACAGGAAAACCGCCATTGCTTTTTTGCTTGACCTGTGGGGCGGGGCGACTTGCACCACCTGCCCTCAAAACGCCCTTCAATCACCGCTGGCACCCAGCACCATCAGCATTTCAGCGACGACCGTCAAACCGTCATCACCATCACCCACCAAAAACTCGATCGTTTCGAACTCAGGCCTGTCCGAATCCGGCTGCAGCCTGATGCGCTCGTGCCGCCACCCGCCATGCTCGTCCGGCACCTTCTCGCTCGCATAAAGCTTGATGGTGTAGCGCCCGCCGGTCTCCGGGTCCGCGATGCTGCGGTGCTGAACCACCACCACCTTGCCCTGGCGTGTTCCGGCCGGGTTCGCTCGAAACAGGCACCAAGCGCCGTTCGGAATGCGGCGGTTCATGGACTCGCCCACCACCTGGGCGACGAACAGGCCGGGCTGCGGGCGCACCCAGTCGGGCAGCGCGACCCACTCATCAGGGCTGTCCCACAGCGCCTTCGCGTCGGAGAAGGCCCCGGCAGCGAAACGCAGGTCGACGACGGGGGCGGCGACCACGCCGGCATCCCGTTCCTCCTTCGTCACACGCCGCAAGGGTACGACGTTCGATCGCGCAGGCGAGGTCGCAGCGGCCACGGCCTTCTCGTTGTCGGCGGCGTCCACAGCCGGCAGCGCAGGCAGCCCCGACTGCAATCGCGAGCGCAGGTAGGTCGCCAGCGGTGCGTCGGTGCAGTAGACGTAGCAGCCTTTCATGCCCCGCGTCATCAGCGTCCGGTAGGTGTTCTTGACGATGGCATCGGCCAGGGCGCAGGCGCTGTCCGGCTCTGCCCTCAACATCGCCTTCAGTCCCTTGACCGACTTGTCCGACGACGCCCGCTTCGTCGCATCAGTCACGATGCGCCCGTCGCGGTAAGCCAGGTCCGGGCCGATGATGACGCCCACGTAGTCCAGCTCCAGGCCCTGGCAGGTGTGGATGCAGCCGACCTGATCAACGGAACCAGGCGTCACGATCCACAGGGTGCCGTCTTTGTCCAGGTTCCAGCGGCGCTTTTAGTCGAACGCGGGAAGCGCGATATCCCAGGCCTGGGCGTCCTTCCTGCTCGGCCACTTCCAGCAGTAGCCGGCGACGACGCGAGACCGGTTGTTTGCGCGGTTCTTCAGCTCGATCAGCGCATGCAGTTCAACTGGGTTGTCGAACACACGGAAGTCGTACTCGGAAGTGTCGAGCGTCGGGTTGGCGGTCACGCGCTTTTCCAGCGTGTGGTCCAGCCAGGCCAGGTAGCCGTCCGACCCATTGCATCGGAACTGCGACGACAACACCAGTTCGGTCACCTCGGCGCCCAGCTCGCGTGCATGGCGCCGAAGCTCTTCGGTGTGGCCGATGTCCAGCAGCGTCACCCGCTGGTCGTCGTCGACGAAGAACACCGTGCAGCGCGCCGACTTGATCAGCTCCCTGATCTGGTTGTCACCCAGGTTGCGGTACAGGCCGCTCTTCTCGTTCAGCCGGTGCGCTTCGTCGACGATCAGGGTGTCGTAGGTGTCGGCCGCGACGTCCACGAAGGCGCCTGAGCCGCTGAACAGGTTGCTGATGCGGGTCTTCTTGAAAGTGCCTGCCAACTTGGCTTCATAGACTGAGCGTGGCGCCGCGTTCTTCGACACATAGCGCGCGTTGCGGCTTCGGCCGATCAACGCGCCCAACAGGTTGATGGCCACCACCGACTTGCCAGTGCCTGGCCCGCATTGAACGATCACCACCTGCTTGCGCTGGGCCGCCTGCGCCTCCGCCTGCAGGATCGTCTCGTGCACCAGCTTCTGGTCGTCGATCAGCACGAACTCGGCCTTGCCTTGCAGCAGGCCGGCCACGCTGTCAGCCAGCATCTTCGACGGCCGTATGCGTCCGTTCTCGATCGCGTACAGCGCGCCCTTGCGGTCGCCAAAGTGCACGTGTTCGCGGATGAAGGCCTGCAGTTTCTTGCGCTCCTTCTCCAGGAACAGCGGCGCCCGTTCCAGGTGCTCGCGGTAGTGCGGGTGGTCGATCTCGCCGTCGCGCGGGTGGTTGTGCAGGTAGGCGCAGGGGTGCAGCGCCATCGCGCCGTCCTGCACCGCGGCGTTGAAGTCCTCCAGGTAGGCGGCGTAGGACCACGCCTGGTACGACGGATGGGTACCTTCACGCTCGGCCCCGCGACCGCCGCGGTGCGCCCACACGATGGCGTCCTTCTCGCTGCGGCGTGACGCAGACCATTGCTTGAGCTCGACGATGATGACCTTGCTGCGCGCAGCCGCGTCCTCGCCGGTGATCACGAAGTCGATGCGTTTGGCGCTCTGCGGCAGCTGGTATTCGATGGCCACGCCGGCGTCTTCAGGGATCTCTTCATCGCCCAGCACCTTGGCCATCTCCAGCAGCGAGTGCTTCCAGGCCCGCACCTCGGCAGGGCTGACGCCATGGCCGGTGGCGCTGCGGTAGTGGCGGGTGACGACGTCCTCGATGTCGTCGCGCAACGCGTGCTGCAGAAATTCGCGCTTGCTGGCCTGGTAGATGATCACTGGGCTGGGCCGCTCACAGTTCGTCGTGCTTCTTGCTGTTGCCGCGCGCCCGGTCGACGGGGTAGCGCTGCACGTTGAGCTCGAGCTTGGCTTGCGCGGCTGCCACAGGGTCGATGCCCAGCGCTGTGGCCATCTGCACGAGGTACAACAGCACGTCGGCCACTTCGCCGGCCACCGCGTCCAGCTTCTCGGGCGGCATGGCGCGGCTTTGGTTGTCGGTCAGCCACTGGAAGTGCTCCAGCAATTCGCCCGCTTCCACCACCAGGGCCGAGGCCAGGTTCTTGGGTGAATGGAACTGCTGCCAATCGGTAAGCGTCTAGTCCGACCACATTGATTTCGCTCACGGTGCCGGTTGAGCATGGC
>CAXUDL010000018.1:86154-93435 GCA_964249855.1 uncultured Rhizobacter sp. | reverse complement strand
CGATCGTGCCGACGTTGACGTGCGGCTTGGTGCGCTCGAATTTGCCCTTGGCCATGAAAACCTCGATAAAAAAACGAAAGGAGGGAGTCGCGCAGCGATCCGGTCGTCAGGTCTGCGCGCAGCGATCTTGGTGCCCATGGCGCGGATCGAACGCGCGACCTCTCCCTTACCAAGGGAGTGCTCTACCACTGAGCCACATGGGCCTGTCTTCCATACCTCGTCAGGACAGGTCTTGATCGATACAGGCTGGGCGACCGCTCGATCACCCAGCCTCTAGCGACTCGTTCTGCCTGAACACCAACACATCATGGAGCGGGAGACGGGAATCGAACCCGCGTGATCAGCTTGGAAGGCTGGAGTTCTACCATTGAACTACTCCCGCCCGGGAGCCGACCCGCCACCTCGCCGACTGCGTCGCGGGTCCAACAACTTCTACAACACTCGACGGACCGGGATCTCTGCTGCAGACTTCGGCGCCGCTGATCCAGTCCGCCCGTCACACCGCCCTGTCCAGTGCTCTTCACTGCTCGTTTCACCGCTCCGTCGCGTGTTCCCGTCACCTACGCTCGTCTTCGGCGTCAGAGCTACCGTCGTCGCTGACTCCGGTACCGATCTGCTCCCACCAACTCGCGCTCGACCCTTCGACCCTGGTGGAGGGGGCTGGATTCGAACCAGCGTACTCGTAAGAGGGCAGATTTACAGTCTGCTGCCATTAACCGCTCGGCCACCCCTCCAAGACGAACCGCGGAGTATAGCAGCCGGCGTCGACCCGCAAACCCCCAGCGACGTTCAGCGCAACGCCCGGTCGAACGCACCGAGGTAGGCGCCGGCCGGCACGGTGTCGAGCCCGCTGCAAACCGGGGATGCGCCTTGTGGGGGCCGGGGGCACGGGGTGTCGCGGTCGAGCGACCAGAAATGCAGCCCCGCCAACCCCCGCTCTCGCGTGTACCGTGCGAGCCGCGGCGCATCTGCGAGCGTGAAGTCGTTCGCTGCGACGTCGTTGCCGCCGATCATCGCTGTCAGCTCGATCTGCGCGAACGGCACGCCGAACGCCGCGTGCAGGTTCTCGGCGGCCTGGATCGCCGAGGCGCCCATGTCGCAGACACCCGCCGCGACCACGCAGTTCGCAGGGGTCGGCGGCCCGTAGTCCATCGCCATCAGGTTGATCGTGTAGCGGGCGAGCGCCTGCGTGCGGATCGCCTTCAGCACGCTGCGTCCCTGCGCGTTCAAACCGGCGAGCGAGCCGTCCGACGCGGCCGACGTCGGCAGCGTGAAGCTGAAGCGCAGTGCCGGGTGCAGGCGCTGCGCGACGACCGCGCGCCGGACCAGCGCCTCGATCATTTCGGGTGTCTGCCGCGACTCGATGTCGAAATCGATGCCGACGAAGCGCGACGACGCGTAGCGGGCGATGAAGGCTTCCATGCCGGCATCGCTGCCGCAGGTAAAGAGGCCGCCCTCCCCGCCGGTCGAGACGATATAGCCGATGCCGGCGCGGACGAAGGCCGCGGTGTTCGCATCCGCAACCGTCTGCGCGTGCAGGCCGCCCAACGTCTCGCTGCCGCACTCGCCGACCGCGAACGCCCAGTTCAGTGTGCTGCCGGCCGCGAGTCGATCGATGACCGGCACCACGCGGCCGCCAACCGCCGTCGAGATCACGTGGGTGGCGGGATCGATCGCGAGCGTCAGGTCTTTGTAGGGGCCGTGAACGAACGTCGGCGGCCCGGCCGGCGGCGCGGCGCAGGCCGCGAGGCAGAGCGCCGCCCCTGCGAAGACGGCTCGTCGGCAGGCACGCCGCACCACGTCAGTACGTGATGCGCGCGGTCAGATAGAACTGACGCCCGTTCTCGTAGATCGAGCGCGGCTGGTCCTCGTTCAGGGCGTAGTACTTCAGCTTCGGGTTGTTGAGGTTGCGTCCGTCGAGCGAGACGCTGAAGTTCTCGTTGACCTTGTAGCCGAGCGACGCCGTCACGGTGGCGACGGCCGCCTGCGAGAACGCCGTGCTCCGGTCGAGGCCGCTGTAGAAGCTCGAGCGGTAGTTGTACGAGACACGGGCGTTGAAACGGTCGTTCTCGAAGTAAGCGCCGAGGTTGCCGGTGTGCTTCGAGGCCCCGACCAGCGGCGTACCGCCCGATTCTTGGGCGCTGGCGTAGGTGTAGTTGGCCGACACGCCAAAGTTGCCGAACAACGGCTGCTCGTAGGCCAGCTCCACCCCCTTGACCTTGCCGCTGGTGTTCACCGGGACCGACAGGTCGTAGTCGACGAGCGCGCCCTGCGGGTTCTGGCCGTCGAAGCTGATGAAGGATTTGCGGACGCGGCCGAAGCCGACATAGCTCGTTAGATCCATGTAGAACGCGCCGACGGACAGCAGCGACCTGGGCGCGAAGTACCACTCCAGGTTCGCGTCGAGGTTGGTCGAGCGGACCGGCTTCAAGTCGGGATTGCCGCCCGAGCCGGAGCCGATACCGCCCACGACGGCCGGCGGGCTCAGTGCCACCGAACCCGCGAGCGACGAATAGTCCGCCCGCGTCATCGTCTTCGAGATGGCGAAGCGCGCCAGCAGGTCGCGGCGCAGGTCGAGCGTCAGGTTCGCGCTCGGCAGCACGTCGGTGTAGGTGTGCTCGACCAGGGAAGGCACGAACGGCCCGAACGCGGAAGTCGTGATCGCGCCAGGCGTGGCGGCGGTGACCGACACGTTGTTGGTCACGCTTTCCTTGGTGCGGACCAGGCGCACGCCGACATTGCCGCGCCAGCCCTGACCTTCCAGGTCGCCTTGGAGGTAGCCGGCAGTGTTGCGCTCCTTGACCGCGAACTCGACCGGCCAGTATTCGCGGCTGCCGTCGGTCGGCCGGTTCGCGTACTTGCCGTTGAACGCCGCCAGCTGGTCGGCCGAGTAGAACCAGACGTCGCGCGGAAAGGCGCCGCCGAGGTTCTTGCCGAAATCACCGGGGTAGTTGGCGAACCCCGACGGAAAGTTGGCCTGCGTGAAGGGAGAGTCGGCCGGATCGGTCGCCGCCTTGGGGTTCTGGGCGACGACGCCGTTCGAATCGCGCTTGTGCTCGTTGAGGCGGACGCCGAACTTGAGGGCCGTCAGCGGGCCGGCGTTGATCGCGTACTCGCCGTCGATCTGGCCCCAGTTCTCCTTGTCCTTCACGTCGACGAACTGCGCGCCGAAGATGAAGTCGAGGCCGGCGCCGGCAGGGCTCGCGTTGTTCGTGCTGCCCAGGTTGAAGTCGGCGGCCGAGTGGATGCCGTTGAGCCTGTAGCCGGCACCGGTGCCCTTGCCCGTGTCCCACTCGGCAACGTCCTGCGTGGGCGATTTGCCGCTGCCGCTCGAGGTGCCAAGCTTGCTCGTCAGCGACAGCCGGTCGCTGACCTTCCACGCGGTGTCGAGGCTGACGAAGCTCGAATCGGCGCTGGCGTCGGGCCGCGAGATCTGGTCGTAGATGCCGTATTGCGTCGTCGCGACCGGCGAGAAATTGGCCGAGACCAGCGTGTTGTTGCGCACCACGTAGCCGGCGTCCGGCGCTTGGCCCTGCCCCTGGTTGACGACGTGGCTGCCCCAGAACAGGTAGTTGCGGTTGTAGTTCGGTGCCTTCATGTTCGAGACGAAGCCCGACAGGTCGAAGGTCAGGTTGTCCAGCGGCTTGACCTGCACGTCGATCAGGCCGCCGGTGCGCTCGCGCTTCTGTTCGAAGAGTGCCGAGCCGATCAGACTCGGGTAGTACACCCCGGACAGGTCCGGACGAGCCGTCGCGATCGGGCTGCCCGCCGCGATCTGCTCGTAACCAAGAATTTCCTGGCCGTCCCGACGCAGGCTCCGCTTCTCGTAGAACGCCTGCGCCAACACGCCGAACGTCCCGGCAGCGTTCTTCCAGTTGACGAGGCCGCTGATCTGCGGATCGGTCTTGCCGGGCAGGGTGCCGTAGACGCCGCCGAGCGACGCCTCGAGCGTCAGCGGTTTCCTGAAGTCGAGCGGCTTGCGCGTGACGATGTCGACCGAGCCCACCACGCCGCCTTCGATGTCGGAGGCCTGCGAGCTCTTGTGCACCACGACCGAACCCACCAGCTCCGACGGCAGCAAGGTATAGCTGACGCTGCGGCCCACCGTGCCGGTCTGGTTCAGCACGAACCAGTCGCCCGACGCAACGCCGTGGCCGTTGATCAGCGTCTGCGTCAGGCTCGGGCTGGTGCCGCGCATGCTGACCCGGTCGCTCTCGTCGAAGCCACCCTCGTTCGCGCCGGCCGAGCTGATGGTCACGCCGGGCACGCGCTGCAGCGAATCGGCCACGTTCCTGTCGGGCAGCTTGCCGACGTCTTCAGCGGTGATCACGTCGACGTGCGAATCGGCATTGCGCTTCTGGATGAGCGACTGTTCGACCGACGCTCGGATGCCGGTCACCGTCACCGCGTTCAACTCCTGCGGCCGCGGCGCGGCGGGCGAAGCAGGTGCCGCGGAAGCAGGCGCCGCGGGTGCCGGGGCAGCCTGTTGCGCGAGCCCGGGCAGTGCGGCGCCGGCGAGAACCAACATGACAGCCGATGCGATGGGAGTGTGTTTGCCGTTCATGAACGCCTCTGGGGGATGTCGGGCCCACGATGGGAAAAGACCCGGGGGTTGAAGGTTGCCCTACCGCGCACTCCGCGGAATGGTTCGCATCCGGCGTGCTCGAACCGCTCGGCACGCCTTGCATACCAATACATAACCACTAGAGGCCACTATGCGACCAATGTCATCGAATTGCAATCCAGTTCTGAGCAGATGCAAAGATATTTTGCCGGTGCGACAGCGAGTGTTCCCGTCCGACCCGGGCTTCTAGCAAAGACTGTGCAAGCTGGTATGGTCGAGCGCTCGATTGGTATGCCCCAAGCGGCGCGGAATGCCACACACTTCACGTGACCCGAACACGCCGTGACCGCACCGAGCGCCGGCGGGCCGGGCGGGCGGGCGGGCGGGCGGGCGGGCGGGCAGTCATAAGTCGCAAGGGCTCGGCAGCGGTGGTGTCGGCGACGGCACGCCGTCGACATGCGCCGTGCCGGCGCGGCGCAGCGTGTCGACCTCTGCCGCGAGCTGGCCCGGCGACAGCACGCGGCCCTTGGCATGGAAGACCCAGTCGACCTCCTGCTCGTAACGCCGCGTCGCCGACACGCTGTCCAGTTGACCGCCGGGCGAGAACCACTCGCTGAAGTTCAGCGACATCGGCACCACCGGCACGTTGCGCCCGCCGTGCTCGGCGAGCGGCTCGCCGTCGACGAACCAGCGCGTGCGGCCGCCGGCGACCTGCATCAGCAGCACGTGCCACCCGTCCATCGATCGGAACTCCTGGTGCGGCTGGTTGAACGCGAGCCACGGCTCGAGGCGAACGGTCTGCCAGGTGACGCCGTAGAGCCGCGTCCTCGCGTCGTCCCAGCCGCCGTTCGGCAGGTATTCCCAGTCGAGCTCGCTGTACTCGGGGTCGAAGTCGAACCTCAGCGAGCCCACCGCGAAGAAGGTCTGCACGACCACGTCGCCGTCCGGGCCCTGGACCGGCGCGTCGCTGAAGCGGACCCGCGCGGCGTAGGTGCCCTCGAGGTACTTGCGCGCGTGGCAGAGCTGCGCCTGGGTCGTGCCTTGCGGCGTGCCGTCGGTGCTGGCGGTCAGGCGCAGCAGGCGGTTGCCGGGAAGCGCAGGGTCGGCCACGAGCTCGATCGAGCCGGGGCCCCACGCCGCCCCTGCGATGCCGGGATGACCGCGCGTCTCGCGCACGGTCCAGCCGTCGCGACCCAGCGCGGCGAGATCGGGCTGGCTGAAATCGTCGAAGAAGACGCCGCCGCCGGAGCGCGCCGTCGAGGCGCAACCGGCCGACACCGCGGTGGCGATCAAACCGGCGGCGACGGCACTGACGGCGACCTTCGGCACCGCCCGCCTCATGCCGCGGCCTTGTCGTCGCCGATCTTCAGGAAGCGCGACAGCAGCAGCGCCGGCACCGCCGACGCCAGCACCCACAGGAAGAAATGCCGGTAGCCGAGCGCGGTCTGGATGTCGCCGCTGACGAGCTTGAAACACACGAAGCCGAGCTGCATCACGCCGGTGCCTAGCGCGTAGTGCGCGGTCGTGTACTTGCCGGGCGCGACCACCTGCATGATGAACAGGATCACGCCGACGAACCCGAAGCCGTAGCCGAACATCTCCACGCTCAGCGCGGTCGCGATCACCGCGAGGCTGGTCGGCAGCTCGGTGCTCAGGAAATAGAAGACCGCGTTCGGCAGGTTGACCGCGAGGATCAGCACGAGCATCGCGCGCTTCAACCCGATCCACGACGTGAAGTAGCCGCCGCAGACGCTGCCGACCAGGAACGCGACCGTGCCGGCCGTGCCGTAGACCCAGCCGACCTGGTCGGTCGTGAGCCCCAGGCCGCCGGCGCTGCGCGCGTCGCGCAGGAACAGCGGTCCGATGGTCTGGATCTGCCCTTCGCCGGCGCGGAACAGGATGATGAACAGGATCGCGAGCCAGATGCCCGGCTTGCGGAAGAAGTCGAGGATCACGTCGAGCGGCGCGGCCCAGACCCGGCCGCGCGACGTCGCGCCCTGCGGACCGCGCACCCGCTGCGGGCGAGCAGCGTTGCGCGCTGCCGGCAACGACCACAGGTGGTAGAGCGCGAGCGCGGCCATCGCCAATGCGAGCAGGCCGAAGATCAGCGTCCATGCGCTCGCGACCGGCATGCGGGTTTCGAAGTAGCCCGCCAGGATCACCAGGCCGCCGAGCGACATGAACTTTGCCGCGTTGAAGAATGCGCCCTGCCAGCCGGCATAGGCCGCCTGCTGCTTGGCGCTCAGGCTCGCGATGTAGAGGCCGTCGGCGGCGATGTCGTGCGTAGCGGCCGAGACCGCGACGACCGCGAGCAGCGCGACGCTGACCGCGAACCAGTCCGGCAGCTGCAGCGCGAAGGCCGTCGCCCCGAGCGCGAGCGCGCTGACGGTCTGGAACAGCACGACCATCGACTTCTTGCTCGGCGCCGCTTCGAGCAAGGGGCTCCAGAGCGGCTTGAAAACCCAGGCGAAGCCGAGCAGCCCGGTCCAGTGCGCGATGCGGTCGTTCGGCAGGCCCATGCTCTTGTACATGAGGCCCGCGATCAGGGCGACCGCGTAGAACGGCAGGCCTTCGGCGAGGTAGAGCGTCGGCACCCAGGCCATCGGCGAACGGCGCGCGGCGCGGTCTTCGGGCGGCGACGAAGACGGAACTGCGGACGGGGACGACAGCACGGTGGTCGGCATCGGATTCGAGGGAGGGATCGAGGGGCGTTCGCG